>NZ_CP031194.1:7850934-8454852 GCF_003344965.1 Streptomyces paludis | reverse complement strand
GCGCGGCGCGTGTTCCAGGGATCGGGCGCAGGCCTTGAAGCCGGCGCGGGCGGCGCCCTCCAGGGAGCGGTCGCCGGGGGCGCGGGAGGCCTGCTCGAACGCGTCGGCCGCCGCCCGCACCCCCTGCCGTACGGCGGCCGGGGAGTGTGCGGCGCAGGCGGTCAGGAGGTCACCCAGAGCGGCTACGTCGCCCGCGCCCTGCGCTTGTCCGGCGCGGGACAGGAGGGTGGCTGCTTGGTGGATCCGCTCGTGCGCGCGCCGCCAGTCCTCCGGGGTGACCACTGGTTCGAAGCGTTCGCGGACGCGGGGCAGGGACAGGTCGTAGGCGAGGGTCGATCCGGAGAACCAGACCGGACGGGTACCGGCGTCGGCGCGGTCGCCGGGCAGCGCGACCGCGTACCCCGCCAGTCTCCCGTCGTCGTGGCGGCGTTCGCGTACGCGCAGTCCGGCGTCGCGGAGCCGGTCGAAGAAGTCGGTGTCGCCGGTGGCGAGCGCGGCGGCCTCGCGCACGGTGCGCTGGAGCGAGACACGGGCCGGTTCCCGGAGGCCGCGGCGGGCGGCTTTCTCCGCCTCGCCGGTGGCCGGCGCCCGGCGCGCGGTCCGGTCCAGCGGCGACATCGCCTCCAGCCCCCAGACGGCTTCGAAAGCGCGGGCGGCGGTGTGCATCGCGGGGATGTCGCCGCGCAGACGGGGCTGGCGGCCGTCCTGGCGGGCGAGGGTCGCCACGAGGTGGATGTGGTCGGGTGCGTGACGCACCGCCACCCACCGGCACCCGTACTCGTCGCCGCGGGGCGCGACACCCGCGGCATCAACCATCGCGGCGGCGACCTCGGCCCACTCGGTATCCGACAAGGTGCGGTCGCCGGGGGCGTTACGGACGGAGACGTGCCACACATGCTCCGTGGGGCGGGGTCCGCGCAGAGCCTCGACGGGGGCGTCGAGGAGGAGCGCGAGAGCGGCAAGCGTGATCCGGGCGGGCTGCCGGACGGGACACGGAAGGTCGGGATCCCAGGCGGCGACGAGGTGGGGATCGAGGTGTTCGTCGTGGTCACCCGGACCGAACAGGTAGGCCAGGAGATCCGCGGTGGTGTCCCCTCCCCTGGCCTTCTTCGGCATCACGTCCGTGAGCGCCTCTCCCGCATCACCCGGACCGTCGCCTCATCCACCCGCGCGACCGCCCGCAGTGCCTCCTCCAGCACCGCCCGGACCACGGGGGCCGCTGGCGGGACGGTGTCCGACGCAGGGGAGGACATAGGGGTGAGGACAGTGTCCGACACGGCGCCGGGAGCGGGAATGGAGTCGGTGGGGGCGGGGGCGAGGGTGGAGTCGGGGGCGGGAGCGGAGTCGGAGGCGAGGGCGGGAACGGGGGCGGGAACGGGGGCGAGGGTGGGAGCGGAGGTGGGGGTGGGGGTGGTCAGCGTGCGGAGAGCCGTGACCGTTTCCCGTAGCCGGACCCGGGCCTCGACCAGCTCACGCAGGACATCGCCCGCGTCCCGGGAGACCGGGACGAGGACCTCCTGGGCGACCGCCATCAGCTGACGGCCCGCCCACGCCGCCGGCGCCATCTCCTCGCGTCGCGCCGCGGCCCGGACCACCGTCAGCTCGGCATCGTCGAACGCAACATAGAACCGGCGCTCACGACGCCCGCCCGCCCGGCGCTCACGACGCCGGTTACCCCCCGAACTTCCGGCCATATCGACCGTGTCGGGCGTGTCGAGCGTCACCGAATACCTCCTCGCTTCCCGCTCTCATGGCCGCTTTCCGGAAATATCCCGGAAGGCGCTTACTGCACCCATTACGCACTAACTGGCTCCCCCTTTCTGATGTCCCAAAAAATTCCTGCCACGGACCGGCGATCGGACACGGTGGCCGGCCCGTGGCACCCGGGAAACCACCCCCGCGCAACGGCCCACCCACCACACAAAAATCGACCCCACCCCCACACCCCACCCGCACGCGCACCCGCACGCGCACCCCACACCCCACCCGCACGCGCCACCACACCACTCCCACACCACCCCCACACCCCACCCACACACACGCACGCCCGCACACCCACCCCCACACCCACACCCCACACAACGAAGCGACGACCACCGCCGGGTGAACCCGAGTCAGGCGGCCAAGCGATGGAAACCGGCGATCAGGAGCGGGAACCGTGAGCGGTACGGCAGGATGCGCGCGTGCTCTCCCTCCCCGCGATCGACACCAAGCTGAACGTCTGGACACTGGCCGCCGTCCTCACCGCCCTCTACGGTCTCTGCGGCATCCTCCGCGGGTGGTGGCACGCCTCCCTCGGCAAGCGCCGCCGCCTGATCCGGGCGTACCGGCGGATGGCCCCGTACGTGCGCCACGACTACGTCACCGAACTGTTCGGCGAGCCCGCCTGGGAACACAGACAGACGGTGCGGACGTACGGAGCAGATGCGGGCGCGGATGAAGATGAACTCGATGTTGTGCTCCGCGATGTCGAGCTGACGGTGCGGACGTGGCCGCTGGGACTGCTCGGTTACCTGGTCACCTGGTGCAACGAGCACGACGAGGTACTGATGTACTCCCTCACCACCCGCAGCCGGCTCTTCCGACCGCGGATATCGGTCGGCCCGTACCGGATCACGCTCGGCAGAACCCCGCTGTCCTCCCTCCCCGCCCCGGGCCAGGACGACGCCGGGCCGTGGCACGGGCTGGGGGCCCGCCGCTTCAGCTACGCCGAGCAGCACTACTTCGGAAACCCCGGCGGCTACCTGCACTGGGCGGTGGGAGTGAGCGACGCGGGCTCCCCGGCGCACCCGCCGATCGGCTGCACCGAAGACACGTGGGGTCCCACGGAGCTGGCCGGCTACCGGCGTCAGGCCCGGATCAACTCCGTACTCATCATCGGCTCCACAATCGACCTGGAGAGCGTGCTCCCCTACGGCATCGCACCGGACCACGACCGCGTCCGGCTCCTCGAACTCCGACACCCCGCACGCGTCACGCTGGCCTCCAGGTACCACGCCGTCATATCGACGGGCAAACACTGGAAAAACCGGCGCGAAAACTGAGCAGAAGCCCACGGAGCACTCACGGCCGAAGGCAAGGGAGCCACAGCCGCACGCGCAGAGAGGAAAACCCGTCGGACGCCCGCGCGGCTCACTGCCAAGCAGACAACCGGCACCGTCACCGCCTACAACGACGGCGTCACGGCGAAAGCCCTCCTCCGGCAATACGACGTCGACCCCAAAGCAATCCGTGCTGGGCGCTCGACTCCGCCGGAGCCCGTACCGTGCCCGACGACCTCGCGCAGCTCCTCGCCTACACGGCAGGCATCAAGGGCCAAGTGCCGGTGCCAGAGCCGGTGCCGGACCCCACAGTGACCGTCGTCGTGCCCCGCATGGTCACCGAGCAACTGCGCGGCAACCCGGACACAGCAGTCCGAACCGCCGCCCGAAGCGAACCCACGATCCACCGCGGGCAGGGCTACACGATGCGGGTCACAGCGCCGCTGAACATGCACCTGGCGATCGTCCGGACCCCGGCCTGAACATCAACGCCATCTGTTACGCGATATCCCGCGCACCCACGGCGCAGTGCGAGAGGTATCGCACGTTCAGGGACGGGTAGACGCCTCGTCCGGGTCCAGCCGTACGGCACGACACCGCGGACCGGCGCGCGGGGGCATCGTAGGCAAGCAGTGCCAGACCTCGGTCCCGGCCAGCTCAATCAGCTCAAGGGTCACCCGGGTGACCACCCTGTCTCCGCCAGTGAGCGAGGTTGTTCCGGGCGGTCAGGGTGTCGGGGTGATCCGCACCCAGCACCCGCACACAGTCAGCCAGCAACTCCTGGAAGGCCGCAGCCGCACCAGCCGCATCCCCCGCCACCCCCCGCAAGGAGGCAAGGTTGCCGCGGGCGGTCAGGGTGTCGGGGTGATCCGGGCCCAGGCGTTGGTCGGCTGTGTGGGCCAGGTGCTGGAAGTGGTTGATCGCGGCGGTGACCTGGCCGTTTTCGCCGATGCTTCGGCCGGTTCGGAAGAGTACGGCGTGAGCGTCGGGTTGCCACAGTGCGTCTGGCGCGTGGTGGGTGAGGGCGTCGGTGTTGGCGCGTAGGGCCTGGGCCATGGCGGTGTCGCGTTCGATCTCGGGCCAGGCGGCGGTCAGGGTGTCGGCGGCGGTTCTCGCGAGCGTGGCCGTGTCGTGGGGGGTGAGGGGGTCGAGGACGGCGCGTTGGATGAGCTGGTGGACGCGTACGGCCTGGTGCGGTGTGGCGGGGGTGTGGTCGATCAGGTTCAGGCGGTGCAGGGCCCGCAGCGCCTGGTAGGCCTGCTCGGTGGTGACCGGCGTGGTCCGGTCCGGGCCGTGTTCGGGAGCGGCGGCGCTGGTGGTGCGGTGTTCGGTGAGGTGGTTGAGGGCGGGTGTGCTGGTAAGGACGGTGTCGGGGATGCCGTTGGGGTCGAGCATGGCGGTCAGGTGCAGCATGGGGCGGGCCAGGCCGGCTGGGCGTAGTTGGTTGGCGTGTTCGAGGGACAGGGACCAGGCCGCGGCTACGGTGGCGGGCTGTTGGTCGGGCAGGGAGCCGGGTTCGGGCAGGAGGTCGTGCAGGCGTCGGGCCCGGTCGGCCAGCCGTGTGCGGTAGGTGGTGCAGTCCAGGGCGGTGTCGGTGAGGTAGGCGGCGGCCTGGGACAGGGCCAGTGGCAGGTGGCCCAGGTCTTCGGCGAGGGCGGCGAGTTGGTCGTCGGGTTCGTGGCGGCCGGCGGCGGTGAGGTAGGTGGTGGCCTCGGCCGTGGTGAAGAGGTCGACCTGGACCGGGAGCCCGTGCGCGTTGAGGGCGGCGTCGCGGCGTCGGGTGGTGACCAGGGTGCGGCCGTGTGTGCTGGCCGGGGGCCACAGACCGTGCAGGTCCGCGGCCTCGGCGACGTCGTCGAGGACGATCAGCCAGCGGCGCGGTGCCGGGCCCGGTTTGGGCTCCAGCCAGGCCAGGAACGCGGCTGCGGCTTGTTCCGGGTGGGCCGGGTCCGCGTTGAGGAGGTCTGTCCCGGCCTGGGCGTAGGCGTCGATGACGGCTTGGCGGGTGGCGGCGGTGACCCAGAGGAGCAGGTCCAGCCGGCCGTGCTGCCAGATGTGGCGGGCGTGGTCTGCTGCGAGCTGGGTCTTGCCGACGCCGCCCATCCCGCCCAGTACCGCCACCGTGCTGTCTTCCAGTGCCTGTCTGAGCACGAGGCGGTCCTGGAAGCGGGCGGCCCGTAATGGCAGGACGCCGATCTGGTGCGGGAAGGACACCGGGACCCGGGCTGCGGCGTGGTGGGGGTAGCGGGGTTCCGCCGGTGCCGTGACGGCAGGGGCCGGCACGGGGGCGGGGGCGGGGCTGTCCTTGGCCTGGGTCCACAGCGTTTTCCAGTACGCCTTGCGGGCGGCGCGTTGCGCTGCCCCGGCCCGGTCGGCACCCGCAGCACCCGCGGCGCCCGGGGCCGGCGGTGTCCAGTCCAGCAGGACCTGGACCAGGGCCCACAGGCGGGTGAAGTCATCGGTCGGCGTACCCAGGTTGACCCAGTCGCTGACCCGCTTGTCCGTCAGCACGGGCAGATTCTGTTCGGCGAGGTGGATGTTGGCCTTGGCGATCGCCTGGGTGCGCGAACGCCCCCGCAGGGCCTGCTTGAGCAGTCCTTTCAGTGCATCGCTCAGTGCCCGGCGGCCGGCGCTGAGGCCCCCGGACGCGGTCACAGCAGGCTCCCGTCGCCGGCTCGGTGTCCGGCGGATCCGGTACCGGACAGGTCACCGACGCCGCTGACCTGGGACAACACGGGTCTCGTCCGGCAAGTCCGGTAGGGCTTCGCCCTGGCGGGCGGCGCTGCTGGAGTGGATCCCGGCCGCCCGGCTGCAGGCGGCCGGAAGGACAGGGGAGAACGATGGATGTGATCGCGGTGGTACTGGTTCCAGTGGCGAGCCTGCTGGTCGTGGCCGGCGCGGCGGTACTGATCGTCGTGGTGGCACTGAAGGACACGGCATCGCGGGACCGCGCCGTGGTCCTGCGGGCGGTCGCCGAGGTGATCCGGGCCGTGCGCGGCCGTGGGAAGGACAGGTGACCCGGTCACCGGCCTTCCCCGATCAGTACCGGGGCGGCGATGGCCGGGCGGCCGCGCGGCGAGGGCCCGGCGGCCGGGTCCGGGCGCGCCTGGCCGTGGGGGCCGGGGGCTCGTGTTCCCCGGCATCGCCTTCACCGGTGCCGGTGCCAGCACCGGTGCCGGTTCCCCGTCGGCGTCCTCCGCCTCCTGCAGGTCGGTTGCCCCGGCAGCACCGTCCTGCGCGGTGTGCTCGGCCGGGCACACCGCTCGGGTGATCCTGCCCGGGGACAGCGGCTCCACGGGCTTCTCCCGGAACCGCTTGAGCAGTTCCTCACGGACCCGACCCGCATCCCGTTCCGCGCCGGCTGTGTGGACCACCGGCCAGGTGGTCACCTTGTCCGGGTCATGCACCGGGCACACCCGGAAACCCAGGTGACCGCATATCCGCGAACGCTGGTACTCCGCACTCCGCCCGGTCCCCCCGTACAGCCCGAAGCCCAATGCCGACACCGGCACCGGCGCTGTTGTCTGCCGGGCGACGAAGCCGGTCACCCCGCCCGGAAAGCCGGAACACCCCCGGGGGACACGGCCGAAGCGGGTGCCGTGCTGAAGCAGGAACATGAAGCCCCAGTACACCGCACCCCGATTTCCCGCCACCGGCTCCCGCTCGTCATCGAGCACCGTCCCGTACTCCACCCACTCGTCCATACCCACCGGCTGCCGCCCCATGACCCAGCATCATCCACAACATGCGCAGGTGAAGAGAGGTAAACGGGCAAAGATACGCCCCCGTTCACGGCTCCGTGACTCCGTGGTGTTCACGGACTCCGTGGCGTTCATTCGAACAACCCGCCGCTCCCCCACCGCCACCGCAACCGCCGGGGCGGCCGGGCCGCTCGGCCCGGCCGCCCGCTCGCGCCGCCGCCTGCCCGGCATCACCCCGGCGTCACCCCGGTGGACAAGGAGACCGGCCGCCCCGCCAACCGCCCCGCCGGCGGCCACGCCGCACCGGTGGCCGTGCACCCGCCGTGGCCTCCGGCAAGGGGCCGGGCAGCGCGTGGCGGTGCGGTACGACCGTCGCACCGGCCGGACCAAGAGCCCTGGCCTCGGCCCTGGCCCTGGCCCTGGCCCTGTGCCCACGTTGCCGGAGCCACAGGTGCAGCAGGTCGCGCTTGTGTTCGGACTGGTCCGGCATGACGATGTGGGCGAGGCCGAGCACCAGGACCACCACGAGCGCCAGGAGCAGCGTGGTGACGACGGCCGGCCAGGGGGCGTCGACCATTTTCAGGACGCCGGTGACGGCGGCCACGGCGCTTGTGCCGAGCACGCCGGCCCCCGTGCGGCGCATCGTGGTGTTCCTCGTCAGCTGGTGGGCGGACATGGTCATCGGCCCGTGTCCTTCATGGTTTTCGCGCCCTGGGCTCGTTGCGTACGGAGGTCGGGGGGTATCTGCGGTGTGGGCGTCTCGCAGCGGTTCTTCGCTCTGTGGCGGGGCGGGCGGGGCGGGTGCGCGGTGGGTCGGGCGCTCGGGGCGGGTCGGGCGCTGGCGGGGCATGGGACCTCCACGGATCGTGGTCGGCGGGTGGGGAGCCGACCGGCTCTGTGACCACCTTCAGGCCCGCGCGGAGAGCATCCACGAGTTGCGACGAGGCACCAACCGGTACTGCTGTCATGCCTGTTCAGGCCATGCCGGGTACCGGGGCGGTGAATGATGGTGCGATGAGTAGCGACAAAGAGGGACGTCCGGTCAGGCGGGCGCGGCCGGTGGAGCGGGCCCGGGTGGGGTGGCCGCCCGCGTTGCGGGAGCTGAGCGACCTGCTGTACGAGGTGTATGTGGAGGCGGACACCCCGAGCCTGGACACGATCGTCGAAACGATCGCGATGAACGTGGACAACAACATGCCGGGGTCGCCGCAGCGCGACACCGTCCGCCGTTGCATCATCAACCCGGCACTGCTCAGCCAGGCCGATGTGGTCTCGGTTGCCATGGCCCTGGCTCAACAGGCCAGGTGGGACAAGCAGGATCTGGCGGCCCGGGTACGGGATCTGTGGACCGCGGCCCGGATGGCCACGGGTGTGGGGCGGCCGCTCGCCGAATTCGACGAGCGCCTCGCCGTGACCGACCTGGGGGTCCACCACGCCCTCGACACCGCCACCGCCCGCGACCGGCTCGCGGTGCTGCCTCCCCATGTCCCGCGGGAGTGCGACACGCGGCTGGACACGGTCATCGCCGCGGCCGAGGCAGGGCAGAGCGGCATCGCGGTCCTGGTCGGCACCTCCTCCACCGGCAAGACCCGCGCACTGTGGGAGGCGACCCGGAAACTACCGGACGGCTGGCGGCTGTGGCATCCCCTCGCCCCCACCCGCCCCGACGCCGTCCTGGCCGGACTGGCCGACGTCGCCCCCAGGACCGTGGTGTGGCTCAACGAGACCCAGCACTACCTGGAAACCGACCCACTCGGGGAACAGGTCGCCGCGGGACTGCGCGAGCTGCTACGCGACCCGGCACGGGGCCCGGTACTCGTCCTGGCCACCCTGTGGCCGGAACACTGGGACACCCTGACCACCCGTACGACCCCGGACCGGCATATCCAGGCACAGGAGTTGCTGTACGGACACAGAATCAATGTTCCCGACGCGTTCACCCCCGCCGAACTGGCCGTACTGAAGGGTACGGACGGTGGCGATCCCCGGCTCGTGGAAGCCGCCGAACGCGCCCAGGACGCCCAGGTCACCCAGTACCTGGCCGGAGTCCCGGTCCTGATGGACCGCTACAGGTCGGCCCGGGGTATCACCCTGGCACTGATCCATGCCGCGATGGACGCCCGCCGCCTCGGCGCCGGCCCCCACATCCCCCTGGCCTGGCTGCATGCCGCCGCCCCCGGCTACCTCAACGACACCGAGTCGAACGCCACCAGTGACGACTGGCTGCCCGAAGCCCTCGGCTACGTCACCCAGGAATGCCGGGGCATCCCCGGCATCCTCAACCCCGTCAAAACCACCACCACCCGCAACCAACGCCCAGCACCCACCACCACCGGCCCCGCAGCCGGCCGGCCCGTACAGGGGCCGCAGTACCAGCTGGCCGACTACCTCGACCAGTACGGCCGCCACGACCGCGCCGACACAATCCCCCCGATCGACTTCTGGACCTCAGCCGCCACCCACGCCCACCCCACCGACCAGGCAGCCCTCGGCGACGCCGCCCACAACCGAGGCCTGTACCGGGACGCCGCCCAACTCCACAAAAACGCCACCACCCACGGCAACCCCCAAGCTGCGGCCGCCCTCGTCAACCATCTCCACGCTCTCCACCCAACCGACCACCGCCCCACCCAATGGGCCGCCACCCACACACCCCTCGACGACCCGCACGCCGCGGCGATGCTGCTGGACAGCCTGCGCAAGAGCGAGGCGGACAAACAGGCGACCATCCTGGTCACACGGCTTCCCGCCACGGGGAACTTCACCGCGTTCATCGAGATCGATGACCATCGGGAGCGGTTCCGGTTCGGGCGTGAGCCCGAGGGGGACGCTGCCGCGCCGTGGACGTGGGAGGACCTTGCGTGAGCCGGAAACGCCTGGGTGCGGGGCTGGTCACAGATGTTGTGGTCGGCTACCCGACCACAGATGTTGAGCTCGGCCCACGTTGAGCGTCCGTGTTAGAGGTCGAATTCCAGGTGTTCGATGTCGGTGAAGCGCACCTCTTCCAGGGAGCCGGCGCGGCGTCCGCCGTCCTGGAAGTAGGTTTCCTTGAGTGCTTCGGCGGTGATTTCGCGGAGGCGTTCGTCGTCGGCGCCCTGTTCCTGTGCCGCGAAGAGGCGGGCGGCGTGGCGGGGTGGAAGGGCGAGGGTGAGGTGCCGTACGCGGTCCTCGTCGGTCGAGCCGATTGGTGCGGTGTAGCCGAGGCGGGCGCGGGTGTCGATGACGATGCCGCCGGTGGTGGCCGCGTCGCGGCGGGCCCTGGCGCGGATCTGTGGCTGCCAGCGCCGCTTGACCTCGGCCTCCAGGCGGGCGGCGAGGTCCGGGCGGGGTTTCTTGATCTGGTCCTTCACGTACCGCTCGACGGTGCGCTGGGAGACCCGCAGCATCTGGGCGACCGCCCTGGTGCCCTTGTGCTGTCTGACCAGGTAACGCATCTGCGCGCCGGCCGATTTGGGGACCGGGCGGGTGAACGCCTTCTGCACCGCTCTGTCGAGGCCGTCCCCGAACGTGCTCATGGCCTGCTACTCCCCGGTGTCGTTGTCGGTGACGGTGCCGTCCTTGATGTAGCGGGCGAGGTTGAGTTCCGGGGCGTCGAACTGTTCGCGGACGCCCTCGCCCCACAGCACGCTCTGCGTGCCCTCGTGCTTCACCAGGCCCGGGTTGACCCCGAGCCTGAAGCCGCCCGGCAGTGCCTTGCCCTCCCGGTACGGCAGGAAATCGAGCGGCGACGGGCCCTCGGCCGCGTACACGACACAGTCGGAGAGAATCGCCACCGGGTACTGCCCGGTGAACGCCGCGTGCTTGACGATTTTGCGGTGGAGGTTGATCCGCGTACGGGAGATGACCGCCGCGCGGATGTCGGGCCGCCACGTCGGCCGCGCCAGCGCCCGCCACGGCTCGCCCGGCCGCCAGCCCTCGCCCCGGGGCCGCTCGCGCAGCTTGCCCAGCCCGCCCTTCACCGTCGCCTTGACCGCCGAGACGACGATCGCCAGCTCCGGATCGCGGCTCCTGTAGCCGTCCATCGCCGTCAGGAAGTCCTGCGGCGGCAGGTCCGCGGCGACACCGAGGTCGGCCATCGTGGCGAGGTAGGCGTCGCGCAGCCGCTGGTACCAGCCGTCCAGGTAGCGGCCGTTCTCGTACCGGACGTACGCCTCGGTCGGCGCGACGTCGTAGCCCAGCTCCACCGCGTAGGCCACGGTCGGTGTCGCGTACCAGGCCGGCCCTTCCGGGCGCTCCCCCTTCGGTGTGAACGGGCTGGGCAGCAGCGCGCCGTCCAGCTCCACCCACTCCTTGCCGGCCTTCACCCGGGACAGGTCGACATGCGACAGGTCCACCAGCCAGCTCCCCGGGAGCTTCGGATCGAACACCGGGTCCTTCACATACGCCGGTGCTCCCAGGCCGACAGTCAGGCCGTTCGCGCCGGCGGCGAACGCCATGTTCACGTCCAGACCGACGAGTTCGCGGCGCAGGCATTCGGCGTCGGTGAGCGGCCGGGCCCAGTCGTACGCCTCCTCGAACAGCTTTTCCGCCGGGCCGCGGACGTGGAAGCGCGGCAGATCCTTGAGGAGCGGGTGCCCGTCCGGGGCCTCGCACGGCGCGCAGTCGACCGGGTCCTTCCCCAGCGAGCCGGGGTTGTGCTCGGAGTGCCGCTTGCCGTCGGCGTCCGGCTCGGAGGCGCGGGTCGGCGGGTGCAGCGCGGTCATCAGCTCCAGGCCGGTCACCGCGGTCGATCCGCGCGGCGTCATCACCCGCGACGCGTACCCACCCAGCAGCCGGGCGAGTTCCGCCGGAGGCAGCTGCCCGGCATCGCCCCAGTGGCGGATGTCCAGCGCGTTCCAGGACGGGATACACAACTGCACGCAGGCCCGCTCCGAGCCGGTGGCAGGGCGGTAGATCCGCGCCCACGGCCCGAACCCGCGCTTCGTCAGCTTCCACTCCGCACGGGTCAGCTGCTTGATGATCTTGTGGCTCTCCGGGAGCCGCCCGGCCAACCGCTCCTCATCGCTCAGGGCGACCGGCAGACCGTAGCGCTCCAGTGCGGCCTCGGTGAGCACGAGCAGCGGGTCGGCCGGCCTTCCCGGCCCGGACAGTTTCGGCTGCCCGAGCTTCGCCTCGCGCAGCGTCCAGTCCACCAGGGACGGCAGGGACTTGGCGGGTGTGTCCAGGACCAGGCCGCCGACGCAGTACGCCAGCACCTTTCCGTCGGGATCGACGTCGACGACCGCGAGCGGCCCGTTCCCGAAGCGCGGGTCGGCGCCGCCCGCCGATGTTCCGGCCGGGGCGGCCTTCTTCGCCCCCGGCCGCCGCGACGTCGACGACGTCCCGTTGGCGCGCGCCGGACGCGGCGCGGCTGCCACAGCAGGGGCAACAGGGGCAGGGGCCTGGGTGTTCACGGCCGCGGTGGCCGCAGCCCCGGAAGCCGGACCCGTGGACAGGGTCGGCGCTTCCTCCGGGGCGGTCGCGCCGGAGAGCGCGGCCCGCGCCGCAGCGTCCTGAGCGGCGGCCGGGTCGGCGGGGTAGAGCTCCGCGAGCCTGTCCAGCAGCCGGGCGTACGCGTCCCGCTCCGGCGGCCGGGGCTCGGTCCTGCCCGACTCCCACGCGCTGACCGTGGCCCGCCGCACCTTCAGCGCGGTCGCCACCTCGTCAATCGTCAGCCCGTGCAGGGCCCGCAGCCGCTTGCGCTCCGCCGGCACCGGCAGCGCGGCACGGGACGCGAGCAACGCGTCCACCGCATCGAACAACTCCGACATGAAAACACCTCCTGAGAAAACCCTACCCCACGAAACGCACCATTCGCGTACGCTTGGCGTACGAAACGCGTACAGAATGCGGCCACGGTTCTGCGCCGGTCGGCGAGCACGGTTGTCCTGTCTCCGCGATGTGTAGGCAGTCCCGCTCTTCTGTAGGCATGTGCGGTTGGGTCCCGGTCATGTGCAGGCAAGTTCCGGAGGTTTCCGGTCTTGTGTAGGTACGGCGGTCACGGCGCTTCTACGGTCGTAATGGCTGGTCGGCGTCGTACCGGAGGCCCGGGTGGATGTGCGCGAGGTGTCGGCGCTACCGGCTCACCCACCGCGCCGAACTCCTCCACGACCTGGTCGTGGTCAAGGCACCCACCGTCGAACCGGACGAAAAGGCCCCATGGCTGGAAGCCGCTGGATACCCCGAACACATCACGCTGATCAGCCTGTTCGCATCAGGTCATTGGAGGCGATCGGTCCTCAGCCACGACCTTCTCGTCGTCACCCGAGCCATTGCCGAATTCCACCGCCGCTTCCCGCTGCAGGCACCCCTGCGAGGCACCAGCCGCACCTGGCTCAGCACCACCATCGAGGCCACAGCCAGACAGATCGAAGCCCTCCTGAACCCCTGATCTTGCTCCGAAGATCGTTCTGTTGGAGGCTGAGGCATGCAGAATCTGCCGACATTCGTTTTCGTTCATGGGGCCTTCGCGAATTCGTTCTCGTTCGCGCCGCTACAAGCCGAGCTCGCCTTACTCGGGCACCGCTCGGTCGCGGTCGACCTTCCGGGGCACGGATTCGAGGCGACCTTCCCCGCGACCTACCAGGCTCCTCAGGATCTCGACGCACTCGCCGCAGAACCGGGGAGCATCAAGGGAATCACGCTCGCCGACAACGCCGCCCGCGTGATCGAAGCCCTCGAACGGGCCAAGCGGAACGGGCCCACCATCCTCGTCGCCCACAGCAGGGGCGGCATCACGACCACCGCCGTCGCCAACGCCCGGCCCGAGCTGATCGACCGGATCGCTTACGTCTCCGCCTGGTGCCCCATCGACCTGGACGTGAGCGACTACTACGCCCAGCCGGAGATGGCGGACGTCGACGCGGGAGCCTTCGCTGCCACACTCGTCGGGAACCCGGCCGAACTCGGTCTGCTCCGGACCAACTTCCGCACCGCCGACCCGGCAGCGCTCGCCGCGTTCAAGCGAGCGTTCGCCGCCGACCTCACCGATGACGAGTTCCGGACCTTCCTGAACACCTTCCAGCCCGATGAGAACCTAGATGTCGGTACGTCTACCGACCGGGCACAGGCCACGACCTGGGGCCGGATTCCCAAGACCTATGTGCGCCTGGCCAACGATGCCAGCCTTCCACTCGCCGTGCAGGACCGCATGATTCGCGAAGCCGACGCGCTCACACCCGACAACCTCTTCGACGTCCGGACACTCGAGGGGAGCCACCTGCGCTGGCTCGTCCACCCGAAGCCCGCCGCCGAGCTGCTCGCAAACCTCGCAGCCCGCTGACACACCCCCCGAGGCAGCTGCCTACCGTTGAGTGGGACGAGCGGGCTCCTCCTGTCCCTCTCAATCGTAGGCACCGCAGGTCAGAGGCCCACCATGCCCACAGTTATCTGGGACAGGACACTCGGCGAAGTCCGGGCAGTCTCAGAGATCTCCGGGCAACCGCCCGACGTCCCGCACAAGTCCGGGCACTATCCCGGTGTTTGTGTCGCCGAGCACGCCGAACTGCGGTCGCGGCCGGCTGGCTCACCGAAGCCGACACCGCTGGGGGACAGTTGCGCGGACAGCCCACCGAGCGCGTCCTGCAGGGGGCCGAGGAGGGGGAACTCATCCACGTGGTGATCGTCTTCGCCGGCCATTTCGACGAACGGGACCTCGGTTGGACAACGGCCAGGAGAGATCCGGCCGCGGCGTTGCTCAGGTCGTCATGAGGCGGTGGTAGTCCTCGGTCTGCCGGGCCAGGTCGTCTTCGGGGATGCCGGTGAAGGCGCTCATCTGGTCGTAGGTCAGCCCGGCGCGGCGTCCGGCCAGCGCGAGTTCCCACAGGGCCTGGTCGATCCGGGCCCTGGCGGTGCCGAGGGAGACCATGCCGAGTTCGACACCGGTCGCGGCCGGCGCAGTGCCCTCGATCTTCAGCTCGGCCAGGTGGCGCACCGCGCTGGTGATCAGGTCGGTGACGAACTCCGGCATGTCGGAGGGGACGTCTGCCGCCCAGGTCCGCGTCTGTGGTTGCGGTGGGCTGATGTCGGCGTGCTGGGCGCGGCGATCGGTGACGTACTGCCACACCCACCGGTAGGAGAGCGGAAGTCCGTCGGTACGAAGGTTCAACTGCTCATACAACCCGAAGGCCGAGCGGCGCTTGTCGGGCGCTTTGGCCTGGTCTTCTTCCAGCAGCGCATCCAGGAACTGACGGGCCTCGTCCAGGCCCTCTTCGTCGGCCGGGAGGGATTGCGGCAGGGGTAGCACGGTCGAGATCGCCTCCTTGGCCGTCTGGCGGTCCACGCCGTGCCGGGCGGCCAGGGAGCTGGGGAGTCTGTCGCCCGCGCGGTGGTCGCGGCGGATCGCCTCGAAGAGTTCTGTCCCTGGCTCGGCCATCGTCTGCTCCCTGGTTGTCTGCGGGCCGTTGGGCGCGTACCCGCCTCATGCTGCCCGGTTCGGTTCCGGTGCGCTGCCCGCGCTCCGGTGTGCGGCAGGCGGCCGTGGGGAACCCGGGGGGGCTCGCGGCCGGGTGCCGGCTCGGGCGGGGCGCCTGGTGCTCGACCATGCCGCAGGTGTGGGCCGCTTCGGTCACGCCTGCTTGGTCCCAGGGGCTCAGCCGCAGCGGGCGGGCTCTGCACTCTCGCCCTTCGAGGTGCCCGAAGCGGTGGGCTGCCTCGATCAAGTCCCCTGCCCAGGACGGTGTCCGACGTTCCCGGTCACGCTCCGGCCGGGTCGGCGGAGCCTTGTGCGCGGCGGGCAGCTGCAGCTGCCCGTCCGGGCAGCCGGTGAAGATGCGCACCGCCAGCGCCGCGGCGTGGACGGGATGAGCGATACGCGCGTGAAGCCTGTACGCGAGGAGCGCGGTGTGCTCATCGGGCTCGGGCGGGAAGCGGCCGGCAGCAGGCAGCGGGAGCACCGCGCGGCCCAGTCGGCGGGCCGCTGCCTCGATTTCACCGCGGCCGGGTGCACGCCGCACCGGCAGCAGGAAGCACGGCTCTCCCTCATCAGGCGGGAACTGCCCGTCCGCCTCCCACCACGCGAAACGGCCGACGGGCAGCAGCGGAGCCGGCGCGGGAGCACCCACGGCTCGGCGGTGCGCGGCCAGGCCGTGCACCGCTTCATGCGGGAGCACGGCGAGGGCGGCGGCCAGGACCGGTGGGAGCGGGCCGTTGCACAGCAGGGTCAGCCGGATTTCGGTCAGCTCCCGCAGGGCGAAGAGGTACTCGAAGTGCCGGGAGCTGATGCGATGTGCCCGGGTGACGATGACATGTCCGATGCGCAGCGAGAAGACCCAGGCGGCGACCGCACGCCAGGCGGTCTCGGTGTTGCCGGTCCAGTACGTGCCGTCCTCGCTGCCGGTTGGCGGGAGGTGTTTGCCCATGCTGCGCAGCAGGTCGTGGGCCAGGGAGGCGGGAGCGCTCGCCACGGCGGTGGGGTGGACTGTGACACGGCCCAGCGCCGGAGTGTGGGAGGCCAGCGCGGCGGCCATGAAGGCGTAATCGTCGTGCGGGTCGTGCACCACGGTGAGCGGGGGCAGGCCGGGGCCGGCGCGGCCGGGTGACCATGTGGGCTTCCACGAGCCGGTGATGGTGGTGTCGGGCACGGTGGCCGTACGGGGCAACGGCATCATCGCGCTCCGGGTGGTGGCGGTGTGGCAGCGGCGGGCGCCGACGCGGGGCCGTCTGCGGCGGCCTCTGTCCGGGTGAGGGGATGGGCGGCCAGGCCGAGGGCGAACAACACGTCCGGATGGGGAGCCGGCTGCTCGCCGGAGGGGGCAAGCAGGCGCCGGTTGGCGAGGCGGGGGATCTGCTCGGGTGACATGTCGGCAGGAAGGCCGGTGACGGTGTGGTGCAGCAGGCGGGTGACGGCGGCGGCCTCGCCGGGGGCGAGGGAGGCGGCGGTGTGGCCTGAGTTGTGCAGGTTCTGCCGCTGTTTGGGGCCCAGCAGGCCGGGGATGGTGGTCAGGTGGATGACGGTGTCGGTGTGGAGGAGCCGGTGGGGGCTGCTGGGCTGATCGAGGTGGGCGGCCAGGGTGGTGGCGGCGCGCTTCAGGCGGTGCGGGGTCCATTCCAGAGCGGAGGCCAGGTCGTCGGGGTGGATGCGGTCGGCCTCGAGCAGGGCGGCGTGCAGCACGGTGGCGTGGCCGGCCGCCTCCGGGGCGGGACGGCGGGTCGGTCCGGACTGGCGCAGGAGGGATTCCGCGGAGGTGTTCAGGGCGCGGGCGAGGGTGAACAGGGTCGCGGCGGGGAGGGTGTGCGGGGTGAGGTGGGTGCCGAAGTCGGCGGTGGGTATGCCGGTCAGCGCGGTCAGGTCCTCGTCGGTGAGCCGGCACTCCATGGCGCGTGTCCGCAGGAGCATCAGGTCGAACACGACCGCGGACGTGCCGCCGGACGGCGCGAGTTGGTCGGTCACGGGCGTAACTCCCCAAGGCGCGGCATCGCATCAGGGGCGGGTGGCGCGGGGGTGTGCAGGTGCCAGCAGCGGGCGGCGGTGTGCCAGTTGTCTCCCACGTGGGGGTGGGCCAGGGCGGGGATCGCGAGCCCGGCGTCGGCGATGAGGGCATCGAGGCGTGGCGTGGTGCCGAAGCAGTTCGCGAACAAGCCGTGATGGTTGGCGGTGCGCGGGGTGCGGCGGCGGAATTCCACGGCCGCGCGCAGCAGGGGGCGGGCGCGGGGCGGGATCGCGTACATGTGCCGGGGTCCGGGAGGTTCACCGATGTGGATCCGCGAGTCGCGGTCGATGGCCACGGTGGTGCCGCCCTCGTCGACGCATCCGATCTGGGTCATCGACAGCAGCGACGTGGCGGTGCCGGTGAACAGCAGGGCCGCCACCGCGGCGGCGCGCAGCGGGTTGGGCAGGCGCACGGTGATCGTGTGCACAACGCGCGCAGTGAGGGGCACGGTGGTGAAGCCCGGTCCCGCGCAACTGGTGAGGTCGTCCGGCACGTTGAGCAGCACCGAGCGGGCCAGGAAGCCGGCCTGGGCGCCGCGCACGCGCGCCACGGTGTGCTGCGGGCTGGGACTTGAGACGGTCAACCGTGCCAGGAACAGCCGCAACGCCTCCGTCTCCTGCAGATTCCAGGGGGTGGGTGCGGCAGGGCCTTCGGCGGGAACGGTGACCTCGGGTCGGGGCGGCCGGGTGCGGGCCAGCCAGGTGCGGGCGGCGGCGTAACCGGCGCGGTACTGGCCGTCGGTGTGGGCGAAGTCCGTGGCGTTCTGGCGGCGCCAGCAGTCCGCGCGGAACGCGGCCACCCCGCTACGGGGCACCGTCGGCAGCGGGTAGACCTGATCGCGCGGGGGCGGGCCGGTGCGGCGGCCGACGGCGGCCGGGCCGATCGCGCCGAGGACGGCGGCCGTGCCGCCTACGGTCACCACGTCCACCAGTCCGGCGGCTGTGAGGTGTTCACGCAGGCGCTGCTCGTCAGCCGGCTCCGGGATGTGGGCAAGGAGCGTGAGGCGGATGCCGGTGTCCGCACGCCACGCGGCCAGGCGGCGCAGCCGCTCCACCGTGAGGCGGTGAGCGCGCAGGACGATCGCCTCGTGCACGTCGGTGACCAGGGTCCAGCAGGTCACCGCCCGCCAGGCCGGGTCGGTGGACATCCGCTCGGCTTCCGGGCGGGAGAACCCGTCGCGGCCCATGGCGCGCAGCACATCCAGCGCGAGGTAGGCCGGGCTGGTGGTGTGCGGGGTGGGATCGACGGTGATCCGGCCGCGGGCGGGATCGGCCCACTGGTAGGCGGCCCGGTGCACCGCGTGGTCGTCATCGCCGTCCAGCAGCAGCCTCACCGGCCGCGCGGCCGCAGCCGCCGACGGCGGCGCGGCGGCCTGCGGAGCGGTGGCGGGAGAGAGCGTGGGTGTGGTCATGGACGCGGTCCGCCCTCGATCCGGTCGGCCACGGCCTTGAGCAGGTGCTGGTCCGGCGTCTGCGCTCCGGTGGTTGCCAGGGCCCGCTGGGTGTGATGGGTGAGCACGGCCCAGCGGCGCAGAGCGCCGCCTGCGAGGCGGGCGTCCAACGCCTGCAGGTCGCCGGCCGCGACGCTCTGCCACAGCGGATGCAGAACGGGAACCGCCTGGGGTATCTGGTCACGGGTGAGCGCAGAGATGTGAAGCCAGCCGGCGCTACGGGTGGCGAGCATCCGCTGGGCGCGCAAGGAGCGTTCGCCACGCCTCGCGGCGATGAGCACCACGCACAGCCCGCCGGGAGTGTCGTCGTGCAGGAAGCGCAGGTACTCGAAGCAGGACGCCGACGGCCGGTCGGCGTCCTCGACCACAACGATCCTCGGCCCCTGGGCCAGGGCACGGCGGATCCAGGCGTCGGCGGCCCCCGGGTCGGCAGGTGGTTCACCGCGCAGACCAAGCTCACGATGGAGGCAGGCACGCAGGTCCGCCGGCACCGGCTGAGCCCGGAAATCCAGCGGAAGGTGGCCGCCGAGGCGGTGTGCCACGCTGCGGACGGCGAAGGTCTTGCCGACCCCGGCATCACCCAGCACGCAGAGGAACCGCCGCTGGGCACAGGCATCGGCGAGCGCATCACCGACGGCGAGCATGCCCGGGGTGAGCAGAGCGCGTACCCCGGGGACGGCGAGGAAGTGCAGGCCGGATGGGACGGCATCTTGCACGACGGTGAAAGGTTCGGCAGCGCCGGCCGGGCCCGGACCGGCCGACGCCGAGCGCGGGGGCGGGGTGGTCAGCACCGCTTCAGGGCCCAGTCCACGACTGCGTCGTCGACCTTGTCGGCCCCCAAGTGCTCCATCCCCTTGATCACATGTTTGGTGACCTTCGCCCACTCCCGGAAGGAGCCGAGCGCGTACTGGGTGTCGATGCGCTTCAGCAGCGCCTCGTCCGCGCCCTTCCACACCGGATGGGAGTCGGGCACAGTCTTGAGGATCTCCTCCTCGATCATCGCCAGGATCTCCAGGCGGATGTAGATCCGCGAAGCCAGCGCCGGGTCACTCTGCAGCGTCTCGTACGCCTCCCGGCCGCCGACGAAGAGGATGGCGGGCTTGGGGTCGCAGTTGTCCCACAGCTTGCGCAGGAACTCGAAGTTCTCCCGCCGGTACTGCTGGGCCTCGTCGCACACGATCACATACGGGCGCCGGGGCAGGCTCTCGCGCAGCAGCTTGTCGAACGCGGTCGGCGTCCCCGGCATCTTGCAGGAGAGGTTCATCTGATGGAACAACTCCTCGCGCAGATCCTTCGGCCCCGGGCGGGAGCGGGCGAAGTCCAGCGGGAGGATCAGATCCGGATTCATCTCCTGGATCGTTGCCCGGGTGCCGAAACTCTTACCGAGCCCCGCATCGCCGTAGATCACCGACATCGCCTTCGACTCGACGGTGTCGACGACGGTGTCCTTGATCTGCAGCAGCGTGTCGGTGGCGACCAACGAGGAGTCCTCGAGGCCGAGGAAGAACTGCGGGCGCAGATCCGGACGGCGCGGCGCCCCCGGCTCGGGCGGCTGCTGCGGCGCGGCAGTAGTGGTGGTCATGCGTCCTCCGAAGACGGAATCCGGGAGTGCGGTGGCCTGGCCGGGGCGTGTCCAGCCGGCCGGGATGGGGGTCAGGGGCTGATACGGCTCCGCGCGTCGGCGGGGAGCAGCAGGCGCTCTATGGCTGGTGCCCGCGAGTTCGGCGAGCGCCTCTTCTTTGGTCATGCGGGTTGCCTGGACGGGCAGTTGGGGTTCGGTAGCAGGCAGATACCGGTCGCGTCTGCGCTCACCGGAGCGCTGCAGTGCCCGGCGCAGGGCAGCGCTGTGCTCCTGGCGGTCGTCAAGGACCTTGGCGCGCTGTTCCTCGGTGGCCTCGTCGCTGAGGAACGCCCGGCCCAGGTAACGGTCGCCGCGGAAGGTGTACAGGTCGATCTCGTGGCTGTGGTGCGGCATCCACCTCACCCGCACCTCGACCCCGATCCGGCCGACACCGTTCTCGGGCATGTAGCAGCGGCCCGCGAACTCCACCCCGTGGCTGGTGATCTTCCGGGGCCGGTGATCGCTCTCCAGCATGAACGCGCGCAGCTCGGCCGGAGTGGGCTCGGGCCGGATCTCTGTAGGGTCGGCCAGCCACGCCTCAAGCGGCGTCACCCCGGTGCGCTTCACCACGTGCTTGGTGTTGTGCTCGTGCACCCACTCCCCCAGGCGCTCCACGAATGCCTCGAAGGTCAACGGCGGGTCCTGGTCGCCGAGGCGTCGGCGGTGATCAAGCCGAGGCGCCTTGGTGTAGCGGGGCAGGTCGGCGAAGAAGCGGGTCATGCTGGTGCGGTTCAGCCGCTCGATCCCGCCCTTGTGGCGGGCGCTGCGCACCCGGTGCACCGGGACGCCGAGTAGGCCGAAAGCTCGCCGGACGGTCTTGGACAGGAAGTCGGCGCCGCCGTCGACCCGTACGAGTTGAGGCAGTCCCCCGGTCGGCCCATAGGGATCCTCCCGCAACACGGACGCCCTCACGGCCGCCAGAACCGAGCCACGGTGCGCGGAGCCGGCGGTGACCGCCCAACCCATCACATAGCCCGTACCGCGGTCCTCGAACCACGTTACCCACACCTTCGACAGCTTCTTGTCGGGCATCATCACGACGAGCGGGGCCTGCTTGTGGTCCCCCTCCCACACATGGTTCCGGGCTACCGCCGGCCGTTGGAAGGCGGGGTCGAAGCCGCGAGCAGCCGGAATGCCCTCCCGCAGGCCCGCCATGAAACCGGGGTCGAGGTCACGGGCGATGGCGTCGTGCAGCGTGGTCAGACCGATCGGCTCCTCCCCCGCCGCCTTGGCGGCACGCACCAGGTGCTCGTGAGCGCGTTTGACGTTGCCCTGGTGGTCAGCGAGGACTTCGATGATCTCGTCGGTGATGCGGAACCGCCTGCGTTCGGGCTTCTCCGTGCTGCCGGTCTCCTCGGCCTGCGCCAGCCAGCGCCACACCTGCCGCACGCTGACGTCCACTGACTCGGCGACCAACCGCACATGCGCGGTGGTCAACTCCCCCGCCCCACGCAACCGCAGCAGCCGGGCCACAGCAGCGGGCCGCAACTCGTCCCGATGCCGCCCCAAGCCCGTCTCCGCAGTCTCCAAGGCACCATCCAGTCTCGTCACCGGTGCCGGCACCCGCGAAACGGGAGGGCGGACAACGGCACGGTGATCACGTACAGCCTCCAACAACGAACAGCGGTTGCATACAGGTCAGTTCAGCCAGACGTATGTGTGTGACGAATGCGTCTGATGCGAGGCTATGAGCCACACATGGGCTTCCCGCCCAGCCGCTCACTCAGACGAGTGGCAGCAGAACGTTCCCGTCAGTTCGATGGACGCACGTGCTAAAGGACCCTCGGGACCGCTGCGGGAATCTGGACCAGCCAGGCTCCGCGACGCCGGCACCGGCGTCGCACTCCCCCGCAGTACCTGCCAAGAACCGCCGGACGCACTCCGCACGCCCAGACGGCTCCGTCAGAACCAGAGAGACAAAGGAGATACGTCGAACACGACGCTGGCCGATGCGGCTCCACGTCACTGCAATATTCGGAGAGCTGTCACCATGATCGGCCGATCCAACTGGCCCTGAACAGCGCGAATATACCTACACGTTAGTGACATACAACGCCAAACATCCCAGTGACATCACAGCCGAACCTCACACCCGTCGTCGCGCCGTTCTTCCTCGCCATCGGCAGCGCCACACACACCAACTACACGGCGCTCTACATCTTCGGCGCGGTCGCCGCCCTCCTCGGGGCCACGGCCATCCGCTTCGTCCGCTCCGTCGCCTGACCGGACACCCCCCACCGCCCTCTCCCTACCGCTGGGACGCCACCCTCATGAGCAACACCGGTTTCGTCAATCCTGAATCCCCTCTGCGGGGCGCCCTCTACCGCGATCCTGCCCAGCCCGTCGGCGTACGCGTCGAGGACCTGCTGGCCCGGATGACCCTGGAGGAGAAGGCCGGCCTGCTTTTCCAGACCATTCTCACCATGGAGCCGGACGGCACCCTGTCCGAGGACCCCGCGCGGACACCCGCACCCACCGCCCGGCACATGGTCGGCGACCTGCACATGACCCACTTCAACTTGCTCGGATCCGGCGACGCCCGGCGGATTGCCGAGTGGCACAACCGGCTCCAGGAACTCGCCGAGCAGTCCCGACTGGGCATCCCGGTCACACTGTCGAGCGACCCGCGCCACTCCTTCACCGACAACCCGGGCACCGCGATGCTCTCCGGCCCTTTCTCCCAGTGGCCGGAGAGCCTGGGCCTCGCAGCCGTCGCCGATCCTGAACTGGTCCGGGACTACGCCGACACCGTGCGCCGCGAGTATCTGTCGGTAGGCATCCGCCTCGCGCTCCACCCGCAGATCGACCTCGCGACCGAGCCGCGCTGGTCCCGTATCAACGGCACCTTCGGCGAGGACGCCGACCTGACCTCCCGCCTGGTCGCCGCCTATATAGAGGGCCTGCGCGGCCCCGGCACCGACGCGGCCCTCGGTCACGACAGCGTCTCCGCCATGGTCAAGCACTTCCCCGGCGGCGGCCCGCAGCTTGACGGCGAGGACCCGCACTTCGAGTACGGCCGCGAGCAGGTATACCCCGGCGGCCGGTTCGACTACCACCTGCGCCCCTTCCGTGCCGCGATCGCCGCCGGGGCCACGCAGATGATGCCCTACTACGGCATGCCGGTCGGTACCCCGTACGAAGAGGTCGGCTTCGGATTCAACAAGGACATCGTCACCGGCCTGCTCCGCGAACAGCTGGGCTTCCAGGGCATCGTCGTGACGGACTGGGGCCTGGTCAGCGACGGGGAGGCATTCGGCCAGCTGCTCCCGGCGCGCGCCTGGGGAGCCGAGGACCTGACTCCGGCCCAGCGCGCCCGCAAGATCCTTGACGCCGGCACCGACCAGTTCGGAGGCGAGCACATCCCCGGGCTGATCGTGGAACTTGTCCGCGGCGGCGAAGTCTCCGAGGAGCGCGTCGACGTCTCCGCGCGACGGCTGCTCACGGAGAAGTTCCGTCTCGGCCTGTTCGACGAGCGGCGCTACGTGGACCCGGACGTCGCGGAGCGGACGGTGGGCCACGCCGATTTCCGCGCCGCCGGCCACGCCGCGCAGCAGCGCGCCGTCACCGTACTCACCGACAGCGGACTGCTTCCGCTCGCCGGACGACCGAAGCTCTACCTGGAGGGCGTCGACCCCGGGACGGCCGCCGCCTACGGGGAGGTCGTCGCCGACCCGGCCGACGCCGACCTGGCCGTGCTGCGCCTCGGCACACCGTTCGAGCCCCGGCCGGGAGGGTTCGAGGCGTTCTTCCACGCGGGCCGGCTGGACTTCGAGCCGGAGCGGCTCAAGGAGATCCTGGCACTGCTGGACGCCCTGCCCACGGTCGTGGCCATCCACTTGGAGCGCCCGGCGGTGATTCCGGAGATCGCGGAGCGGGCCGGCGCACTGGTCGCCGTCTACGGCACCAGCGACCGTGCGCTGCTGGACGTCCTCTTCGGCCGTGCCCGTGCCGAGGGCAGGCTTCCGTTCCAGCTTCCCCGGTCCATGGAGGAGGTCCGCCTGGGCCGCCCCGACGTCCCGCAGGAGAGTACGTACCCGGTCTTCCCGTTCGGGCACGGACTGACCATGTGACAGCCCCGGTCTGTAACGCGATGCCGTCCGATCCGGTGGCGATGGCGACCACACCGGAAAAGTTGGCCAGGGCGTTTCTCGCGTTGAATTCTCCCCTCCCTGGGAGGGGAGAATTCAACAGAGTTGACAGCAGAGAGGCCACGGCCTTCCTCCACGCTGCCTCGCCAGTGCGCGCAGGGTTCCGCCCTCGGCCGCCACCCCATGGTGGAGTTCGTCTTCGACACCGCCTGTACCGTCATCAACCGCCTCACCGAGGGTGCCGACCTGCAGTGGCCGTGCGTGTCACAGTTCCGTCGCCGTGGCGAAGGCCCCGTCGTGATGGACCAGGGCCCGCCCCTGGGCATGGCCGCCACCAGCCTCGATCTGACCGACAACATGCAGGTGGTCACCGACCTGCTGCCGCAGCACCATCCGTGCGGTAAGCCATGCCGGGACGCCGGACAGCAGCGGCAGCCCGTGGACAGCAGGGTCCATTCGGTGTCCACGAAGCGGTCCGTGCCGCTGCGCGCGAAGCGCCGGGCAAGGGGGACGTGCTCCGCGCCGAGGATATGGACGGCGAAGCGGTCGGCGCGCTGGACGGCCGGAGCGGTGGAGGCATGAAGCCCCAGTTACTGAGGTTGTAGGCGTGGTGTCGTCAGTGTGAGGCCGGTCCCGGTGAGGCATCCGTCGATGATGTCGCTGCGGTATTGGATCTGGCGGAGGCTGTGCCGTAGCTGGCGGATGAGGTGGTCGGGGTCGGTGAAGGCGGTGTTGGCCTGGGTGGTCCGACGGAGTACTGACCAGATGCCTTCGACGGGGTTGAGGGGCTCTGGCAAGATTTTCGTAGCCGGAGATCATCCCGGGGCGAGGGTCGGCCGGTCCGCGTAGCGGCGGCGGAGGTGGGCGATCAGTATGACGCGGTGGCGGAGGAGTGGGACGCCGGCGCGTCCGGCCATGAGGCGTTTCTGCAGCTTGACGTCGGTGATGCGACCTTCGTTGACCCCGGAGTTGTAAGGGGTGGTAATGCCCTGGGCGACGGCATGGCGGTCCTCGCGCAGAGCTCCGGCGAGGCCGGCGAGAGGGGCCAGTCCGCTGTTCGCGAGGTCGTCCAACCAGGCTGGCATGGGTGTGGCGTCCCGGTTGTCGAGCATGCTGGCGAACCGGCGGACCAGATCGTGGGTGTGCCTGAGTTCGGGGCAGTGATCGAGAAGCCGGGGCAGGCAGTCGTTGATGTGCGGGCCGCGTCGGCCCGGATGAGTGGTGATCCAGCGGGCGGCTTCGCGTGGGGAGGGCGGCCGCTCGCGTGGCTCGTCCAGCGGCAGTCCCCGCCGGAGGGGTGCGACGGCCATCTTCACGCGCTGGTAGTGGCCAAGGTAGCCCTTGGTTTGGAGTTCCTCGTGCAGAATCTTCGCGCTGTGCTGTCCCTCGTTCCAGCGTTGTTGCAGGTAGTCGAGGTAGGGGTCCAGGGTGGAGGATTTACGGGGCGGGCGGCGCATCACTTCCTGCCAGGTGCGGGCCCGGGCGTACTTGCGCACGGTGCGGCGGTCCAGGCCGAGCTCCCGGGCCACGGAGCTGTGGCTCCGGTCGGCGCTGTTCAGATCATGCACGGCCTCGAACAGCCTTCGGGCGTGGCGCCCGGCCCGGGTGTCCGCCGTGGTGTTCCCGGCGGTCTCCTCGACCGGTGCGGGATCGGTCTCCCTGTCCGGTGGCAGCGCTGCTGTCAGGCAGCCGCGGTGGGCGGAGGCGATGTCCTGAACGCGGCGGGAGAGGCCCTGCCAGAGGTGAAAGCGGTCGCTGACCTGCACGGCGTCGGGGGCACCGCTGGTGATGCCCTGCCGGTAGGTGAGGGATCCGTCGCGGCAGACGACTTCGACACCCGGGTGCTCACGGAGCCAGTGGCTGAGCTGTTCCGCGTCGCGTCCCTTCCAGAGAGTGAGGGGGAGCCGGGTGGTGGCGTCGACCAGGAGGGTGCCGTAGGTGCCGTCGTAGAGCGCGAAGTCGTCCACACCCAGCACCCGGGGTGTCTCCAGTAGTGGAAGTGGCACCCGCATCAGCTGGGACAGGACCGTGCACCGCGAGAGCGCGACGTTCAGGATCCGCAGCATTCGGGCACCCCCGCGGCCGGCCAGTACCACGCCGACGGCCTCCACCAGGCCCTGCAACTCTGGGGTACGCCGCTGGTAGCGCACGGTCAGCCCCGGCACTTGCTCGGCGAAGGTCCCCTTCGGGCAGGTCAGGCTCTCGCAGTACAGACGGCGTACGGACAGCTCAATGCGCAGGGGCCGGCCTCCGAGAGTGACGTCGGCGAGGCGCCGAACATATCGGCTGTGACACCACGCGCTGAGCTGACCGCATCCCGTACATCCCACCCGGGGTACCGGACTTCGTGCGGGCGCGGACCGTCACGACGGCATCGGAGACGTCTGCCGAGACCACCAGCACATTGATCAACTGAGGTAACAGAATTGCCAGTTCAATAGAGCACAATCACAGGCTGCCCCGCTGCGGACCGGCCGACCCTCGCCCCGGGACGATCTCCGGCTACGAAAATCTTGCCAGAGCCACCTTAGGTCGTACCCCGACAGTTGCCCTTGGACGCGGCGATGACCTGGCCTTCGAGGGGCTTCTCCCGGATGTAGTTGCGCTCGATCTGCCCGGCGACGGCCAGGACGGCGAAGAACATGGCGCCCATGCCGTTGGGGTCGTAGATTCCAGTGAGCGGGCCGGTAAGGAGTTCGAGCTGGATGCCGCCGGCTTGGAGCTCGGCGGACAGCGTCATCAGCTCGGCCGCGTTTCTGGCGAGGCGCTTGAGTTCGTGCACCGTGAGGATGACGGGCGTCTCGGGGGCGGCCTCCTTGAACTGGTGGGCCAGGGCGAGCGCCTTCTCCAGCTCGGGCCGGATCTTCACCCGGGTGCTGATCTGCTCCTTGAAGATCTTGTGGCACTCCGCCCAGTAGAGGGCTTCGAGCCGGCTCGCGAGCTCCTGACGGGCGGTCGACGTCCTCGCGTACCCGATTCGGACCGGGCGCTCGGTACGGGGCGCGGGCACAATCGCGAGCGCCGGGCCCTGCTTCCACATGCTGCCGGGGTGGCGGTCGGCGGGGACGAGGACTTCGAGTTCCTCGCGGAGCGCGGGCACGAGGACGAAGCGCGGGGTGTGGTACTTCGCGGCGGTCTTCCCGCCATGGGTGCGGCAGGCTGAGCCGGCGGGCGCGTCACAGTTCGGGCAGTCGTGACGCTATACCGCCAATGCGGCCCAATCGGGCGTGAGGTCCATCCGGGAAGTCTCTCAGAAGCGCCTCGCACAACGCGCCGGTTTCGAGAGGACTTTTGCGAGCGGTGACCTGCGGAAACGTGATCACTGCGGGGGGCTCTCGCAGAACTCTCACAGATGACCATTTATGAGAATGGCCGTGCATGACACTCGTCGCTCTGAGGTCGTCGGTGGCGCCGGATTGCGTTCCGATGGACGGCAGGCCCTGTTTGGGCGAGCGGGTCGAGATGTGGTGCGTGCGGCAGGTCAAATACTGTTGTCGGTCATTCGATCACGCTGTTACGCTCCGCTCGCGTCCTCGACCGCAAAAAAGGAGGTGGGAACCGTGAGCCAGCTGACTCTCATGCGCTCCCACCCTGTTCCGAGGACGCCGAGGATCTGAAGGGAGCGCGTCGCTACCCGGAAGGACCTCTCACGTGACCGATCTGGTCATCCGCCCCCTCGCCACAGGCGAGGAAGCACTTTTCGAATCCCTGCCCGATCCTGGCCTGGTCGGCTTCGCCGCCTTCGGCGACACCTACAGCGGGATGGCCGCCGCCGGTAAGTACCGCCCTGAGTGGACCTGGGTGGCCTTGCGTGACGGCGTCGTCGTTGCGCGGGCAGCTTGGTGGGCCGGGCCAAAAGACAACAAGCCGGTCGCTCTGGACTGGTTTGATTTCACGGACGCCAGTGCAGCCGTACAACTGCTCCACGTCTCGCCGCTGCAGGCCGAGTACTCACTCAAGCTGCCGCCCGGCTGGCGCGACGTCCCCGCACTCCGGGAGCAGGCTCAGGCCCGGATCGATGCGGCCATCGCCGCAGGAATGTCGCCTCTGGTCGAGCGGTTCCGCTACCGCTGGACGCCGGACTGCGGTGTGCCCGCGCGCCCGGGCCGCCTCGAATTCCGTCCCGAGCCCGACGACGCGGCGATCCTTGACGTCTTCCGTCGTATTCACCAGGGCAGTCTCGACGCCCATGTACGCCGCACCGTCGCCGCATCAGGGCTGGAGGTGGCCGCCCGGGAAGAACTGGACCATCTGCACTGGTTGCCAAGCCCGCGCGAGTGGTGGCGCCTTGCCTACAACCCTGCCGGGGAACTCGTCGGCCTGAGCGTCCCCGCCCGCAACTACGGAGACCCTCTCATCGGCTACATCGGCGTCGTGCCCGAGCACCGCGGCCACGGATACGCCTATGACCTGCTCGTCGAGGCCACTCATAAGCTCGCTGACGAGGGTGTGGACCGCATCGTGGCCGGGACTGACCAGACCAACGTTCCGATGGCTGCCCACTTCGCGAGGGTCGGCTACCCCATCGCCCAGGAACGCATCGATCTGATCTAACCCAGAGACAGGAATCGGTGTGGGACTCGGGGTGTGACAACCGAGCCCCACACCTCGCTCCTGCGACTCCTGCCGGGGCTACACACGGGTGAGCCCCGAGCCGTCCTCGTCGTCGTCGAGTTCCGGTGCCTCCGGGTCCCGCAGGGGCCGCAGTGCGCCGGCGGCCGGGGTGGAGGCGGTGAAGCTGTAGCGGCCGAGCACGTTGAGGTTGCGGTGCTTGAGCGGGGACAGCCGGGCGATGTCCTCGTTCCGGATCTCGTGGCCCTCGGCACGGAGCTGGGCGACGGCGGCGTCAATGTAGCGGGTCGTCCAGAGCACGATGGCGTTGAGGACCAGGCCGAGCGAGCCAAGTTGGTCTTATCCGAACTGAGCAGGTTGGCTTCAGGCTGGCAAACACTCGCACCCTCGGCCACCCAAAGTAACGGTTGCATGGGTGTGCCGTGGGGGCGCGAGTTCGGTGTGCAAGCCCCCTCAGCCATGCCGCTCTGCGATAGAACAAGTGGTATGGCTGGTTTCGACTTTGAATTCACGTATACGGCAGCGCAGGAAGCGATCGTCCGCGTATGCCTGTCGGCCGGACGGGCCAGGGCTCACAAGCTCGGCCTCTCATGGCGGTGGCGACATCCCCAGTCACGCCGCTGTATCGTCCGCGTCGATGGCCACTCTCGCACGATTGATCTCCTGGGCTACCGCCTTGAGCGGGACCTTCCCCTCGTTGCCGAGGGCTGCCCGGTCGAAGGTCTCTCTCCAGCACAGCGTGCTCGAATAGGCCGCGGATTGGCTGAGATGATGCTGAGGGGTCGGCACGTCGAGCAGGACGGCCCCATGGTCCTGAGAGGCGTCAGAGAGACCAGCTACTACTACCCGCCGTATGACTATGACTGTCCGTCTGCCCCGCAACTCCACGCCAGGCTCTCCGTCACAGAGGATCTAATCGTGGCCTGGAACTTCGGCGAGATCGCTCCCGAAGTGCTCCTTGAAGAACTCCACACAGCTTGCGAGCTTGTCCTGGAGGAGCTCGTGAACAAGCGGGCTAAGAAGCTTAGCTTCGCCCAGCTCATCGCCGCGGCCGCCGAAGCTGGCCTCTTTCACGGAGCCCACGACAGCGAACCGTCCACGACCGAGCTTCTGGAGGACTTGAAGGATCTGCGTAAAAACGTGCGGCATCGGGCCGCCGAGGGTGCACGCCCCTGGTTGGAGAAGCGCTGGGAGCACGTGTCGGTGTGCCTCGAACGGCTTGTGAGGCACGTCAATGAACAGAACTCTCAGTCCCCGGTTACTCCGCGCTGAGGAGCCCCGCGCTGGTGCGGAAGTCGGTTATGCCCAGGTGGACAGTGGCGTGCCGGGCAGCGAGGTCGCGCATGGCGGCGAGCTTCTGCTCGGCGGCGGCGAGGCTGGCCTCGATCGCGGCGACCTCGCCGAGCCAGCCCTGTTCCTTGGCCTCCTGGAGCCGGTTGAGCGGGTTCGCGTGGATCTCCTTCAGGCGGGGCATCTGCTCGGGATCGGGCCGTAGGACGGGGCATCTGATGCAAGCGTGCTCATGGACGCAGGGGGTGCCGAAGTCGCGAGCGCAGACGCCCAGCGCCACCTTGCGCAGCTCGAAGTGGGCCAGGAAGTCCTGCCACTCCTGCGCGGTGGCTCGCGGTACTCCTCGCTGGGCCGCAGCGTTCGGCGGCGGGCGATAAAGGACCGGTGGTGGTTGATGACGTCCTCGGGGTAGATCGCGGCATATCCGAGTGTCGTGTCGACCGTCCGGTGGCCGCAGATGCGGGCGGCGATGTGCGGGGGCAGCCCGGAGCGGAGGGCGTCCGTCACGAAGATTCTTCGGAAGTCGTGCGGCGTGTACCGAAGTTGCTCGTTGGCGGGTCCGGTGAGCCCGCTCGCGGCGAGGGCGTCGTTGAGGCAGGTGTAGATGTAGTTGCGCGGGATCGCTCGGTCCTCCGGGCCGCAGCGGCGTTGGAAGAGGAACGGCATCGGCGCACTCCAGAGCCGTTCCGGACTGTCGTAGGCGGCGACCAGGGGCATGGCCTGCTGCCCGCGCCGGACGCGGTGGATGATCGCTGTCAGCACCTCGCCGAGTTCTGGCGAGACCAGCAGCAGCCGATCCTGGTCGAGCTTGGACGGGGCGACTTGCAGCATGGGCACGATCTCGCCGGTGGTGGGCAGCCGATAGGCGACGAAGCTGTGGTGGGTAAGCTCCAGCGCTTCCTCGATGCGCATGCCGGTGTGGCGGAGGACCTCGACGATGGCCCAGGCCCAGAACGCGCGTTCTTCCTCGACGGTCAGGTCTCTGCGCCGGCCGGTGGCGGGGTCGTCGGCGTAAACCCGGGACGACACCCCGGCCCGGCGGAGAAGGGTCTCGCCGGCCGGGGTGGTGAAGGGGGCTCCGGCCGGGGTCTCCCGTCCGGTAGCGAGACACGTCTGGGCGTCTTTGAGCTGGCGCTCGACGGCTTTGACCAGGGCGGGGAGCGCGGGCAGGAGGGTGCGGGTGCGCTGGTCCATGGCGGCTTTGCGGCGGGCGCGGTTCTTACTGTGGTCGGTGTCGCTGTCGCTCGTTTTCGAGGACTTTCATCGCGCGTGAGGAGGGGCAAGAGGTATGAGTCGGCCGCCACCGGCCGCCACCGCGTCGCGGACGAGTTGGAGGGCGGTGGTCTTGCCCTCGCCGGCGGGGCCAATGCCCTCACGACGAGGCGGGCGGAGCAGGCAAACGCCTTCGCGAGTCCCCGCTGCCCGGCATCCAGCTCATCGCCCTGGAAGTGGTCGGCGAGCTACGTATCACGTTCCGGTGATGGTTAGTTCGGAGGGGTGCTGCTTCAGGACCAGCATCTTGGGTGCCCGCCTAGTACTGCAGTTGCGGTTCTTCATTTCCCCTGGTCAGCGGCCTGTTTTTGAGTCTAGTGAGCTGACGGTCTGTCATGTTGGTTGCGGTTCGTGACTCACTCGATCGGGGCGCGTTGGCACGCCGAATCGACGATCCTGCACATCGCGTCGCTCAGCCCGGTCCGTGACCAGTACCCCGCCATCTGGCAGTCACAGAAGGCGACGTCCGGGCGCTTCCAGGGGCGGGGTACCCCCTCGGAGGGGGCCGGACCGGCGGACGGCCGAGAGTGCCTGGTGAGCGTTCGATGGAGGTCTTGACCACCGCGTCGGCACCGTCGAGCGGGTGGTGGACCCACTCCAACGCTCTCGTCCCCGGCGAGGAGCGGAAGCGAATCGCCGCACGCCGAGATGAAGGCATCGTGCCGGGCGCGCCGTCACCTGTTCGACGGCGCGCCCGAGGCGGTGGCCGGGACCAGTCATCGTCGGCCTTGAGGAGAGTCGGCATCGGCTCCAGAGGCGCTCGCTGCGCGGCCCGGGGCGGGTGGTTTCGCTCGTTCGGACGGTATGCCCGCGCGCGGCGGGCCACGTCTCCCGAGCCATCCGTGCTTCGCGCTTAGGGTGACGCTCGGAGGTGGAGGATGCGAGTGGGACTGCACGCGCTCGGTATCGGTGGCGGTGCCCGGCCCGAGGTGATCCGTGCGGTGGCCACAGCCGCGGAGACACACGGTTTCGCGAGGCTCTGGTGCGGCGAGCACGTGGTGCTCGTGGACGCGCCCGCGTCTCGCTATCCCTACTCCGCGGACGGCCGGATCGCCGTGCCCGCGGATGCGGACTGGCTGGACCCGCTGCTTGCCCTGACCTTCGCGGCGGCGGTCACCAGCAGGATCGAACTCGCCACCGGCGTGCTCCTGCTGCCTGAGCACAACCCGGTGGTGGTCGCCAAACAGGCCGCCACACTCGACGTGCTTTCCGCCGGGCGGTTCAGCCTCGGGGTCGGGGCCGGCTGGTCGGCCGAGGAATTCGCAGCGCTCGGAGTCCCCTTCGCCGGGCGCGGGCGGCGCACCGACGATTACATCGCGGCGATGCGCACCCTCTGGGCCGAGGACCCGGCCTCCTACACAGGGGAGTTCACCCGCTTCGACGCGATCCGGGTCAACCCGAAGCCGCTGCACGGCGGCCGTCTCCCGGTCGTGGTCGGCGGCAACAGCGACGCGGCCTTGCACCGGGCGGTCACGCTCGCCGACGGCTGGTACGGCTTCGACATCCCGGCGGCCGACGTTCCGGCGCGTATCGCCGCCCTCGCCGACGAATGCTCCCACCGTGGTCGCGCTTTCGACGAGCTCACCGTCGCCGTAGCGCTGAGCGACGGCACCCCGGACCACCTTCCCGCGCTCGACGCAGCGGGCATCACCGAACTCGTTGTCGTCGGCACTCCCCCGCCCGCTCCCGACGCGGCGGCCACCTGGGTCGCGGAACTCGCCCAGACCTGGACTCGCCCGGAAGAATAGCCAGAACTCGCCGGGGACACCGCGCACGGGGTTCTCCGTACGGTTCTGAGGTCGGCCGCGGACCGTACTCCGGGAGGGGCAACCTCGGTGACCAGGCAAAAGGGAAACGATCTTGATCCAGATGGGAAGCCGTCCCAGCAGAAACGCTCATAGCCGCAGGTCAGCAGATTGTGTCGGTTAGCCAACGGAGCGGCCCGCGAGTTCGTCTCGGCCCCTCGGATCGGCGGCTGTCTGCTCCAAGCCCTCGCATCCTGAGCCAACGTCAGTGCATGTCCGCGCGCCTCTCATCGAGCCCGAACTGAGAGATGGGAGAGTTCCCGATCATGTCCACAGAGTCCGGCTTCCTGCCGCCTGGTGATCCGATGGTCGAGGCTGTCGCACGGCTTCTGTATGGTGCCGACGCAGCCGAGGTGAACCGCCTCCAGGAGTCCGGCGAGGTGAACGCCGGGAGCATCGAAGTCATGTGGCCGCCGAGACCTGCGGAAGCGTCCATCGGCGGGCCGGGATACCACCCGGACGGGTAGCTCACGCAGTCGGCCCTCCACTACAAAGCCGAGCTGACGGCGGAGAGAGCCAGTGATGCTTCGTTGTGCGCGAAGATCCGCACTTGGCACTTGTGGTTTCGATGCTCATGGAAGATGAAACGAAGCAGCAAGACCGCGGCTTCTGCCGCGTACCCCTTGCGACGACGCTGCACCGATCGTGATGCCGTACTCGAACCAGCCGATACGCGCGTCAGCCTGGTGCGAGCCAACAGCACCGGCCATTTCCCCTGTGCAGACGTCTTCTCCGCGGGCCGGGGTGGACTGACCAGGTCACCCCGGCTCTCTTCCTCTTCCGTGAACGCGTGAACGCAGGCGCTTCCCTGAGACCACCCACTTCGAGGGCCACGCCGCCTGTCTCATGAGACATACCAGAGGCGAGGCCTGGTCCGTCTCAACGACCGCGACGGCGGTGCGCGGACCGGTACCAGCGTCGAGGCGGCGCAGTCCCGTGCGCTCTCTGGCCGGTCGGGCGCGCGACCTCGCGAAGCCCTATCGGGCGCAACGTACGTGGCGTTCGGTCAAGGCGGTTGCTGGGCGTCGGAACCCCGACGACAGCTGGGCCTTCCCGCCGACCGTACGGCTGCCCTTCTCGTCCGCCGTTGCCCGGTTGGCGGGATTTTCTTTGCCTTCTGTTGACAACGGAAAGGGAGAGACACTTAGGTTTGCCTTACCAAAGTTGGGGTGGGAGAACCGCATGAGACACAACACGACTTCCCGGATCCGCCCGGGAAGCGGACTTTTCAGACCTGGCGTCCCGCACGGACGGCGCCGCTCCGCCTCGTTGCTCACGGCGGGCGCCCTGGTCCTCGCCTCGGTGACCGCCGGCTCGGTCGCACAGGCCGCCGGCTCGCCCAGGACCGGGCTCGGCGAGGACGGCCAGAAACTCACCGTCTCCGCCTCCACCGGCCTCGATCCGGCCGGGGAGACGATCCGGGTCACCGGCGAGGGGTACGACACCACCAAGGGCATCTACGTCGCCTTCTGCAAGGACAACGGCGACGGCCGCATCCCCAGCCCCTGCCTGGGCGGCGCCGACATGACGAGCGGCACCGGCTCCTCGAAGTGGATCGTCCCCAAGGGCGATACGTACGAAGGGGAGATGGCCACCGCGTACGGGGACGGCGGGACCTTCGACATCAGTATCGGTGTCGCGCTCAAGGGGGACGGCCTCGACTGCACCCAGGTCACCTGCTCGGTCGTCACCCGCGTCGACCACCGCGCGAGCGGCGACCGCTCCCAGGACGTACGCATCCCCCTGGCCTTCGCCGGGCAGGGCACCGGCGGCGGCGACGGCGGCATCGGCGAGGGCGTACCACCGGGCACCGTCGACTACCGGCAGTCGGCCGAGTTCACCAGCGCGGGCAAGCCACTGGACCTGCTGCTGCACCCCGACTCCGGGAAGCTGTACGTCGGCGCGGACACCGTCCCCGACACCACGGCGAACGAACAGGGGCTGTACGCACTCGACCCGGCGGACGGCACGGTCCGCAGCCACATCAGCCAGGCACCGGGCGCGGGCGGCGCGATGGCGGCCCGCCGGGTCACCCAGATCGCCGCGCCGCTCGCCGGAGACGGTGTCGTCTTCCACTACCCGCTGCGCGGCATCGGCACCGCCCAGGACGGCGACGAGAGCGCGCGGGGCGTCTGGCTCAGCGGCGCCACCGTCACCGCCACGGGGCCCGGCCACGGTCCCGGCACGGTCCTGGTCCAGCAGGGCGCCCTCCTCTCCGAGATCGAGACCGCCACCGGCACGCCCACAAAGACCCTCACCCTCGGCGGAGGCACCAGACTCGGCGTGGACACCGCGCGCGGTGCCGCCTGGTCGGGTTACGCGAACGGGCAGCTGAGCCGTATCGACACCGAAACCCTCGAAGTGACCGCCACCGCCCAACTCCCCTCCGGAAACCTCTGGTTCATCAAGACCGATCCGGCCGGCGGCAACGTCTGGGCGGGCATCGGGAACGCCGTCCACATCTACGACAAGGACGCGAACCCCCTGACCGTCATCGAAGGGGAGGACCGCGCGGTGGCCGTCGCCTTCGACACCGCCACCGGACGGGCGTTCCAGGTCTGGCAGGACAACGGACACACCGGCGGCGGCGACGACAACAACGGCGCCCTGACGGTCTACGACACAACGACGTTCGAGGAGACCGCCGAGCCGACCGTACTGCCGGGCAACCACGGCCAGTCGGGCCAGGCATCGGTGGCCGTCGCGCCGGGCGGGGCAACGGCCTACGTGACCAGCCCGGCCGAAAGCAAAATCACCAAGTTCGACCGCCGGATGTCGCCGAGGGTCACCGAACCACCGGTGGACCGGTCGGCCGAGCCCGGTGACACGGTCGCCTTCACCGCCGTCGCCGAGGGCGAGCCCGAGCCGTCCGTACGGTGGCAGGTCAGCCCCGACGGCGCCCAGACCTGGAACACCATCGACAACGCCACCGCCACCACGTACACCTTCACCGCCCGTACGACACAGGACGGCTACCAGTACCGCGCCGAATTCACCAACGCGGCGGGAACCACCCGTACCGTCCCCGTGACCCTCACGGTCACGGAGAAGGACACCTCAAGCGGCGGCACGACGACAGGCGGCGGCGCGACGGACGGTGGCACGACGACAGGCGGCGGCGACGCGGGCGGTGGTGCCACCGGCGGGGACGCGGGCGGCCAGGACCCGGGGCCGGACGACGGGGAGACCAACGGAGGCGGAACCGACGCCGGGGGAACCGACAGCGGTGGAACCGACGGCGGAACGGCCACCGCAGGAGGCTCCGAAGCCGCAGGCGGAGCAGGTGAAACAAGCGGAACGGGCGGAACCGATACCGGGGGAACCACAGGCACAACAGGGGAAACAGCCACGACAGGCACCTCGGGCACGACCGGGACCGGCACGGTAGTGAACGGCGGCGGCAGCCTCGCCTCCACCGGCGTGACAGCCCTCGCCCTCACCGCCCTGGCCGCCCTCCTCATCGCCTCCGGCTGGCTCGTCCACCGACGCTCTTCCCGGCCGGCACCGTAGAAAACACGGCATAGGAAGCACGGCAAACGAGCCGTGCTGACGGCCGCCTGTGGAGCCCCCGGGCGCTTCCCCGGAACGTCCGGGCTCCACAGGGCGGGCGCGCAACACGGCTGCGACGGCCAGTACGGCTCCCACGCCGGCCCTGCCCACAACAATCGGCAAACTCCCGGGGCAGACCGAAAGGCCACACTCGCACAGCGCAGACCATGCGGCGTAGACATCGCCAATCGGTACGGAGTACCTGACGCCGTCACCTGCCGGCCGGCAATCCACCGAGACTACGAACACAGCTACACAACGCGCCAGTTCACCGCACACCACATGCGCCTCGGGGTGGGCTCACCCATGGGCCGGCAGGTGCGTACCGGGACCGGTCCGGCGGCCCCCGGGGCAAGGCTGTCCTCCACGATGACACCTGTGGAGTCCCACACGGCAAACTTCCCGGCCGCTCACCGTCCTGCCCGTTCCCGGGGCCGGAGTCCAACTCGGCTGCCCAGTAGCGTGATTGTCTCGCGCACCTGTACGGAAGAGCGGCCGACCAGCGCCACACCGCCGCCGAGCAGAACCCGACCATGACGACGGTGAAGCCGTGCACCACAACGACCGTCATACCCCCGGCGAGAGCGGCGATCCCGCTGGTGCGCACCGTAGTGACCGGACCGGCCCGGCCGACAAAGTAATCGCTGCCGAGCCGGACCGCCACCACGGTGCACCCGAAGACGGTGCAGCCGATCACGGCCGAACCCTGACTCGTACACACCACGCGGTTGAGGTGGACCGGCAATCCAACTGGATGTGAAGCCCTCAGCGAAACAGACACAGAACCCAACCAGGCCAATCAGCAAGACCCTGCCGGCCGGAATACTGAACCGGAGCGGCACGGGGCCCCGAACGACTGCGGCTGCGGCGTCGGCGTGCGCGCACCGACGGCCGCGGTGGCGTCCGCCTGCTCCGTCGGCGCTGCCGGGCGCCCGGCAGCGCCGACGGAGCAGTCAGGTTGAACAGCAGCAACAGACCCGCAGCGGCCCGCAGATTAGCCCGGCAGCCGATTCCGCACACGGCCGCCAACGCGCCGATGCCGGACCCGATGAACGCGCCGCCGCCCACAGCCCGCGCAGGCCAGGCAAAATCAACTCGCCCAACCCGGCCTCAAACACCACGACCAGCGAAGCTGATCGCTACGCCGACCAAGCCCACGCTCACCCCAAGAAAGAGGAACACCAGGCAGCCGGCCTGCGGCAGGATCACGATCCCGCCGCAGGCCCGCGCCATCAACGCGAAGCCCAACTGACCAGAGGCCAACCGCAGCCCGTCAGCCATCGCCGACAGCCGGGAAGCCAGACTGCCAGCTGCGACGCCGCTGAGCAGGAACAGCGCGGAAATCGTCGGCCGGTCCCGACTGACCCACGCCCGCCACGCCCGGCCCACCGTCCCTTCCAGCCAATGAAGGCTCATCCGGTGCCCTCAACGGCAGACACGACCGCCGGGGTGACGAAATGCGTGCGTTCAATGGGGAGCACCGGGGCCTCCGAGGCGGGTTCGGGCCGGTGAGGTCTCCGGGCGTCTCTCGGGGTTGTTCACCTGCGGTACGGCAGCCTCCCCCGATGACGCCGTGATCACGCGGGCCCGATCACGCGGGCCGCCGGTGTGTCGGTTCTCGACGTTGGCCGCAGCTTCCCTTTCTGCGGCCAACGGTACGTGCGTTCGTACCCGCCGCTGGGCGGCGGCGTCACGACCACCTGGTACGCGACCCGGCCGTCCCCGTACGCCAGCCGGGCGAGCACCGAGGACGGCAGCCACCGGCCATCGATCCGCACATGCAGAGCCGGGCCCTTCCCCGCCCGCCACAACCACACCCCAGGCGGCTCATCGTCCTCCGCCCGCCACTGCGCCGCCTGTTCCAGCTCATCCATGACGACCGCCACCGCCCGGCCCAGGCCGCCCCATGGCCTCAGGGCCGGGCGCCGGTTCCTGTGGCCTCCCGGCCCAGCCGGAAGCACCGGCTTGTCGGCGCAGCCGCCCGATCCGGATGGACAGCCGGAGCAGCCACAGCGAGGAGATCGCGGTCGGCGGCGAGACGGAGCCGGTGATCGTGAACCTGAGCGCACGGATTTCGAACACCAAATCGAAGCACGACAGGCTCACCACCGAACAGCTCACCGCCCTCGCCGCGCTCAGCATGGACTGCGCGGGACCATGGGACGGCCCGCTGCCCGGAAGGGCGTCGGGCCGTCGAAGCGGGTCAGGTTGAGGTCAGCCAGTCTGGGCGGAGTCGAGATGGCGGGTGTCACCGAGGCTGACGACTTGGCGGTTGCGGAAGAAGTCGTCTTCGCGCAGTGTGGTGATGCTGCCGGAGGGCGCCCGGAAACTGGCATAGCCGGCTGACTCGATCGGCATCTTGATCCAGGACGCCACGACGCACGTCAGAGAGCCGCCGTGGGTCACACTGATCTGGTGTTCGCAAGGGGTGCGCAGGATCTCGTCCATGGCTGCGTAGATGCGCCGCGCCCACGACGCCTTGGTCTCCGCACCCTGCACGCCCTCGTCGTGGTCCATCCGTTCCCCGGCAGCCGGCGGCGGGATAAAGCGCCGGTCGAGCCACTCCTGCGGCCTTCCCTCCGCCTCGCCGTAGGACTTCTCCCGCAGCCTGCGATCCAGGACCGGCTTCACGCGGAATGCTTCGGCCACCTCATCCGCCGTGCGCAGGGTGCGCTGCAGATCCGAGGAGAACAGCCCCACCTCGGCGCCGTCCGGAATCTGGGACCGCAGCGCCTGGGCGATGGAGACCGCCGCACGGACGCCGGCGGACGTCAGCTGCGAGTCATGCCATCCGCCGACGACTCCCTCGACGTGATGCGCCGCCTCCGGATGGGTGACGACGTAAAGAGTGCGCATGAGTGCGTGCCCTCCTGTAGGTAGCGTCCTGCCTGGTTGCAGGCCGTAACTATGGAAGAGCGGCTTCGCAACCATCAAGCGGGTTCTTCGGCTCGGGCTCGGGTGCTGGCAAGGCGGTAGGAGTCGGTGCCGGTCTCGATGATCGTGCCGTTGAAGGCGAGGCGGTCGACGATGGCCGCGCAGAGGCGTGGATCGGTGAAGGTCTTGGTCCAGCCGCCGAAGAACTCGTTGGAGGCGATGGCGACGCTCTTCTTCTCCTCGCATTCGGTCAGGACTTGGAAGAGGAGTTCGGCTCCGTGCAGTCGAGTTCCACGTAGCCGAGTTCATCGATCTACACCGATATCCGCATAGATCGACCCATAATGAGACCGCGACTATGCCGAGCAGGCTGGCTGCGCACGAGGCCACAACTCTCGCGAGGGCTGCTCTGGTCTGCATAGTCGCGGCGTCGGAAAGGGTTCAGGGAGATCCCCGGTGAGTACCGAGATGCGTACTCAGCTACGACGACGACTTGGGCGTGAACGCCACCTGCCTGGCCCGCCGTTCACTGCTGATCTCGGATCAGTTGCCCTTGTTGTTGAGACGTACTGCGCGTAGCGATGACGTGCGTCGGTCAGGCTCTCCGCCCCGTTGGGGCCGCCCCAGACCTCGTCGGCGTTCGGGTCGTCCTGGCCGTCATCTTCCCAACTGCACTCGTCACAGACCTGGAAGTGTCCCCGGGCTTCCAGGGTCAAGAGCTTGCAGCAAGGACAGGCATACGGACCGCCACGGGGCGGGCATGGCTCGCACGGCTCTTCGGGCGTCATCACACGTTGAGTGTTGCATTCCTGGGAAGAAGCTCTGCTCTTGTCGCGTCAGAGGCTGTCCCGGCCAACGTCCCGCTCCCCTGCTTCGCCCTGCTCCGACACTCCAGTACATCAAGGCCCACGGGACGGGCGGGAAGAGTCCGCAGACACCCGGCCCCAACGAGCGACACAGGGCCGGCCGACCCCGGCGCACCGGTCGGGGCAGGACACGACCGGATGCCACTTGAACCGGCGGCCATCACGGGTGGGGCGATGAGAGGGGCGAATGGGACAGCGGAGTCTCCGGGCAGGCCGCTCACAGCCTTCCCCCTCCTCTTCGTGGACCGCTTCCTGGGCTACGGCAGGGCTCAAAACTGGACTGCGAGAGACTCTCGATGAGCCGGCCCGCAAACGCCGGGATTCCCTGACCGACCGGTGTCGGAGCGAGCAACACACCCAAGGCCAGCACGATGACGACCGTGCACTTCTCGTCCAGCCGGCTCCTCGCCTCGGTCCGACGGCGCAGCCGCAGCACCACGATGACGACGAGCAGCAACGTCACGTTGATCGTCAGCACCCGCTCATGCGCTGCTCGACCCGACCGCGTCGCCCTCGCCGCCGAGCAGCTACTCAGCACTCTGACCGCCGTGGAGAACACCACGTGCCTGGAGGCCACTGGAGGCATTCGGTCGGGCCGCCAACGCGGCCACCGCGCCGCACCCTTCCTGGTGGCACGCCACCGGGCCACGCGTGCGAGCCGACCGTGACGGGCCTTTCGCAGCGGAACACCGCGCGCCCGGTTGCCCGGACGCCGCAGGCGCGGCGCTCGCACCTGAGCCCGGTGCGAGGAACCGTGCCCCGGCTGAGAGGGCGGGTCGGGCCTCACCGCCACCCGGGCATCCCGGACCGCAGGCGTATCCCCGGATCTGACGGGTGGATTGCCATGTGGCTCCTGGTCGCCGTGTTCACCGCCGCGCTGATCGGAGTCCTTGCCGAACCGGGCCAAACACGTCGGCCGACACTGACCGCGCTCACTCCCGTAACCGGCGCCGTCCTGGCACCAGCCCAGTACAACGCCGGCACACTCCCCGCCCGAGCCCGAGACGCAGGCCGTGCCATCGCCCGCTGCGCGGAAGGCGTCCGGTGCGGCTCCCCGCTTGTGGAATCAGGACGAATACATGTCCATCATGACAGGTCAGCGCCCGTTTTCGTAGGACGGAACGCACAGTTCGCAAGGCTTGTCCGGTCCGAGCCCCGCCACTCAGAATCTCCTTCGTGCGTCATCCGCAGACAGGGGGAATGGTGACAATCGATCACGATGCGGTGCTTCGGGCCCGCGTGCTGCTGCTCGGGTCCGGACAGCCGAGCCGGGCCGCACTGGCCGACGCGTACCGGGTTCTGGCCGAGGTGAGTCCAAAGGCGTACATGCCGAAGTTGGTCGACGCCCTGCTTGCGCTGCACTACGAGAGCCGGGATCCGAAGGCGGACCTCGCGCTTGCCGCCGAAGCTTCCCGGGCCGCCCGCAGGATCGAGGCCGGGGAACCGAACCGGACGGAGCGGTTGCACCGGGCCCTGGACGCCTATCAGGCTTCCTTGTTCGCCCTCGGGCGCAGAGGGGAAGGGCGCGCAATCTGTGAGGAGCTGGCCGAGGCCGGCCGAAGCGAGCCCTTGGCGAGAGTTCTGGCCGAGGAGGGTTGCTTCAAGGAGGCCGCGAAGGTCGACGAAGAGGCTGCCCGGAACGGAATCCCGGAGCGCTCCTTCTGGAGCATGGTCCGGTGGGCGGCGAACCTGGAGGGCGCCGGGCTGCACGACGCCGCATCAGCCGTCTTCCGTGAACTCCTTGAGGAGACCCGGCGCAAGGCAGCCGAACAGCGCACCGCTCTGGCGATACTCACCTGGGAGTTGGTCCACTTCTCACGGATGCGGGAAGCCGTCGGGGACGAGGCGAGTGCTACGGCCTCCCGGCGTGAGGCCCTGAGTGTCCTCAAGGAACTCGCGACCACGGGCGAGCCGAAGACCTGGAGTTGCATCCTCGGATGGTGGAGGACGCTCTTCATCCTCTCGGGGCGGGCAGCCGAACCCGCCGCGAGCCCCGAGTCCCCGATGCCACCGTTCGGCACGGAGCTGCGATGGTCGCGCAGCGTGAGGGACGGTTTCCTCGGCATGCTGCCGGGCCTCGAAGAAGAGGCGGCGAGACTGCGCGAGGCCGATCGGCTGCCGGAACTGGTCGACGTCCAACGCAGGATCAGCATCCGCGCGGCCGTCCGCGACGGCGACCACCCCTACCTGTTCAAGGACCGGTTCACACCGTACTTCGACGAAGGCGTGACACTCGCCCGCCGCCTCCCCGACAACCACGCACGCCTCGCCCGAGCCCTCACCGACCGGTCGATGTTCCTCGTCGCGGCACGATCCTTCGAACCCGCACACGCCGACTTCGCCGAAGCAGTCGCCCTGCTCCACCATCACTGATCGTGCCACCCCGTCGCCACGTCGCCCGGGCACGACGACACAGTCCAGGCACTCTTCCTCGGATCATGCTCGGAACCGGATGATGCGGCCGCGCGTGTGACCGTGCCGAGGCAGACGCAGGCACGTGTCTCGCAGAGCGAGTGGCGACAGCCCGGAAGCCCTTGAGGCGGTTGACAGCCCGTCCGACGGTATTGCGATTCTTGTAGCGCTCGCGCCGTCGAAGCTGAGGGGCCGGCCGCCTCGGGAGCCCCGGTCCTTGCGGTGTCATTACTGGTCAAGGCGCTCTGGGACAGTGTGCTGGATGGCGTGCTGGATGCCGCGTCGTCACAGGCACGGCGGTCTTCCGGGACGTGTACGCCTTGTCCGCCAGAACGTGACCAGGTCGAGTACGGGGCCAACCGACGCCGGTGCGGGGCACCCAGGCCTTCCCCGGCACGCCCTCGAGTCGAGGGCCCTCACCGTGGTGACCTGGCGTCAGGACAAAGACGAAAGCCCGGCATCGGCCTTCGGCTGCAAGGTGGATTTTGGTGGTCAAGCCCCCTCCGGAACGCCCCAAACACACTCACCGATCCGACCACCCCGGTCAACCGCCCCGCCAGCCTTCGCAACACCGGACCAACCTGATACGTCCCCCAGTCACTCCCCTTTTTGAGGGCCCGCGACCGCTGGCACCTTCCTCGCACCGGCGGCATGCGGATACGTCCCTATCGCGGCCGAGCCCACCCACACGTCCCAACCGATCCGGCCCACAGCACCCTCGGCAGCCTGAATACGGGACAGCAGCATGATCCATGCTCCATCCGCCGACCAGCAGCGATACCGTCTACAGACGGTCTCCCACAGCACGAATCTCTCAGGCAGATCCCGCCGCGCCACTGGACCCCGGCCCGCACCCGGCACTCGGCATACTCGCCAGCTGGACCAGCACCTCCGCCACCGCGCCGGAACAGACCCAACAGACCCACAACCCGCCCAGCTGATCTCAGCCGGAGGCAACCGGATCACGCAGGCGCAGCGCCACTTTCACCACGGCTCCGGCCACGACCGGAGTCCGGCTGTCACATGGGGGCTGCGGCTACCTCCGCAGTGCGCGGGCCGGGCTCCGTCACCCGGAGGGACAAGCCCAGATCAAGGCGGCTGTTCATGTCCGGATCGAGACAACCGTACGGATTCGCATAGGTCAGCACAGCGGCGACAGCGCCCTGCGGTCCGCGCCGGTGAGCTTGTCCGCCCGCTTCCGGCCCGCACCCGATGTGCGCGCGGGCCGGAGCCACCGCGCGCGAAGCCACCCCCTTGGCCTCTCCGCGGTCTGACGCTCAGCCCGATTGGCATCCGCTTGCTGGGCCGGTCCTCGGCGTATCCAGAGACGGGACAACCGGCAAACCGAGGTCGGCCCGTCAGCCCCTCTCGGCGTCTCCCGCTCCGTCCTCTACACAGAGGTACCCGAGCTGGACGGATCGCTATGACCGACTCCGGCAAGCCGCACAACAGGCACAGGCACAGCTCACCGACCCGGTCTCATCGGATGCCTTGCCTCCCTGCCCACGTGCCGGCGCCGTGGAGGCACATCCGCCTCTGCGCCGAAGGGTTTTCGCGGTCGGGCTGCCGCCGTTCCGGCCCGGCGGTCGGACTGCCGAGCCGGAACAGCGCCGGGTGGAGGTGGGCGGTCTCGCCCGGATCGGATGTGGACGGTCCGGCCCGCCCGGGCTCATGGTCGGCGCACTCACTCTTTCCGGTAACGAAGACCGCATCACCGTCACGTCTTTCCCCCAACACGGTTACGTAGAAGCACTCATTGAGCCAGGCCCGGGACCGACGGGCCGCAGCAGACAGGTGACGGAAATGCGAACCGAGGCCGCCAAGCGAGTCGAGCTGGTCTTCTCCCTCTTCGACGCCAATGGCAACGGAGTCATCGACTCCGACGACTTCGACCTCATGACGGGCCGTGTCCTGGAAGCGGCGGCCGCATCGGACGACGGTGCCAGGGCCGCCGTCCGGGCCGCGTTCCGCCGCTACTGGACGACGCTGGCCACGGAACTGGACGCCAACGGCGACGGTGTGATCACCCTCGACGAGTTCCGTCCATTCGTGCTCGACCCTGAGCGCTTCGGTCCCACGATCACCGAGTTCGCCGAGGCACTCTCCACAGTCGGCGACCCCGACAGGGACGGCCTGATCGAGCGCCCGCTCTTCGTGTCGCTGATGACGGCGATCGGCTTCGAGGAGGCGAACATCCACGCGCTCTTCGACGCCTTCGCCCCGGACGCCGAGGACCGCATCACCGTGGCTACGTGGGCCACCGGCATCGAGGACTACTACGCGCCGGACATGGCCGGGATCCCGGGCGACCATCTGGTGGCCGCCCGGGTCTGACACGGCCCGTCAGCGGCTGTCCCGGGACACTGGCCCTCGTTGGTCGTGGAATGCCGCTCGCCGTCCCGGGCAGGCGGCGACCGCTAAAACGCGACCGGGCCACCGCCTCCGCCGGGACGCCTCCCACCGCGCGGGGCCCGCGGCACGGCCCCGCCCTCAACTCCCGTACTGACGGACGGCCGTTCACGATCACGGCGAAACCCCGGGCCAGGGGCAGGCCCTGTGCGGGCGTCATGGCCGGGGCTTGTGCGCGAACACCCACCGGTTTCCCTCCAGCGCGTCGTTCGGCTCGGGAAGAGGGCCGCGCCGGAGCCGACGGGTGAAGTCGAAAGGCGTGTGCATCGAGGTGGACCAGCCCTTGGCCGCCAGATCCCCCGCGGAGTCGGGTCGGGGTCCCTTGTCGAAAAGACGGAGCAGGTCAATGCCGATCTCTTCACGCGTCACCGTGTAGATCGGGCTGTCGTGGTACGCCAGCAGGTCCTTCTCCAGCTTCGCCTCGAAGGCCAGAGCACTGCCGCCGGCGGTCAGCCTGTCCACCGTGTCAATGAGGTAGGTCTCGGCGGGGCCCGGCAGGTAGAAGAGGAGTCCCTCGGCCAGCCAGACACTCGGCACCGCCGCGTCGAAGCCCGCGCGGGTCAGCGCGGTGACCCAGCCCGCGCGCAGATCAACCGGTACGGCGACGCGCTTCACCTTCGGGGAAGCCGACAGATCCGTGAGCACCCGCTGCTTGAAGGCCAGCACGCCCGCTCTGTCCACCTCGAAAACCACCAAGTCGGACGGCCAGTCCAGACGAAAGGCACGAGTGTCCAACCCCGCCCCCAGCAAGACCACTTGACGGGCGTCCGCACGGACCGACCCGAGAAGGAAGTCGTCGAGGACCCTGGTCCGCAGGCCGAAGTAACGGGCGAACCGCCCCCACAGCGGACTGTCGTCCCCGTCCGGAACCTGTTCGATCCGTACGGGCCAGCCCGCGCAGGCCGGGGCGGCGCGCACGAAGTGTTCCGCGTAGGCGTCCTGGGCCAGGCTGTCGTGGCGGTGGGTCTCCACCGCCCTTGCCGCGGCGACCAGGAGAGCGGTCAGGCCCACACCTCCCTCCACGCCATCCACGTCTGTCCGCTGCGGCGCCAAGCCTGCCATGTTTCCTCCGTCGAGTGGGAAGTGTGAAATGTCTGCTGCCGGAACGGGACCGCGGCCGCGGTGCCGCGTGCCTCGCTCATCGGTTTGATCCCTCCGGGAGCAGAACGGGTTTGACCACACGGCCCGCGTCACAGTCGCGTTCGGCCTCGTTGATGCCGCTCAGCGGGTAGGTGCGGACCAGCTGGTCAAAGGGGAAACGGCCGGCCCGCCACAGCCCGGTCAGCCGGGGAATCAGCAGCCCGGGCACAGCATCCCCTTCACAGATGTGACGGATGCTACGGCCACGGTCGAGCGTGCCCGGTTCGAGCGACAGCGCGGCGGGCAGACGCGCCACCAGACCGAGACTGCCGGTGGGACGCAGCGCCTGGAGCGCGTCGTTGATGAGCGGGACCGAGGCCGTGGTGTCCAGGGCGTACTGCGCGCCGCCATCGGTCAGCCGCCGGATTCGTCCGGGCAGCCCGGCCGTTCCGGCGGGCAGCGGGATCGCACCGAACCGCTCGGCCAGAGCGAGCCGTTGGGGATACCGGTCGACGGCCACGGTCACAACACCGGCTGCGGTGGCCGCCATCACCGCGGCCAAACCCACGGCTCCGGCGCCGAGGACCGTCAGTGTGTCGCCGGGGCCCGCACCGAAGGTGTTCAGCACCGCTCCGGCACCGGTCAGGAAGCCGCAGCCGAGGGGCCCGAGCAGTTCGAGCGGCAGCCCGGGGTCGACCCGGACCGCGTTACGGGCAGGGACCAGCGCGTACTCCGCGAACGAGGACTGGCCGAACCAACGCGGAGCCAGCGCCTTCCCGGCCGCATCCGTGAACCGCGGCGGTTCCTCCTCACGTCCTCCGAAAAGGTTGAGGGAGGCGAAGGAATCGCAGTAGGCGGGAGCCGCGCCGAGGCAGTTCCGGCAGCCTCCGCAGGAGTCGAAACTCAGCACAACGTGGTCACCCACACTGATCGCGGCCTCAGAGCCGCCGCCCGTACACACCACGACCCCGGCGCCCTCGTGACCGAGGACGGCCGGCAGCGGACTGCGACCGGCGGACCGGCGAACCGCCAGATCCGTCCGGCACATCCCGGAACCCGCGATCTCGACCAGGATCTCGCCGGCCGCGGGCTCCGTCCGCAGGGCCACCTCCTCGACCGTGAACGGGCCGTCGTACGAACGCAGCACAGCCGCCCGGAACCTCCTCATCACGCCTCCCGCGGACGGTGGACGACAAACGGCCGGAGATTGCCGTAAAACCCCCACGGCCCGCCCGCCACACCGACACCACTGTCCTTGACACCTGCGAAAGGCTGAGCGAGAGACAGTTCCGCATGGTGGTTGATCCAGGCCGTACCGCATTCGAGCCGGTCGGCGACCGCCCCGGCCCGGTCGAGATCGGTACCCCATACGGAACCGCCCAGTCCGAAGCCCGTACCGTTCGCCGCGTCAACGGCCTCGTCGACGCTCCCGTACGGCAGAACCGGCAGAACCGGCCCGAACTGCTCATCGGCCACCACAGGACTGCCGGGCGGGACGTCGGTGAGAATCGTAGGAGCGAAAAAGTACCCCGGCCCGTCCAGCCGGTGACCGCCGGACGCCGCCCGGGCACCGTCCGCCAGAGCCCGCTCCGTAACCTGTACGACCCGGGCCAGCTGCGGAGCGTTGTTGACCGGTCCCAGCCGGCTCTCCGGGTCGAGACCGGACCCGACAGCGACGGTCTTCGCACGCTGGGCGAGGGCTTCGACGACCTCCGCGTGGAGCCGGGCCGGAACGTAAACACGTTTGACCGCCATACAGACCTGCCCGCAGTTACGGAACGCCCCCCAGAACAACCGGTCCGCGATCCCGTCCACGTCGACGTCATCCAGCAGAATGGCGGCGTCGTTGCCGCCCAGCTCCAGAGTGACCCGGGCCAGCGAGACCCCCGCCGCTCCGGCGACGGCCCGCCCGGTGGACACCGAACCAGTGAAAGTGACATGCCGAATCCCCGAATGGGACACGAGCCGGGCACCGAGCGGTTCGCGGCCGGTGACAACGGTCAGTACATCCTCCGGCAGAGCGGAGGCGAGGACGGAGCCGAGCAGCCGGGTGGCGAGCGGAGTGAACGGCGACGGTTTGAGGACCACGGTGTTGCCCGCCGCGAGCGCGGGCGCGAACTTCGCCGCCGCGAGCTGGAGCGGAAAATTCCACGGCACAATCGCGGCGACGGGACCGAGGCTGCGCCAGCGGATCTCGCTGTGCACGGGCCGGCCGTCGTCGATCCGGCGGGTCCGGGGGGCCAGGCCGGCGAAGTAGCGCAGGCGGGCCGCGGTACGGGCCACCTCCGCGTACGACTCGGCCAGGGGCTTGCCCTGTTCCCGGGTGAGCAACCGGGCCAGGCCGTCAGCGGCCCCCTCCACGGCGTCGGCCGCACCGCGCAACGCGGCGGTGCGGGCAACGGGGTCGGCGCGCCAGCCCCGCCAGGCACGCTCCGCGCGGGCGACCACATCGTCCAGCTCGCCCGGCTGCTGATCGAGAACCTCGTCAAAGGTCTCCCCGGTGGCCGGGTCGACAACGGACAAACGTACGGCCCGGCGTCCGCGGACGCTGCCGGCCTCAGGCGTCGGCATGCCGGCGGTCAGTTCACGGCGGGGACGCCGACGGCGTACTCCCGGGCCTGCCGGTCCATTTCCGCCCGGAAAGCGGCCACCAGACGCGGCCGAATCCGGCCCGCGTTACGGTCGCCGCCCTCGCAGACCGCTCCCCGCACGCCCACGATGTCCGTACCCATACGAGTCAGCGGACCGAGATCGGCCTGCGTGACACTGCCCGCCAGCGCCGCCAGCAGACCGGAGCCGTGGGCCAGCCGTACGAACTCGGCACAGACCTCCGGAGGAACATGGTCGAACAACCGCGTCCCGTCCTTGATGGCGGTGTCGAGCATGGCCGCGTCGGCACCGGAGCGAGCCGCGATATCGGGCACGGCGAGCGGGTTGACGCAGCCGATGCGGTGGGCATCGGCGTAACCGGAGGCGACGACGAGCGCGTCGGGACGGTGGTCCTTCACCGCCCGGACGACAGCACGCATGACCTCAATGCCCTGATCGGGCGTCGTGCACCCGTAGAGCCCGACCTTGATGTACGTGGCACCGGACACCACCGCACCCAGTGCGGCCTGCGCCACCGTGCCAGGCTTGTACGGCACATCACCCACCGTGGCGGACACCGGCTTGTCCGCCGGAACCACGTCACGAATCTCCCTGATGACCCAGGGAAAGTTGGCCCCGAGCGATCCCTCGTCGGGCTTCTTGACGTCGACGATGTCGAGGTGCTCCGCCGCCTTCGCGCAATCGAGGGCTTCCTCGACACTGTCCGGAGAAATGAGAAGCAACACCGTTGAGCTCCTTCCACCGCGATACCCACCTGGCCGAGGGACAGGGGCGGGGACCGCCTGGTTCATGTGAGGTGTGCTCATCATTTCTGTCACCCGAGGGAACCGGTAGAGCGCGCAGAGTTACCATGGGGCGCTCACGTTCACACGCAGCGCGCCGTGCATACCGGGGCGAACCCGCCCCACTGGCAACGTTCCGCCCGGCTGGTTTCCCCCTCCCGAACTGCTTCCGCCGTGGTGCACGACAGCTGACGCCCCGATCCGAGCATGCCAACAGCCGTGCGGGACGATCATGATCGTGACACCAGGACGGGCCCGCACCGCTTCGAACCATCGCTCCCTGTAACACGCATCCCGCACCATCAGCTCATTCGAGGCCATGGAACAGGCGCGTCCCGCCGCCAACTCGCCTACGTCCTGTGGTCATTGGCCGTCACCGGACTGGCGGTCATGACGGGAGCGCTGCTCTCCGACGACAGCTGATACGCGCACACCGCCCGGAACTGCTCTTCGGCTTCAGCCCGGCGACCGGTACCCGTCCCCTGGCATGCCCCTCCACCCGGTGAGCGCGCAAGCGGTCATCCCCGTTCCCGCTCTCGCATGCCTGTTGCCCGCCCCTCGCCGTCCCACTGGATTTCCATGACAGCCGCGACAGCATCGCGGTTGATCAGGCCGAACACATGCGGAAACACGACATCCGCGTCGACCCCGGGCGGTGGTACCGGGACCGCCTGCTCCCACTCCACGCGGGAGGCGAGGCGCTCCTCGTCGAGGAGCAGCACCAGGAGCGGCTTGGGCGCGTCGCGGTAGAAGGCGTTCACGACGGCCAGGGTGGTCGCTTCATCGGGGGAACAGTGGACGAAGCCTTCCTGCGCGAGGGAAGCAGGTCCGTACGGTTCCTCGGGAAGGGCATTCCAGTCAGTGGCGGTCACAACGTGATGGATCATGGTGCGTTTATACCGCAGGAGGGGTGGAGGGCGGCTGTCGCGGTGGCCCTGCGGGCCAGGGTCCGGCGAAGGGGGTCGGGAACGAAACCGCCTGCCACTGCCCGGCCGCGTGACGGGTTGTCCCGGTCCGGGAGCGACGCTCGCCCGGCGAAGGCCGGGGACAGGGGAGGCGGCGTTCGCACGTCACGCGCCTTGGAGGCGGTCCATCGCAGCAGTGGACCGCCTCCGAGGTCTCAGAGTGCGAACTTCTCGGCCAGGCGGCGGGCTTCGGCGTGAGCCTCTGTCATCGATGTCTTGTGGAGGTCGATGAGAGAGGCCATTTCGGGAACCACCGGCGCCAGCGTCAACTGGGGCTTGATCGCGTGGATCTCAAGGCCGAGGGTCCCCGGGCCCATGGCGGTTTCGAGTGTGGGCAGCAGATGATCCATGCCGTGGTTCGGGGTTCCGGGTTCGTACGATCCGCCCCGGGCGGAGACCACGACGGCGGGGCGTCCGGCCGCCGGCGGGCCGTCCGGAAGGACGATCGCCCGGCCCACGACCACGACCTGGTCAAGCCATGCCTTGAAGGTCGATGGCATCGTGTAGTTGTACAGGGGAACGGTGAAGAGGTACGCGCTCGCGCCGAGGAACTCCTCGATCAGTTCGTCCTGGACGAGGAGGGCCGCGGCCTCTTCGGGGGTGTGCTTGGACGGATCGGCGAGCCGGGCCGATACGCCCGCGGCGGTGATGTGCGGTGCCGGGGTGACGGCCAGGTCGCGGTACACGACGTCGCCCTGCCAGGTGTCCCGGAACGATCGTGCGACCTGGCGCGAGAGCGATTCGGCGTCGAAGGCGGTGGAGTCGAGGTGAAGCAAGTAGGACATGTTTTTCTCTCAACGATCAGTGGATGAAGTGCGCTGGGGCGTCACCCATCCTCCGGCCGAGCGTCCGGACTGGCATGTGCCCAGTAACCTGATTACCATTCGTAACCATGGACGCCACCAGCGAGACGCAGCACGGCCGGCTTCAGATCACCGAGGCCGAGTGCGCGATGTTTCAGAACGCGGTCGAGCTGGTGGGCGGGAAGTGGAACGGTGCGATCCTGCTCGCGCTCGGCCGGGGCGCCACGCGATTCACCGAGATCCGGGCGGAGGTCGACGGCATCTCGGCGCGCCTGCTCGCCGCCCGCCTGCGGCTGCTCGAAGGCCATGCCCTGGTGGTCCGGGAAGTCATCGCATCACATCCCGTACAGATCAGATACACGCTGAGTCAGAGCGGTAGCGAACTGGTACGGGTGCTCATCCCCCTGGTCCCCTGGGGATCCCGCTGGGGCATCACCGCTGACGGACGTTGAGTCGCGTCACCTCCTCCTTGTCTCGTGCAGTGCGCAGGGCGGCCGGGTGAGGACCGGCCGCCCTGTCCCGGTGATGGCCCGGTCGGGTCACAGGGGTTTGGTCCAGGGGGCGTCGGAGCGTGCGGGCGCGAACGTGGCGGCGGTGGCGGCGGCCAGCAGCAGCGACGCGAACAGCAGCGGCAGGGCGGGACCACCGTGCAGGACCGCGACAGCGCCGCCGATGGCTCCGGCGCACATGGCCCCCGCGGAAAGCAGGCGCCGGCCGGCCCTGCCGCCTCCCGCTCCCCCGGCCGCGCGGCTGTCCGAAGCGACGCCGGTGAGGGTGAGTGTCAGTACGGTCGTGGTCAGGTCGGGTACGGCAAGCTCGCGGGCGGCGGCGTTCTGCACGCCCATGGCGAGTCCCAGCAGCGTGATCAGCCCGTACAGGACGGCGCCGGTGTACGGGGCGGTGGCGGCCTGGGCGATGACATAGGCGGCAAGGACCAGCACGGTCTCCAGGACAAGGGCCCGGTGAAGCATCCGTCCGCGGTGGGCCTGCGTACGGTGGGCGATACGGCCGCCGAGCAGGGCACCCACGGCGAACACGGCGAGGGCCGTGAGCGAGGCGGCGAGCGAGAAGCCGGGCGTACCGGCGACCGCGAAGCCGGAGAAGACGACGTTGCCGGTCATATTGGCAACGAAGACATGGCCGAGGGCGAGATAGCTGAAGGCGTCGACGAGACCGGTCACCACAGTCAGGGCGAGCATCAGCGGCGGGAGCGGTCCGTGCCGGTCCGTCGGGTCGGGGACGACTGTGGTCCACGCGTCGTGCAGCACGCCCGCCATGAAGCGCTCCCTTTCACCTGGGCGAACCGGGAGGGCTCGTGCTCTTCCGGCAGCCGACCAGTTGCTTCCACCGTGCGACGGGACCGTCGTTCCGTCCAATAGACGGACAGTGATCAGTGATCGGCAGGACAGCTCACCGCCGGGCCACTCCTGAGGGACAACGGGTGTGGTCGATGCCCGGCGAGCACGCGGCCGGGCCGTATCGGCCGCGCCATCGGCGAGTGGTGCGAGAGCCACGCCGGGTAACACCGTGGATCCGGCCGAGCCAAGGGCGCGGAGGCCAGTGTGCCGGGCGCGGCCGTCACCGGTCGTACGCGAGCCGGGCGGTGCGGGGTACGGGGCCGAAGGCGCCGGAGTGGAAGTCGGTGAACGCCCGGGTGATCTCGGTCTTGGTGTTCATCACGAACGGGCCGCCGACGGCGACCGGTTCGCGCAGCGGCGTACCGCTGTAGACCATGACGCGGGCGGGCTCGCCGGGGTCGACGGCCCCGAGGTGCAGCGTGGTGGGCGCCGGGCCGGTGGCGGGGTCGGACCAGCCGGTCTGTCCGGCACGCAGTTCGCGTCCGGCGACAAGCAGGCGCCCGTCCATCACATGGGCGAAAAGGCGGTGTTCCGGGGGCACATGGAGGTCGTAGGAGGCTTCCGGGTCGAGCGTGGCGACGATGCCCTGGACCGGGTGGTGGGTGTCGGCGGCGCCGGTGACGCCGTCGACCGTACCGGCGTGCACATCGATACGTACGCCGGGCGCTGTCACACGCGGCATGGCCGCCTTGGTGAGGTCCTGGTACCGCGACGGTGTCATCTTCTTCCGGGCAGGCAGGTTGAGCCACATCTGGAGTACATGCGCGCGTTCGTCACGGTAGGCGAGTTCGCGGTGGATGATGCCGCGCCCCGCGGTCATCCACTGTACTTCGCCGGCCTCCAGGGCTCCCGTGTGGCCCAGGTTGTCACCGTGTTCGAGAACGCCGTCGATGACCGTGGTGACGGTCTCCAGACCCCGATGGGGGTGCCATGCGAAGCCCGGCGTGGAGAACCGGTCCTCCACCAGGGCGAGGAAGGGATCGGTCAGGGCCGGATCGGTCGGCACGAAGACAAGCGCCTTGTCGTCGACCTGTGCGTCGGGGCCCAGTCGCTGTTTGTCGGTGATGCGGGTCAGGGTCCGCTGACCCGCGAACGGTGTGGTCATGATGCCGCTCCGGAAAGGGGAAGGGGAAGCTCAAGGGGAAGGGGAATCGGGCGGTTCGGGGTGGCGGTCCCGCCGCGGTCGCGGCGCCGCCGGCGTCAGGGCGCGCACATCACAGGGACAGGGCGAGTGTGACACCCACGGCCACCGACACGAGCCCCAGGACAACCGGCCCCATCGCGCCACCGCGGGCCTCGGCGTCCGCGTAGTCCCCGGCACGCCGGTGGTAGATCACCGCGCCGGCGAAGAGGCCGGCCAGCCCGGCCGCGGCGGCGATGCCGAGCGGCTGCCAGAAGATGCCGCCGACCAGGCCGACGGCGGCGGCCACCTCGGCCAGACCGATGAGGCGCACCAGAGCGGCGCCCACCTTCAGATGGTCACGCAGCACTCCCGGGACGGTGCCCTTGTCCAGCAGCTTCGGAACGCCCGCGCCGGCCGCGGCGAGGGCCAGCAGTGCGCTCAGGACGATGGCGGTGACGTACATGTTCGTTTCCGTTCAGTGATTTCGGCGGCGGGCCTCGGCCCGTCGGGAGGGGCGGGTTCAGGCGACGCGGAGGGCGATCTTTCCGCGGGTGTGGCCCCCGGTCAGGGCCCGCAGTGCTTCGGGCGCCTCGGACAGCGCGAAGGTCCGGCCGACGGTGACGGTGATCGTGCCGTCCTCCAGATACAGGGCAACGCGCCGCAGGATCCCGGCGGTCGGGGCGTGCACGATGTTGGTACGGCCGCGGCCTTCACCGGCGGCGCCGGTCGGCGAGGCGATCCGGCCACCGTCCCCGACGGCGCTCGCGTAGGGCGTGGGGCGGTAGGAGGTCACGGCGTCGACGAGTGCGTCGACCCCCTCGGGGTACCGCTCGCGTACCACCGCCACGACATCGCCGCCGCGGGGCAGGACCGCGGTCACGCCCAGGCCGTGCAGATACGTCTCGTCCTCGGACAGCCCCGGTGCCACGACGACCGCACCGGCCGCCCTGGCGAGCTGCGCCACCATGCCTCCCACTCCCCCGGTCGCTCCGACCACCGCGAGGGTCTGGCCGGGCCGCAGATCCAGAGCGTCGAACGTCATCACAGCGGTGACGGCCGCCAGGCCCGCCGCACCCGCTGTGACGGTGTCGACGCCCGCGGGGGTGGGGACGAACGCGTCCGTGCCGATCACGATGCGCTCCGCCCACGCACCGTTGCCGATCGGCACCCCCAGCGGGACCTCCCCGAAGACCCTGACGCCGGCCTTCACACCGGTGACACCGGGGCCGACGGCCTCGACTACACCGGCGAAGTCGCGGCCGAGGGTGACGGGCGACTCGTGCGGGGCCACGTCCTGGAACACGCCCTGGGCTATGCCGGCGTCCAGCCAGTTCACCGACGACGCCTCCACACGTACCAGGATCCGGCCCGGTCCCACGGTCGGCTCCGGCACCTCGCGCAGCTCGGGCGGCGTACCGAATTCGGTGACAGTGACAGCCTTCATGATCTACCTCCTCGACGGTGCCGGAAAGCATGTTTGCATGACACGTCATTGAACATACATGACTCGTCATTCATTCCGCTAGACTGGTCCCCATGACCCAGTGGCTGACCGACGAGGAACTCCAGGCGTGGCGCGGGCTGATGCATCTGACAGCCCAGTTGCAGAGCGCGCTGGGCCGGCAACTCCAGGACGAACACGGGATCTCCGTCGCCGACTACGAGGTGCTGGGCCGTCTGCACGACGCCCCCGGCGCGGGACTGCGCGCCCGCGATCTCGGCGCGACCCTGGCCTGGGAGCAGAGCCGGCTGTCCCACCAGCTCACCCGGATGCAGCGCCGGGGCCTGGTCGAGCGGGAGGAGTGCGAGAGTGACCGGCGGGGCGCCACCTTCCGCCTCGCTCCCGCGGGCCGGTCCGTCATCGAGCAGGCGGCGCCGGGGCATGTGAGAGCGGTCCGTGAACTCGTCTTCGACGCGCTGTCCCCTCAGCAGGTGACCCAGCTGGCCGACCTGACCGGCCACCTCCTGCGCCACGTCGAGAGGGACCGGTGAGCGCGGTGCGCGGCTTCCCGTACGCCCACCGGGCGCCCGACGCGCCGGGTACGTCCGGCGAGGGATCCGGCGAGGGATCCGGCGAGGGAGACACGCCGGCATGACACTGCGCTGCGCGGTTCTCGACGACTATCAGGGGGCCGCCCTCACCCACGCGGACTGGACCTCCCTCGGCGAGGAGGTGGAGGTCCGGGTTCTGCGCGAGCATCTCGCCGACCGGGAGACGCTGGTCGAAGCGCTGGCGGACCGCGACATCGTCGTGGTCATGCGGGAGCGGACCCCCTTCGACGCCGACCTGCTGCGCCGCCTGCCACGCTTGCGGCTCCTCGTGACCACGGGCATGCGCAACGCCTCCATCGATCTCGCGGCTGCCGCCGCGGCCGGGGTGACCGTCTGCGGCACCGCCGGCGGCGCGGCGCCGCCCGTTGAGCTGGCCTGGGCTCTGATCCTGGGCCTGGCACGGCACTTGACGGTCGAGAACCGCGCGCTGCGGGACGGCGGACCGTGGCAGTCCACGGTGGGCCAGGATCTGCACGGCCGGACGCTGGGGCTGTTCGGCCTCGGGAGGACCGGCAGCCGGATGGCACGCGTCGGCGCGGCCTTCGGCATGGAGGTCCTGGCCTGGAGCCAGCACCTCACCGCCGCACGCGCGGCGGCCGCGGGCGCACAACTGGCGGACAGCAAGCACGACTTGCTGCGGCGCGCCGACATGGTCTCGCTCCACCTCGTACTGTCCGAGCGCACACACCACCTGCTCGGCGAAGCGGAACTGTGCGCCATGAAGCCGAGCGCCTACCTGGTCAACACTTCCCGCGCCGGCCTCGTCGACCACACCGCGTTGCTGCGGGCCCTGCGGGAGGGCTGGATCGCCGGGGCCGGACTCGATGTCTTCGAGACCGAGCCACTGCCCGCCGACGACGCCTTGCGCTCCCTCCCGAACGTACTGGCCACACCGCATCTCGGCTACGTAACCGAGGCCAACTACCGCACCTTCTACGGCGAGGCCGTGGAGGACATCGCCGCCTTCCTCGCCGGACACCCGGTCCGGCTGCTGCACGCGGGCTGATCCGGACCGGTTCCTCCTGCCACCGGTCTCCGTCAGATGGCGCCCATGGCTGCGCGCCCTCGCCGCGGGCGGTGCCGGTCGCCCCACTGGTACCGCGGTACCAGTGGGGCGCCGAAGTGTCTCCCGTGGTACCGGGAGCGCGGGCGATCACGCCCATAGATTCGAACGCAGATCCCGCGGCAGAAGTACGGCGGGGTCCGAGGCGAGGAACGGCGAGGAAGGCCCCCATCCATGATCGAAACCCGCGAGCTGACGAAGCGGTACGGCGACAAAACGGTCGTCGACCACCTGAGTTTCACGGTGAAGCCGGGTGAGGTCACCGGCTTCCTCGGACCGAACGGCGCGGGCAAGTCGACGACCATGCGCATGATCGTCGGCCTGGACGCCCCCACCGGGGGTTCGGTCACCGTCAACGGCCGCGCCTACGCCGGGCACACCGCCCCGCTGCGCGAGATCGGCACCCTGCTGGAGGCCCGGTCCGTACACCCGGGACGCAGCGCGGCCGGCCATCTGATGGCGCTCGCGTACACCCACGGCATTCCGCGCCGTCGGGTGGACGAGGTCATCGAGCTGGCCGGGCTGACCAGTGTGGCCGGCAAGCGGGTGGGCGCCTTCTCGCTCGGCATGGGCCAGCGCCTCGGCATCGCCGCGGCCCTGCTCGGGGACCCGGCCATCGTGATGCTCGACGAACCGGTCAACGGCCTCGACCCCGAGGGCGTGCTGTGGGTACGTAACCTGCTGCGGCAGCTGGCCGACGAGGGCCGGGCCGTGATGCTCTCCTCGCACCTGATGAGCGAGACCGCGCTGATCGCCGACCATCTGGTGATCATCGGCCGGGGGCGGCTGCTCGCCGACACCACGGTCGACGACTTCACACGCGAGGCCGGGGGCGGAGGTGTCCGGGTCGCCGCCGCCGAGGCCGTCCGGCTGCGCTCGCTGCTGGCCGGGCCCGACGTCACGATCAGCTCCTCCTCCGCGGAGGAACTGCTGGTCAACGGACGGACCGCCCGGGAGATCGGGGCGATCGCCGCCCGGCATCAGGTGGCGCTGGACGAACTCACCCCGCAGACCGTCTCCCTGGAGGAGGCGTTCATGCGGCTCACCCGCGACGCCGTCGAATACCAGAGCGCCCCCTCCCCCAGCACCGCCGAACGGAAGGCCGCCTGATGACCACCACGCTCTCCCCGGTCCCCGGGACGGCCGCGCCCGCCGCCTACAAAGTGACCGGCGTGCGGGTGCTGCGCTCGGAGTGGGCCAAGTTCTGGTCGCTGCGCTCCAGTTGGATCACCCTGGGGGTCGCCGTCGTCCTCCTCGTCGCCCTCGGCGCGATCGCCTCCGCCACCTACAGCCCGGGCGCCGCCGGCGACGGCGGCAACGGCGGCCCGCCCGGTCCCGGCGCCGGTACGCAGGACGCCGTCAGCCTGGCGCTGCTCGGAGTGACGTTCGCCTCGCTGGCCGCGGGGGTCCTCGGAGTGCTGCTGGCCGCGGGCGAGTACAGCACCGGCATGATCCGCTCCACCCTGGCCGCGGTGCCGCGGCGGCTGCCGGTCCTGTGGTCCAAGGCCGCTGTGATCGGTCCCGTCATCCTGGTCGTGACGAGCGCCGGAGCGCTCGCGGCGTTCGCGCTGGGCACGCTCGGCCTGCGCGGCGAGGAGATCGCCCTGTCCCTGGGCGACAGCGGTGTGCTGCGCAGCCTGGCCGGCGCGGGTGTCTACCTCGCCCTGGTGGCCGTGCTCGGCGTCGCCCTGGGCATGCTGCTGCGCTCCTCCGCGGGGGCCATCGCGGTCCTGGTCGGGGTGCTGCTGATCCTTCCGGGGCTGGCGTCGCTGCTGCCCGACTCGCTGTACGACACGATCAATCCCTATTTCCCCGGCAACGCGGGCTCGGCCGTCTACGCCCTGCACCAGTCCTCCGGCGCCCTCTCACCCGGGGCGGGCCTCGCGGTCTTCGCCGGCTGGGTGGCCCTGGCGCTCGCCGGAGCGGCATTGCGGCTGGTCAGGACGGACGCCTGAGCACCCGTTCGAAGCGTTGGAGGGCGTCCGAGGGCGTTCAAGAACAATTGGGGACAATGGGGGCTATGGGAATCGTGAGCCCGGACCGCGCGGCAGCCGCCGACGACACTCCCCGGGGGACGGCCGGACCGCCGTCCCCCGGGCTGGACGCGGCCTGGGCGCACCCGCTGCTGGGCCGTATGCTGCGCGGCCAGAGCCACCGGCAGCGCATGGACCGCCGGCATCCGTGGCTGCTCGACACGGCGGTCATGCTCGGCGTCGCTCTGATCGGTCTGCCCGATCTGCTCCACCCGAGCCACCGGGACGGCCCCTTCGGGGCGACCGGCGCCGACGGCCACCCGCCGGCCGGCATTCTGCTCGTCTTCGCCGTCGCGCTCGTCGTGCCGTTGTGGTGGCGGCGCAGGGCGCCGGCCGCCACGTACTTCGCGATCGCTGCGGTCTCGCTCGTCCAGTGGTCGCTGGGGATGTGGCAGCAGACCGGCATCAGCGCGCTCGTCGCCCTCTACAGCCTGGCCCTGCACGGTTCCCTGCGGGTCCTGGGCTGGGCCGCCGCGCTGACGGCCGTCCAGCTGACGCTGGCCGTGTGCCTCCTTGCGCCCGTCGAGCACCCGGTGCTGGGCCTCTTCTTCCTTCTGGGCACGGCGACGGCCGCCGTCGCCGTGGGCCTGACCCTGCGGATCCGCCGGCTCTATCTGGAGGCGCTCACGGACCGCGCTGCCCGCCTGGAGACCGAGCGTGACCAGCGCGTACGGCTGACCGCTGCCGCCGAGCGGTCCCGGGTCGCGCGCGAGATGCACGACATCGTGGGCCACAATCTCTCGGTCATGGTCAGCGTCGCGGACGGCGCCGCCGTCCTCGCCGCCCACAACGGCGAGAAATCGGAGACGGCCCTGCGCATCCTCGGCGACACCGGACGCCAGGCCATGGGGGAACTGCGCCGGGTGCTCGGCGTCCTGCGCGAGGAGCAGGAGGAGGAGCGGCCGCTGAACCCGCAGCCCGCGATCCGCGATCTGGACGCCCTGCTGGCGGGGGTCCGCGCGGCCGGGCTCGCCGTCGTGTACCGCACCGCCGGTGATCTCGACGCCCTGGGCAGCGGTGTCCAGCTCACCGTGTACCGCATCGTCCAGGAGTCCCTGACCAACACCCTCAAGCACGCCGGGTCCGGTTCCGCCGCCGAGGTCACCGTGACGGCTCTCGGGGGCCGGGTACGGATACGGGTCGCCGACACCGAGGCGCGACCGCCGGGGACGGCCGGCTCCGCGCCGGCGGACGCGGACCGGGACGGCGCGGTGCCAGGACACGGTCTGGTCGGCATCCGCCAGCGGGCCGCGATGTACAACGGCACCGTCGCCATCGGCCCCCGGACCACCCCGCCCGGCTGGATCGTGGATGTCGAACTCGACGCGCCGCCCGCCCAGTCCGCGTCGCCCTCACCGCTCGCACCGCCGACCTGACCTGACCCGCCTCGCTCTCGTCCTCGCCAGGAGCCCCGCCCATGACCACCGTGCTCGTCGCCGACGACCAGCCCCTCCAGCGCATGGGCATCCGTATGCTCATCGAGGGCACCCCCGGCCTGGAACCGGCCGGCGAAGCCGGACACGGCGCCGAGGCCGTCCGTCTGGCCGCCGAACTCCGCCCCGATGTCGTCCTCATGGACATCCGTATGCCGGGCATGGACGGCATCGAGGCCACCCGCCGCATCACCGCCACCGGCAGCCGTACCCGCGTCCTCATCGTGACGACCTTCGACCTCGACGAGTACGCCTACGAAGGGCTGCGCGCCGGCGCCAGCGGGTTCCTCCTCAAGGACGCGCGCCCCGAGGAACTCGTCGCCGGCATCCAGGCCGTCGCCACCGGCGACGCCGTCGTCGCCCCCCGCCTGACCCGTCGCCTGCTGGACGCGTACGCCCACCGGGTCCTCGCCCCGCCCGGCGCCCCCGCCGCCGAGGACCCCCGGCTCAAGGCCCTCAGCGACCGCGAACGCGAAGTCCTCCTCGCCATCGGCCAGGGCCGGACCAACGCCGAGATCGCCGAGGACCTCGTCCTGACCGAGTCCACCGTCAAGAAGCACGTCGGCCGTATCCTCGCCAAGATCGGAGCCCGCGACCGTATCCAGGCAGTGATCACGGCGTACGACACCGGGCTGGTCACGGCCCAGCGGTAGACCGGTACCGTCCTCTCCGTCGACGGCGGGCCCCGCCGTCCGCTGAACACCTCAACGGCTGCCGTTCACTGTGTGAGGCGGCGGTAGTGGCGGCCGCGGTGCCCCAGGATGAGGGCGGCGAGCAGCGCCGCGATGGCAGAGGCCAGCAGGATGGCGCCCTTGGCGTCGGTCAGGTGCGCGGTGTCGGTGTAGGAGAGTTCGGCGATCAGCAGGGAAACGGTGAAACCGATCGCCCCGAGGGTTCCGACACCGGCGATGTCGGGCCAGGCGAGCGTGGGATTGAGGCGGGCGCCGGTGAAGCGGGCGGTCAGCCAGGAGACGCCGAAAATGCCCAGGAACTTGCCCGCCAGGAGGCCCGCGAGGACGCCCCAGGTGATGGTGGAGGCGAAGAAGCCGCTCGTGCCGGACAGCGACACCCCGGCCGCCAGCAGCGCGAAGACCGGCAGTGCGACCCCCGCGGCGAACGGCCGCAGCAGCTCCTCCGCTCGGTCCGAGGGCGAACTCGCCCCGCCGGCACGGGGACGGGTGCACATCAGCAGACCCATCGCGACGCCGGCGATGGTGGCGTGCACACCGGAGGCGTGTGTCAGCGCCCAGATCACCAGCGCCAACGGCCCGAACAGCAGCCATCCCGGCACCACCGCCCGGATCCGGTCCAGGGACCGGCCGGAGCCGTTCTGGAGGAAGCCGAACACCGCCAGCCCCACCACGGCGAACGTCAGGGCGGCGAGGTCGAGGCCGGTGGTGTAGGCGATGGCGATGACCAGCACCGCGCACATGTCGTCCACGGTGGCCAGGGTCAGCAGAAACGTACGCAGCGCAGCGGGCAGGTGCCGGCCGGCCACGGCCAGGACCGCGAGCGCGAAAGCGATGTCGGTGGCCATCGGGATGCCCCAGCCGCCGATCGCCTCTCCCGGTGTGGTGGCGTTCACCGCGAGGAACAGCAGCGCCGGCACCACGACACCGCCGAGCGCGGCGGCGATCGGCAAGGCGGCGCGGCGCGGGTCGCGCAGCTCGCCGTGGACGAGTTCCCGCTTCAGCTCGTTGCCGACGATGAAGAAGAACACCGCCAGCAGCCCGTCCGCAGCCCACGTCTCCAGGGACAGGTCCAGGTGCAGGGCCGCGGGGCCGACGGTGAGGGAGCGCAGCGACTCGTAGGAGTCGGCCAGGGGCGAATTCGCCCAGATCAGAGCCGCGACGGCGGCTCCGATGAGAAGCAGGCCGCTGACCGCGTCCGAGCGCAGGGCAGCGGTGATCCGCGAAGGAGCAGACATGGGGAAGAGGTCTCCGGTCGGTACGCAGGGAGCATGGGGCAGCACCGGCCCAGGGCCGGGGAAGCCTCCGCCATGGGCGGTGGGCTCAGCTGTCCTTCGGCGGGCAGATGCCCGTGATCGCGCCCCACGTGCTGACGTACCCGTTCGTACCGGCCGGACGGTGTTCCAACGGCTCCATCACCACATCCGTGCGGAACGGACCGGAAGAAGCGAGACAGTCCAGCACCGGAGGTCTCCTTCCACGTCACGGCGTACAGTCCTGGCGCCACCCTAACAACCGTGAACACACCGACAGGGACCGGACCTCCCGGCTCAGCCACCACACCGAGGAGTACGGCGGACATCGCGGTGTCCGGACACATCCCGGGGCGATCACCCTCCCCAGCGCCTGCCCTCCACGCAATCTTTGCACATCAAGCAATACTTGCAGAGTGTGCAATACTGGAGTCATGAGTACCTCCGAAACCCTGCGGGAGCGCCGGCGTCGCGAGACGCGGACCGAGATCCACGCGACCGCGCTGCGACTCGCCCGGGAGCACGGCTTCGACGGGATCACCGTGGAGATGATCGCCATCGGGGCCGGCGTCTCACCCCGTACGTTCTTCAACTACTTCCCGAGCAAGGAGGAAGCCGTCGTCCACGGCCCGACGGCCCTTCCGCAGGCGTTCGTGGACGACTTCGCGGCGCTCGGCCCCGCGCGACCGGGAGTCGTCCTGGACGACCTGACCCGTCTGCTGGTGCGGGACCTCGCCGAGACCAGGCCCGGGCGGGAGGAGTTCCGTACCGTCTTCCGGCTCGCGCATGAACACACCGCGGTCCAGGCCGCGTTGCTGACCCGGTTCGACCGCTTCCAGCGCTCCGTGGCCGAAGCGGTCGCTCTGCGTCTCGGGAAGGAGCCGGGCGACGAGGTGCCGAGCCTGATCGCCGCGCTGGGGCTGGCCGCGGTGCGCGTCGGTCTGGAGCGCTGGGCGGCCGACGACTCCCCGGAACGGGACGAGTCGGCCCTTCCCTATGTGGAGCGCTCGCTCACCCTCCTGCGGACCTTCCTCACGGCCTGACACCGCATCGGCCCGGGCGCTCGCCCCCGTCCGCACCACCGCACAACAGACCCGATCCCGGAGACACCATGAGTGACATCGCCGCTGCGGCGCCGCCGCCGAAGGAGCAGAACTTCTCCGGCCGGACAGGCCACTTCCGCCTGATCTACGCCGCCCTGATGGCCGTGATGCTGCTTTCCGCGCTCGACCAGACCATCGTCAGCACCGCCCTGCCGACCGTCGTCGGCGAACTGCACGGCCTCAACCACATGGCCTGGGTCACCACCGCCTACACCCTGGCCGCCACGATCGTGATGCCCATATACGGCCGCTTCGGCGACCTGCTGGGCCGCCGGACCCTCTACATCGGCGGCATCGTCATTTTCCTCGCGGGTTCGGCGATCGCCGGATCCGCACAGGACATGACGGTGCTGATCATAGGCCGCGCCATCCAGGGGCTGGGCGGCGGCGGCCTGATGATCACCTCGCAGTCGATCATCGCCGATCTGGTGCCGCCTCGTGAACGCGCCAAGTACATGGCCCCGTTGGGGGCTGTCTTCGCCTTCGCCTCGGTCCTCGGCCCGCTGCTCGGTGGCTGGTTCACCGACAGCATCGGCTGGCGGTGGTCCTTCTGGATCAACCTGCCGTTCGGGCTGGCCGCTCTCGCCGTGTGCCTCGTCGCGCTGCGGCTGCCCCGCAAGGCGGCCACGATCACCGTCGACCACATCGGGATCGCGCTCATGGCGGCCGCGGTCACCTGCACCGTTCTGGTCGCCGACTGGGGCGGCACCACCTACGCGTGGAGCGATCCGGTCATCATCGGACTGGCCGCCGTGGCCCTGGCCACCTGGGCCCTGTTCTTCCACTCCCAGAGCCGGGCCGCCGAACCGGTCATCCCGCTCCGCCTGTTCCGCAGCCGGATCTTCAACATCGCCACCCTCATCGGCATGATCACGGTGGGCGTCGGGATGTTCGCGGTCGTCAGCTACATGCCGACGTATCTACAGATGGTCTACGGCCTCAACGCCACCCGGTCGGGCCTGATGCTGCTGCCCCTCGTGCTCGGACTGATGGGCACAAGCATCGCCTCCGGGCGCCGGATGAGCCGCGACGGCCGCTACCGGCTCTACCCGATCCTCGGTTCGGCCATCGTGACCAGCGCCTTCCTGCTGCTGTCCACCATCGATGCCGGCTCTTCACTCATCCTGCTCGGCGGGTACCTCGTCCTGCTGGGCCTGGGCCTGGGCCTGCTGATCCAGACGCTGGTCCTCGCCGTGCAGAACGCCTTTCCCGCCAGTGACGTGGGCACGGCGACCTCCGCGAACAACTTCTTCCGGGAGATCGGCGCGACCCTCGGCATCGCCACCGTCGGCGCGATCTTCACCAGCCGGCTCGCCGGCCAACTCACCTCCCGCCTGTCCACGAGCGATCTCAAGGCGATCGGCGGCACGGATTCGCTCACTCCCTCACTCGTCAACTCCTTGCCGGAACACCTCCATGACGCGGTGGTCTCCGCCTACCAGCACGCCCTCACACCGGTGTTCGGCTACCTCGTACCGCTCTTCCTCATCGGCGTGGTGCTCGCCTTCGTACTGCCCGAGAAGCGCATCGTCGATCACACGCCGGACGAGGACGGGCAGAAGGCCCCCGAAACACACCTCGAAGGCCCCAAGTCGCTGGCAAAACAGGCCGACTGACACATCGTCGGAGAATCAGGTACGGCGGTCGCTTCAGGTCCGGCGGTCGCCGCCGGCCAGCGGGAGGACCAGCCGGAAGGTGCAGCCCTCGCCCGGAGCGATGTCCAGTTCCACCCGGCCGCCGTGGCCCTGGGCGACCGCCGAGGCGATGGCGAGTCCGAGGCCGCTGCCGCCCCGGTCGCGGGAACGGGAGGGATCGACCCGGTAGAAGCGCTCGAAGACCCGCTCGGCCTCATCCGGCGCCAGTCCGGGGCCGTGGTCAGCGACTTCGATCACACCGATCGGTGTGGACTCCGCCACGGGCGGAGAGGCGCTGGTGCGGCCGGGCCGGTCGGTGCCGCCCATGGCCGCTCCGGCCCGCGCGGTCCCGACGCGCAGGTCGACCGGAGTGCCCGGCGGTGTGTGGGCGAGGGCGTTGGACAAGAGGTTGTTGACGACTTGGAGGAGGCGATCGGAATCGCCCACCGTCTCCACGACCTCCAGTTCGGCGTTCTCGGACGTCTCGCCGAGAGGGCTGAGCGTCACTCGGTGCTCGCCGTCCGCGCGAACGGCCGCCGCGCTCACCGCGTCCGCCGCGAGGGACAGCAGATCGACGATGTCGCTGCGGTAGGAAGGCTCCTGGTCGAGCTTGGCGAGCAGCAGCAGGTCGTCGATGAGGAGGGTCATGCGCTCGGCGTTGCGGGCGAGTTGTTCGTCGGCCTCCCGGCGCTGTTCGGCGGGGCGGTCGGGGTGACGCAGCGCGAGCTGGGCGAAGCCCTGGACCGTGGTGAGGGGCGTACGCAGTTCGTGTCCGGCGTCGGCCACGAAGCGGCGCAGTCGAGCCTCCGAGAACTCCCTCTGCCGAAGGGCCTGTTGGAGGCGGTCGAGCATGTCGTTGAGTACCGTGCCCAGGCGGCCGGTCTCGGTGCGCGGGTCCGTGTCGGGCAGTCGCAGGCCGAGGTCCCCCTCGGTGATGCCCTGGGCCGTGTGCTCCATGAGGGTCAGCGGGCGGAGGCCGAGGCGGACCACCGAGCGGCCGACGACGATCAGACCGGCCACGACCGCGGCGAGGACGATCGCGTTGAGGGCGAGCTGCTTCGACAAGGCGCCCTCCACCGTGTCGAGGGGCAGGGCGACCACGTACGAGGTGTCCCGCAGCGGGACGTCCCGCCACAGGACCCTCCACTGCCCGTCTCCGGACTCGGCCGGGACGGTGGCCTCCTGACCCCGCGTCAGACGCAGATCGCCGGTGGACCGCGGGAGCTTCGGGCTCGGCCTGCCTCCTCCGCCGATGGCACTCTGTACGTTGCCCGCGGAGCTGTAGAAGGTGACCCGGAAGTCGGAGGGAAGGGTGATGACGTCCGGGCCGGGTGTGACGGGCGGTACGGCCGAGGGCGCGGTGGCGCGGTCCGGAAGTGTGAAGGCTTGGAGCTGCTGGTCGACCCGGCCGAGCAGCCACGCGTTCATCCCCGCGACCCCGATGGCCTGCGCGGTCAGCACCGCCGCCGCGGCCAGCAGGGTCACCCCCCACACGAGCCGGCCGCGCAGCGAGCGGGGGCGCGGTGTCCACCGGCGGCGAGTCACCGATCGGCTCCGCTCGTGTGACCCTGGGGAAGCCGCAGACAGTAGCCGACGCCGCGCACGGTGTGCAGCAGGGGTGGATCGAAGCGGTCGATCTTGCGGCGCAGATATTTGATGTAGGTCTCGACGATGCGGCCGTCGCCCGCGAAGTCGTATCCCCAGACCTGGTCGAGGATCCTGGCCTTGCTCAGTACCCGGTTGGGATTCTCCATGAGGTACGTGAGCAGGTTGAACTCGGTCGGGGACAGCGGGATGTACACGCCGGCCCGGTGCACCTCGTGGGCGTTCTCGTCCAGCTCCAGGTCGGTGAAGCGCAGGATCCCGTTGTCGGCGCTGTCGGGGCCGAACACGTGGTCCGGGTGGGTCCGGCGGAGAATGGCGCGGATGCGCAGCAGCACCTCCTCGATGCTGAACGGCTTGGTCACATAGTCGTCGCCGCCCGCGCTCAGGCCCGCGATACGGTCGGCCAGCTCTCCGCGCGCCGTCAGGAACAGCACCGGCGTTCGGTCCCCGCCCGCGCGCAGCCTGCGCGTGACCTCCAGGCCGTCCAGGTCGGGCAGCATGATGTCGAGAAGCACGAGGTCCGGACGGCAGCCCTCCACCTCCCGAAGGGCTTCCTGGCCGGTGGCCGCGCCGAAGACCTCGTAGCCGGACAGCCGCAGCGCCGACTCCAGCAGCATGCGGATGCTGGGATCGTCCTCGACCACCAGGAGGCGGCCCGGGGCAGGCTCGGTGGCCGGGTCGGACATGGTGCGGTGGAGTCCGTTCTGTCGGGGGCGGCTACCTGGCCTGGGGCTGGGCGGCGCAATCGTACAAGGTCGTACTCAATCACCCCATCATGCCGCCCGCGGTGGAGCCGCTGCCGTCGGCACCGCCGCGGGCCCGGGCCCGACCGGCCGTGCCGGTGCGGGGAGCGGGGCGTTGAGGATCTCCGCGTCCCGTACCGGCCCGGTGGACGGCCCCGGGCCTGCTCGCGCCCACAAGGGCGGCGCCGGACGGGTCAGAGCGACGCGAAGCTGATGACCGTTGCCCGGGGCACGTGGGTCGTCGCGACCTGACGCATTTTGCCGGTCCTGCCGTCCAGGGCGAAGGTGGTCACGTTGTTCGAGTTCTGGTTGCAGGCGAAAAGGAAGGTGCCGGACGGTTCGATATTGAACTCGCGCTGCATTTTCCCTCCGGTCTCGATCTCGTCCACGAGCTTGAGACGCCCCGTACCCTGGTCGAACGCATAGGAGGTAATGGTGTCGCTCCCGCCCTGGGCGCTGTGTATCCGGCGCGTGGAGGCGTAGACGAACCGGCCGTTCGGGTGCACGCGTATGTCCGAGGGCGAAGGTCCGTCGTATGCGAAGACGCTGCCGTCGTACGTGCCCGGATTCAGGTTGTCGGCAGAGACACCGATTGTCTGAATGTGCCGGACAGCGCCGGTCCTTTCGTTCAGCTGAAAGGCGGAGATGGACGGGGACCATTCGTTGGTGACGAAGAAGAACGGAGCCTTCGGATGTGTCGCCACGTGCCTGGGGCCGGATCCCGCCGCTACCGGATATGCCTTTCCCGTCAGCCGGCGGGAACGGGGCCCGTGCGGGTAGACATAGATATGGTCGTAGCCATTGTCCGTCGCGATGAGCCAACGCTCCGTGCTGTCGAGCGCCATGCCGTGGCACGCCGGGCCGTTCTGAACCATGGAGGTCGCCCCCAGGTCCTGGGGCCGCAGCTGCTCGCTCCCGGGCACCATCCCTTCGGGGAAGGTGGCGACGTCCAAGGGGTCACCGATCGACCTGTCCGCTCCGAGAGGGAACAGGGTGACGGTGGCATCGTCCGTAGGCCGCTCGATGACCCATTTGCCGCGCTTTTGCGCGATCAAGGTGACCCGGTTGATCGCCCCGCGATTGCTCGCGATCAACCTGCTGTTCGTACTGTCGACCAGAACGGCGGACGGATTGGCGCCCATGGAATGCACGGTCTCGGTGTGCTTCAGCGATCCGTCCGCGGAATTGACGCGGAAAGCATAAACTCCACCGCCGTAACCGGGGATGCTGTGCTGCGCCGTCGTACGATTGGTGCCGTAAACGAAGCGCCCATCGGCGGAAGTGCAGATACCGTCGCAGTTCATGTCCGCGACGTCCGGTCCGGTCTCGCTCACGGGGCTCAGCGATCCGTCGGTCATATTGACGCGGAATACCTTGATGCCACCGCCGGTGGGTCCGCCGTTCCAGTCCTCGGTTCCGAAGCCGACATAGGCGAAGAGCCTTCGGCCGGCCGCGCCCGCGGAGGAATCGGCCGCACGTGCGGAGGTGGGGGAAGCGAGGAAGGCGGACCCCACGGCAATCCCGGATCCCTGGACGAAGGCGCGTCGCGAAAGGTGACTCATGCCGTGCCCTCCATGTGAGCCTCGTCTCCCCGGCGCGCACAGTTTTCGCGCATTTCATGCCCTCCTTGGATTTCCCTGCATGGCCTGCTGCCGGTCTCGCGCTCGGGCGGCGAGGCCGTCCTGGCAGCGCGTTCGTCGACTCTGGCCTGTGTGGCAGTGGAAACACGGAGAGAAAGCCGGGAACTGACGGTGGGTCAGTTACTCGTCCATCCGCCGGCGCCCGCTGTGCTCGGTGTCAGTAGTTCTGGTTCTCGCTCTCGGCGGTCAGCCACTGCATGTGGTCGTGGAACTGCTTGCCCACCTGCTGGAACAGCTGGTGCTCTCCGGCCTGGAGGCTCTGGACGCCGAACTCCGAGCTGAGGTGCTGGTCGACCACCTGGATGAGGGCGAAGGGCCCGGTCGCCACGGGGCCGGCCATGTGGAGTTCTTCGGCGTCCATGTCCCCGATGGATCGGGCGACCTTGTCGATCATCTTGTCCATGACGGCGGAGTTCTGCTGCACGCCGATGAAGTGGTTTCCGTAGCCGCCCGTGCCGAGGAGATAGCGGGCCGCGGTCCTGACCTGCTCCGCGGTCGCGGCGCCCGTGACGGGTGAGGCCCCCGCCGCCGAGAGGGAGGCGTTGAGGCTGTTCTCGTCCCGGATGAGAGAGCCGAGGATTGGGACGTCGTTCTCGCGGAGCGCCGGCCTGGTCTGCTTGAGGTCGATCGTCCCGGACCCCAGGTCCACATCGGCGTACACACCGCCGAGCTTCTTGAGGATGCTGTACCGGGCGATGTCGGAGGCCAGGGGGTACGCCATCGTCGGACCCTTGGTCGCCTTCTCGTACGTGGCGGCGACCCGCTCGTCGAGTGCGTCCTCGATGTACTTGAACTCGATCGCCTTGGACACCTTCACCCGGAGCGAGTCGGCCCACGACCAGGAACTGCGCCTGTCCGTCCAGAGGTTGATGCGCCAGTCGGAGTTCTGGGCCTTCTCCGCCCACGCGAGGACGTTGTCGAGCGCGCCCTTGCTGATGCCTCCGCCGATCCAGATGAAGTGAACCAGCGGCGGGATGCGAACGCCTTCCTGGGCGGGGGCCTGGGACACCACCTCGCGGAGGTTGGCGAGATAGGCCGGCTGCGGATCGAGGGCTCCGAGACGGTTCATGACGAGCGCGACCGCCTCGTGGTTGCCCTTGAGGATCGAATCGAAAACAAACCGGCGGACGTCCTGCTCGTTGTCGGAGTCAACGGCCCGCGGGCCCGTGGCCCCGTCCCCTTCGTACGTGACGTGGAGCGGGGCGAGCTGGACGGCCGGCACGGCCCCCGGGGAGGCCGCGGCTTCCCGCCCAACCGGCGTGCCGCTGTCGGCCTGCCGCAGCACCGGCACCTGCCCCCGCATCACCTCGTGGGCCTGCCGCTCGGCCGCCACCTCCAGTGGATCGGTGGGCCGGGAGATACGCAGGCCGCGCGGGTCGGCTTCACCGCCCACCGGCCCCTGCCGCTGTTGCAGGACATGCCCGAGTTCGTGAGCGAGAGTGTGCTTTCCGGCGGCCGCCGTCACCGATGACGATGCTGCTGCCCGACGTGTAGGCAAGCGCCCCGACCTCCTCGGCCGAGCGGCGGGCCTGGGCTCCCGTGTGCAGACGTACGTCGGAGAAGTCCGCGCCGCCGAACCGGGTCTCCATCTCCTGGCGCAGCTCGCCGTCCATCGGCCGACCCGCGCCGCGCAACACCTCATGGACGGCCGACCGCTGCACGGCCCCGTCCGTATGCCCAGAGCCGGGATCGTGAGCGGACCGCTGCTCCTCGACCAGCCGGGCGACCACGGCATTGCCCACGGCCGGCTGAAGCGCCGTCACACCGGCCCGGTCCAGCGGTGTCCCGGGCGTCCAGCCCTGCGCGTTGACCGCCCGGGCCACCGGCACGGCCTTCGGCTCCCGCTGCGCGGAGGTGGCCATCGACAAGCGGTCGCGCGTCAAAGAATCTCCCTGATCCCATGCCATGCCGGACGCCCTGAACCGAAGCAGTCCTCACGGCACCACTTTGAGGATGTGGCCCGCGCATCACCGATCGAGGCCGCCATCATGAGCCTTTCTCCGCCGCATCGTAGTTACTCGATCGGGTGAACTCAGGCTTTGTGGCGCAGTTGGCGCGTCCGATTATTGATCTTGGTTGTGGTGTCGCCCGGCTGCCCTGGTGTGTGGTGCGGCGGCCGGGCAGGCTAGGTTGCTCGGGTGAGTCTCCTTGATGATGTGGCCGAGAGTGACGGCTGGCGCTGCTGGGTGTGCGACGAAACGGTCGACCCCGGCATGTCGGTGAACGACCCGCGGGGCCCCAGTGTCGACAGCCGGACCGCCGACCGGAAGGCCAAGGTCGCCGAGCGGCTCGCGCACCGCGGGTGCAACACCCGCAAGGGTGCGGTCAAGGTGGTCATCGCCTGGCCGGACCACCTGTACGTGGTCGAACCCGCGCCGCTGATCGCCGTTGCCGAAAGGCTGGAGCGCAAGGGGGGCCGCGAGATGGTGGGCCGCTGCCCGACCAGGAAGGACGCCCAGGAGGCGGCCGATTGGCTGGTGGACCGGTTCTCCCGGCTGGTCCCGGGGCTGCCGGTGACCGCCGCCATCGAGCCGGGCGGCGGCCAGTTCCTCGTCATCCTGGCCACCGGCCGCCGCCGCTGACGGGGTGCCCGTCAGGTAATCGCCGCCCAGGTCTTCGGCTGCTACGAGCGCCAGGCGCGTGCCCGGTCTGAGGACGGTGACCAGACCCCCTTCGACACCGCGGAAGACTGCGGCGACGCTGCTCCGGTCCGTCCACAGGGCGGGCCGGATCCGGTCGAAGGGCCGTCACGCGGACACTGCCGACGCGGCCGTGGCCGGGTTCACCGAGACCGCCCGGCGTCGCGACGCGCTCGCCGTCCTCATGGGGTTCGGCGGTGATGCGCGGACTCCGTAGGTACGGTCCGTTCCCCGACCGTGCCCGCCACCTCACAGCTCTCCGTCCCTCACCGCCGGTGGCCCCCCGGCCGCCCGCGCACCGTGTTCGCTCCCGGCGGTGTTCGCCTCCGGCTTCCCGGGCCCGGCAGACCTGTTCGGGACGTTCGCCCCCGGCCGGGCGGACCGCGCGGCCCACCACACGCCCCCGAGCGCGAGCCCCACCAGGACGGCGGCCACCGCCGGGAGGAGACCGGCGTCGACAACCACCAGGACGCCGCCCAGACCTCCGCCGACCGCCGCGCCTGCATAGGCGGAGCTGCTGTGCAGGGCCATCGCCTGGGTCGCTCTCTCAGGGCCCACCCGGTCGACCATCAATGCCTGGACGGCGGGAGGTACGGCCCAGGCCGCCGCCGACCACCACATCAGCAGGGCGGCGACGGGCAGGAGCGGGACGGGACGGGACACCCACAACCCGCAGAACGCGGCCATCCCGGCGCAGAAGAGCCCACCCGCCGCGACGAGGGCACGCAGCGATCCGTACTGGTCCACACAGCGGCCCGCCAGGCGCGTCCCCACGAGTCCGGCCACGCCGGAGAGCACCAGCAGGAGCGCCAGTTGCCTGCGGGTCACCGAGGCGAGGCCGGCCAGGAAGGGCGCGAGATACGTCTGGAAGGCGAGGTTCCCCGCGACGGTCACCACCGTGACAAGGAGGACGACGAGGACGGTGCGGTCCAGGACGGGGCGCAGCAACTCCCCTACGCCTGTTCTCGGTTCCACCACGGCAGGGCTGCGCGGCACGGTCACGAGAGCCGGCAGCAGCGCCGCCGCGCCCAGCACTCCCGCGAACACGAAGGTCGCCTGCCAGCCGATGGCGTCGCCGATGTACGTGCCGGCGGGGACGCCGATCAGCACCGCACCGGTCAGCCCGGTCATCACCATGGAGAGATAGCAGCCGCGACGGTCGGGCGGGGCCAAAGCGGCGGCCGCGGCGAGGGCTGCGGGCAGAACGACGGCCGCGGCGAGCGCCGCGGAGACGCGCAGGCTCATCAGCGCCGGGAACGAGGTGACGAGCGGGACCGCGAGGTTGGCGGCGGCGAACACGACGAGCGCGCCGCACAACGCCCGCTTGCGGTCGATCCGCGCGAGCAGCAATGCCCAGGCGGGGGCGGCGAGCGCGTAGACCAGGGAGTACACGGTCACCAGCTGACCGGCAGCCCCCTCGCTGACGCGCAGGTCACGGGCGAGCTCGGGAAGTACGCCGATGATGATGAAGTCGTCGGTCTGCACCGCGAAGGCGGCGAGCGTCAACGTACAGAGCCAGAGCGGTGTTTGACGGAAGGCCACACTCACCAAGTAAAGGTAACAGATGTTTCCCTTACGGGGTGCGAGGCCGGATATGAAACAGTGACCGCACACCGAGGGTCCTGACGGTGCCCCCGGAGACCGCCGAGATGAGGAGGGCGACGCCATGCCCCGGCCCGTCAACCCGGTCCGCCGCCGCGAGGTGCTCGACGCCGTGATCGGGCATCTCGCCCACACCGGCATCGGTCAGTTCACGCTGCGCGGCATCGCCGCGGCACTGGGCCGGAGCACCCGCGTCCTCACACACCACTTCGCGGACAAGGAAGAGCTGCTCATCGCCGTCATGCGACGCCTGGACGAACAACAGCACCACGCGCTACGCACGACCCAGGGGTGGGAAGACCCGGCCGTGCCGATCAGCGCCGTCGTACGATCGGCCTGGGAGCGCAACCTGGACGAGGCCGAACTGCCCATGACACGGCTGATCCGCGAGATCGAAGGACTCGCCGCAGCGGGCCGACTGCCCACGGCAGTACCGGACTTCGTCCGAGGGAGAGCGGAATTCGTGGCCACGTGCCTGACACTGCGCGGCGTACCCGAGCGTACGGCGCTGATCACGGCGACGATGCTCAATGCCACCTTCGCCGGTCTCCAGACCGACTACCTCGCCACCGGCGACACCGAGCGGGCGCGGGGCGCACTGTACCAGCTGTGCCACTGGCTGGACGCGGCGGTGGAGCGGGGCTGAGGTGACGCGTGCGGTGGGCGGTGCCGGAGCAATGACCGGCTCCTCCCGCGCAGCCACATCACCGAACCCGATCCGCCGGCCTCGGGCCTGTGGCCGGCGCGGCCGGGTTCGGTGCCTGGGCCGCCCAGGTCGCGACTCGCCGCTCCGTGGACGGTGGCGGCCGACCTGTGGCGAATGAGGCTAGAAGGCGGCAGCGGCTGCTGCTTCGGCTTCTGGCAGTAGGTCCTTGCTCTCCTGGATCACCCTCTGGTACGTGCGCTCGTGGTCGGCGCTTTCCAGGGCGAAGCGCAGGAGGGAGGCGGACCAGTTGTCGAAGAGTGTGAACGTGCGGTCGACCATCCGCTTGGCTTCCTCGCGCTGTGTGTCGTCGAGGGAGGGCAGGCTCTTCTGCTCCACCTCGGGCGACTTGATGCTGTGGGACGCCTCCGCCATGTAGTGCTTGGTGCCGAAGAACTCACACTCGCGACCGTCCCGCAGGGTGATGCCCCGGCAGTGGGTGAAGATCGTGAGGGAGACGGCCTCGATGGACTCGACCATCGCGAAGACGGCGTACGTGGGGGCGTCCGCGGCGAGTGCGGCCAGTTCCAGGCAGAGGCGTCGGGAGTGGCTGAAGTCCGCGCTCCACAGGACCCGTGTGGCGTCCGACAGGGGCATGGCGCTGTCGGCCCCCAGCTTCTCCAGGTCGGTCAGCATCCACTGCCAGTGGAAGTCCTCTTCGTAGGTGTGCGCGTTGAGAAGGGCCTGTAGCTGATCGGGCCGGGCATCGCCCTCGTCCTTGCGGAAGACGTACTTGTTCAGGTCGGAGTAGCCCATGATGAAGGGAACCACGCTGGGCCCCCACGCCAGACGCTTCTCGCCGGGGAGCGACTCGTCGGCGAGCAGGCTGGTGAAGAACGCGTGGTTCTCGTACGTTTTCCGATGTTCTTCGATGTAGTCGATGACCTTCTGCATGGAGACTCCGTTGGTGACGTGCCGACATCTCCGCAGCGACAGGGCGGAGACGTGATTATCACATGGGGCATCTTCAACCCAGCAGTTTTCAGGGGGCGTTGGCATGGGTCTGCCCTTCCCTCCCGCCAGGACTGCCCTTCCTCGCGGAGCGCGCGGCCGCACCGCGGCCGGCCCGTGGCCGGTCCCGAACGGCCGAGGAGGTCCGGCCGGGTTCGGGGCCACCGGACGCGAGGGCTCCCCGGTGCCCCGGCAATGCCCGGGGCGCGGTGATGTCCCAACTGGGCTCAGTAGTGAATGAGATATTCTTTTTCTTGTTCCTCCGGTTAAGCGTTCGGGGAAATCGATGGGTGCAGGAAAGGGCAATTTCCGGCGACCCGAAGGGCAGCCTCGAAGAACTCCAGGGCAGTCGCCGGCAGTACGGGCGGCTGCGGGGCCGTCCTCGGGGCGGCACTTCCGCTCCTGTGTCATCGATGTCCAGCCCGCTTTTCCGTATTGCTTTCCGCCGGTTGGTCCCACGGTGTCCCGCGGGCGGTACGCGTCGCCCGCCGGCCGCCCCGTACCGCCGACCGCCCCACCCGCACAAAGGACGACCATGCCGCAGGTTCCCCGCCCACGACGCGGGACAAGCCCGTCCCTGCCCTCCGGCGCCGACGCGCGGGATGCCGGTGAGCGTCTCAGTACGGCGCGTCTCGATCTGGCCCTGACGATCCGGCAGGCCGACGAGAGATTCTTCGGGCGCTTCGGCGGCTCGCCGGAGACGCTCTGCGGGCGGGCGTTCGGCGAACTGGTCCATCCGGGCTTCCAGCAGGCGCTGTCCGGGCAGTTCGCCGGCCTGGTCGAGGGGCGGCGGGAGCGGTTCGTCACCGATATCGCCACGGTGGGGCCGGACGGTGCCAGCCGTACCGTCGCACTGACAGCCGTGCTGGTACGCGGCGGGGCGGCGGACGAGGCGTCCATCATGGTGATGCTGCCCGGCACCGGAACGGAACGGGCCGAACCCGCGCCGGAGGCCGCCGACGGCCCTGACGGCAGGATGCTCAGCCCCGTCCACGCCCGCATCCTCGAAGGCATCGCGGCCGGGCTCTCCACCGTGCCGCTGGCCGACCGGCTGCATCTGAGCCGGCAAGGCGTCGACTACCACGTGGCCTCTCTGCTGCGCAAGTTACAGGTACCGAACCGCGCCGCGCTGGTCTCCCGCGCCTACGCCATGGGGGCGCTGAGGGCCGGTGCCTGGCCGCCCGAAGTGGTCCGGGACTTCGTCAGGGACTGACGCCCGGAGGCCCGGGACCAGGCCGGACAGGGGCCGCGGGCCGCCTCGCGGCTCCCGCGTCCGGTCCGGCGCGCGGCAGCCGGCCGACCCTAGTGAATTACTTAGACTTTCCGGGGTTCGCTGTCGCCGGGGCGAGCGCTGCGGCTACTTTTGAACGCACTGCGGGAGAGAGCAGCAGTACGCACGAATCAGCCCGCGCAGAAACACGGAGAAGTAATTGCACACCGTCATCCTGAGTGCCCCCGAAATTGCGCAGATACTCCGCAAAGTCGGCCGTGACGCATTTATGGACGAAATGATGGAGCGTCTGTCGGACGGCTTCCGTGCCCTGGGCGAGGGCCGGCTCGCCACCTCCCCGGCGCGCAGCGGCTTCGTCCGTGAGTCGAACGGAACGGGTGTCCTGGAGTGGATGCCGCACCACGCGCCCGGTGACAGCGCCACCCTCAAGGTGGTCGGCTACACCCCCTCCAACGCGGCGACCAGCGCGCTGCCCACCATCATCGGGACCGTCTCCCGTTACGACGACGCGACCGGACGGCTCACCGCCCTCGCCGACGCCGTGGTGCTCACCGCGCTGCGTACCGGCGCCGCGTCGGCGCTGGCCAGTTCGGTGCTCGCGCGGCGCGACAGCCGAGTGGTCGGCCTGATCGGTACCGGGGCCCAGGCGGTCAGCCAACTGCACGCGCTCAGCCGGGTGTTCGATATCGAGCGGGTCCTGGTGCACGACATCGACCGGGACAACGCCGACAGCTTCCTGATCCGGTCCAAGTTCCTCGGCCTCGATGTACGGACCGCCCCGCCGGAGACGATCGCCGCGCAGGCCGACATCATCTGCACGGCGACCACCACCGAGGTGGGCGCCGAACCGGTCTTCCCCGACCGGGACATGCTCGGACATGTCCATGTGAACGCGATCGGCGCCGACCTCCCGGGCAAGACCGAACTGCCCGTCGAACTGCTCCGCCGCGCCCTGGTCTGTCCGGACCATCGGGAGCAGGCCGTCAAGGAAGGCGAGTGCCAGCGGCTGGCCCCCGAGGAGATCGGGCCCGAACTGGCCACCCTGATCGCCGAGCCCGAGCGCGCGGAGGCGGCGCGGGACACCCCGACGGTCTTCGACTCCACCGGCTTCGCGCTGGAGGACCACATCGCCCTCGACGTGCTGCTCGGCTTCGCCGCCCAACTGGGCCTCGGCACGGCCATCGAGGTCGAGTACCACCCGAGCGACGCGCTCAACCCCTACCCCGACGAGGCGTAGCGGCTCCGGCCCGCGCCCGGGCCCCGCACCGGCCCCCGCGTACGGCCCCGCGTCCGGCTCCCGCATCCTTCCCGCTCCCCCACGATGCCGTGGCGGTGTGCCGGTGTGAGGCGAACGGTCGCCGCCGAGCCCGAGCCTCCGACACCGGTGAAAGGTGACCACGATGAACGACCACGCCGCCCGGACGCCGCGCCGACGCACCCCCGCCCCCGCGGGCCGCTCCGGGCGCGGGCGCGGCGGGCCCGTACCGGTGGACCGGAGCGGGGCGCTGGCGGCATCGTTCGCCCAGCGGCGCATGTGGTTCCTGGACCGGCTGATGCCCGACAACCCGTCCTACAACTGCCCGGTGGCCGAGCGGATCAGCGGCGCCTTCGATCCGGAGCTGTTCGCCGAGGCGCTGGCCGTCGTGGTGCGGCGGCACGAGTCGCTGCGTACGGTCATCACCGCCGAGGACGGCGTACCGGTGCAGGTGGTCCGTGACGGGTCGGACGTCGTCTGCCGTACGGTCGAGGCCGAGGGCGACGAGGAGACCCGGCTGGAGACCGCCCGGCGGATCGTACGGCAAGAGCTGCGCGAGCCGTTCGACCTCGGTACGGGTCCGCTGCTGCGCGCCGTGGTGGTCCGGCTGGCCGAGGACGACCATGTGGTCTGTCTCGTGCTGCATCATGTCTGCGTCGACGGCTGGTCGTTGGGGGTGCTGGTCTCCGAACTGTCCGCCGTGTACACGGCCCTGAGCGAGGGCCGGGCCCCGGCGCTGCCGCCGCTCGCCGTGCAGTACGCGGACTTCAGCGCGTGGGAGGCCGGGCGGCTGAGCGGGCGCCGGCTCACCAAGCAGGTCGGCTACTGGACCGAGCGGCTGAGCGGCATGCCGTCCACGTCCGGGCTCCGTACCGACCGGCCCCGGCCGAGCCGGCCGAACCACGAGGCCGACCGGCTCCAGTTCTCCGTACCGCCCGAACTGGTGCGACGGGCACGTGAGTTCGGCGCGGCCGAGGGCGCCACGCTCTACATGACCCTGCTGGCGGTGCTGGATGTCGTCCTCGCCAAGCATGTACGCGGCCAGGACATCGCGGTCGGCGCGCCGATCCTCAACCGCACCCGCGCCGAACTGGAGCCGCTGATCGGCTTCTTCGCCAACACGCTGGTCTTCCGTACCGATCTGTCCGGCGACCCGACCTTCCGGGAGCTGCTCGGCCGGGTCCGTACGGTCACCACCGGCGCCTACGGCCACTCGGAGCTGCCCTTCGAGCACATCGTCGAGTCGCTCCGGGTGGAGCGCGATCTGTCGCACAACCCGCTGGTGCAGCTGCTGTTCCAGCTCACCGGCGCCGCTCCCAACCGGTTCGTCCTCCCCGGTGCCCGCTGCGAGGAGTTCTCCTACGGCCTGATCTTCACCAGGATGGATCTGGAACTCCATCTCGTCGAGAACACCGGGGACGAGGGACTGACCGGGCATGTCATCTTCAGCAAGGAACTGTTCGACGCCGAGACCGTCGGGCTGCTGACACACCACTTCACGGTGGGCCTGGCGCAGGCGCTCGACGCCCCGGACCGGCCGGTCTCGGCGATCACCCTGCTCGACCGCCGCGAGCGGGAGAAGCTGCTCACCGACTGGCAGGGCGTACGGCTCGAACTGCCGGAGGCCCCGCTGCACGAGCTGTTCTCCGCGCAGGCGCGGCGTACCCCGGACGCGGTGGCGGTCGTGTCGGACGGGAACCGGCTCACCTACCGCGAGCTGGAGGAGCGCACCAACCGGCTGGCCCACCATCTGCGCGCGCTGGGCGCCGGCCCGGAGACCTTCGTCGGGCTGTGTGTGCGCCGCGGCTTCGGCATCGTCGAGGGCATGCTGGGTGTGCTCAAGTCGGGCGCGGCGTACGTGCCGATCGACCCGGCGCTGCCGGCCGCGCGGATCGAGTTCGTCCTCGCCGACACCGGGCTCACCCTGGTGGTGACCGACACGGAATCGGCCGCCGCGCTGCCCGGAACCGGTGGCGGTGACGGTGACGGTGACGGTGACGGCGGCGGTCCGGAGCGTGTCCTGGTGCATGTCGACCGGCCCGGCGCCTTCGCCGGGCTGCCCGCCGACCCGCCCGTGAGCGGGGCCGGTGTGACGAGCCTGGCCTATGTCATCTACACCTCGGGGTCGACCGGCGTGCCCAAGGGCATCCTCATGCCGCACCGGCCGATCGTGAACCTGGTGACCTGGCAGAAGACCGTGATGGCGGCGACGGAGGCCACCCGTACCGCCCAGTTCGCCGCGCTCGGCTTCGACATCAGCCTCCAGGAGGTCTTCTCCTCGCTGCTGTACGGCGAGTCGGTGTATCTGCCGCACGACGACATCCGCCGTGACGCCGCCGCGTTCGCCCGCTGGGTGGCCGACCACGGCATCAACCAGGTCTTCCTGCCGAACGTCATGGTGCAGGCGCTGTCCGAGGAGGCCGACCGGACCGGCGCCGTCCTGCCGGAGCTGCGCCAGCTGTCGCAGGCGGGCGAGCGGATCTCGCTCGACGCCCCGCTGCGCCGGCTGGCGGACCGGCATCCGGAGCTGCGGGTACACAACCACTACGGGCCGAGCGAGGCCCATGTCATCACGGCCTACACGTTCCCCCGGCGCAGCGAGGACTGGCCGCGGTCCGCGCCGGTCGGCCGCCCGGTGGCCAACACACTGCTGTACGTCGTGGACGAGAACCTCGAACCGGTGCCGACCGGCGCGCCGGGTGAGCTGTGTGTCGCGGGCGCCGGGCTGTCCCGGGGCTATCTCGGCCGGCCCGGACTCACCGACCGGCTGTTCGTGCCGAACCCGTTCGCCGAGGGCACCCGGATGTACCGTACCGGCGACCTGGTGCGGTGGCGCTGGGACGGGGATCTGGAGTTCCTGGGCCGGATCGACGACCAGGTGAAGGTGCGGGGCTTCCGGATCGAGCCCGGCGAGGTCCAGGCGGTGCTGGAGCGGCACGACCTGGTCCGGCAGGCGGTGGTGGTCGCGGTGGACGACGCGGCGGGCGTCAAGCGGCTGGTCGCCTATCTCACCACGCATCCCGGCGCGGGCGCGGGCGGCCAGGAACTCACCGAGGGGCTGCGCGCGCATGTGGGCGCGGGGCTGCCCGAGTACATGGTGCCTTCGGCGTTCGTCGTGCTCGACGCGCTGCCGCTGACCGCGGGCGGCAAGGTGGACCACGCGCGGCTGCCCGCGCCGCTGCTGCGCGGGGTGCTGGACGTGGACTACGTCGCGCCGCGCGGCCCCGAGGAGACCCGGCTGTGCGAGATCTTCGCCGAGCTGCTGGACGCGGGCAGTGTGGGCGCCGGGGACGACTTCTTCGCCCTCGGCGGCCACTCGCTGATCGCGGCGCGGATCATCGCCCGGATCAACGCCGAGTTCGGGGCGGAGCTGCCGCTGAGAGCGGTGTTCGACAACCGGACCCCCGCGACGCTCGGGGCGCTCGTGGCCCGTGCGTCGGCCGCCCGGCGGCCGTCCGCGCCCGCCCTGGCGCCGGCCGGGCACGACGGCCCGGTCCCCCTGTCGCTGTCGCAGGAGAACCTGTTCGTCTCGGACCCCGGCGCCGCCTCCGGGAGCACCTTCATCGTCCCGCCGCTGGTGCTCCGGCTCCGCGGCGAGCTGGACGCGGACGTCCTGCGGCGCTCGTTCGCGCTGCTGGCCGAGCGGCACTCGGCGGTACGGACGTCCTTCCGGGAGCAGGACGGACAGGTCGTCCAGACGGTGCGCGACGCCGGCGCCTTCGCCGTCGAGCTGGCCGATCTGACCGGGCTGCCGGCCGGCGCGCGCGAGGACCGCGCGCGGGAACTCGCCACGGCCGAGGTCTCCCGCGGCTTCGACCTCGCACATGACCCGCTGCTGCGGGTGAAGCTGCTGCGGCTGGCCGCGGACGACCACGTCCTGTCGGTCGTGCAGCACCATCTCACCTCCGACGGCTGGTCACAGGCGCTGCTGGTACGGGAGATCTCGGCGATCTACCCGGCGCTGCTGACGGGCGGCCGGCCCGCGCTGCCGCCGCTTCCGGTGCAGTACCGCGACTTCGCCTCCTGGGAGCGGGCCTCGACGGCGGGCGACGAGCTGGACCCGCACCGCGGGTACTGGGCGTCGCGGATCGAGCGGATGCGGCCCGTACGGCTGCCCACCGACCGGCCGCGCACCCCGGAGCGGGCCGGGCGCGGCCGGATGGTGTCCTGGCATGTCCCGGCGCGGACCGTACGGGCCGCGCGGGAGTTCAGCGGGCGTAACGGCGCGTCGCTGTTCATGACCATGCTGGCGGCGTTCACCGTGGTGCTGCGCCGGCGGACCGGTGTCGACGAGATCAGCGTCGGCACCCCGGTGGCCTGCCGCGACCGGGTCGAACTGGAGCCGCTGATCGGCTCGTTCGCCAAGCTGATCGCCGTACGGACGGAGCTGCGCGACGACCTCGCCTTCGAGGACGTGGTGGCGCGCGTACGCGACGGTGTCCTGGACGGCTCCGCCCATCAGGATCTGCCGCTGCTCGTGGCGATGCGGGAGCTCGACCCCGGCCGGGACCTGGCCGCCGACCCCGCCGTGCCGGTGCTCTTCCAGCTGGTGGACACGGAGCACGCCGCGCTGGTGCTGCCGGGCGTGGAGGCGACGGAGTTCGGCTTCGACTGGGAGTTCTCCACGCCGGTCGATCTGGCGGTCCATCTGCTTCCCGGCGAGAAGCCGGACGAGCTGGCCGGCTTCGCCGTCCTGAACCGCGACCTGTTCGACCCGGACACCGTGCTCGGTCTGCTCGACGAGACCGTACGGGTGCTGGAGCACGCCAGTGAGCGGCCCGGTGTGCTCGTCTCCGAACTCGTCACCCTCGTCACCCACGGCTGAGAGCCGCCGGGTGGCCGCCACCGGCCGGCCCGGTACCGTCCGTACCGCTTGTTAGGGAGTACACGCCAGATGGAGAACGAGGACAGGCTCCGCGACTACCTCAAGCGGGCCACCACCGACCTGCGCAGCACGCGGCGGCGCCTGCACGAGGCCGAGGAGCGGGAGCACGAGCCCGTCGCGATCATCGGGATGGGCTGCCGCTATCCCGGCGGTGTCGAGTCGCCGGAGGATCTGTGGCGGCTGCTGGAGCGGGGCGGTGACGCCGTGGTGGAGTTCCCGGCGGACCGGGGCTGGGACGTGGAGGCGCTCCACGACCCCGACCCGGAGCACATCGGCACCTCCATCACCCGGCACGGCGGTTTCCTCCAGGACGCCGCGGGCTTCGACCCGGCGTTCTTCGGGATCAGCCCGCGCGAGGCGCTGGCGATGGACCCGCAGCAGCGGCTGCTGCTGGAGACGTCCTGGGAGGCGTTCGAGCGCGCGGGCATCGACCCGGCGCGGGCCAGGGGCAGCCGGACCGGTGTGTTCGCGGGCGTCATGTACAACGACTACGCGACGCGCCTGCCGCAGCCGCCGGACGGGCTGGAGGGCTATCTCGGCAACGGCAGCGCGGGCAGTGTCGCGTCCGGCCGGATCGCGTACACGCTCGGCCTGGTCGGGCCCGCCGTGACGGTGGACACCGCGTGCTCGTCGTCGCTGGTGGCGCTGCATCTCGCGATGGCGGCGCTGCGCCGCGAGGAGTGCTCACTGGCGCTCGCGGGCGGCGCCACGTTCATGTCCACGCCGCGCACGTTCGTCGAGTACAGCAGGCAGCGCGCGCTGTCCGTGGACGGCCGCTGCAAGGCGTTCTCGGACGACGCCGACGGCACCGGCTGGGGCGAGGGCGTCGGAATGCTGCTGGTGGAGCGGCTGTCCGACGCACGGCGCAACGGCCATCCGGTGCTGGCGGTGGTACGCGGCTCGGCGGTCAACCAGGACGGCGCGTCGCACGGCCTGACCGCGCCCAACGGCCCGTCCCAGCAGGCGGTGATCTCCCAGGCGCTGGCGAACGCGCGGCTCACCCCGGAGCAGGTGGACGCGGTCGAGGCGCACGGCACCGGGACGACGCTGGGCGATCCCATCGAGGCGCAGGCGCTCATCGCCGCCTACGGCGCGGAGCGGACCGCGGACCGGCCGCTGTGGCTCGGTTCGCTCAAGTCGAACATCGGGCACGCCCAGGCGGCGGCCGGGGTCGGCGGTGTCATCAAGACGGTCATGGCGATACGGCACGGTGTGCTGCCGAAAACACTGCACATCGACAGGGCGAGCAGTCATGTCGACTGGTCGGCGGGGACCGTGGTGCCGCTGACCGAGAGCCGGCCGTGGCCGGAGACCGGCGCACCGCGCCGCGCCGGTGTGTCCTCGTTCGGTGTCAGCGGCACCAACGCCCATGTGATCCTCGAACAGGCGCCCTCCGCACCGGAGCCGGCGCCGGAGTCCGACGTGGAGTCCACCCCCGGGTCCGGGCCCCCGGCAACGCCCCCGCTCGTCGCCGGGGTGGTGCCGTGGGTGCTGTCGGCGAAGTCCGCCGCGTCGCTGCGCGGACAGGCGGAGCGGCTGCTCGCCTCGGTGCGCGAGCGGCCCGGCGTCCGGCCGGCCGACGTGGGCTGGTCGCTGGCGACCACCCGCGCCGGGTTCGAGCACCGCGCCGTGGTCACCGGCGCCGGCCGGGAGGAACTGCTGGCGGGGCTCTCGGCGCTCGCCGGGGGACACCCGGCGGCCCATGTGGTCTCGGGCCCCGCCGTCGCCGCGCCGGGCGTGGTGATGGTCTTCCCCGGCCAGGGCGCGCAGTGGGCCGCGATGGGGCGTGAACTGTACGCCGCGTCCCCGGTGTTCGCCGAGGGCATCGACGCGTGCGCCGCCGCCTTCGCGCCGCTGACGGACTGGGACCTGCGCGAGGCGGTGACCGGCGGCGTCTGGCCGCTGGAGCGGGTGGACGTCGTCCAGCCCGTGCTGTTCGCGGTGATGGTGTCACTGGCCGGGCTGTGGCGGGCGGCGGGCATCCGGCCCGCCGCGGTCATCGGCCACTCGCAGGGCGAGATCGCCGCGGCCCATGTGGCCGGGGCGCTGTCCCTGGCCGACGCGGCCCGTGTCGTCGTGCTGCGCGGCCAGGCCCTCACCGCGCTCTCCGGCGCGGGCGGCATGCTCTCCGTACCGCTGGCCGAGGACGAGGTCGCCGGACATCTGGACCGGTATCCCGGTCTGGGGATCGCCGCCGTGAACGGCCCGGCGCAGACCGTGGTGTCCGGGGACGCCGACGCGCTGGCGGAGCTGCACGGCGAGCTGACCGGGTCCGGGGTGCGGTCACGGATGATCCCGGTCGACTACGCCTCGCACAGCCCGCAGGTCGACCGGGTGCGCGAGCGGATCCTCGCCGATCTGGCGGAGGTCCGGCCGCGCTCCTCCTCCGTCCGGTTCTTCTCCACCCTGACCGGCGAACCGCTGGACACCGCCGGGCTGACGGCGGAGTACTGGTACCGCAACCTCCGTGAGCCGGTGCTCTTCGCACGGGCCCACGAGGCCGCCCTGGCCGCCGGGTACGGGGTGTTCGCCGAGGTGAGCCCGCATCCGGTGCTCGTCCCGGCCATGGTGGACTCCATCGCGCGGGCCGGCCGCGACGCCGTGGCCTTCGGCACGCTGCGCCGTGACGAGCCCGCCGCCGAACGGTTCGTCCAGGCGGTGGCCCGCGCCCAGGTGGCGGGCGTGGACCCGGACTGGCCGGCGGTGCTCGGCTCCGGCGACCCGGTGCCCCTGCCGACCTACGCCTTCGACCGCGCGCGTTACTGGCTCGAACCCGACCCCGGCAGCGCCCACGACGTCACCGGCGCCGGACAGACACCGACCGGGCATCCGCTGCTGGGCGCGGTGATCGACTCCCCCGACGGCACCACCACCCTCACCGGCCGGCTGTCGCTGTCGGCCCATCCCTGGCTGGCCGACCACACCGTCGCCGGGACCGTGGTCGTTCCCGGCACGGCCGTGCTGGAGATGGCCGGCCGCGCCGCCGACCACCTCGGCAGCGGCCGGATCGCCGAACTCGTGCTCCAGGCACCCCTGGTGCTCCCCGCGCGGGGCGCCGTACAGCTGCGCGTCGTCGTCGGCGCACGCGCAGACGACGACGCGCCCACGGACGACGGCGGGCGCCGGCTGACGGTCCACTCCCGTCCGGAACCCGTACGGCAGGACGACAGCGGCGCGTGGACCCTGCACGCGACCGGCGCGCTGGCGTCCGCGCCGGGAACGGCCGGCCCGCCGCTGGGCCCCTGGCCGCCCGCGGGCGCCGCGCCGGTGGACATCTCCGGGGTGTACGAGCGGCTGGCCGAGCGGGAGCTGCGCTACGGCCCGGTGTTCCAGGGGCTGCGCGCGGCCTGGCGCGACGGCCGCACGCTCTACGCCGAGGTCGCCCTCCCCGAGGGGCAGCACGCGGCGGCGGACACGTACACGCTGCACCCCGCGCTCCTCGACGCGGCGTTGCATGTCCTGGCCACCGCGGGCGACGGCGGCGAGGGGTTCACCGTGGGACTGCCGTTCTCCTGGGAAGGGGTACGGGTCGCCGCGACGGGCGCGCGGACGCTGCGGGTCCGGCTCGTGCTCCGGGGCCGGGACGCGCTGTCGGTGGAGGTGTTCGACACCGACGGCGGGCCGGTCGCCACGGTCGACTCGCTGACGGTGCGCCCGCTGTCCGCCGCGGCCATCACGGCGGCGGGAGCCGCCGCGGCGGGCCGGGGAACGCGCGACTCGCTGTTCACCACCGACTGGGTGACGGCCGAACCGGGCGACGTGGACCGGTCGTTGTCCTGGACCGTCCTGGAGGGCTCCGGCCGGATCGGCGCCGTCCTGCGTGAACAAGGTGTACGGGCGGCCTCGGTGGCCGGCCCCGACGCCTTCTTCGACGCCCTCGGCACCGGGCCGGTCCCCGATGTCGTCGTCTGGCCCCACCGGTCCGTGGCGGAGGCCGCCGGCCCGGCGCCGGACGTGCCCGCCGCCGTACGCGCGTCACTGGCCGAGGCGCTGTCGCTGACGCGGCGGTGGCTGGCCGATCCCCGGCTCGGCCGGTCCCGGCTGCTGGTGCTGACCCGGGGCGGTGTGAGCGTCCGGGACGACGACCCCGCGGGTCTGGAGGCGGCGCCACTGTGGGGAATGCTGCGCTCCGCGCAGGCGGAGCACCCCGACCGGCTGTCACTGGTCGACGCCGGTCCCGCGCACCCGACCGACGTCGGTCCCACCGACCTCGCCGGGCTGCCGCTCGCGGTCGCGGCCGGGGAGCCGCAGGTGGCGCTGCGCGGCGACGCGGTCCTCGTACCGCGTCTGGTGCGGGCCGCGCCGGACACCGCGATCGCCCTTCCCCGCGAGCCGGACTGGCGGCTCGGTGTGCGCCGCGCGGGCACCATCGACGATCTCGACGCCGTGCCCAACGACGCGGCGCGGCGCCCGCTGGCCGCCGGGGAGGTCCGGCTGCGGGTGCGCGCCGCCGGGCTGAACTTCCGCGATGTGCTGGTGACGCTCGACATGCGCGGCGGCGAGACCAACATGGGCGGTGAGGCCGCGGGCGTGGTGACCGAGATCGGCGCCGGTGTCTCCGGCCTTCGGGTGGGCGACCGGGTGGTGGGGGTGGTCGAGGACTCGTTCAGCCCGGTGGCGGTGGCCGACCGGCGGATGCTCGTCCCCCTCCCCGACGGCTGGTCGTACACCGGGGCGGCGGCCGTCCCGGTGGTGTTCCTCACCGCGTACTACGGTCTGCGGGACCTCGCCGAACTGAAGCCCGGCGAGAGGGTGCTCGTGCACGCGGGCACCGGCGGCGTCGGCATGGCCGCCGTACAGCTGGCCCGCGATCTGGGCGCCGAGGTGTTCGCGACCGCGAGCGAGAGCAAGTGGGACACCCTGCGGGCGATGGGCCTGCCGGACACCCATATCGCGTCGTCGCGCACCACCGGCTTCGAGGAGGCGTTCCTGCGCGCCACCGGCGGCCGGGGCGTCGATGTGGTGCTGAACTCGCTGACCGGTGAGTTCATCGACGCGTCGCTGCGGCTGCTGGGGCCCGGCGGCCGGTTCATCGAGATCGGCAAGCGCGACATCCGCGACGCCGGCGAGGTGGCGGCCGGCCGGCCCGGTGTCTTCTACCGGGCATTCGACCTGCTGGAGGCCGGGCCCGAACGGATCGGCGAGATGCTGGCCGCGGTCCTGGCGCTGTTCGCGCGCGGCGCGGTCGGGCCGCTGCCGGTACGGGTGTGGCCCGCGGGCCGGGCGCGCGAGGCGTTCCGGCACCTCAGCCGGGCCCGTCACACCGGCAAGGTGGTCATCACCCTGCCCGAGCCGCCGCTGTCGTCCGGCACGGTGCTGGTGACCGGCGGGGCGGGCCATCTGGGCGCACTGGTGGCGCGGCACGCGGCGGCGGCCGGGGCCGGGCAGGTGCTGGTGGTGAGCCGGAGCGGCGCCGCCGCCCCGGGCGCCGAGGAGCTGCGCGCGGACCTGGCGGCCCTCGGGACCCGGCTGACGTTCGCCGCGTGCGACGCGGCGGACCGTGACGCGCTGGCGGCCGTCGTCCGGGACATCCCGGCGGACCTGCCGCTGCGGTCGGTGGTGCACGCGGCCGGGGTGCTCGACGACGGGGTGCTGGAGTCGCTGACCCCCGGCCGGATCGACACCGTACTCCGGCCGAAGGTGGACGCCGCCTGGAATCTGCACGAGCTGACGCGCGGTCTCGACCTGGACGCGTTCGTGCTGTTCTCGTCCGCCTCGGGGGTCACCGGGAACGCCGGACAGGCGTCGTACGCGGCGGCGAACGTCTTCCTCGACACACTGGCCCGGCACCGCAGGCGGCTGGGCCTGCCCGGGGTGTCGCTGGCGTGGGGGCTGTGGGCGCGCGACAGCGGTATGACCGGCCATCTGGGCGGGACGGATCTGGCCCGGATGGCCAGGACCGGGGTGCTCGGGCTGTCCGACGAACACGGGATCGCCCTGTTCGACGCGGCGCTGGCGCTGGATCTGCCGGTGGCGGTGCCGCTGCGCCTCGACGTGGCGGCGCTGAGCGCCTCCGAACCGGCCCCGCTGTGGCGGTCGTTGGTCCGGGCCCCGGCCCGCCGCCCGGTGCGGGCGGGGGCGGCGCAGGCCCCGTCGGCCCTGGTGGACCGGCTGGCGTCGCTGCCGGCCGAGCGGCGCGGCCAGGTGCTCGCAGGTCTGGTACGGGCCGAGGCCGCCGTGGTGCTGGGCCACGGCGATCCGCGCGCGATGGGCGACGACCTGCCGTTCCGCGATCTCGGCTTCGACTCCCTGACCGCGGTCGAGCTGCGCAACCGGCTGACGACGCTGAGCGGTGTCACGCTCAGCGCGACCGCGGTGTTCGACCATCCGACCGTCGCGGCGCTGACCGGGCATCTGCTCGGCGCGATGCTGCCCGACGACGACAGGACCGGGCGGGATCTCTCCGAGGACGCCGACGAGGCCGCGCTGCGCCGCCGGATCGACACCGTACCGATCGCGCGGCTGCGGGAGTCCGGCCTGCTGGACGCCCTGCTGCGGCTGGCCGGATCCCCGTCCGGCCCCGCCCCCGCCGCGGCCGACCGGGCCGCCGAAATCGACACCATGGACATCGCCGAGCTGGTCCGGGCGGCGTCCGCGCTGGAGGAGTGACCCGCACCATGAGCAGCAACGACACGTCAGTCGAGTCGATCGTCGGGGCCCTGCGCTCGTCGCTCCGCAAGAACAGCCAACTGACCGAGGAGAACGAGCGGTTGCGGTCCGCGCTGACCGAGCCGGTCGCGATCATCGGCGTGGGCTGCCGCTATCCGGGGCGGGTCACGACGCCCGAGGAGCTGTGGCGGCTGGTCGCGGACGGCGTCGACGCGGTCGGCGGGCCGCCCGCGGACCGGGGCTGGGACGAGGCGTTCCCCGCGGCGGACCGGCCCCGGGTGGGCGCGTTCCTCCAGGACGGGGCCGACTTCGACGCGGGCTTCTTCGGGATCTCGCCGCGTGAGGCGCTGGCGATGGACCCGCAGCAGCGGCTGCTGCTGGAGACCGCGTGGGAGGCGGTCGAGTCGGCGGGGATCGCGCCGGACACCCTGAAGGGCTCACGGACCGGGGTGTTCACCGGGACGACGGCCCAGGACTACGCGGACATCCTGGCGGCGCACCCCGAGGCCGCCGCGGGTTTCGGCCTGACCGGCGCGGTGGCGAGCGTCATGTCGGGCCGGATGTCGTACGTGCTGGGGCTGGAGGGGCCGGCCGTCACCGTCGACACGGCGTGTTCGTCCTCGCTGGTGGCGATCCATCTGGCGGCGCAGGCGCTGCGGCGCGGTGAGTGCGGGCTCGCGCTCGCGGGCGGGGTGGCGTTCATGTCCACTCCCGAGGTGTTCACCGAGTTCGGCCGTCAGGGGGGCCTGGCGGCCGACGGGCGGTGCAAGGCGTTCTCCTCGGCGGCGGACGGCACCGGCTGGGGTGAGGGCGCGGGTCTGCTGCTGCTGGAGCGGCTCTCGGACGCCCGGCGCAACGGGCACGAGATCCTCGCCGTGGTGCGCGGCTCGGCGGTGAACCAGGACGGCGCGTCCAACGGGCTGGCGGCGCCCAACGGCCCGTCCCAGCAGCGTGTCATCCGGCAGGCGCTGGCCGATGCCGGGCTGGAGCCCCGTGACATCGACGCGGTGGAGGGGCACGGCACCGGCACCCGGCTCGGAGACCCGATCGAGGCGCAGGCGCTGCTGGCCGCCTACGGCCAGGACCGCCCGGCCGGCCGGCCGCTGTGGCTGGGCTCGGTCAAGTCGAACATCGGGCACACGCTGGCCGCGGCGGGGGTCGCCGGGGTCATCAAGATGGTGATGGCGCTGCGCCACCGGGTGCTGCCGCGCACCCTGCACGTGGAGCAGCCGTCGACGCAGGTGGACTGGTCGGCGGGGGCGCTGTCGCTGCTGACCGCTCCGGTGCCGTGGCCGGAGGGTGAACGCCCGCGCCGGGCCGGGGTGTCGTCGTTCGGCATCAGCGGCACCAACGCGCACCTCATCCTCGAAGAGGCTCCGCCGTCGGCCGTCCCGGAGGGCGGGACCGGAGACGGCACCGGGTCCGGCGCCGGACCCGTGATCGGGACCGCCGCGGTGCCCTGGGTGCTCACGGCGAAGTCCGCGCGGTCGCTGGGACGCCAGGCCGAGCGGCTGCTCGGTGCGGTGCGCGAGCGCCCCGGCGTCCCGCCCCTCGATGTGGCGCGGGCCCTGGTGGACACCCGTACCCGCTTCGCCCGTCGGGCCGTGGTGACCGGCCGCACACCGGACGAGCTGCTGGCGGGGCTCTCCGCCGTCGCGGCCGGACAGGCGTCGGCCGCGGTCGCCGCGGGGCGGGCCGAGCCCGGCGGGGTGGCCCTGGTGTTCTCCGGTCAGGGCGCCCAATGGCCCGGTATGGCACGGGAGTTGTACGCGTCGTCGGCGGTGTTCCGGACGGCGTTCGACGAGGTGTGCGCGGTCCTCGACCCGCTGATGGCGGGCTCGCTGGCGGAGCAGGTGTTCGCCGGCTCCGAGCCGCTGGACCGTACCGAGGTCACCCAGCCCGCGCTGTTCGCCGTCCAGGTGGCCCTGCACGCGCTGGTGACCTCGTGCGGTGTACGGGCCGATCTGCTGGCCGGGCACTCGGTGGGCGAGATCGCCGCCGCGTGGGCCGCGGGCGTCCTGTCGCTGCGGGACGCCTGTGTCCTGGTCGAGGCGCGCGGCCGGCTGATGGGGGCGCTGCCGGACGACGGCGCGATGGTGTCGCTGGAGGCCACCGAGGCCGCTGTGCTGCGGCTGATCGACGGTGTGCCGGGGGTCGGGGTCGGCGCGGTGAACGGTCCGGCCTCGGTGGTGGTCTCGGGCGCCGCCGGGAGCGTCGCCGCGGTGACGGAGCGGGCCCGTGCCGCCGGGATGCGGCCGGTCGCGCTGCGGGTGGGGCACGGCTTCCACTCGCCGTCGATGGACCCGGTGCTCGACGGGTTCGCCGCCGTACTGCGCACACTGGACTTCCGGCCGCCCCGGGTCCGTATGGTCTCGACGGTGACCGGTGAGGTCCTGGGCGACGAGGTCGCCTCTCCCGGGTACTGGGTGCGCCACGCGCGGGAGACCGTGCGCTACCACGACGCGCTGGGCACACTGGCCGCCGAGGGCGTCAGGACCCTGGTCGAGGTGGGACCGGACGGTGTGCTGTCCGGACTGCCCCGGCCCGCGGGGCTGACGGCCGTCGCGCTGATGCGCCGTCCGCGCGCCGCCGAGGCATCGGTGCCGGAGGACGTCCGGTTCGTCCGGGCCCTGGCGCAGGCCCATGCCCACGGGGTGGACGTGGACTGGCGGGCGCTGCTCGGCGAGGGCCGGAGGGCCGCGCTGCCGACGTACGCCTTCGACCGCGAGCGGTTCTGGATCGACCCGGCGGTGGCCGGTCCCGCCGCCGGTGGCCCCGCCGACGCGGGGCTGTGGCGGCTGGTGGAGCGCGGGGACGCCGACGAGGTCGCCCGGATGCTGGAGACGGGCGACGAGGTCGATGTCGCCGGGCTGCTGCCGGCGCTCGCCTCGTGGCGGCGCCGACAGCGCCGGGAGGACGAGGCGCGATCGTGGCGGTACGGCGTGTCGTGGCTCCCGGTGACGGCCTCCGGCGGTGTGACGGCCGGTCAGCGGTGGCTGGTCGTGGCGCCCGCGGGCCCGGACGCCGATGAGCTGACGGCGGCGCTGGCCGCCCGGGGTGCCCGGGTGGTGGAGTGCCTGCTCGACGGCGCCGTGCCGGACCGGCGGACGCTGGCCGCGCGGCTGGCCGCGGTCCGCGGTGACGAGCCGGTGGACGGTGTGGTGTCGCTGCTCGCGCTCGCCGGGGACCGGCCCGTGGCCGATCTGGCGATGCTGGTGCAGGCGCTCGGGGACGCGGAGGTGGACGGCGGGCTGTGGTGCGTGACCCGGGGCGCGGTCTCCGCCGGGTCGGCCGTCTCGGCGCCCGCCCTGAGCGCGCTCTGGGGGCTCGGCCGAGTGGTCGCGCTGGAGCGGCCCGGCCACTGGGGCGGTCTGGTCGACGTACCGGCCGGACGGGCCCTCCCGTCGGACGCCCTGTGCGGGGTGCTGGGCGGCGCCGAGGACCAGGTCGCCGTACGGGGTGCGGGGATACTGGCCAGGCGGCTGGTCCGTAACGGTGGAACCAACACCAGTACCGGTACGGGCGCACGGCAGGGCTGGCGGCCGCGTGGCACGGTGCTGCTCACCGGCGGCACCGGCGCTCTGGGCCGCCGGCTGACGGGGTGGCTGCTGGAGCAGGGGGCCGGGCATGTGCTCGTGCTCGGCCGGCGGGGTCCGCTGGCGCCGGGCGCGGGCGGACTGGTGGCCGAGCACGGCGACCGGGTGACCGTGCTGGCCTGCGATGTCACCGAACGGGACGAGCTGGCCGCCGCGTTGGCCCGGGTACCCGAGGAGTTTCCGCTGACCGCGGTGGTGCATGCCGCCGGGGTCGGCGGCGGCGGGCCGGTGGACTCGCTCACGGAGCGGGATCTCGCGGCGGCGGCCGGGCCGAAGGCCGTGGCGGCGCGGCATCTGCACGAGCTGACGGAGGGCGTCGCGCTCGACGCGTTCGTGATGTTCTCCTCCGGGGCGGGCGTGGTGGGCGCGGGCGGTTTCGCCGCCTACGGGGCCGCCAACGCGTATCTGGACGGGTTCGCCGAGTACCGCCGCGGTCTGGGACTGCCCGCGACCGCGGTGGCCTGGGGCGCCTGGGCCGGCGAGGGCATGGCGGCCGAGGCGGACGCGGCCCGGTCGCTGCGGGCTCAGGGGATGCGGGCGATGGCTCCGGCGTCCGCGCTGGCGGCGCTCCGTCAGGTGCTGGACAGCGGACAGGTGTCGGCGTATGTGGCGGATCTGGACTGGGACCGGTTCGCCGCCACCTTCACCGCCGTCCGGCCCAGCCCGCTCCTCGCGAAGGTCGTCGGGGACCGCCGGGACACACCGGTGGCGTCACACCGCGCGGAACACTTCGCCGCGCGGCCCGCAGCGGAGCTTCGGCGCGAGATGCGGGAGCTGGTACGGGCGGAGGCGGTGGCCGTGCTCGGCCACACCGACGCCGCCGCGGTGACCGACGACCGGCCCTTCCGCGACCTGGGCTTCGACTCGCTGACGGCGGTGGAGCTGCGCGACCGGGTCGCCACCCTGACCGGCCTGGACCTGCCCGCCGCCACCGTGTTCGACTATCCGACCGTGCCCGCGTTCGCCGCGCACATCGTCGAACGGCTGGGTGGTACGGAGACGCCCGGGGCGGTGGCGGAGGCTCCCGACGGGCGGCGGACGGACGGACGGGCGGCGGACGAGCCGGTCGCGATCGTCGGTGTTGGATGCCGCTTCCCCGGTGGGGTGCGTTCGGCCGAGGAGCTGTGGCGGCTGGTGGCCGACGGTGTCGACGCGATCGGTGCGTTCCCGGCGGACCGTGGCTGGGACGCGCTCGCCCCGGCGACGGAGTCCTACGCCCGCGCGGGCGGATTCCTGCATGACGGCCACGAGTTCGACGCGGACTTCTTCGGGATCTCGCCGCGTGAGGCGCTGGCGACCGACCCGCAGCAGCGGCTGCTGCTGGAGACCGCGTGGGAGACCGTCGAGTCCGCGGGCATCGCCCCGGACACCCTGAAGGGCTCACGGACCGGGGTGTTCACCGGCACGACGAGCCAGGACTACGCCGCCCTGACCGCCGCCGCCCCGGAGGTGACGGCGGGCTTCGGACTGACCGGGAGCACCGCCAGTGTGCTGTCGGGCCGGATCTCCTACGCGCTGGGGCTGGAGGGGCCCGCCCTCTCCGTCGACACGGCGTGTTCGTCGTCGCTGGTCGCGATCCATCTGGCGGCGCAGGCACTGCGGCGCGGCGAGTGCGCGCTCGCGCTCGCGGGCGGGGCGACGTTCATGTCCACTCCCGGTGTGTTCGCCGAGTTCTCCCGGCAGGGCGGTCTGGCGGGCGACGGCCGGTGCAAGCCGTTCGCGGGCGCGGCGGACGGCACGGGCTGGGGCGAGGGGGTGGGGCTGGTGCTGCTGGAGCGGCTCTCGGACGCCCGGCGCAACGGGCACGAGATCCTGGCCGTGGTGCGCGGTTCGGCGGTGAACCAGGACGGCGCCTCCAACGGCCTCACCGCCCCCAACGGACCCTCCCAGCAACGGGTGATCCGGCAGGCCCTGGCCGACGCCGGACTGAACACCGGCGACATCGACGCCGTGGAAGCGCATGGCACCGGTACCGTCCTCGGAGACCCCATCGAGGCCGAGGCGCTGCTCGCCACGTACGGCCAGGACCGCCCCGCCGACCGGCCGCTACGGCTCGGCTCGGTCAAGTCCAACATCGGTCACACCCAGGCCGCCGCCGGTATCGCGGGTGTCATCAAGATGGTGATGGCGCTGCGTCACCAGCGGCTGCCCCGCACCCTCCACGTGGACGAACCCACCTCCAAGGTCGACTGGACGACGGGCGGCGTCTCCCTGCTCACCGAGGCCGTCGACTGGCCCGAGGGCGACCGGCCCCGCCGGGCCGGGGTGTCGTCCTTCGGCATCAGCGGCACCAACGCCCATGTGATCGTCGAGCAGGCGCCGTACGACCCCGCGCCGCCCCACCCGGCGGCCGATCCGGTGCCCGGGGCCCTCTCCGGGGGCCCGGTGGCATGGGTGCTGTCGGCCAGGTCCGAGGAGGCGCTGCGCGGCCAGGCGGCACGGCTGCTGCCGGCCGTCGGCGGGCCGGATCTCGCACCGGCCGATGTGGCCTGGTCGCTGGCCCGCAACCGGGCCCGGTTCGACCACCGCGCGGTCGTGGTCGGGGAGGACCGCGCGGAGCTGCTCGAAGGGCTGTCCGCGCTGGCGGAGGGCCGGAGCACGGCACGGGTGCTCTCCGGCCGGGCCGTCACCGGCGGGGTGGCGTTCGTCTTCTCCGGTCAGGGCGCGCAATGGCCCGGCATGACACGGGAACTGTACGAAGCCTCACCGGTCTTCGCCGACGCCCTCAACGAGGTCTGCGCCGCCTTCGACACGCACCTTCCCACCCCGCTCGCCGATGTCATCCTCGCCGACGCCGGCACCGAACACGCCACACTCCTCGACCAGACCGACTACACCCAACCCGCACTCTTCGCCGTCGAAACAGCCCTCCACACCCTCGCCACCACCAGCGGCCTCCACCCCGAAACCCTCGCCGGACACTCCATCGGCGAAATCAGCGCCGCCCACGCCGCAGGCATCCTCACCCTCAAAGACGCCACCACCCTCGTCGCCACCCGAGGCCGCCTCATGGCCACACTCCCCACCACCGGCACCATGCTCGCCCTCCACACCGACGAAACCACCGCCACCACCCTCATCAACCACCTCCCCCACCTCACCATCGCCGCCATCAACACCCCCACCTCACTCGTCATCTCCGGCGACACCACCAGCATCAACACCACCCAAACACGCGCCCACCAAGCAGGCATCACCACCACCCGCCTCCGCGTCAGCCACGCATTCCACTCCCCCCACATGGACCCCATCCTCGAAGAATTCCACACGGTCATCGCCCAACTCGACCTCCGACCGCCCCGCATCCCCCTCATCTCCACCGTCACCGGACAGAAACTCACCACCGAACAAGCCACCTCACCCGCCTACTGGGTACGCCACGCCCGCGACACCGTCCGCTACCACGACGCCCTCACCACCCTCACCACCACCGGCACCCACACCCTCATCGAAATCGGCCCCGACAGCGTCCTGTCCGGGCTGGTACAGGACGGCGGCCCGCGGACGGTGCCGCTGATGCGCCGCCCCCGGCCGTCCGAGGCGCCGGTGCCGGAGCCCGTACGGTTCGTCCGGGCCCTGGCCTCGGCGCATGCGCGCGGTGCCGAGGTCGACTGGGCGGCGGTGCTCGGCTCGGGACGGCCGGTGCCCCTGCCCACCTACGCCTTCGACCGCCGGCGCTACTGGGTCGAACCCGCGCCCGGCGCGGCGGACGTGGCGGGCGCCGGGCTGCTCTCCGCCGGGCATCCGCTGCTGGGCGCGGTGGTCGAGTCGCCCGACACGGACGGGGTGATCTGCACGGGCCGGCTGTCGACGGCCGCGCACCCCTGGCTCGCGGACCACACGGTCGCCGGCTCGGTGACCGTACCGGGCACGGCTGTGGTGGAGATGGTGAGCCGCGCGGCCGACGCGGTGGGCTGCGGTCGGATCGGCGAACTGGTGCTGCGGACCCCGATGGTGCTGCCCGGACCGGACGCGCTTCAGGTGCGGGTGGTCGTCGGCGCCCCGGACGAGGAGGGCGACCGCGAGGTCGCCGTACACTCCCGTGCCGAACCGGCCCCGCACACCACGGCCGCCGAGTGGACCACCCACGCGACCGGATTCGTGGCCCCCGCGTCGGACGCGGTGCGCGCGCCGCTGTCCGCGTGGCCACCGCCGGGCGCCACGGACGTCGGGCTCGACGGGCTCTACCCGGAGCTGGCGGCCGAGGGGCTGGTCTACGGGCCGGCGTTCCAGGGCCTGCGGGCGGTCTGGCGACGGGACGACGAGATCTACGCCGAGGTCACCCTCCCGACCGGCCCGCACACCCGGACCGACGGCTTCCTCCTCCACCCCGCCCTCCTCGACGCCGCCCTGCACGCACTGGCCCGCGCGGACGTGATGGACGCCGGGCGAGGGGCGCATCTGCCGTTCTCCTGGACGGGGGTACGGGTACGGACCGTCGGTGCGACGGCCCTGCGGGTACGGATGACGGTCGGCTCCGACGACACCGTCCGCCTGGAGGTGTTCGACACGGCGGGCGAGCCCGTCGCGGAAGTCGAGGCACTCACACTGCGTCCACTGCCGAAGGCACCGGTGCCCACGGCGGATGCCTCGCTGTCGGACTCGCTGCACTCCGTGATCTGGAACCCCGTCGCCGCCCCGGCCACCGGGCGGATCCCCCGGACGTGGGCGGTGCTTGACGGTGACGGCTCGGGACCCGGCCTGCGGATACAGGGCGTCGAAGCCACCGTACTGACCGACCTGGACGCCCTGGCGACCACCGCCGACGGTACGGCAGCCGTTCCGGATGTGGTGGTCTGGCGATGCCCGACCGTCGCCACCGACGATGTCCCCGCCGCCGCCCATCGCTCCGCCACCGCCGCACTCGCCCTGCTCCAGCAGTGGCTCGCGAACCCCCAGCTCGAAGACTCCCACCTCGTACTTCTCACCCACAACGCCATAGCCGCACGCCCCAACGACCCCGCCGACCCCTCCCACTCACCCGTCTGGGGCCTCACCCGCTCCGCACAGACCGAACACCCCCACCGCTTCACCCTCATAGACACCGACCACACCACCCACGACATCCCACTCGCCCAAGCCCTCGCCTCCGGCGAACCCCAACTCGCCCTGCGCGGCCACGACCTCCTCGCCCCCCGAGTCACCCGCCACCACAACAACGACCAGCTCACCGTCCCCACCACCCCCCACTGGCACCTCGACATCACCACACCCGGCACCATCGACAACCTCCACCTCACCCCCACCACCCCCAACGAACAACCCCTCCAACCAGGACAGGTACGCGTCCGCGTCCACGCCGCCGGACTCAACTTCCGCGACGTCCTCATGGCCCTCGGCATGTACCCCGGCGACATCAGCCTCGGCAGCGAAGGCGCCGGAGTCATCACCGAAACCGGACCCGACGTCCCCCACCTCACCGTCGGCGACCGCGTCACCGGCTATCTGAGCGGCGCGTTCGGTCCGACGACGGTCGCCGACCACCGCATGCTGACACCGATCCCGGACTCCTGGTCGTTCGCCCGTGCCGCGGCGATCCCGATCGTGTCGGTCACCGCGCTGTACGGTCTGCGGGATCTGGCGGGTCTCTCCCCCGGTCAGTCGGTCCTCATCCACGCCGGCACCGGAGGCGTCGGCATGGCCGCCATCCGCATCGCCCAGCACCTCGGCGCCGACGTCTACGCCACCGCCTCCGAAACCAAATGGGACACCCTCCGCCAACTCGGCCTCGACGACGACCACATCGCCTCCTCCCGCACCCTCGACTTCGCCCACACCTTCCTCACCACCACCCAAGGCCAAGGCGTCGACGTCGTCCTCAACTCCCTCACCGACGACTACATCGACACCTCACTCCAACTCCTCCCCCGCGGCGGCCACTTCATCGAAATCGGCAAACGCGACATCCGCAACCCCCACCACATCGCCACCACCCACCCCGGCGTCCACTACCAAGCCTTCGACACCACCGAGGCCGGACCCGAACACATCGGACGACTGCTCAAGGAACTCGTCACCCTCCATGACACCGGAGCACTCCTCCCTCTACCGCTGACCACCTGGCCCCTCACCCAAGCGCCCCATGCCTTCCGCCACCTCAGTCAGGCCCGGCACACCGGGAAGGTCGTCCTGACCGTCCCCCAAGCGCCCTTCACCACCGGTACCACCCTCATCACCGGCGGGTCCGGACATCTCGCCACCGCCCTCGCCCGCCACGCCGCCCACCAAGGCGCACCCCACATCCTCCTCCTCAGCCGACGCGGCCCCGACGCACCCCACACCACCCAACTCCAACAAGAACTCCAACACACCAACACCCAACTCACCATCACCACCTGCGACGTCACCGACCCCACCCAACTCGCCCACGCCATCAACACCATCCCCCCGGAGCATCCACTCCGCACCGTCATCCACACCGCCGGAATCATCGACGACAGCCTCATCCACACTCTCACCCCTCATCAGCTCACCACCGTCATGCAGCCCAAAACCGACGCCGCATGGCACCTCCACACCCTCACTCAGCACCACCCCCTCCACGCCTTCATCCTCTACTCCTCCATCACCGCCACCACCGGCGGCGCCGGCCAAGCCAACTACGCCGCCGCCAACACCTTCCTCGACACCCTCGCCCACCACCGCCGCCACCACCACCTCCCCGCCACCACCATCGCCTGGGGACCCTGGGCCGACCACGGCATGGCCGCCAACCTCACCACCACCCACCAACACCGCATCACCCGCTCCGGCATCACCCCCCTCACCACCACCCACGCACACCAACTCCTCCACACCACCCACCACCACCAAACCCCCCACACCATCGCCGCCCACCTCAACACCGCTCTTCTCAGCACCACCGAACCGCTCTGGCGCTCCACCGCGCCCAGTGCGGCCCGCGGTACCGCCCGGGCCGGTCTTCCGCAGGCCACCGCGCTCGGCGAGCTGGCCCGGCTGCGGGCCGGGGAGCGTCTCGACGCGCTGGCAGACCTCGTCCACGGTGAGGCGACCGCGGTCCTCGGCCATACCGATCCCGGGACCCTCGACCGCGACCGGCCCTTCCGCGACCTCGGCTTCGACTCCCTCACCGCCGTCGAACTCCGCAACCGCCTCAACACCCTCACCGGCCTGCGCCTGGCCCCGGGCACCGTCTTCGACCACCCGACGGTGCCCGCCCTCGCCGCCCACCTGGACACGGTCCTGTTCCCCGCCGCGCCGGCGCCGGCCGAGACGGGCGACGCTCTCGACCGGCTCGACGCGCTGCTGGCGGCCCTCGCGGACCACGGCGAGGAGTCCGTACGCGAAGGGGCCCGGCAGCGGGTACGGGACTTCCTGCGCCGGGACACGGACGCCTACGACGAGGGCCCCCGGGGCGACACGGACGACGACGACTATCTGTCCGAGGTCATGAATTCGGCCTCGTTCAGCGATCTCAAGAATCTGATGGACGAGCAGTTCGGTTACGGCGACACCACGGGTCCGGACAGCACGGGTCCGAGGACCGGCTCAACTCGGCACGAAAGCATGGACGATGTCTGAAGACAAGCAGCTCCTCGGCTATTTCAAGCAGGTCACCGCCGACCTCTACAAGACCCGCGCCCGGCTGCGGCAACTGGAGAGGCGTGACCACGAGCCGATCGCGATCGTCGGTCTGGGCTGCCGTCTGCCCGGCGGCGTGGGCTCGCCCGAGGAGCTGTGGCGGCTGGTGGCCGACGGTGTGGACGCGATCGGGCCGTTCCCCGGCGACCGCGGCTGGGACCTCGACGGGCTGTACGACCCCGACCCGGACCGGGTGGGCAGCAGCTATGTGCGCGACGGCGGCTTCCTCCACGACGGGGCCGAGTTCGACGCGGACTTCTTCGGCATGTCCCCGCGCGAGGCGATGGCCACCGACCCGCAGCAGCGGCTGCTGCTGGAGACCGCGTGGGAGACCGTGGAGTCCGCGGGTATCGCGCCGGACTCGCTGAGGGGCTCGCGGACGGCGGTGTTCGCCGGCACCACGGCCCAGGACTACGCCACGGTGACCACGGCCCACCCGGACGCCGTCGCGGGCTTCGGCATGACCGGCGTCATCGCCAGTGTGCTGTCCGGCCGGGTCGCGTACGCACTGGGTCTGGAGGGTCCGGCGGTGACGGTGGACACCGCCTGCTCCTCGTCGCTGGTGGCGATCCATCTGGCGGCCCAGGCGCTGCGGCGCGGCGAGTGCACGCTCGCGCTCGCGGGCGGCGCGACCTTTATGTCGACTCCCCGGGTGTTCAGCGAGTTCTCGCAGCAGCGCGGGCTGGCCGCCGACGGCCGGTGCAAGCCGTTCGCGGGCGCGGCGGACGGCACGGGCTGGGGCGAGGGGGTGGGGCTGGTCCTGCTGGAGCGGCTCTCCGACGCCCGGCGCAACGGACATCGTGTACTGGCGCTGGTACGGGGCTCGGCGGTGAACCAGGACGGCGCCTCCAACGGCCTGACCGCACCCAACGGGCCGTCCCAGCAGCGTGTGATCCGGCAGGCCCTGGCGGACGCAGGACTCAACACCGCCGACATCGACGCGGTTGAGGCACACGGCACCGGCACCCGGCTCGGCGACCCGATCGAGGCCGAGGCGCTGCTCGCCACGTACGGCCAGGACCGACCCGCCGACCGGCCGCTGCACCTCGGCTCCGTGAAGTCCAACATCGGCCACACTCAGGCCACCGCCGGGGTCGCGGGCGTCATCAAGATGGTGATGGCGCTGCGCCATCAGGAGCTGCCGCGCACGCTCCATGTCGACGAGCCGACTCCTGAGGTGGACTGGTCGTCGGGGGCGCTGTCGCTGCTCACCGAGCCGGTGCGCTGGCCGGAGAGCGACCGGCCGCGCCGGGCCGGGGTGTCGTCCTTCGGCATCAGCGGCACCAACGCCCATCTGATCCTGGAGCAGCCGCCCGCGGAACAGCCCGCCGAGGCACCGGCGGAGGCACCCGCGGGGGCGGGCGGCACCGCGCTCGCGCCGTTCGCCGCGGGGGCCCCGGTGCCCTGGGTGCTGTCCGCCAGGTCGCCCGACGCGCTGCGCGGCCAGGCGGCGAAGCTGCTCGCGGCGGTGGCGGAACGGCCGGACGTCCGGGCCGTGGACACGGCGTGGTCCCTGGCGCGGACCCGGGTGTCCTTCGGCCACCGCGCGGTCGTCACCGGCGCGGCCCTGTCCGAGCTGACCGAGGGTCTCGCCGCCCTCGCGCAGGACCGGGGCTCCCCCGCGGTGGTGTCGGGGCGGGCGCTGGGCTCCGGCCGCGTGGTGATGGTCTTCCCCGGGCAGGGCGCCCAGTGGCCCGGAATGGCCCGGGAGCTGTACGCGGCCTCGCCGGTCTTCGCCGCGGCGTTCGACGCGTGCGCCGAGGCGTTCGCCCCCTGGGTGGAGTGGAATCCGCACGACCTGGTGACCGGTGAGGACCCGGACCTGGCGCGGGTCGATGTCGTACAGCCGCTGCTGTTCGCGGTGATGGTGTCGCTGGCACGGCTGTGGCAGGCGGTGGGTGTGGTGCCCGCCGCCGTGATCGGACACTCCCAGGGCGAGATCGCCGCCGCGCATGTCGCGGGCGCACTGTCGCTCACCGACGCGGCCCGCGTGGTGGTCCTGCGCAGCCGGGCGCTCACCGCGCTCTCCGGTCTGGGCGGCATGCTGTCGGTCCCGCTCTCCCGGGAACAGGTGGCGGAGTACGTGGACCGTCACCCGGGGCTGGGCGTCGCCGCGGTGAACGGCCCGGCGCAGGTGGTGGTCTCCGGCGACGCCGGGCCGCTCGCCGCACTGCACGAGGAGCTGACCGCGGCCGGGGTCCGGGCGCGCGTCGTACCGGTGGACTACGCGTCGCACGGCGCGCACGTCGAACGGGTCCGTGCGCGTGTCCTCGGCGATCTGGCCGGGATCGTGCCGGGCCCGGCCCGGGTGCCGTTCTTCTCGACGCTGACCGGGGAGCGGCTGGACACCACCGCGCTCACCGCCGACTACTGGTACCGCAATCTGCGCGAACCGGTGGAGTTCGGGCGGGCGCAGCAGGCCGCCCTCGCTGCGGGTCAAACGGTGTTCGTCGAGGTGAGTCCGCATCCGGTGCTGCTGCCCGCGATGTCGGACGGTATCGCCGCGAGCGGTCGCGACGCCGCGGTGTCCGGCACGCTGCGGCGGGACGAGCCGGCCGTGGACCGGTTCGTACGGGCGGTGGCCCAGGCGCACGCGCACGGCGCGGAGGTCGACTGGGCCGCGCTGCTGGGCGCGGGCGGGCCGGTGCCGCTGCCGACGTATGCCTTCGACCGCAAGCGGTTCTGGATCGACGCGGTGCCCGGGGCGGCCGGGGATGTCACGGGCTCCGGGCTCGGCACTGCGGGTCATCCGCTGCTGGGGGCGACGGTGGAGTCGCCCGGCACCGGCGGTGTCACCCTCACCGGTCGGCTGTCCCTGGCCACCCACGGTTGGCTGGCCGACCACATGGTCGAGGACAGGGTGCTGGTGCCGGGGACCGCGCTGGTGGAGATGGCCGTTCGGGCGGGCGACCAGGTGGGCTGCGAACGGGTCGCCGAACTGGTGCTGCGGACCCCGATGGAGCTGCCCGGACAGGGCGCTCTCCAGGTCCAGGTGGTGGCCGGGGCGCTGGGCGAGGAGGGGCGCGAGGTCGCGGTGTACTCCCGTGCCGAGCCGTCCGCGCGGACCGGTCCGGTGGACTGGACCTTGCACGCGACCGGGCTGCTGACGCCCACACCCATGCCCGCGCCCGGGGCCGCCGGGGCGTCCCTCGGTCAGTGGCCGCCGGCCGGCGCGGTCCCGGTCGCGCTCGACGACGTGTACGCGCGGCTGGCCGACGGGGGGCTCGGCTACGGACCGGCGTTCCAGGGGCTGCGGGCGCTGTGGCGGTGCGGTGCGGAGATCTGCGCCGAGGTCGAGCTGCCCGCGGACCAGCATGCCGCCGCCGATGCCTTCACCCTGCACCCGGCTTTGTTCGACGCGGCGTTGCACGCGCTGGTCGTGACCGCCGACGACGCGCCCACCGCGCTGCCGTTCTCCTGGTCGGACGTGCGGGTGACGGCGGCCGGGGCGACGGCGCTGCGGGTACGGATCGTGCCGCTGCGGCCGGACACGGTGTCGGTGGAGCTGTTCGACGAGACCGGCGAACCGGTGGCGGCGGCGGGCTCGGTGACGCTGCGCCCGCTGTCGGCCTCGCGTCCCGGCGCGGCGGGAGGGGCCGGGGACGGCTCGCTGTTCACCGTGGAGTGGGCGCCGCTGGCGACCGCGCCGACGGCGGCCGGCGGCTCGGCACCGGCCGGTGACTGGGCCGTACGGGAGCGGGACAGGTGGCTGGCGGACGCGCTGCGCGCCGCCGGGCTGAGCGTGAGCACGGTGACCGTGAGCGCTTCGGGCATCGGCGCGCCGGGCTGCACGGACCCCGGCGCCGAAACACCCGAGGCACCCGGCGTGGTCCTTCTGTCGTACCGGCCCGAGGCCGGTGAGGTGCCCGCCGCCGTACGGGAGGGTACGGCGGAGCTGCTGTCGCTGGTACGGCACTGGCTCGCCGACCCCCGGTACGCGGCGTCCCACCTGGTGTTGACGACCTGTGGCGCGGTGGCCGCGCGCGACGGCGAGAGCCCCGATCTGGGCGCCGCCCCGCTGTGGGGGCTGCTCCGCTCGGCCCAGTCGGAGCATCCCGGCCGTTTCACCCTGCTCGACCTCGACGGCACCGAGGAGTCGTTCGGAGCCGTCCCGGCGGTGCTGGCCGCCGCTCTCGACGGTGGCGAGACCCAGGTGGCGCTGCGGGCCGGCGAGGCGTTCGTACCCCGCGCGGTCCGTCCCGTCACGGACGGCGCCGGCGCGTCCGCCGAGGAGATCTGGGCCGCCGGTACGGTCCTGGTCACCGGCGCCTCGGGGCATCTCGGCGGGGTGGTGGCCCGGCATGCCGTCGCGTCCGGCGCGGCCCATGTGGTGCTGCTCAGCCGCCGGGGCGCCGACGCCCCGGGGGCCGGGGAGCTGCGCGCCGAACTGACCGGCGCGGGCGCCCTCGTCACCTTCGCCGCCTGCGACGCGGCGGACCGGGACGCGCTGGCCGCGGTGCTCGCGGACATCCCCGCGGAGCATCCGCTGCGGGTGGTGGTGCACGCGGCCGGGGTGCTCGACGACGGGCTGGTGGAGTCGCTGACCCCGGAGCGGCTCGCCGCCGTGCTGCGGCCGAAGGCGGACGCGGCATGGCATCTGCACGAGCTGACCCGCGATCACGCGCTGGACGCGTTCGTGCTGTTCTCCTCGGCGGCCGGACTCACCGGGTCCGCCGGCCAGGCGTCGTACGCCGCGGCGAACGTCTTCCTCGACGCGCTGGCCCAGCACCGGCGGGCCGGGGGCCTGCCCGGTCTGTCGCTGGCCTGGGGTCTGTGGGAGCGGAGCAGCGGTATGACCGGCCGGCTGGCCGACGCCGACCGGCGCCGGCTGGCCCGCGACGGCGTCCGCGGTCTGTCCGACGAGGAGGGCACCCGGCTGCTGGACACCGCGCTGCGGCTCGACACCTCCCTGGCCGTCCCGCTGGGGCTCGACATCACCGCGCCGGGCGTACGGGACGCTCCGCTGTGGCGCTCGCTGACGCGGGGCCGTCCGCGCCGTACCGCCGCGCGGGCCTCCACGACCGGTCTGGCCCGGCGGCTCGCCCGGCTGACGGCCGAGGAGCGGCTCCGTACGGTGACGGACCTGGTGCGCGCCGAGGCCGCCTCGGTCCTCGGCCACGCCGACGTCCGGCGGCTCGATGTCCAACGGCCCTTCCGTGAGCTGGGCTTCGACTCGCTGACCGCCGTGGAACTCCGCAACCGGCTCAACGCGCTGGCCGGTCTGCGGCTGGCCGCCGCCGCGGTCTTCGACTATCCGACGCTGGACGCGCTGGCCGGGCGTGTGCTGGCGGAGGTCACCGGGGCCGTGCCCGCCGCAGGACCGGCGCCCGTGGCGGCCACCGCCGACGAGCCGCTGGCGATCGTCGGCATCGGCTGCCGCTACCCCGGTGGCGTCGGCTCGGCCGAGGACCTCTGGGGGCTCGTCGACGAGGGCGTCGACGCGATCGGCGGATTCCCCGAGGACCGGGGCTGGAACGTCGAGGAGCTGTACGACCCGGACCCGGACCGGAAGGGCACGTCCTACGTACGCGAGGGCGGGTTCCTGTACGACGGGCACGGGTTCGACGCGGGGTTCTTCGGGATCTCGCCGAGGGAGGCGATGGCGTCGGACCCGCAGCAGCGGCTGCTGCTGGAGACGGCGTGGGAGGCGGTCGAGTCGGCGGGTATCGTGCCCGGCTCGCTGCGGGGGTCGCGGACGGGGGTGTTCGCGGGGCTGATGTACCACGACTACGCGTCCCGGCTGGCCGCCGTACCGGAGGAGCTGGAGGCGTTCCTCGCGAACGGCAACTCGGGCAGTGTCGCGACCGGGCGGGTCTCCTACGAGTTCGGCTTCGAGGGCCCGGCGGTGACGGTGGACACGGCGTGTTCGTCCTCGCTGGTGGCGATCCATCTGGCCGCGCAGGCGCTGCGGCGCGGCGAGTGCGACTACGCGCTGGCCGGCGGTGTCACCTTCATGTCCACTCCCGCGATCTTCACCAACTTCTCCCGGCAGGGCGGGCTGTCCCCCGACGGACGGTGCCGGACCTTCGCCGAGGGGGCCGCCGGGACGGGCTTCAGCGAGGGCGTGGGTCTGGTGCTGCTGGAGCGTCTCTCGGACGCCCGGCGCAACGGGCACGAGATCCTCGCGGTGGTACGGGGCTCGGCGGTGAACCAGGACGGCGCCTCCAACGGCCTCAGCGCACCCAACGGACCCTCCCAGCAACGCGTCATCCGACAGGCCCTCGCCGACGCCGGACTCAACACCGCCGACATCGACGCGGTCGAGGCGCACGGCACCGCCACCCGGCTCGGCGACCCGATCGAGGCCGAGGCACTGCTCGCCACATACGGTCAGGACCGCCCCACGGACCGGCCGCTGCACCTCGGCTCCGTCAAGTCCAACATCGGCCACACGCAGGCCGCGGCGGGGGTCGCGGGCATCATCAAGATGGTGATGGCGCTGCGCCACCAGCGGCTGCCGAAGTCTCTGCACATCGACGCGCCCTCGTCGGCCGTCGACTGGTCGGCGGGCAGGCTGGCGCTGCTGACCGACGCCGTCGCGTGGCCGGAGGGCGAACGCCCGCGCCGGGCCGGGGTGTCGTCCTTCGGTATCAGCGGGACGAACGCCCATGTCCTCATCGAGGAGGCGCCGCGCCCGGCCGGAGCGGCCGAAGCGTCTCCGGCCACGCCCGCCCTCGTATCCGACGACCCAGGGCACGCCCTGCTGCCCTGGGTCGTCACCGCCAGGACACCGCGGGCGCTGTGCGCGCAGGCCGGCCGGCTCGCGGATTCGGTGGCGGCCGGTACCCGCGCCGCCGATGTGGGCTGGTCGCTCGCCACCGGCCGCGCCGTTCTCGGGGAGCGCGCCGTCCTGCTGGGCAGGACCGGGGAGGACCTGGTCGCCGCCGCGCGGGCGCTGGCCGACGGGCTGCCGCACCCGGGGGTGGTGACCGGGCGCGCGGGCACCGGCGGGCCGGTGTTCGTCTTCCCCGGCCAGGGCACCCAGTGGGTGGGGATGGGCCGCGCGCTGCTCTCCGCCGACGAGGCGTTCGCCGCGTCGATGGCGCGCTGCGCCGACGCGCTGTCGGAGTTCGTCCCGTGGTCACTGACCGACGTGCTGGACGACGAGGCCGCGCTGGCCCGGGTCGACGTGGTGCAGCCCGCCCTCTGGGCGGTCATGGTCTCGCTGGCCGAGCTGTGGAACGCGCGCGGGGTACGCCCGGCGGCGGTGGTGGGCCACTCCCAGGGCGAGATCGCCGCCGCGGTGGTCGCCGGGGCGCTGTCCCTGCGCGACGGCGCCCGGATCGTCGCGCTGCGCAGCCGGCTGATCGCCGCCCGGCTCGCCGGGCCCGGCGGTATGGCGTCGGTGTCGCTGTCCGAGGACGGGACCGCGCCGTATCTGGGCGGCACGCTGTCGATGGCCGCGGTCAACGGCCCGTCCCAGGTGGTCGTCGCCGGTGACCGCGCCGAACTGGAGTCGCTGGTGGGGCGGCTGGCGGCGGACGGTGTCCGGGCCAGGATGATCGCGGTGGACTACGCCTCGCACTCCGCCCAGGTCGACGCGGTCAAGGACGAGCTGATTGCCGCGCTGGCGGACACCGCGCCGGAAGCGGGCCGGGTGCCGCTGTACTCGACGGTGACCGGGGGTCAGCTCGACACGACGGTGATGGGCGCGGACCACTGGTTCGACAATCTGCGGGGGACCGTACGGTTCCGCGAGGCCGTGGCCTCGGCCATGGCCGACGGTCACGGCGTCTTCGTCGAGGTGAGCCCGCACCCGGTGCTGACGGCCGCGGTGACCGACGGCGGCGACGCCGCGGGCGAGCGCGTCGCCGCCGTCGGCACCCTGCGCCGCGGTCACGACGACCAGGCCCGGGTGCTGACCGCGCTGGCCGAGGCGTTCGTCGCGGGCGTGGACCTGGACTGGACGACGGTCTTCGCGGGCACGGACACCCGGCGCGTCGCGCTGCCGACGTACGCCTTCGAGCACCGCCGCTACTGGCTCGACACCGCTCCCGGCGGCTCCGCCCCGGTCCCGGCCGTCCTGCCGACGGCCCTTGGGGAGCAGGCCGAGGTCCCGGACGTCCCGCTCGCCCACCGGCTGGCCGGGCTGACCGAGGCCGAGCAGCGGCAGGAGATCCTGCTGCTGGTCCGTGGGCTGGTCGCGGCGGTGCTCGGGCACACGGCCGTCGACGAGATCGACCGGGACACCGCCTTCCGCGAGTCCGGGTTCGACTCGGTCCTCGCCGTCGACCTCCGTAACCGCCTGGCCTCCGCGACCGGCACTTCCTGGCCGGCCACGATCGTCTTCGACCACCCGACGCCGAGGCTGCTCGCCGAGTACGTACGGGCCGGGCTGACCGGCGCGGCGCGCCGGGCCGAGGTCGCCGTCCCGGCGGTGGCGGCCCTCGGTGAGCCGATCGCCATCGTGGGGATGGCCTGCCGTTTTCCCGGCGAGGTGGCGTCACCGGACGCGCTCTGGGACCTGGTGCGTTCCGGCGGGGACGCGATCTCCGCGTTCCCGTCCGACCGCGGCTGGGAGACGAACAGCGCGGTCGAGGAGTCCCACACCCGGCACGGCGGTTTCCTGCACGATGTCGCGGACTTCGACAACGGCTTCTTCGGGATCTCGCCGCGCGAGGCGCTGGTGATGGACCCGCAGCAGCGGCTGCTGCTGGAGACCTCGTGGGAGGCCCTGGAGCACGCGGGCCTCGACGCGACCTCGCTGCGTGCCAGCCCGACCGGTGTGTTCGTCGGCGGCGCGTCCAGTGGCTACACCACGGCGTCGATGCCCCGGGAACTCGTCGCCGGATACGGCATCACCAGCGGGTCCGGGAGTGTGCTGTCGGGCCGGGTCGCCTACGCGCTGGGGCTGGAGGGCCCGGCGGTGACGGTGGACACGGCGTGTTCGTCCTCGCTGGTGGCGCTCCATCTGGCGGTGCAGGCGCTGCGGCGCGGCGAGTGCGCGATGGCGCTGGCGGGCGGCGCCGCCGTACTCCCTGCGCCGGATGTGTTCGCCGAGTTCTCCCGGCAGGGCGGTCTGGCGGGCGACGGCCGGTGCAAGTCCTTCGCCGAGGGCGCGGACGGCACGGGCTGGAGTGAGGGGGTGGGGCTGGTGCTGCTGGAGCGTCTCTCGGACGCCCGGCGCAACGGGCACGAGATCCTGGCGGTGGTACGGGGCTCGGCGGTGAACCAGGACGGCGCCTCCAACGGTCTGACCGCCCCCAACGGCCCTGCCCAGCAACGGGTGATCCGGCAGGCGCTGGCCGACGCCGGGCTGAACACCGGCGACATCGACGTGGTGGAGGCGCATGGCACCGGTACCGTCCTCGGAGACCCGATCGAAGCGCAGGCGCTGCTCGCCACGTACGGCCAGGACCGCCCCGCCGACCGGCCACTCCGGCTCGGCTCGGTCAAGTCCAACATCGGCCACACGCAGGCCGCGGCGGGGGTCGCCGGGGTCATCAAGATGGTGATGGCGCTGCGTCACCAGCAGCTGCCCCGTACCCTCCATGTGGACGAACCCACTTCGCAGGTCGACTGGACGACGGGCGCGATCTCCCTGCTCACCAAGGCCGTCGACTGGCCCGAGGGCGAACGGCCGCGCCGGGCCGGGGTGTCGTCCTTCGGCATCAGCGGCACCAACGCCCATCTCGTTCTGGAGCAGGCTCCGCAGGTGGTCTCCGTACCGCCGGAGCGGACCGCGCCGGCGGTGGACTCCGGTCTGGTGTCGTGGGTGCTGTCGGCCAGGTCCGAGGAAGCGCTGCGCGGCCAGGCGGCACGCCTGCTGTCCGTCGTGGGCGGGGCGGAGGAGACACCGCTGGTCGACGTCGCCTGGTCGCTGGCCCGCAACCGGGCCCAGCTCGACCACCGTGCGGTGGTGACCGGCGCCGATCTCACCGAGTTGTCGGCCGGACTGTCCGCGCTGGCAGAGGGCAGGGGCACCGGCCGGGTCGTCACGGGACACACCACGGGCAGTGGGGTGGCGTTCGTCTTCTCCGGTCAGGGCGCGCAATGGCCCGGCATGACACGGGAGTTGTACGAAGCCTCACCCGTGTTCGCCAACGCCCTCAACGAGGTTTGTGCAGCGTTCGACGCGCACCTTCCCACTCCGCTCGCTGATGTCATCCTCGCCGACGCCGGCACCGAACACGCCGCGCTCCTGGACCGGACCGACTACACCCAACCCGCACTCTTCGCCGTCGAAACAGCCCTCCACACCCTCGCCACCACCAGCGGCCTCCACCCCGAAACCCTCGCCGGACACTCCATCGGCGAAATCAGCGCCGCCCACGCCGCAGGCATCCTCACCCTCAAAGACGCCACCACCCTCGTCGCCACCCGAGGCCGCCTCATGGCCACACTCCCCACCCACGGCGCCATGCTCGCCCTCAACACCGACGAAACCACCGCCACCACCCTCATCAACCACCTCCCCCACCTCACCATCGCCGCCATCAACACCCCCACCTCCCTCGTCATCTCCGGCGACACCACCAGCATCAACACCACCCAAACACGAGCCCACCAAGCCGGCATCACCACCACCCGCCTCCGCGTCAGCCACGCATTCCACTCCCCCCACATGGACCCCATCCTCGAAGAATTCCACACGGTCATCACCCAACTCGACCTCCGACCACCCCGCATCCCCCTCATCTCCACCGTCACCGGGCAGAAACTCACCACCGAACAAGCCACCTCACCCGCCTACTGGGTACGCCACGCCCGCGACACCGTCCGCTACCACGACGCCCTCACCACCCTCACCACCACCGGCACCCACACCCTCATCGAAATCGGCCCCGACAGCGTCCTGTCCGGACTCAGCGCCCACCACGACAACGTGGTCGCCATTCCCCTGATGCGCCGCCCCAGGTCCGGCGAGACGGCCGTGCCGGAACCGGAACGGTTCACCCAGGCCCTGGCCAGGGCCTGGGTCGCCGGCGCCGAGGTCGACTGGCCGGCCGTGCTCGGCTCGGGACGGCCGGTGCCCCTGCCCACCTACGCCTTCGACCGCCGGCGCTACTGGCTCAACGGCGCGGCCGGCCCGGCCGATGTGGCGAGCGCCGGGCTGGTGGCGGCGGACCACCCGCTGCTGGGCGCGATGGTCGAGTCGCCCGACGGCTCCGGTGTGGTCTTCACCGGCAGGCTGTCGCTGACCACACACCCCTGGCTCGCCGATCACGCGGTGGCGGGGCAGGTCTTCGTACCGGGCACCGGGCTGGTCGAGATGGTCGTCCGGGCCGGGGACGCGGTGAGCTGCGACCGGATCGGTGAACTGGTGCTCCAGGCACCCCTGATCGTCCCGGAGCAGGGGGCGATCCGCGTCCAGGTGGCTGTGCGCGAGCCCAACGCGAACGGCGAACGCGAGGTCGCCGTGCACTCCCGTCCCGAGGCGCCCGCGGACGGCGAACCCGCCGAGTGGACCGCCCACGCCCTCGGCGTCCTGACGAGCGGGTCCGGCACGGACGCCGCGCCCGTCCTTGACGGGATCTGGCCTCCCGAGGATGTGACGGAGGTCGATATCGAGGGGGTGTACCCGAGGCTGGCGGCCGAAGGGCTGGTCTACGGGCCGGTCTTCCAGGGCCTGCGGGCGGTCTGGCGACGGGACGACGAGATCTACGCCGAGGTCGCACTCCCGACCGGACCGCACACCCGGACCGACGGCTTCCTCCTCCACCCCGCACTCCTCGACGCCGCCCTGCACGCACTGATCGGCGCGGCGAACGGCGCGGACGAGCTGGGGGTGGGCCTGCCCTTCTCCTGGGCGGATGTCCGGGTGCTGGCGTCGGGCGCGACCGCGCTGCGGGTACGGATGGCGCTGCTCGGCGATGACACCGTATCGATCGAGGTGTTCGACACGGCGGGTGAACCCGTCGCGGTGATCGGGTCGTTGACCGTACGTCCGCTGTCGGCGGCGCGGCCGGAAGCCGCCCACGGGTCTCGCGAGGACTCGCTGTTCTCGGTGAACTGGGTGCCCGTCGCGCCCGCCGGGCCCGCCGCGGACACCGATGCCTCCCGGACGTGGGTGGTGCTGGACGGTGACGGCTCGGGGCCCGGCCTGCGGATACAGGGCGTCGAAGCCACCGTCCTCACCGACCTGGACACTCTGGACGCCCTGGCGACCACCGCCGACGGTGCGGCAGCCGTTCCGGATGTGGTGGTCTGGCGATGCCCGACCGTCCCCACCGACGATGTCCCCGCCGCCGCCCACCGCTCCGCAACCGCCGCACTCGCCCTGCTCCAACAGTGGCTCGCCAATCCCCACCTCGAAGACTCCCACCTCATACTCCTCACCCACAACGCCATAGCCGCACACCCCCACGACCCCGCCGACCCCTCCCACTCACCCGTCTGGGGCCTCACCCGCTCCGCACAGACCGAACACCCCCACCGCTTCACCCTCATAGACACCGACCACACCACCCACGACATCCCACTCGCCCAAGCACTCGCCTCCGGCGAACCCCAACTCGCCCTGCGCGGCCACGACCTCCTCGCCCCCCGAGTCACCCGCCACCACAACAACGACCAGCTCACCGTCCCCACCACCCCCCACTGGCACCTCGACATCACCACACCCGGCACCATCGACAACCTCCACCTCACCCCCACCACCCCCGACGAACAACCCCTCCAACCAGGACAGGTACGCGTCCGCGTCCACGCCGCCGGACTCAACTTCCGCGACGTCCTCATGGCCCTCGGCATGTACCCCGGCGACATCAGCCTCGGCAGCGAAGGCGCCGGAGTCATCACCGAAACCGGACCCGACGTCCCCCACCTCACCGTCGGCGACCGCGTCACCGGTCTGCTCTTCGGTGAGGCGTTCAGCACGACGACGGTCGCCGACCACCGGATGCTCGTCCGTATCCCGGACTCGTGGTCCTGGGCGCGCGCCGCGTCGTTGCCCGTTGCCTCCGTGACCGCGCTGTACGGTCTGCGGGATCTGGCGGGGCTCTCCCCCGGTCAGTCGGTCCTCATCCACGCCGGCACCGGAGGCGTCGGCATGGCCGCCATCCGCATCGCCCAGCACCTCGGCGCCGAGGTCTACGCCACCGCCTCCGAAACCAAATGGGACACCCTCCGCCAACTCGGCCTCGACGACGACCACATCGCCTCCTCCCGCACCCTCGACTTCGCCCACACCTTCCTCACCACCACCCAAGGCCAAGGCGTCGACGTCATCCTCAACTCCCTCACCGACGACTACATCGACACCTCACTCCAACTCCTCCCCCGCGGCGGCCACTTCATCGAAATCGGCAAACGCGACATCCGCAACCCCCACCACATCGCCACCACCCACCCCGGCGTCCACTACCAAGCCTTCGACACCATCGACGCCGGACCCGAACACATCGGACAGCTCCTCAAGGAACTCGTCAGCCTCCACGACACCGGAGCACTCACCTCCCTCCCCCACACCACCTGGCCCATCACCCAGGCCCGCAACGCCTTCCGCCACCTCAGCCAAGCCCGGCACACCGGCAAAAACATCCTCACCCTTCCCCAAGCGCCCTTCACCTCCGGTACCACCCTCATCACCGGCGGGTCCGGACATCTCGCCACCGCCCTCGCCCGCCACGCCGCCCACCAAGGCGCACCCCACATCCTCCTCCTCAGCCGACGCGGCCCCGACGCACCCCACACCACCCAACTCCAACAAGAACTCCAACACACCAACACCCAACTCACCATCACCACCTGCGACGTCACCAACCCCACCCAACTCGCCCACGCCATCAACACCATCCCCCCGGAGCATCCACTCCGCACCGTCATCCACACCGCGGGAATCATCGACGACAGCCTCATCCACACTCTCACCCCTCATCAGCTCACCACCGTCATGCAGCCCAAAACCGACGCCGCATGGCACCTCCACACCCTCACCCAGCACCACCCCCTCCACGCCTTCATCCTCTACTCCTCCATCACCGCCACCACCGGCGGCGCCGGCCAAGCCAACTACGCCGCCGCCAACACCTTCCTCGACACCCTCGCCCACCACCGCCACCACCACAACCTCCCCGCCACCACCATCGCCTGGGGACCCTGGGCCGACCACGGCATGGCCGCCAACCTCCACACCACCCACCAACACCGCATCACCCGCTCCGGCATCACCCCCCTCACCACCACCCACGCACACCAACTCCTCCACACCACCCACCACCACCAAACCCCCCACACCATCGCCGCCCACCTCAACACCAGCGCCTTCGCCGGTGCGGGACCGCTGTGGAGCGCGCTCGCGCGGACTCCCGCGGGCCGCCGGGCCGTTCAGCCGGGCGCGGCCGGTCCGTCCGGGACGAGCGTGCTCGACCGGCTCGGCGCGCTGCCGCCGCCGGAGCGTCTGCGCGCGCTGGAGGACCTCGTACGCACCGAGGCGGCGGCGGTCCTCGGCCATACCGATCCCGGGACCCTCGACCGCGACCGGCCCTTCCGCGACCTCGGCTTCGACTCCCTCACCGCCGTCGAACTCCGCAACCGCCTCAACACCCTCACCGGACTGCGCCTCACCCCGGGCACCGTCTTCGACCACCCGAAGCCGGCCTCGCTGGCCGAGCACATCGACCAGCAGCTGGATCTCGGCGGGGCGGACGACGCGGCGCTGCTGGAGCGGATGAAGGCCCTGGAACTGTTCGCGCCCGAGGACGTGTCCGCCGAACGCAAGGACGAGATCGCCGCGGTGCTCGGCCGGCTGGCCGCGCGCTGGGGAGCCGGCCCGGTGTCCGGTGGGAGCGACAGCGGTACGCCGGAGGCCGGGCGCGACCTGGACTCGGCCACCGACGACGAGGTGTTCCGCTTCCTCGGTGAGGAATTCGGCATCTCCTGAACGCGGTCCTGAGCCAAGCACATCGGAACACCTGTGGAGAACCGCCCTGTGGACAACCGCCCTGTGAACAACGAAGACAAGCTCCGGCGCTTCCTCAAGGAGGCGTCCAAGAAGCTCCAGGAGACACAGCACCAGCTGCACGAGGCCGAGGACCGCGCGCACGAGCCCATCGCCGTGGTGGGGATGGCCTGCCGCTTCCCCGGCGGCGCCGACTCCCCCGAACGGCTGTGGGAGCTGGTCCTCGCCGAACGCGACGCGATCACCGGCTTCCCGGCCGACCGGGGCTGGGACCGCGCCGCGCGGGACCCCGGCACCCCGGAGGGGGCGTACCCCCGGCAGGGCGGGTTCCTCAGCGGTATCGCCGAGTTCGAGCCGGAGTTCTTCGGCATCACGCCGGTCGAGGCACTGGCGATGGACCCGCAGCAGCGGCTGCTGCTCGAAGTCGCCTGGGAGGCCCTGGAGCGCGGGGGTGTCGACCCGAGGAGCCTGCGGGGCAGCCGTACGGGCGTGTTCGTCGGCGGGGCGGCGAGCACGTACACCGGAAGTGTGCTGCCGGACTCGGTCACCGCGCAGGGCTACGCCATGACCGGCGGCCTGAGCAGTGTGGCCTCCGGCCGGCTGTCCTACACCCTGGGGCTGGAGGGCCCGTCGCTGACGGTGGACACCGCCTGCTCCTCGTCCCTGGTGACCCTGCACCTGGCGATGCGCTCGCTGCGGTCCGGGGAGTGCGACGCGGCGCTCGCCGGCGGGGCGACGGTGATGACCGACCCGGGTGTCTTCGTGGAGTTCGCGCGCCAGCGCGGGCTCTCGGCCGACGGCCGCTGCAAGGCGTTCTCCGCGCGGGCCGATGGCACGGCCTTCTCCGAGGGCGTCGGACTGCTGCTGCTGCGACGGCTCTCGGACGCCCGGCGGGCCGGGCTTCCGGTGCTGGCCGTGCTCCGCGGCAGCGCTGTCAACTCCGACGGCGAGTCCAACGGCCTGACCGCGCCCAACGGGCCGTCCCAGCGGCGCGTCATCCGGCAGGCGCTGGCCGACGCGCGGCTGACCGCCGCCGAGGTGGACGTGGTGGAGGCGCACGGCACTGGCACCAGCCTCGGTGACCCCATCGAGGCCCAGGCGCTGCTGGACACCTACGGCCGCGACCGGGCGGGCGGGGCGCCGCTGCGGCTCGGGTCGGTCAAGTCCAACATCGGCCACACCCAGGCCGCCGCGGGCGTGGCGGGCGTCATCAAGATGGTGATGGCGCTCCGGCACGGGCGGCTGCCCAGGACCCTGCACGTGGACGCGCCCACCGAGCGGGTCGACTGGGGCGAGGGCGCGGTCGATCTGCTCACCGAGACGGTCGACTGGCCCCGGACGGGCAGGCCGCGAAGGGCGGCGGTGTCGTCCTTCGGTATCAGCGGCACCAATGCCCATGTCGTACTCGAAGAGGAACCCGAGCCGGCGCCCGCCGATCCGGCGGCCCCGGCGCTCCCGGCTCTCCCGGCCGGCGGCGCGGTGACGCCCTGGGTGCTGACCGCGGCGACCGCGCCCGCCCTGCGCGCGCAGGCCGCGCGGCTGGCGCAGGCCCCGTGCGTGGAGGCGGCTCCGGAGCGGGTTCCGGCCGATGTCGGCTGGTCGCTGGCGGCGCACCGGGCGACTCTCCCCCACCGGGCGGTGGTGCTCGGCGCGGACCGGGACGCGCTGCTGTCGGGCGTCCGCGCCCTGGCGAGCGGCGGGACCCCTCCCGGTGTGGTGACCGGGAAACCCGGTCCGGGCCGTCTCGCGCTGGTCTTCTCCGGCCAGGGTGCCCAGCGCCTGGCGATGGGACGCGGGCTGCACGCGCGGTTCCCGGTGTTCGCGGAGGCGTTCGACGAGGTGTGCGGGCATCTGGACAAGGAGCTGGACCGGCCGCTGCGGGAGATCGTGTTCGCGCGGGAGGGCACCGCTGAGGCGGCGCTGCTCGACAGTACGGCGTACGCGCAGCCGGCCCTGTTCGCCGTCGAGATCGCGCTGTTCCGGCTGCTGTGCTCGCTGGGGGTGCGGCCGGCGGTGCTGCTGGGACACTCGGTCGGTGAGATCGCCGCCTGCTGCGCGGCCGGGGTGTTCTCGCTGCCGGACGCGGCCCGGATGGTGGCCGCGCGGGGCCGGCTGATGGCCGCGCTGCCCCCGGGCGGTGCCATGACGGCGGTCTCGGCGGACCGCGCGGAGGTGGCGGCCGTGCTGGCGGCGGTGCCGGGGACGGTGTCGGTCGCCGCGGTGAACGGCCCGTCGGCGACCGTCCTCTCCGGTGAACGGGACGCGGTGGAGCGGGCCGCCGCCGAGCTGTCCACCCGCGGCCACCGGACTCGCCGGCTCACCGTCAGCCACGCCTTCCACTCGCCGCTGATGGACCCGGTGCTGGCCGGGTTCGCCGAGGTGATGGCCTCGGTCACGATGTCGGCGCCGTCGCTCCCGGTGGTGTCCGCGCTCACCGGCCGGGCCGCCGACGACACGATCCGTACCCCGGAGTACTGGGTGGACCATGTCCGCGGGCCGGTGCTGTTCGCCGACGCGGTACGGGCGGCCGAGGCCCTGGGGGCCGGTGTCTGGCTGGAGGCGGGGCCCGACGCCGTACTGTCCGCGATGATCCCGGACAGCCTCGCGCGCGGTGGCCGCCCGACGACGGCGGCGGCGATGCGCGCGGGCCACGACGAACCGGGCGCCCTGCTCACCGCGCTCGCGGAGGTGTTCGCGGCCGGCGCGGACGTGAACTGGACGGCCTTCTTCGCCGGAGTCCCCGTACACCGCGCCGAGCTGCCCACCTACGCCTTCCAGCGGCGCCGGCTGTGGCCGGAGCCCGGCGGGCCGGCCGCCGGGTGGGCGCTGGACGACACCGGGCATCCGCTGCTGGGCTCCTCGGTGGACCTGCCCGACAGCGGCGGGGCTCTCTTCACCGGTCTGCTGTCGGTGGCCGCGCAGCCGTGGGCGGCCGACCATGTGGTGCTCGGTGCCACGCTGCTGCCCGGCACCGCCTTCGTCGAGATGGCGGTACGCGCGGGACGGCACTTCGACCGCGGTACGGTGCGCGAACTGACCCTGCACGCGCCGCTGCCGCTGCCGGCGGACGGCGATGTCGTGGTGCAGACCGTCGTGGGCGGCCCCGACGAGGCCGGCCGGCGCCCGGTCTCGATCCACTCCCGGCCGTCGTCCGGCGCTCCGTGGGTACGGCACGCCACCGGCGTGCTGGAAGCCGCCGAGGAGACGCACCCGGCGGTCCTGGACGGCCGGTGGCCGCCGGAGAACGCCGTGCCGGTCCCGGCCGACGGCTTGTACACCTCACTGGCCGAGCGCGGGTACGACTACGGTCCGGCGTTCCGCGGCACCCGCGCGGTCTGGCGGCGGGGCGACGAGGTGTTCGCCGAGATCGCGTTGGCCGAGCCGCAGGCCCGTGCCGCGGCGGACTTCGCCCTCCACCCCGCGCTGCTGGACGCCGCGCTGCACGCGGCGTTCCTCGGCGAGCCCGGGGACCTGCGGGCCCGGCTGCCGTTCGCGTGGACCGGTGTCCGGGTGCTGACTCCCGGCGCGTCCGGCGCGCGGGTCGCGATCCGGCCGGCCGGCGACGGCGCCGTCGCGCTCACGCTCACCAACGCGTCCGGGCGTCCGGTGGCCGTGGTCGACTCGCTCGTCTCGCGTCCGGTGGACGCGGAGCGGCTGGGATCGGCCGCCGTGCCCGCGCTGTTCGGGCAGGTCTGGCGGGAGATTCCGGCCGCCGCGACGGGCACCCCGCCGTCGGTGGTCGTGCTGGGCGACGGTCCGGCCGGGCCGCTCAACCGTCCCGACCTGGCGTCGGTCCTCGCCAAGTCCGGTGCGCACGAGCCTCCTTGGGTGGTGCTTCCGGTGCGGCCCGCGGAGGGCGCCGACGTACCGGAGGCGGCCCTGACGGCGGTCTCCGATGTGCTCGGCGTGGTCCAGCGGTGGCTGTCCGCCGACCGGGGCGCCGCCCGGCTGGTGGTGGCCACCCACCGGGCGGTGGGTGTGGGGGACGGGGACGGGGCGCCCGACCCGGCGACCGCGGCCGTGTGGGGACTGGTACGGGTGGCGCAGAACGAGCACCCCGGCCGGATCCTGCTGGCCGACCTCCCCGGCACCGACCACGCCGCCGACAGCGACGTGAGCGACGACCTGCCCGTCTGGATCCACACGGCCGTCGCCGCCGACGAGCCGCAGTTCGCCGTACGCGACGGACGCCCGCTGGCCCCGCGGCTCACCGAGGTCACCACGACGGACACCGCGACGGACAGCCCGGCGGACGCTACGGCGGACAACGCGGCGGCCGTGCCTGGGCCGTTGGGCGAGGGCACCGTCCTGATCACCGGCGGCACCGGCGCGCTCGGCGCGGTGTTCGCGCGGCACGCGGTGCGTGAACACGGCGTACGGGACCTGCTGTTGCTCAGCCGCCGCGGCGAACAGGCCCCCGGGGCCGCCGCCCTCGTCGCCGAACTGCGCGAGGGGGGCGCCCGGGTCACCGTGTCCGCCTGCGATGTCGGCGACCGGGCGAGCCTGGCGGCGGCCCTCGACGCGATCCCGGCCGACGCGCCGCTGTCGGCCGTCATCCACACGGCGGGCGTGCTCGACGACGGCGTACTGGAATCGCTGACCCCGGACCGGCTCGCCGCCGTCTTCCGGCCGAAGGCGAAGGCCGCCTGGCATCTGCACGCGCTGACCGAGCGTCTGCCGCTGTCGGCGTTCGTCCTCTTCTCGTCGGCGGCCGGTGTGCTGGGCAACTTCGGCCAGGCCAACTACGCCGCCGCCAACGTGTTCCTCGACGCCCTCGCCGAGCACCGGCGCGGCCGGGGCCTGCCCGCCACCTCGCTGGCGTGGGGGCTGTGGGAGGAGGCGGGCGGACTGGGCGCCGGGCTGGACCCGGCCGCGCTCGACCGCTACGCGGCGGTCGGCGCGACCCCGCTGACGGCCGGCCGGGGCGTCGGCCTCTTCGACCGGGCCCGCGCGTCGGGCCTGCCGACGGCGGTGGCCGCCCCGATCGACCCGGCGGTGCTGCGGTCCCACGCCCAGCGGGCGGCGCTCCCCGCCGTCCTGCGGGAACTTGCGGGCGTACGGGCCACCCACCCGTCCCCGGCGGTGTACGAGGAGGCCCCGCCCGAGCTGTCGTTGCCCGAGCGGCTGGCCGGACTCGACGAGGCCGGGCAGGACGCCGTACTGCTGGACGCCGTGCTGTCCATGACCGCCGAGGTGATGGGCGCGGCGGGGCCGGAAGCCCTCGGCCCTGACGACGACTTCACCAGGCTGGGCCTCGACTCGCTGGCGGTGCTGCGGCTGCGCAACCTGGTGGTCGAGGCCACCGGGCTCGATCTGTCGGTGGCGACCGTCTTCGAGAACACCACCCCGGCGGCGCTGGTGGCCTACCTCAAGGAGGAGTTCCTCGCCGACAGCGTCCACGCGTTCGTCGACACGCTCGAAGACCTCGACGCGATCGACCCGGACACCGTGCGGGACCTGCTCGACGACGACGTACTGGACCGGCTCGCGGCGGTGCTGGAGAGCCTCAGCGCCAAGTGGGAGGAGTGAGGCCGAGGTGAGCGGTGCGGTCCCCGGTCGGTGTCCGCCGGCCGGGGACCGCACCGCTCACGAGGTCTCCAGCTCGTTGTCGAGATAGCCGAAGAGTTCGTCGTCGGTGGCCGAGGCGACGTCGGGCCCGCTGTCCTCGTCCACCGCGCCGGCCCGTGCCTCGCCCCACCTGGCGAGCAGCGCGCGCAGCCGCAGGTCCACCTTGGTGGCGGTGCCGTCGTCGGGGAGGGTACGCAGCGCGCTCTCCAGCCGGTCGAGCTGGTCGAGCACCCCGCTCTCCGGCCCGGGACCGTCGCCCGGCAGCAGCGAGAGCACGTGGCGGGCGATGGCGGCGGCCGACGGATGGTCGAACACGAGCGTCGAGGGCAGCCGCAGCCCGGTGGCCGCGCCGAGCCGGTTGCGCAGCTCCACCGAGGTCAGCGAGTCGAAGCCGAGGTCCTGGAGGGTACGGCCGGGATCGGCCACGGTACCGGCCGTGTGGCCGAGCACCGCCGCGATATGCGTACGGACCAGGTCCAGCACGGTCTGTTCGCGGTCCGCGGCCGGTGTCCGCGCGAGGGTCTCCGCGAAGGTCGCGGCCTCGGCCGGGGGCGCCGCCGCGGCCGGGCGGGCGGGGGCGCGGACCAGGCCGCGCAGCATCGGCGGCAGGGTGCCGTCCGCCGCCCGCGGACGCAGCGCTTCGGTGTCCAGCAGGGCCGGTACGAGTACGGCGCGGTCGTCGGAGAGGGCGGCGTCGAAGAGCGCGAGCGCGTCCTCGGCGGGCAGCGCGCGCAGACCGGAGCGGCCGAGCCGGGCCCGGTCGGCCGCGTCGAGCCCGGCCGTCATCGCGCTGGCCGGCGCCCACAGGCCCCAGGCGAGCGAGACACCGGGCAGTCCGAGCGCGTGGCGGCGCCGTACCATCGCGTCGGCCGCCGCGTTCGCCGCCGCGTACCCCGCCTGTCCCGCGCTGCCGAGGATGCCGGCCGCAGAGGAGAACACCACGAACGCGGACAGGTCGGCGTCCCTGGTCAGCTCGTCGAGGTGCCGCAGGCCGTCCACCTTCGGGCCGAGAACGCGGTCGGTTCGCGCGGGCGTCATCGACTCCAGTACGCCGTCGTCCACCACGCCCGCCGCATGCACGACCGCGCCGAGCGGCCGGTCCAGCGAGGCCAGCAGCGCGGCCACCGCGGCGCGGTCGGCCACGTCGCACGCGACCACGGACACCTCGGCGCCCAGCGCAGCCAGTTCGGCGCGCAGCGCCCCGGCGCCCTCGGTCGCCGGTCCGGCTCGGCCGGTCAGCACCAGGCTGCGGACGCCCCGGGCGACGACCAGGTGCCGGGCCACCAGCGCGCCGAGCGTGCCGAGGCCGCCGGTCACCAGGACCGGGCGGTCCGGGTCGAGCGGGGCCGGCACGGTCAGGACGGCGGTGTCCGTGGGCCGGTCCCGGCCGGACCGCCGCAGCACCTCGGGGGCCCGGCGGATGTCGCGGGCGCGTACCGGCGGCGGACTCAGCACACCCGCCGCGCAGAGCGCCAGCACCTCGCTGAGCGACTCCTGAAGACGGTCCGCTCCCGGCCGCGTCATCAGGTCGTACGTCAGGTCGCAGCTGAAGTACTGCACATCGGGCGGCAGTTGCCCGATGCCGGGTACGCCGGGTTCACCGCCCCCGGCCGGGTTCAGCTCGATGAACCGCCCGCCGCCGGGCAGCAGTTCCAGTGAGGCGTCGAGGAACTCCCTTTCCAGCGAGTTCAGCACCGCGTCCACCCCGCGTCCGCCGGTCCGCGCGGCGAACTCCGCCACGAAGCCGGTGTCCCGCGAGGACGCCAGCCGTGCGGCTGGCACGCCCGCCGCACGCACGGCGGCCCACTCCTCCGGGGGCGCGGTCGCGAAGACCTCGGCGCCCCGGTGCAGCGCGAGCCGCACGGCAGCCAGGCCGACGGCGTCCGACGCCGCATGGATCAGTACGGACTCGCCCCGGCGCAGGTCCGCCAGGCCGTACAGGGCGTGGTGGGCGGTGAGGAGCACCAGTGGCACGGACGCGGCGCGGGCGAAGGACCACCCGGCGGGCACCGGGGCGACCAGCCCGCGGTCGGTGACCGCGAGCGGCCCGCGGCCCGCGACGGCCATGCCCAGCACCCGGTCACCCGCAACCAGTTGGGTCACCTCATGACCGGTCTCGGTCACCACCCCGGCGATCGCGCCGCCCGGTCCGGCGGGCCCGTCCCGGAGGGGCAGACCGACCGCGCGGACGGCGATACGCACCTCGCCGGGCGCGAGGGGCGCGGTGGCGTCGGGGTGGGGCACCAGGGCGAGTGCGTCCGGCGGGCCGTCCAGCCGCCACGGCCCGTCGGCGGGCGGGGTGAGCAGCCCGTCGGCGGTGGCACGGACCAGCCGGGGCACCGTCACCAGGCCGGACCGTACGACGGCTTGCGGCTCCCCGGAGGCCAGCGCGGCGGGTACGGCGAGGGCGGACTCGTCGGTGCCGTCGAGGTCGAGCAGGACGAACCGGCCGGGGTGCTCGGTCTGCGCCGACCGCACCAGGCCCCATACGGCGGCCTGCGCCGGATCGGGGGTGTCCGCGTCGACGGCGCCCCGGGTCACCACCACCAGGCGGGCAGATCCGGTCCGTTGACCGGCCAGCCAGTCCTGGGTCAGGGCCAGGGCCCAGGACACCGTCTCCCGTACCGCCGTCCCGTCCGCGGCCGAGGGCCGGGGGCAGGGGGCGAGCAGATCGGTCACACCGTCGAGTCCGTCGATGCTGTCGACGCCGGACACCACCGGCGCGTCGATGCCGAGACCGTCCGCGCCGGGACCGTCTCCTCCGAGTACGGCGAGGGCGACCCGCCGGCCGTCGCCGGCCCCGGCGGGCGCCCACTCCAGCGCGAGCAGCGCGTCGGCGGCCCGGGAGGCGGCCCCGCGCAGCTCCGCCGGCCGCATCACCAGCGACTCGACGGTCGCCACCGGCCCGCCGGCCGGGTCCGTGACGGTCAGCGACATCGCGTCCTGCCCCTGGGGCGACCAGCTCACCCGCAGCGCCGACACGCCGGCGGCGCGCAGCCGTACGCCGGTGAAGCTGAACGGCAGCCGGGGGCCGCCGCCGGTCGCGTCCAGCGCGGCCAGTACGGGTGCGTGCAGGGCGGCGTCCAGCAGGGCGGGGTGCAGGCTGAAGCCCTCGCCACCGGCCCTGTCCTCCAGTGCCACTTCGACGTGGACGTCGCCGCCGAGGCGCCAGGCCGCGCGCAGCGCGCGGAACACCGGCCCGTAGTCGTAACCGAGTGCGGTGAGGCGGTCGTAGACGCCGTCGGTGTCCATCGGGACGGCGCCCTCCGGCGGCCACGCCACCGGGTCGGGCGCGCGGGTGCCGTCGCCCGCCGTGAGGGTGCCGGTGGCGTGCTCGGTCCACGGTGTGTCCCGGTCGGCGTCCTCGGCCCGGGTGTGCACCTGGACGCTCCGGCCCGTGTCGCTCTCCGCGCCGGCCGTGACCCGCAGCGCGAGACCGCCGCGCTCGGGCAGGACCAGCGGTGCGTGCAGGGTGAGTTCGTCCACGGTGTCGAGTCCGCAGTGGCCCGCCGCGTGCAGGGCGAGATCGAGGAAGCCCGTGCCGGGGAACAGCACCCGGTCGCCCACGCCGTGGTCGGCGAGCCACGGCTGGGTCCGCGTGGAGAGCCGGCCGGTGAACACGACACCGCCGGAGCCGGGGAGTTCGACCACGGCGCTGAGCAGCGGGTGGCCGCCCGCCGCGACACCGAGGGCCGCGGTCGCCCCGGCGCCCGCGGGGGCGACGGCCGCGGTCAGCCAGTAACGGTCGTGCTGGAAGGCGTAGGTGGGCAGGTCGACGCGGCGTCCGCGGCAGCCCAGCGCGGCGGCCAGGTCCAGCCGCGCGCCCCGGACATGGAGCCGTGCGACGGCGTGGGACAGCGTCTCCGGTTCGGGCCGGCCGGAGCGGAGGGTGGGGATGAACACCGCGTCGGGGGCGCTGTCCTGGCCCGCCGCGGTGAGCGCGCCACCGGGCCCGGCCTCCAGCATGGTGGTCACCCCCCGTGCGGCGAGCGCGGTGACGGCGTCGGCGAACCGTACGGGCTCGCGTGCGTGGCGTACCCAGTGGTCCGGGGAGGTCAGCTCCTCGGCGCCGACCGGCGCGCCGGTCAGGGTGGACACGATCGGCAGTGTGGGCGGGTGGGCGCTCACGCCCGCCACGACACCGCGGAACGCGTCCAGCATCGGGTCCATCAGCGGCGAGTGGAAGGCGTGGCTGACGCGCAGTGCGGTCACCTTGCGTCCGCGCGCCGTGAGGCGGTCGGTGAGTGCGCGTACGTCCGGTGCGCTGCCGGACAGGACCAGCGAGTCGGGTCCGTTGATCGCGGCGATGCCGACGTTCGCGGAGCACTCCGGCGCGATCTCGTCCTCGGTGGCCCGCACCGCGACCATGATTCCGCCGGCGGGCAGCGCCTGCATGAGCGCGCCGCGCGCGGCGACGATGGCGCAGGCGTCGGCCAGCGAGAACACTCCCGCCACATGCGCGGCGGCCAGTTCGCCGACCGAGTGGCCCGCGAGCGCGTCGGGCCGTATTCCCCAGGACTCCCAGAGCCGGTAGAGCGCGACCTCGACGGCGAACAGCGCGGGCTGCGCGTACTCGGTACGGTCCAGCAGGGCCTGGTCGGCGCCGAAGACCACGTCGCGCAACGGCACGGCCAGCAGCGGATCGAGGTGGGCGAACGTCGCGTCGAGCGCGTCGGCGAACGCGGGGTGTGCCTCGTACAGTTCCCGTCCCATGCCGATGCGCTGGGAGCCCTGGCCGGAGAAGAGCACGGCGAACCCGCCGCCGTCGGGGACGCCCCGTACGACGGCCGGACTGTCGGCGCCCTCGGCCAACGCGTCCAGCCCGGACCGCAGTTCGGGGATGCCGGCGCCGAGGACGACCGCGCGGTGGTCGAGTGCCGCGCGTCCGGTCGCGAGGGTCGTGGCGATGTCCGCCGGGGTGAGTTCGGGTCGCTCGTCCACGGCGGACGCCAGCCGGGCGGCCTGCGCGCGCAGCGCCGAGGTGTCGCGGGCGGACAGCGCCCAGGCCAGGGGGCGGCCGTCGGGCTCGGGCGCGGCGTCCGGGGCGTCCGCGGTGGCGGGTTCGGCCTGTTCGAGGATGACATGGCCGTTGGTGCCGCTGACGCCGAAGGCGGAGACGGCGGCGCGCCTCGGGCGGCCGGTCTCCGGCCACCGCCGCTCGTCGGCCAGCAGTTCCACGGCGCCGGCCGTCCAGTCCACGTGCGAGGACGGCCGGTCGAGGTGCAGGGTGCGCGGCAGTACGCCGTGGCGCAGCGCCTGCACCATCTTGATGACGCCCGCGATACCCGAGGCGGCCTGGGTGTGGCCGATGTTCGACTTCACGGCCCCCAGCAGCAGCGGCCGTCCGGCGGGGCGGTCCTGGCCGTACGTGGCGAGCAGGGCCTGTGCCTCGATCGGGTCGCCGAGCCGGGTGCCCGTGCCGTGGCCCTCGACGGCGTCCACGTCCGGGGCGGTGAGGCCGGCGTCGGCGAGCGCCGCGCGGATGACGCGCTGCTGGGCGGGCCCGTTGGGCGCGGAGAGGCCGTTGGAGGCGCCGTCCTGGTTGACCGCGGAGCCCCGGACGACGGCGAGCACCTCATGGCCGTTGGCCCGTGCGTCGGAGAGGCGTTCCAGCAGCACCAGGCCGGCGCCCTCGCCCCAGCCCACGCCGTCGGCGGCGTCGGCGAACGGCTTGCAGCGGCCGTCGGGCGCGAGTCCGCCCTGGCGGCTGAACTCGGCGAACGGGGTCGGTGTCACCATGATCGCGGTGCCGCCCGCGAGAGCCGCCGTGCACTCGCCCGACCGCAGCGCGCGTACGGCGAGGTGCAGGGCGACCAGCGAGGACGAGCACGCGGTGTCCACGGTGACGGCGGGCCCGCGCAGTCCGAGGGTGTAGGCGATCCGGCCCGACACCACGCTGGGCGCGTCCCCGGTCAGCCGGTAGCCGTCCATCTCGGGCGCCGCCTGCTCCAGGGTGCCCGCGTAGCCCTGGGGCGAGGCGCCGATGAACACACCGGTCTGGCTGTCGCGTACGGAGGACGGGTCGATACCGGCCCGTTCGAACGCCTCCCAGGCCAGTTCGAGGACCTGCCGCTGCTGGGGGTCCATCGCCAGGGCCTCGCGCGGCGAGATACCGAAGAAGCCCGCGTCGAACCCGCCCGCGTCGTCGAGGAAGGCGCCTTCGAGCGTACGGCTGTGGTTCCGGCCGGACGCGGTGGCCGGGTAGAGCCGGTCGGTGTCCCAGCCCCGGTCGTCGGGGAACGGGCCCATCGCGTCGCGCCCCGCCAGCACGAGCGACCAGAGGTCCTCGGGGCCGCGTACGCCACCGGGCAGACGGCAGCTCATCGCCACGACGGCGATCGGCTCGTCGCGGTCCCGGGGGACGGCGACAGCCGGCGCGCCGGCCTGCTCGGTGGCCGGCCGCTCGCCGAGGACGACGGAGTGCAGATGGCGGGCGAGGGCTTCGGGGGTCGGGTGGTCGAAGACGGCCGTCGCGGGCAGCCGCAGGCCGGTGGCGGTGTTGAGGCGCTTACGGACCTCGACGGCGGTGAGCGAGTCCAGGCCCAGTTCGCGGAAGGCCCGGCCGGGGGTGACGGCGTCCGGGCCGTCGTGGCCGAGCACCGCCGCCGCGTGGCCGCGTACGAGGTCGAGCAGGAAGCGGTGCCGCTGGTCGTCGGTGAGCCCGGCCAGCCGGCCGGCGAGCGCCCCGCCGGGGGCCGCCGGCCGGTCCGCCGCGTCCCGGGCCTCCTGGGCCTCCCGTGCGGCGAGGGCGGCGACGTCGGGTATCTCGCCAATCAGCGGGCGGGCGCGGGCCGCGGTGAAGCCGGCGGCGAAGCGGTCCCAGTCGATGTCCGCGACGGTCAGGGCCGTCTCGCCGTTCGCGAGGGCGGTGGCGAGCGCGCCGACCGCCGACTCCGGCCGCATGGGGCGCATGCCCGCGCGGCGCAGCTGGTCGTTGAGGCCGCCCGCCGCCATGCCCTCGCCCGCCCACATGCCCCAGGAGACGGAGGTGGCGGGCAGGCCGTCGGCGTGGCGGCGCTGCGCGAGGCCGTCGAGGAAGGCGTTGGCCGCGCCGTACGCGCCGAGTCGGCCGCTGCCCCAGACCGCGGATCCGGAGGAGAACAGGACGAAGGCGTCCAGCTCGCGTCCGGCGCACAGCTCGTCCAGGTGCGCCGCGCCGCCGGCCTTCGCGGCCAGCGCGTACGCGAGGTCGGCGGTGCCGGTGGAGGCGAGCGGCAGGGACGGGAGGGTGCCCGCCGCGTGGAAGACGGAGCGGACGGGTGTGCCGTCGGCGTCGAGCCGGGCGAACAGCGCGGTCAGCGCGGCGCGGTCGGCGACGTCGCAGGCGACCACGGTGGTCCGGACGCCGAGCGCGGTCAGTTCGGCTTCCAGCTCGCCGGCGCCGGGCGCGTCCGGGCCGCCGCGGCCGGCCAGCACGAGGTGTTCGGCTCCGACTCCCGCCAGCCACCGGGCGACCCGGCCGCCGATGGCGCCGGTGCCGCCGGTGATCAGTACGGTGCCGCGGGCGCGCCAGGCGGGCTTCGCCGCGGGGGTGGGGGCCGGGGTCAGCCGGCGTACGGACACACCGGAGGCGCGGATCGCCAGCTGGTCCTCGTCCGTAGCTCCGGCCAGGACGGCGGCGAGCCGGGCGGCGGCCTTGGCATCGGGGGTCACGGGGAGGTCGACGAGGCCGCCCCAGCGGTCCGGATGCTCCAGGCCCACGGCCAGCCCGAGGCCCCACACCTGGCTCTGCACCGGGTGGGTCAGCGGATCGGACCGGCCGGTCGACACCGCGCCGGTCGTCACCGACCACAGCGGCGCGCCGATCCCGGCGTCGCCGAGCGCCCGTACCAGCTCCAGCGTCGCGGACAGGCCGCCGGGGACGGCCGGCGATTCGGGGTCGGGCCGTTCGTCCAGCGCGAGCAGGGACAGCACACCGCCGGGCGCCACGTCCAGGGCGCGCAGGGACGGCGCCGAGCCGTCCGTCTCCAGGACGTCGGCGCCGTGCGCGCGCAGCGCCTCGACGGCCGCCGTGTGCCACGGGTGGGCCGCGCCGGACGGCGGGCCGACGACCAGCCAGGGGCCGTCCGTGACCGGCGCGGCGGGGACCGTGAACGGGCGCCAGGTGACCCGGTAGCGCCACGCGTCGGCGGCGGACCGCTCCTGCCCGCGGCGGCGCCAGTCGGCCAGGCCGGGCAGGACGTCGGTCAGGGGGGCGTCGGCGGGCACGTCGAGCAGCGCGGCGAGGTCGCCGCGCTCCACCGAGGACCAGAACTCCTCCTGCGCGGGTCCGTCGGCGGCCGTGGGGCGGTCCGGCGCTTCGAGCCAGAACCGCCTGCGCTGGAACGGGTAGGTGGGCAGGTCGACCTGGGGCGCGGCGGGCACCGCGGCGCGCCAGTCGAAGGGCAGGCCCTCCACGTACGCCTCGGCCGCCGAGTGCAGGAACCGGTCGAGACCGCCGTCGTCGCGGCGCAGTGTGCCGACGACGACGGCGTCGCCGCCGGTCGCCTCCAGTGTCTCGCGCACCCCGACGGTGAGCACCGGGTGCGGACTGCACTCGACGAACGCGCCGATGCCCCGGTCGAGGAGGCCGCGCGTCGCGTCCTCGAACCGTACGGTCTCGCGCAGGTTGCGGTACCAGTAGTCCGCGTCCGTCTCGGTGCCGGTCAGCCACTCCCCGGTGACGGTGGACAGCATCGGCACGCGCGCGGGCAGCGGTGCCACCCCGGCCAGGGCGGTCGCCAGCGTCTCCCGGACGTGTTCGACGTGCGGGGAGTGGGAGGCGTAGTCGACGGGGATCCGGCGGGCCCGTACCCCGTCGGCGGCGCAGGACGCCGTCAGTGCGTCGAGCGCGTCGGCGTCACCGGCCACGACCACGGAGCCGGGGCCGTTGACCGCGGCGACCGAGATCCGCCCGTCCCAGGGCGCGATCCGCTCGCGCGCGTCGTCGGCCGTCGCCGCCAGCGACACCATGCCGCCCCGGCCCGACAGCGCCAACAGGGCCTTGCTGCGCAACGCGACGATCCGGGCGGCGTCGGCCAGCGAGAGCGCGCCCGCGACATGGGCGGCGGCGATCTCGCCCTGGCTGTGCCCCACCACCGCGTCCGGCTCCACACCGTACGAGCGCCAGAGCGCGGCCAGGGACACCATCACGGCGAAGAGCGCGGGCTGGACGACATCGACCCGCTCCAGCGCGGCGGCGTCGGCGAGGGCCTCCTCCAACGACCAGTCCACGTACGGGGCGAGCGCCTCGGCGCAGGCGTCGAGCGAGGCGCGGAACACCGGCGACGACTCGGCCAGCGCGGCGCCCATGCCCAGCCACTGCGAGCCCTGGCCGGGGAAGACGAACGCCACGTGCCCGGCGGGCCGCGCGACGCCGACCGCCGTCCGGGCGCTCTCGTCCCCGCGGGCGACGGCCGTCAGCGCGTCGCCGCCGCCGGCCACCACCACGGCCCGGTGCCCGAACTCCGCCCGGGACAGCAGGGCATGGGCCACCTCGGTGTGCGCGTGCCCCGCCGCGGCGGCGGCGAGCCGGGCCGCGTGGGCGCGCAGGGCGTCGTCCGTACGCGCGGAGAACACGAGTGGTACGGGTCCGGTGACCGGCGGCGGACCGGCCGGGGCTCCGGCCGGGAGCGCGTCAGGCGCCTGCTCCAGTACGGCGTGGGCGTTGGTGCCGCTGATCCCGAACGACGACACACCGGCCCGCCGGGGGCGCCCGGCCTCCGGCCACGGCATGGCCTCGGTGAGCAGCGACACACCGCCCGACGACCAGTCCACGTGCGGGCTCGGTTCGGTGATGTGCAGGCTCCTCGGGAGCACCCCGTGGCGCAGCGCGAGCACCATTTTGATCAGCCCGGCGAGCCCGGACGCGGCCTGCGTGTGGCCGATGTTGGACTTGACCGAGCCGAGGAACAGCGGCCGGTCGGCCGGGTGTTCGCGGCCGTACGTGGCGAGCAGCGCGTCGGCCTCGATCGGGTCGCCGAGCCGGGTGCCGGTGCCGTGCGCCTCCACGGCGTCGACCTCGGCGGCCGGTACGCCCGCGTCGGCGAGCGCCTGCCGGATGACCCGGCGCTGCGCGGGACCGCTGGGCGCGGTGAGGCCGTTGGACGCGCCGTCCTGGTTGATCGCGGTGCCCTTGACGAGCGCGAGTACGGGGTGGCCGTGGCGCCGGGCTTCGGACAGCCGCTCCAGCAGCACCATGGTGGCGCCCTCGGCGAGGCCGAACCCGTCCGCGCTCGCCGAGAACGCCTTGCAGCGCCCGTCGGGGGCGAGGGCGCGCTGTCTGCTGAACTCCACGAACGAGCCGGGCGAGGGCATGACGGTGACCCCGCCCGCCAGCGCGAGGGTGCACTCGCCGCGCCGGAGCGACTGCACGGCCAGGTGCAGGGCGACCAGCGACGAGGAGCACGCGGTGTCGACGGTCACGGCGGGCCCCTCGAACCCGAAGGTGTAGGAGAGGCGGCCGGAGGCGACGCTCGCGGTGTTGCCGGTGAGCAGATAGCCCTCCAGCTCGGCGGGTGCCTCGTACAGCCTCGGCCCGTAGTCCATGGTCATCGCGCCCACGAACACACCCGACCGGCTGCCGCGCAGCCGCGCGGGGTCGATGCCGGCGCGTTCCACCGTCTCCCAGGCGATCTCCAGCAGCAGCCGCTGCTGGGGGTCCATCGCGAGCGCCTCGCGCGGCGAGATCCCGAAGAACTCCGGGTCGAACCGGGTGACACCGTGCAGGAATCCGGCTTCCCGCTGGTAGTGGCCGCCGGGCCGGCCGGCGTCCTCGTCGTAGCGGCCCTCCAGGTCCCAGCCCCGGTCGGCGGGGAACGCGCCGACGCCGTCGCCGCCCTCGGACAGCAGCTCCCACAGGTCCTCGGGACCGTCGACTCCGCCGGGCAGGCGGCAGCCCATCGCCACCACGGCGATCGGATCGTCGTCCCCGGCCGCCGCCGTCGGCTCGTTCTCCCCGGACTCGCTGTCCCCGGTCTCTTCCTCGGCGGGCCCGCCGCGCAGCACGCGGCCGATGTGCTCGGCGAGGCCACGGCAGGTCGGGGTGTCGAACACGGCGGAGACCGGCAGGTTGAGGCCGGTGGCCTCGTTCAGCAGGTTGCGCAGGGCCACCGCGCCCGCCGAGTCAACACCCAGCTCCAGCAGCGGCGCGTCCGGGTCGGCGGGCGTGCCGGCGTCGCCGCCGGTCACGGCCGCCACCTGCGCGCGGACCAGGCCGAGCAGGAACGCGCCGGGGTCGGGGGCGGCCGCGAGCCGCTCGGTCGGCGTGGGGACGGGTCCGGCGGCGGGCACCGCGTCCAGCGGATAGCCGGGCAGCGGCACCGCGCGGACGTCCCGGCCCGCGAACACCGCCGGCCAGTCGGGGAGCGCGCCGTGCGCGTGCAGCTCGGCCAGCGCGGCGGCCATCCGGTCCGTACCGCCCTGGCCCCTGCGCAGCGTGCCGACGACGGACGCCGCGATCCCGGCGTCCTCGGCGGTCTCCTGTACGGCCCGGGTGAGGACGGGGTGCGGGCTCGCCTCCAGCAGCAGCCGGTGTCCTGCCGCCAGTACGGCACGGGTGGCGCCCTCGAAGTCGGCGGTGTGGCGGAGATTGCGGCACCAGTGGTCCGCGGTGAGGGTGAGCGGGTCGACCCGGCCGCCGGTGGAGGCCGTGAAGATCGGTACGCCGGTGGCGCGGGGGGTGATCCCGGCGAGGTCGGCGCGCATCACGTCGAGCACCGCGTCGACCTGCCGGCCGTGCGCCGCGAGCCGGATAGCGATGCCTCTGGCGCGGACGCCGTCCGCGGCCAGCTCGGCGAGCAGCGCGGTGGCCTGGTCCTCGGTCCCGGAGACCAGGACCGAGCCGGGCGCGTGCACGGCGGCCAGATCGAGCCCGTCGTAACGGGCCAGCCGCTCACGCACCTCGCCGGCGGAGGCCAGCACGGACAGCATCACCCCGTGTTCGAGCAGCTGCACCTGGGCCCGGCTGAAGTGGGCGACGGCCCGCGCGCCGTCCTCGACGGACAGGGCGCCGGCGACCGTCGCGGCGGGGATCTCACCGACGCTGGAGCCGATCACCGCGTCCGGCCGTATCCCCCAGGACCGCCACAGCGCGGACAGCGACACCATCATCGCCCAGAGCGCGGGCTGTCCCACGTCGGGCCGGTCCAGCGACGGGGCGTCCGCCGTACCGCGCAGCACGTCCAGCACCGGCCACTCCACGAACGGCGTGAGGGCCTCCGCGCACGCGTGCAGCTGCTCGGCGAACACCGGTGAGCTGTCCAGCAGTTCGGCGGCCATGCCGGGCCACTGGGGCCCGTGCCCGGGAAACACGAACGCGGCGGTGGGCGGCGCGGCCCCGGCGGGCCCTCCGGACGCGAGCCCCGGCACCGGCCGTCCCTCGCCGAACGCCCGCAGCTCGTCGGCGAGCCGGGCACGGTCGGCGGCGACGAACACGGCCCGCCGGGCGAGCGCGGGCCGGGTCGTGGCCAGCGAGAACGCGAGGTCGGCGAGGGGCAGTTCGGGCTCGGCGCCGAGCAGCGCGGACAGATCGGCGGCGCGCGCCCGCAGCGCGTCCTGGCTGTGTGCCGACACGGTGACCGGCACGGCCGGCCCGTCGGGCGCGATACGGCCGGGTCCGGGCCGGCCGGCCCGCCGCGCGGCCTCCGCCAGCGCCGGAACACCAGCGGGCCACGTGTCGTCGGCGCCGAGCCGGTATCCGAAGACCTCGGTACGTACGTCATCCGCACGCGCGAGGACGACGAAGGCCCCGGCCGCGCCGGCCAGCGCCGTACCGCACACTCCGGACCGTACGGCGGCGAGAGCCTCGGCGACCGGGTCGCCCCCGGTCCGGCACGGGCCGCCGAGACCGAGAGCCCGCGCCAACGCGGCCGCGTCATCCCCGTCCATACCGTCGGCGGCCAGATACACACCGGTGCCCGCCGCGTCGCCCCCGCCGATCCCCGCGTCCTCGCAAGCCGTCCGGGCCGACTCCAGCACGGCCGCCCGGTCGGCGGACAACGGCTCCACCCCGGTCAACGCGGCCGGCGCACCGGCCTCGTACCCCGCACGGACGGGCGCCGCGGGCGCGGCCCCGATGACTGCGACAGTGCCGGACTTCGTTGTTTCTGATGCGCACATGGCAGCCTCTGACCTAGCCGTTCATCCACCGGCACCGACACTACACGCATGATCGCTTCAGACTCCTGCGGCAACTGCCTTGACTTCAAGGCGTGTTGCCGCCTGCCGTCAGCCTCGTAGACCACGGTCGGCGGGCAGGGCTAGAGGTCGAACTCCAGGTGCTCGATGTCCGTGAAGCGCACCTCATCCAGCGAGCCGGCGCGGCGGCCGCCGTCCTGGAAGTAGATTTCCTTGAGCGCTTCGGCGGTGATCTCACGGAGGCGTTCGTCGTCGGCGCCCTGCTCCTGCGCCGCGAAGAGGCGGGCGGCGTGGCGGGGCGGGAGGGCGAGGGTGAGGTTGAGTTCCCCGTCGGACCCCGTTGGCCTGCTGGCCTTCGCGATCACCCGCACTCATTCCGGAGCCGACTCGGCGGTTCGGGTGCCGTCCGTGCCCGGTCCTGGCGTACGTATCCAGATGTGGTGCGCCTCGGGCGGCGGCTCCTCGGGGTCCGCCAGCCGGACGAACCCGAAGTTCAACTCCTGTACGCACTCGCGCACCATCGCCACCGGCAGGATGCCGCAGACACCGAAGGCCAGGAGCGCGAAAATCGCTCCCGGCTCGCCATGAGTCAGGTCCCTGAACAGTCCCGCCACCGTGAACATGAGCCCCAGGAATGTCGCATAGCCCGCCAGCACCACGAGCCACATCCACAGGCCGTAGCTCCCGCGGAACCGCCGTAGCGCCTCGGAGCGGCTGAAGTAGCCGACGCGGAAGTCCTCGCCGCACTCTTCGCAGGTGAGCAGCGCGGCACGGCGGAAGACCCTGTCCCCGGGCGTCGCCCGGACCGGCACCACCGGCGACACCGCGTGATCGAACACCATGATCGTTGTGTCGTGCATGCGCACGATCCGTCGGCTGTGCGCCAGTTGGACGTATCGGGTGCGGAAGCGTAAACCCACCATTCATCCAGTACAGCCGAACCGCCCCCAGCTGTCACCGGTGTCAGCGGTGTCAGCGGCCCTTGCGTATCCGGGCCGCCGCGCGGGCTTCCGCGGTCCTGCGGGACTCGGCGGCTTTGCGGGACTCCTTCGCGGGGCGGCCCGTGCGGGTGCCGAGGCCGCGGAAGGGGGCGTTGGGGGTGCTGGTCGTCGTTCCGGCGGGCGGGCGCTTCGCGCCGGTGATGGCGGTCAGTTTCTCCTCGCCGGAGCGTACTTGGGTGATCGTCGGCCGGATCCCGGCGTCGGACATCATGCGGTTCACGTCGCGCCGCTGGTTGGGGGTGACCAGGGTGACCACACGGCCGGACTCCCCGGCGCGCGCCGTGCGCCCGCCGCGGTGGAGGTAGTCCTTGGCGTCGGCCGGCGGGTCGACGTTGACGACGAGGTCGAGCGCGTCGATGTGAATGCCCCGGGCCGCGACATTGGTGGCCACCAGCACGGTGATCCCGCCGTCCTTGAACTGGCCGAGCGTGTGCGTGCGCTGGGGCTGCGACTTCCCGCTGTGCAGCGCGGCGGCCCGTACGCCACTGGCCCGCAGATGGCGGGTGAACTGGTCGACAGCAGCCTTGGTGTCCAGGAACATCAGCACCCGGCCGTCCCGCGCGGCGATCTCGGTGGCGGTCGCGTACTTGTCGGCGGCGTGGATGTTCAGCACATGGTGTTCCATCGTGGTGACCGACCCGGCCACCCGGTCGACGGACGTGACCACCGGGTCGTGCAGATAGCCCCGCACCAGCTCGTCCACACCGCGGTCCAGCGTGGCCGAGAACAGCAGCCGCTGCCCGTCGGCGCGGACCTGGTCGAGAATGTCCGAGACCTGCGGCAGGAACCCCAGGTCGCACATCTGGTCCGCCTCGTCCAGCACCGTGATCCGCACCTGACTTAGCTGGCAGTCACGGCGCGATACCAGGTCGGCCAGCCGCCCCGGCGTCGCGACGACGACCTCGACGCCGGTGCGCAGCAGCGCCGACTGCCGGTTGATCGACAGTCCGCCGACCACCGTCGCCAGGCGTACGTTCAGCGTCCGGGCGTACGGCTCCAGCGCGTCGGTCACCTGCTGGGCGAGTTCCCGGGTCGGCACGAGGACCAGCGCGAGCGGCCGCTTCGGCTCGGCTCGCAGGCCCGCCGTCCGGACGAGCAGGGCGAGCCCGAAGGCCAGTGTCTTGCCGGAGCCGGTCCGGGCGCGGCCGAGGACATCGCGGCCGGCCAGCGCGTTGGGCAGGGTCGCCGCCTGGATCGGGAAGGGCTCCGTCACACCGAGACCGGTCATCGTCCGCACCAGATCCGGCGGCAGCCCGAGGACGTCGAAGGACGCGGCCGCCGGCAGCTCCGGGGAGACCGTACGCGGCGTCGCCGGCTCGCCTCCCTCGGCGGTCCGCCGGGGCTTCCCGGCAGCGGGGGGCCCGGCGGGCGACGACTTCGCGTTCATGGGGAACCTTCCTGATCGGCGCCCGGAACGCGCCGGGGCCCGTACCCCTGGGCACGGGCCCCGGCGGTGTCGAAGCGTGCCCCCATTTTACCAGCGGGCCCACGGCCGCCCGCCGGACGGCTCCGGCGGTGCCGCTCCCCCGGCTCCGGAGTCCGTTCACCGCCGTGTGTCCGCCGGTCAGGGAAGCGGACGCTCCGGACCGTCCGCTTCAACGTCCGCTTCCCGGACCGGGAGCCACACCCGCATCGTCGAGGGGCCGCGGTTCGCCCAGGAGTAATAGGGCACCAGGACGACCGGCGAGGCCCGTACGGCAGGAGCCCGGGTGGCCTCCGGCACGGCGTAGGGCCAGGGGGCCTCCGGCCGGCCGTCGGGGACGGTGAGGGCGCCGGGGGCGAGGACCGTACCGGACGGGCCGTCCTGCGGACGCGCGGACGGGTCCACCCGTACGGAGTCGACCTCCCGGCCGGCGGGCAGGTCCACGGACTCCGCGCAGTACACCACCGGTCCGCGCTGGACGGCCACCGTGCCGCGTACCGCGTCGACGCGCGGGTCGGCGCCCACCCAGCGGGGCGCCACGGGCAGTTCGAGCCGTATCTCGTCGCCGGCCCGGAAGGCCCGGGTGACCGCGGCCGTGCCCGGGGCGACGGCCCTGCGGGTCCCGTCCGCGTCGACCAGCCACGCGGGCGCGCCCGCCGCCCACGCGGGGACCCGCAGCGACAGGGTCCAGGGGCGGTCCGCGGAGCGGGTGATCCGTACGGTCACCCGTCCGTCGTGCGGGTAGTCGGTACGGACCCGCAGCGCGACGGGGTGGCCGCCGGTGAGGGTGGTGGCGATGTCCGCGTCGGCGTACTGGTGCAGCTGGACGCCCCGGTCGTCCGCCGTCGCCAGATAGGCGGGCAGCAGGGCCAGGGTCCGCGCCACATTGGTCGGGCAGCAGGACACCGCGAACCAGGGGGCCCGCGTCCCCGACTCCGCGCGCGGGCTCTCCGCGTCCGCGTCGGGTGCGGTGCCCCGCGTACGGCGGTGCAGGGTGTTGGTGTAGAAGAAGGCCCGGCCGTCCTGGGACGGGGAGGCCGCGACCACGTTGAACAGCGTCCGCTCGGCGAGGTCTGCGTAGCGCGGGTCGCCGGTGGCGAGCAGCAGCCGCCAGCCGAGCATCACGGAGGCGACCCCGGCGCAGGTCTCCGCGTAGGCGCGGTCGGGCGGGAGGACGAAGTCGTCGCCGAAGGACTCGTCCCGGTGGTGCGCGCCCATGCCGCCGGTCAGATACGTACGCCGGGCGACCGTGGTCTCCCACTGCCGTACGACCGCCGCGAGGAGGCTGTCGTCCCGGGTCTCGACGGCCACGTCGACGGCGCCGGCCGCCAGGTACAGGGCGCGTACGGCGTGTCCGCGCAGCACGGTGGCCTCGCGGACGGGCAGGTCGTCCTGGAAGTAGGCCCGGCCGAACTCGGTGTCGGCGAGGGTGCCCCGGCCGCGCCGCTCGACGAAGAGCGCCGCCTGGTCGAGATAGCGCTGCTCGCCGGTCGCCCTGGCCAGCTCGACCAGGGCCGTCTCGATCTCGGGGTGTCCGCAGACGCCCTCGATGCCGCCGGGTCCGAAGGCGGCGCAGACGTGGTCGGCGGCCCGCCGGGCGGTCTTGGTGAGTTCGCTCTCGCCCCTGGTCCGCAGCTCGGCGACGCCCGCCTGGATCAGGTGCCCGTAGCAGTACAGTTCGTGGCCCCACTCCAGGTCGCTGTAGCGGGGGCGCTGGCCGGGGCGGCCGAAGGCGGTGCTCAGATAGCCGTCCGGTTCCTGGGCGGCGGCGATGGTCTCGGTGAGCGAGGCGATCCCGGCGTCTGTACGGGTGTCGGCGCCGGTGCCGGTGTGCTGTCCGGCCTGCCAGGACATCGCCTCCAGGAGCTTGTAGACGTCGGAGTCGGCGAACTCGCGGCCCCGCCGGTCCCGGTGGACACGGCCCTCGGCGGCGGCCCGGAAGTTGCCGATCCACCCGACGCGTTCCATCCAGTGGCGGCAGTGGCCGAGTGTGGCGGTCGCGTTGACCTCCCGGCGCCGGGCCCAGAAGCCGCCGGTGATCCTGACCTCGTCGAGACCGAGCGGCCGGAGTCTGCCGCTGGTCGGCGCCACCGGCAGGACGGGCGGGCGCGGCGTGCTGTTCTCCCTCACCAGTTCATGCCTTCGCTGTGTCCTTCCGGTTGTCCGTCGTCCGACGCGGGGCGCGTCCGTTTCAGCCTTTGAGGGCCCCCGACATGAAGCCCTGTACGTAGTGCCGTTGGAGCAGCAGGAAGAGGAGCAGGCAGGGTACGGCGAGGACCACCACGCCCGCCTCGGTGGCGCCGTAGTCGACGGCTCCCATGCTCTGCTGCCGCAGGTTCGCGACGGCCAGCGGCAGCGGTGCCCGCGCGCTGTCCGAGATGAGGATCAGGGGTGCGATGAAGTCGTTCCAGGCCGCGAGGAACGCGAAGAGCCCCACCGTGATCAGTCCGGGGCGTACCGCCGGAAGGAGGATCCGGCGCAGCGCGCCCGCCGTGCCGCAGCCGTCGACGAGGGCCGATTCCTCCAGTTCGCGTGGCACCGCCTCGAAGGAGATCCGCATCATGAAGGTGGCGAACGGCAGTTGGAACATGGTGAGGACGAGGCTGAGTCCGACCAGCGAGTTCTGCAGATGGAGCCGGCCGAGCAGTACGTAGAGGGGGATGAGGAGGGTGGCGTACGGGACCATGAGGATGGCCAGGGTCAGCAGGAAGAGCAGGTTTCTGCCCGGGAAGTCGAAGCGGGCGAAGGCGTAGCCGCCCAGCAGGGACACACCGAGGGTCAGGGCGACGGTGAGCGCGGAGACGACGGTGCTGTTCAGGAGGTAGCGCCACAGGCCCGCGTCGTAGTCGAGCAGGGTCCGGTAGTTGCCGAGGCCGTATCCGGAGGTCTGGGCGGTGCCCGGCTGGGCGCTGACGGAGGCCCAGGCGCTCCACAGCAGGGGAAAGAGGAAGAGGACGGCGAGGCCGCCGGCGACGACGTAGTGCGGTGTGCGGCCGAGGGCGCGGGTGAGCACGGCGGGGTCCCTTCTCCTCGCGGTGTGCGTACGGGCGCGGGTGCTGGTACGGGTGCGGGTCATGGCGCGTCGGTGCGGCGCAGGCCGCGGAACTGGAGGAAGTTGAGGAGGAGCAGCGCGGCCAGCACGATGATCGAGAGCGCCGCGGCGGTCCCCAGGTTCAGGCGCTGGAACGCCTCGCGGTAGATCAACTGCACTACGGTCACGGTGCTGTTGTCGGGTCCGCCCTTGGTGAGCACGTAGAACTGGTCGAAGGCGAGCAGTGATCCCGTCACGCACAGGAGCAGGGAGAGCGCGAGGGAGGGCCGGAGCAGCGGGAGGGTGATGGAGCGGAAGATCTGGCCGCGGCTCGCCCCGTCCGTCCGCGCCGCCTCGTACACCTCCTGGGGGATGCCCTGGAGTCCCACGAGGAGGATGAGCATGTAGAAGCCGGCGAACTTCCAGACGACCAGAAACACCGTCGAGACGAGCGCGGAGGTGGGTGTGCCGAGAAAGGACACCGGCTCGTCGGTGAGGCCGAGTCTTTCCGGGATGCCGCTGAGGGGGCCGGTGGTGGGGCTGTAGAGGCCCCAGAACAGCAGGGACGCGGAGGCCAGCCCCAGGGCGCCGGGCAGGAAGTAGACCGTACGGAAGAACCCGGTGCCGGGGCGGGAGCGCTGTACGAGCAGGGCCAGGAGGAGGGCCAGGGCGAGGAGGACGACCGTGACGATCGCGGTGTAGAGCAGGGTGAAGCGGACGGCGGGCCACAGGAGTGTGCCGCCCGCGACATCGGTGTAGTTCTTGGGGGCGTTGGCGCCCTGGTCGCCCGCGAGCAGCGGCCAGTCGCTGAGCGACATCTGTCCGACGAGGAGGAGGGGCAGCAGGAAGAACACCACGACGAACACCGCGGTGGGGGCCGCGTAACCGAGCCCCTGAAGCCTGCGGGACCGCCACCGCGACGCGGCCGTACGGGGCCGCCGGGCCGGGCGCCGCGGTGGGGCGCGGTGTGCGGCGGCCGCTCGGTCGGGCGCCTTCACCTGCATGGTTCTCCTCTGCCGGGTGACGTGGGAGGGACGTACGGTGGGCCGGTCGGCCGGTCAGTGGTCAGCCGGTCAGTGGTCAGTCCGTCAGTGAGGCGCTGACCGCGTCGTTGTCCTTCTCCACGGACGCGCCGTCACCGAAGACCGCGTTGCGCATCAGGCTCAGCCAGGGCCCGTTGGGGTCGTTGAACGTCTGGCCGAACTTCAGGGCGTACGGGGTCCGGCCGTCCGCCACGAGCTGGTTGATCAGGACCAGACGCGGGTCCGCGGCGGAGTGTTTGTTGGACGCCAGGTCGGTACGCGCCACCACGTCCTTGTGCGCGGCGACCACGTCGACCTGTGCCTCGTCGTCCAGTGACCAGGCGAGGAAGTTCCATGCCTGGTCGGCCGAGCGGCTGGTGGCGGAGATGCCGATGGCGTCGCCGCCGATGAAGGTGGATCTGCCGCCGTCGGGACCGGGAATCGGCGCGACACCGAGGTCGAGGTCCTTGGGCATCAGCCCGAGGGTGGTCGACGGCATGGGCATCACACCGACCTTGCCCTTGGGGAAGACCCCGGTCCAGGTCGCGCCCGTCTCGTCGCGGGCGCCGGGGGCGACGATGCCGTCGCGCACCCATCCCCGGTAGGTCGCGTAGACCTTCTTCGCGGTGCCGGAGTCGAGTGCCGCCTCGGTGCCCTCCTCGTTCAGCACGTCCTCCCCGCCGGCCCAGATGGACGGCCACCAGGTGAACACACCGCATCCGCCGCAGTTGCCGCCGAAGAAGGTGCCGTCGACGCCGTCGCCCAGCGCGTCCACGGCCCGGGCCTGGCGGTCCCACTCGGCCAGGGTGGCGGGCGGCTTCTCGGGGTCGAGTTTTGCCCGCCGGTACAGCTCCTTGTTGTAGAAGAGCACCGACAGGTCGAGGGTGTGCGGCACGACGTACTTCTTGTCCTCGTACGTACCGGCCTTGATGTGCGACGGGGCCAGGTGCGCGGCGAAGGGCAGGGCGTCGATGCGCCGGGTGAGGTCGGCGAAGAGCCGGTTCGAGGTGTAGTTGGGGACGAACACCACGTCGGAGGCGAAGAGGTCGGGGAGGTCGCGGGAGCCTGCGGCGGCGCCGACCTTGGCCTGGTAGTCGTCGGTGGGGATGACGGTCAGCTCGATCTTGTTCTTGTGGGCCGCGTTGTACGCCTTGACCAGGGCCTCGCTCTGCGGCCGGGTCGCCGCGCGGGTCCACATCGTCAGTGTGGTGCCGTCGTCGACGCCTCTGACGTCCGCCGTACCACCACCTCCTTTGCCGTCCCCTCCGCCGCCGCCCGTACCGCCCTCGCCCGTGCCGCATGCCGTGATCAGGCCCGCGGTGGCGAACAGGGCGACGGCACCGGTGACAAGGCGGCGTAAGGGTCCACGCGGTCCGGTCGTGCTCGCCATGACGATCCCCCTTGTGCGGCGGCGCGGGGGCCCGTGGGCGGGCCGGCCGGCCGGAACGATGGATGTGGTGGCAGGGATGGGGTGGCTCTGAACAGGAGCGAAAATGAACCGAAAAGGCTTTCAGAAAGCTAGAACCCCGCTCACGGCCCGTCAATCCCCTTGCACGGAAGGTCTTTGAGGGGGCAACCGAAACCTGTGGAAACGGTCTTGTGCCTTCCGGGCCGAAACTTCTCGCGTACGGTTTCTTCCACGCGCAGTGGAACAGGAGAACCACCCATGTCACAGGCGACCGGCCCCGCCCGTTCCCGTCCGGCCACGCTCAGCGATGTCGCCCGGCTGGCGGGCGTGTCGGTGGCCACCGCCTCCAAGGCCCTCAACGGCCGCAGCCAGGTGCGGGCCGAGACGAGAGCGCGGGTGATCGAGGCCGCCGAGCGGCTCTCGTTCCGGCCCAACCAGCTGGCCCGCGGTCTGCTCGCGGGGCGGACGGGCACCGTCGGTCTGCTCACCAGCGATCTGGAGGGCCGGTTCAGCATCCCGATCCTCATGGGCGCGGAGGACGCCTTCGGCGCGGGCGAGGTCGCGGTCTTCCTCTGCGACGCCCGGGGGGACGCGATCCGCGAGCAGCACCATGTCCGCGCGCTGCTCGGGCGCCGGGTCGACGGTCTCATCGTGGTGGGCAGCCGGACCGACCCCCGTCCGTCGCTCGGGCGGGAGCTGCCCGTACCCGTCGTGCACGCGTACGCGCCGTCGGACGATCCCGCGGATCTCTCCATCGTCCCCGACAACGTCGACGCGGGCCGGATCGCGGTGGAACACCTGCTCGCCTGCGGCCGTACCCGGATCGCGCACATCACCGGTGACCCCGGCTATCTCGCGGCGCGGGACCGGGCCGAGGGGGCCGGACGGGCGCTGGCCGAGGCCGGCCTCGCCCCGGTCGGGGCACCGCGTTTCGGGGCCTGGACGGAGGGGTGGGGGCGGGCGGCCACCGCGCTGCTGCTGGACCGGCACGCCGATGTCGACGCCGTGCTGTGCGGCAGCGACCAGATCGCCCGGGGCGTCATGGATGTGCTGCGCGAGCGCGGTCACCGGGTGCCGGAGGACGTGGCGGTCATGGGCTTCGACAACTGGCAGGTCCTCACGGCGTCCTCGCGCCCTCCGCTGACCAGTGTCGACATGAACCTCGAACAGGTCGGGCGGGCGGCGGCGCACGCCCTGTTCACCGCGATCTCGGGGGCCGGGCGCTCGGGGATCGAGACCCTGCCGTGCCGTGTGGTGATCAGGGAGTCGACGGCGCCGCTGTCCTGAACCCGTGCTCCGCCCGACTCATCCCGTCCGCCTCCCTTGACACCTCCCCGGACCGCTCCTACGTTGCGAAAACCTTTCAGGTCTGTTTCGGCACGCCTCGGGTCACGCACGGGTCAGCACCGGTCACGCACGACGGCGCCCTCGCGAGCACGCGCTTGTTGTCAACTGGACAGGGAGCATCCGATGAGAAGACCGCACGTCCACCTGTTACGACGCCTGCGGACGAGGAGTCTCCTCGTCGCGCTGGTGCTCAGTGTCTGTTCCGTCGTCGTCGCGCCCCCGGCCACCGCGGCGCAGACGATCGGCTTTCCGTCCTTCGCCGGACCCGCGATCCCGGCCCCGCCCGTCGCCCACACCCCGGGCGACATGATGCGGGCCATCTACGACGCGGAGAGCGCGGGGACCGACTTCTGGATGGACCGGCTGCTGGCCCGCGCCGGCAACGACCCGGCCGGACCCTGGCTGATGACCCGGGGACGCGCGGTCTTCATGAAGACCCACAACCCGGCCGTGCTGGGCTTCGGCGGCAATGTCGCCTACTGGGAGTCCATCAACAACCAGAACGCCTACAGCGTCACGGTCACCCCGGGCACCTTCACCGAGCAGGTCGCGCAGCGCCGGCAGACGCCCAGCCACTGGAAGAGCGTGCACACCAGCGGCTCGGTCACGGTCGACCAGACGAAGTTCATCACCGACAACAACGTCGCCGTGACCAGTCTGTCGATCAGGAACAACGGCACCGCCGCCACCACCCTGCAACTGCGGGCGGTCTCCCCGTACGCCACCACGGGCAGCGGCGCCGAGCTGACCGGGCAGGTCAACGCGTACAACAACCTGACCACGATCCGCCCGCGGCTCACCGGCGACGGATTCTCCGCCTCCAGCGGCGGCCTCAACCGGTCCGTGACGATCGCGGCCGGCGCGACCGTGACCGCGAAGGTGGTGATGGGCTTCGTCACCGACGAGATCCCCGAGTCGCTCACCGAGTACAACGCGTACGCCGCCTATTCGAGCGCCACCGCGTTCGCCACCCATGTCAGGGCCTACAACCTGTGGTGGGCGCAGAACGTCCCGTACATCGACGTGCCGGAAGGCGCGATCAAGAAGAACATCTACTACCGCTGGTGGCTGATGCGCTTCAACAACCTCGACGCCGACATCCCCGGGCAGACCTTCCAGTTCCCCACCTCGATGGAGGGCGTCCTCGGCTACAACAACGCGATCGCGCTCACCCAGCCCATGCACATCGACGACCTCAAGTATCTGCGTGACCCCTCCTACGCGTACGGGGACTGGCTCAGCGTCGGCCAGACGTCCAAGGGCGCCCGCTTCCTCGACAACCCCGGCGACCCGGAGAACTGGTCCAACAGCTACACCCAGTACATCGCCGAGGCCGCGTGGAAGAGCTACCAGATCCACGGCGGCCAGCCCGCGATCGCCGGCCAGCTCGCCCACTACGCGGAGGGCGACGTCAAGGGCCAGCTGGACTTCTACGACCGTGACAAGAACAAGCTCATCGAGTACGACTGGGGCGCGCTGACCGGCAACGACGCCGACGCGGTGTCCTTCCACTGGAAGCCCGGCAACATGGACCGCACCGAGTCCGCCTACCAGTACAGCGGCGCGCTCGCCGCCGCCCAGGCGTACGAGGCGACCGGCAACACGGCCAAGGCCGCGGAGCTGCGCACCCTGGCGACGCAGATCAAGGACGCCATCGTCAACGTGCTGTGGAACCCGAACAGGCAGCTGTTCGAGCACCGGCTCAAGTCGACCAACGAGTGGGTGCCCTGGAAGGAGATCAACAACTACTATCCGTTCTCCGTCGGGGCGGTCCCCAACACCGCGACCTACCGGCAGGCCCTGCGGCTGTACGACGACCCGGCGCAGTACCCGGTCTTCCCGTTCTACACGGCGAACCAGGCCGACAAGCAGGCCGCGGCGGCGGCCGGCAACCCGGGCTCCAACAACTTCTCGACCATCAACTCCACCGTGCAGTTCCGGCTGTACTCCTCGGTCCTGCGCAACTATCCCAACTCCTGGATGAGCGCGACCGATTACAAGAAGCTGCTCTACTGGAACACCTGGGCGCAGTATGTCGGCGGCAACACGCAGTGGCCCGACGCCAACGAGTTCTGGGCCAACTGGAACGGCACCGGGATCGACTACCGCTCCTGGATCCACCACAACATCCTCGGCAGCAGCAACTGGACCGTGATCGAGGATGTCGCCGGGCTGCGCCCGCGCAACGACGCCAAGGTCGAGCTGTCCCCGATCAACATCGGCTGGAGCCACTTCACGGTCAACAACCTCCGCTACCGGGGCGCCGATCTGTCCGTGGTCTGGGACGACCCGGCCGACAGCGTCACGCACTACCCCGGTATCCCCAAGGGCTACTCGATCTTCATCAACGGGAACCGGGTCGCCACCGTCGGCTCACTCGTCCCCTTCACATGGGACCCGGCCACCGGGGATGTCACCACGGACGGCACGGTCACGTTCCGCACCTCCGTCCCCGGCCTCAAGGCCCCCAACCAGGTCACGCAGAACAGCCCCCGGATGGTCGACATGCTCGCCAAGGCCGGCGTCGACCTCACCGGGGACCCGGTCAATCTGGCCTCGGGGGCGACCGCTTCCGCCTCCCACACCGGGTCGGGCAGCAACCTCGCGGGCGCCGTGGACGGGTATCCCACCAACGAACCGTTCTGGGGCGCGGGCGGATCGCCCAACAGCCAGGACTGGTACGAGCTGAACTTCGGCACCGCGCGCACCCTCGACGAGGTGCGCCTGTACTTCAAGGACAGCCGCCCGGCTTCCACCACCTACCGCGCCCCCGCGGCCTACACCGTCCAGTACCACGACGGAAGTTCCTGGGTGCCGGTCCCCGACCAGACGAAGAGCCCCGCCGCGCCCCGGGCCAACTACAACCTGGTGCGGTTCCCGGCGGTCAGCGCCCAGCGCGTACGGATCCTCGCCACCAACGCCACCGGGGCCAAGACCGGGCTCACCGAGATCAAGGTCCACAACCGGGGCGGCGTCCAGCCACCGGCCAACCTGGCGCGGGCCGCGACGCCGTCCGCCTCGTACACCTCCCCCTGGGAGAGCGTCGCGGCGATCAACGACGGTGTCGACCCGCCGTCGTCCAACGACACCGTGAACCCGCGCTGGGGAACATGGCCCCAGACCGGGCAGCAGTGGGCCGAGCTGACGTGGCCGTCGGCCAGAACCCTCGACCGGGCCGAGGTGTACTTCTTCGACGACGCCCAGGGCGTCACCCTGCCCGCCTCCTGGAAGCTCCAGTACTGGAACGGCAGCGCCTACGTGGACATGCCGGGCGCCGGCTCCTATCCGATCGCCAAGGACCGGTACAACACCGTCTCGTTCACCGCCACGGCCACCACCCGGCTGCGGGTGCTGCTCACCGGCAACGGCACCAGCTCCGTCGGACTTCTCGAAGTGAAGGCGTACGGGCCCTGACCGACCGATGAAGGAAAGGATGTGCACCAGTGAACCGCTCCCGATGGCTCTCCGTACTCATCGCCCTGCTCACCGGGGTGGCCGCCTTCCTGGTGGCGCCACCCGCCCTGGCCGCCACGGCGTTCACGTCGACGGCGGTGAATCAGAACGGCGGCAACTGCCTTGACCTGCCGAATGGTTCGACGGCCACCGGCACCCAGCTGCGGGCGTTCACCTGCGGCACCGCGGCGACCCAGAACCTCGTCTTCAACCCGGTCACGGGCACGGCCGACACGTACACGATCAGCACGCCCTCCGGTCAGTGCGCCGATGTCTTCGGCGCGTCGACCGCCGACAACGCCACGGTCATCCAGTGGCCCTGCCACAGCGCGACGAACCAGCAGTGGCGCTTGGTGCCGGTCGCGGTGAGCGGCACGGACCGGACGTTCAACCTGGTCTCCGTCGGCTCGGGCAAGTGTGTCACCCCGAGCGGCGGCGCCTCGGCCTCCAACACCGGCCTGGTGCAGCTGCCGTGCGCCGCCGCGAACGGCAGGGTGTGGCGGCTGCCCGGCTTCCCGGCCGGCGGTACGGGGACGGGCACCTTCACCAATCCGATCGCCCAGCGCGGCCCCGACCCCTGGCTCACCCACTACAACGGGTACTACTACCTGGCCACCACGACCTGGAACTCGACCGTCACGATGCGCAGGTCCAGCACCCTCGCGGGCCTCAGCACCGCCACCGAACAGGTCATCTTCAACCTCACCCGGCCCAACGGCGCCGGCACCATGTGGGCCCCGGAGTTCCATCTGCTCGACGGCCCCAACGGCAAGCGCTGGTACTTCTACTACACGGCCGGGCAGGAGCCGTACAACCTGGGCACCCAGCGGATCCATGTCCTCGAAAGCGCCGGACTCGACCCCATGGGGCCCTACAGCTTCAAGGCCGACCTGCTCGACCCGACCCAGGACAACACCTGGGAGCTGGACCCCGGCATCCTTCAGCTGAACGGGCAGCTCTATCTGCTGGGCACCTTCTACAACGGCTCCCAGCCGATGTTCATCCGGCCGCTGTCGAACCCGTGGACGGCGAGCGGCACCCGCCGGGTGCTCTCCACACCGACCTACAGCTGGGAGACCGTGGGCGGATCCGTCAACGAGGGCGGCGAGGTCCTCCAGCGCGACGGGAAGACCTTCATCGTCTACTCCGCCAGCCACTGTTCCACGCCCGACTACAAGCTGGGCATGCTCACCTACAACGGCGGCGACCCGCTCAACTCCTCGTCCTGGACCAAGTCGCCGAACCCGGTCTTCCAGAGGTCCAACGCCAACGGAGTGTACGGACCCGGTCACAACGGCTTCTTCAAGTCGCCCGACGGAACGGAGGACTGGATCGTCTACCACGCCAACAGCAGCGCGAGCGGCGGCTGTGACATGAACCGCTCCACCCGGGCACAGAAATTCACCTGGAACGCCGACGGAACACCGAACTTCGGCACCCCCGTGGCCCTCGGCACCACCCTGCCGGCACCGTCCGGCGAGTAGCGGCAACGCCCCGGGCCCGGCACCGTCCCCGGCCCGGGGCACACCGCCACCAGCCTCCCTTCTCACCAACTGCCCCTGTTCCAAAGGAAGATCCTGCGGTTGCAGAGCCCCGTACGGCTCGGGTAGCTTCACGTCCGCGGGTTAAGATCTTTTCGTCTCTTCCGAAGTGAACCGGCGGCCGATGACGCACCTGGCAAGTGTCCAGCCCCGTGCCGGTGTTTCCGCACCGGCACGGACCATGCTCGGACCGGACTTTCCGTTCTCCTACGACCGCTGGCTACGGCATCCGGCCGGACTGGGAGTCCTCCCCGACGACCGGCACGGACACGAGGTCGCCGTGGTCGGAGCGGGGATCGCCGGGATCACCGCGGCGTACGAGCTGATGCGGCTCGGTCTGCGTCCCGTGGTGTACGAGGCCGCCGCGATCGGCGGACGGATGCGCTCGGAGCCGTTCCCGGGGTACGCGGACCACCACGCGGAGATGGGCGCCATGCGCTTTCCCCGGTCGGCGGCGTCGCTCGCCCACTACATCGGCCTGGTGGGGCTGCGGACCCGGCCGTTTCCCAACCCGCTGGCCGCGGCCACCCCGTCCACCGTCGTCGATCTCGGCGGGATCAGCCACCGGGCCCGCACCATGAGCGATCTGCCTCCGGTGTTCCAGGAGGTGGAGGACGCCTGGAACAAGACACTGCTGGAACGCGCCGAGCTGTCGGTGATGGACGACGCCCTGCGCCGCCGTGAGGTGGAGACGGTGAAGGCGGTGTGGAACCGGCTGGTCCCCGCACTGGACGACCAGTCGTTCTACGGCTTCCTGGCGACTTCACCGTTCTTCTCCTCGTTCCGGCACCGGGAGATCTTCGGGCAGGTCGGCTTCGGCACCGGCGGGTGGGACACCGATTTCCCCAACTCGGTGCTCGATGTCCTGCGGCTGATATACACCGGCGCGAACGACGACCAGGAGCAGATCGTCGGCGGCTGCCGGCAGCTCCCGGAGCGGCTCTGGACCCACCCGCCCGCCGACCCGGCACACTGGCCGCACGGCACGTCGCTCGCCGCGCTCCACAAGGGCGGCCCCCGGCCCGCCGTGACCGCCCTGGCCCGGACGGCAGAAGGCTTCCTAGTCCAGGACGCGGAGGGCCGGGAGCGCCCGTATCCGGCGGTGGTCTTCACCGCTCCGCACCGGATACTGGTCACCAAGGTCGCGGGCGCGCGACGGCTGTTCTCGGCGGCGGACTGGACGGCGCTGGAGCGGACCCACTACATGTGCGCGTCCAAGCTATGGGTGCTGGTCGACCGGCCCTTCTGGTACGACCGGAGCCCTGACACGGGCCGGCCGCTGATGGGGATGACACTCACCGACCGGGCGCCGCGCAGTGTCTATCTGCTCGACGACGGACCGGACCGGCCGGCCGCGATGTGCCTCTCCTACACCTGGAACGACGACTCGCTCAAGTTCTCCGCGCTGGACCCCGGGGAGCGGCTGGAGATCGCACTGAGCACGCTCGCGGACATCTATCCCGGTGTGGACATACGGTCACACATCGTCAGCGGGCCCGTCTCGGTGAGCTGGGAGAACGAACCGCACTTCATGGGAGCGTTCAAGGCGAACCTGCCCGGCCACTACCGTTATCAGCGCAGGCTGTTCACCCATTTCATGCAGGACGGCACCCCGCCCGGGCGGCGAGGTCTCTTCCTCGCCGGGGACGATGTGTCGTGGACCGGTGGTTTCGCCGAAGGGGCGGTGACCACCGCGCTCAACGCCGTCTGGGGCACCGTGCGGCACCTCGGCGGCACCACCCGCCCCGAGAACCCCGGCCCGGGCGATCTGTTCGACCGGCTGGCACCGGTCGATCTGCCCGGGTGATATAACGCCCGAATGAAGATCGCCTGCTGGCAAGCCGCGAGCCCCGTGTCCGACGACAACCCGGACACGATGCTGGCGCGGCTGTCCGACCACGCCCGGCGCGCCGGGGAGCAGGGCGCCGAACTGCTGGTGACACCGGAGCTGTTCGCGACCGGATACCCGCTGAGCGGACGGCAGGAGGACATCGGCGGGATCGGCCGTTCCTTCGGCGGGCGGGTCGAGGAGATCGCCGCGCGGACGGGGGTCGCGATCGTGTACGGCTGGCCGGAGACCTCCGGTGACGCGCTCCACAACTCGGCCGATCTGGTGACGCCCACCGGCGGAACACGGGCCACGTACCGCAAGACACACCTTTACGGCCAGGAGCGGGCGGGATTCACACCGGGTGAGATCCCGGTCGTCCAGACGGAGGTCGGCGGGATCACCGTCGGCCTCGCGATCTGCTACGACGTGGAGTTCCCCGAGGTGGTCCGGCGGCACGCCCTCGCGGGCACCGAACTGCTCGCCGTCCCCACGGCCCTGCTGCGGCCCTGGACGTTCGTGGCGGAGACCCTGGTGCCGGCCCGCGCCTTCGAGAGCCAGCTGTTCATCGCCTACGCGAACTGGGCGGGCGTCCACCGGGGCCTGCGGTACGCCGGTCTGTCCCGGGTGGCCGACCCGTACGGCCGGGTGCGGACGGCCGGTCCCGACGACGAGGAACTCCTCGTCACCGAGATCCGGCTCGACACCCTCACCCGGGCCCGCGCCACCACCCGCTATCTGCACGACCGGCGGCCCGAGCTGTACGCGAGGTAGCCCTCCTGTTCCCCGGGCGGTGTGACTCGCCGCCCGGGGAACAGGAGGAGGCGGTCAGGGCCGCTGTCCCTCGATCTCGGTGAGCCAGGTGTCCACGGCCTGCGCGACAAGCGGGGCGTGCTCGCTCTCCAGGATGGAGAAGTGGTCGCCCGGGACATCGACGACGGCGGACATCGAGGCGAGATTGGTCTGCCAGGCCACGCCTTCCTCCTCCTGGACGATCGGCTCCGTGGCCCGTACGAGCAGGGCGGGAGCGGCGAGACCGCCCGGCTCCCAGTCCATGAGCAGCCGTGTGCAGATCCAGACGAAGGCCGTGATCTTCTCGAACCCGATGTTGTCGGTGTTGATGCCGTTGAACGACCGCCCGGCCAGGTCGTTGTCCCACTTGTTGATGACCTTGTCGTTCATCCGGTACGAGTCGAGCAGCGCGACCCCGGCCGGGGCGACCCCGCGCCGTTCCAGCTCCTTCGCCAGCTCGTAGGCGACCACACCGCCGGACGAGGAGCCCGCCAGGGAGAAGGTCTCGTCGCCGACGTAGTCGATGATCGCGGTCGCCATGACGTCCATCAGCACCTCGGTGGTCGCGGGCAGGTCCTCCCCCTCGTCGAACCCGGGCGCCATCAGGGCCGAGACCCTGCGTGTGCCCCCGAACTCGGCGGCGAACCGCAGATACACGTCCGGACCCGTCAGGGGCAGCGGCACCGGCGGGCAGACGCAGATGAGATGCGGGCCGGTGTCTCCGGGCGAGATCCGGACCACCGCGGGCCGCTTCGCGAGCTGGTCGGGGGTCTCGAACCGGGGCCGCAGCACCGCCGCGCTCATCGCGAAGTCGTGCGCCTCCGACACCCGGCGCTCCGCGACCGCGCGCATGTACAGCCGCCCCATGATGTCCTGTTGGGGCGCCTGCGGCGACTCCCCGGCCGCCGCCTCCTGCCCGGCCGCTGTCCCCGCCCCCGGGGAGGTGGCGGCCACGGACCGCGCGAGTACGGTCCCGAGGTAGCCGGCGAGTTCCTCGACCGTCGGATGGTCGAACACCAGGGTGACCGGCATCCGCAGCCCGGTCGCGGCGGCAAGCCGGTTCCGCAGTTCCAGCGCGGTCAGCGAGTCGAAGCCCAGCTCGCGGAATGCCTGGCGGCTGTCGATGTGGTCGGCGGAGGAGTGTCCCAGTGTGGCGGCGACATGCGCGCGGACCAGATCCCGGAGCAGCCCGGGCCGCTCCTCGGCCGGGGCCGCCGCCCATCGCGGCGCGAAGCCGCCGTCGCCGTCCCCGCCGTCCCGCGCGACAGGGCGTACGGCCGCGCCGCCGAGGGAGCGCAGCATGGCCGGGAGGTCACCCGGGCCGCGCAGCGCGGCCAGATCGAGCCGGGTCGGCGCGAGAACCGCCTCGTCCGTGCGCAGGGCCCGGTCGAACAGGGACAGGCCCTGCTCCACCGACAGCGGAGGCAGCCCCGAACGGGCCAGCCTGCGCAGGTCTGCTTCGCTCAGGGTGCCGGTGAGGCCGACCTCCGTCGTCCAGGTGCCCCACGCCAGTGACACACCGGGCAGCCCCGCCTGCCGGCGCCACTGCGCCAGGGTGTCCACGAAGACATTGCCCGCCGCGTAGTTGCCCTGTCCCGGACCGCCGAGCAGCCCGGCCACGGAGGAGAAGACCACGAACATCGACAGGTGCCGGTCCCGGGTCAGTTCGTGCAGATGCCAGGCCGCGTCCACCTTCGGGGCCAGCACCCGGTCCAGCCGCTCCGGGGTGAGCGAGCCGATCACCCCGTCGTCGAGCACACCTGCGGTGTGCACGACCCCGGACACCGGATGCTCCGCCAGCAGCGCGGACAGGGCGTCCCGGTCGGACACATCACAGGCCCTCACCTCCACCCGCGCGCCGAGCCCGGTCAGCTCCTCGACCAACTCCGCCGCGCCTGCGGCCCGTTCACCGCTCCGGCTGGCCAGCAGCAGCTGCCGTACCCCGTGGGCGCGCACCAAATGGCGCGCCAGCAGACCGCCCAGGCCGCCGGTACCACCGGTGACCAGGACCGTACCGTCACTCACTGCGGGAGCGGCGGGAGCGGCGGGAGCGGACGCGTCCGTCGGTGGTGTGCGGCGCTCCAGGCGCGGTGTGAGCACCACCGCACCACGGATCGCGGCCTGCGGTTCGCCGGTCGCGAGCACACCGTCCAGCAGGGCGAGGTCCAGGGAAGCGGACGCGTCGAGGTCGATCAGGGTGATCCGGTCCGGATTCTCCGTCTGCGCCGAGCGGATCAGCCCCCACACCGCCGCGCCGGGCAGATCGGTCACCGGGTCGGCGGCGCCGGTGGTCACCGCCGACCGGGTGAGCACGATCAGCCTCGTACGCTCGTACCGCTGGTCGCCGAGCCAGCGCTGCACCTGCTCCAGCACCCAGGCGGTGACCTGGTGCGTCAGCGGTACGACGGCCCCTTCGGGGTGGTGCGGCACGGCCAGCGCCAGACACCCCGGGACCGGGGTCCCAGCCTCGACGGCGGAGGTCAGGGCGGCCACGTCCGCGTGGTCCGCGCCCTCACCCACAACGGCCCAGCCCTCGGTCGCGACGGTCAGCGCAGACACACCCAGGTCCGTCCAACGGGGCGCGAGCAGCACCGTGTCCTCGGGTACGGCGGCGAAGTCCCCGTCCGGCAGCGGCCGGGCCAGGAGCGATCCGATCGACAGCACCGGCGCACCGGTGGCGTCGGCCACCGCGACGGAGACCTCGTCCGCGCCGGTACGGGTCAGGCACACCCGCACCCGGGTCGCGCCCGAGGCCCGCAGCACCACATCGGTGAACATGAACGGCAGCATGGGGACGTCTGCCGTGTCTGTTGTGTCCGCCGGGTCTGTCGTGCCCAGTCCGGCGAAGGCCGCCGCGTGCAGCACCGCGTCCAGAAGCGCCGGATGGATCCCGTAGAGGGCTGCCCGGGACCGCTCGGACCGGGGCAGCTCCACCTCGGCCCAGACCCGCTCATCCAGAGTCCAGGCCCTGGTCAGCCCCTGGAACACCGGTCCGTACACGATGTCGGAGGCGTCCTCGGAGTCCGGGCCGGTGGGGTACACACCTGAGACATCGATATCCGGCGCTCCGGCCGGGGGCCATGGCGTGCCGAATCCGTCGGGCGCGTCACCGGTGGGTGTCGCACGGGTCAGTACGCCCGTCGCGTGCCGGGTCCAGATCTCGGAGCCGTCAGGGCGGGCGTGGATGGCGACCGCCCACTTCCGGGCCGGCTGCCCTTGCTCATACCCCGGCTCATACCCCGGCTCGCTCCCCTGCTCCTTCCCTTGCTCGGTGAGGAGTATCTGGATGCGGCAGTCACCCTGTGCCGGGATGACCAGCGGTGCTTCCAGCACGAGTTCACCGACCTGGCCGCAGCCCACGGCGTCACCGGCGCGGACCGCCAGCTCGACAAACCCGGTGCCGGGGAACACCGCCAGGCCCCGCACCATGTGGTCCGCGAGCCAGGGGTGCGTGCGCAGCGAGATCCGGCCGGTGAACAGGACCCCACCGGAGCCGGGCACCGCCACCATCGCTCCCAGCAGCGGGTGTTCGGCCGGGGCGAGACCGGCTCCCGTCACATCTCCGACTGAGTTCAGAACGTCGGGCCAGTACCGCTGGTGCTGGAACGCGTATGTGGGCAGCTCGACCCGGCGGGCGCCGAGCCCGGAGAAGAGCCGCTCCCAGGCAACGGGCACGCCCTGGACGAACAGCTCGGCGAGCGACGCGACCATACGACGCGGACCGCCCTCGCCTCGGCGCAGGGTCCCGACGACAGCGCCTTCGGTGCCGGTCGCGTCCAGGGTCTCCTGGAGCGGGGTGGTGAGTACGGGATGCGGGCTGACCTCGACGAATATGTGCCGGCCGGCCGCGATCAGCGCCCGAGTCGCCTCCTCGAACCGGACCGTGTCGCGCAGGTTACACACCCAGTACGCGGCATCGGCCGAGGTCGTGTCGAGGAGCTTTCCGGTGACGGAGGAGTACACCGGGAGGGATGCCGGTTCCGGATGAACTGCCGCAAGCTCCTCCAGCAGCCGGTCCCGGATCACATCCACCTGAACCGAGTGGGAGGCGTAATCCACTGGAATGATGCGTGCGCGGATGCTGTCCGCCTCGCATCCCGCCACCAGCTCCCGCAGGGCATCGGCATCACCCGAAATCACCACGGACGAGGGGCCGTTCACGGCAGCCAGCGAGAGCCGACCGTCCCACCGCTCGATCAGCTCTGTGGCCCGGTCGGCGGACAGCGACACCGCCGCCATACCCCCGCCACTGCCCGCCAGCGTGTCCGCTATCGCACGGCTCCGCAGAGCGACAACCCGCGCCCCGTCCGACAGCGACAGACCTCCCGCCACGCAGAGAGCAGCGATCTCTCCCTGTGAATGGCCGACCACGGCGGCCGGCTCCACACCGCAGGACCGCCACAGCTTCGCGAGCGACACCATCACCGCCCACAGAACCGGCTGCACCACCTCCACGCGGTCCAGGGCCACTTGATCATCCAGCACATCCGACAGCTTCCAGTCCACGAACGCGCCCAGAGCATCAGCACACTCGGACATCGCCTCGGCGAACACCGGTGACTCGTCAATCAGTTCCCGCGCCATACCGACCCACTGGGCCCCCTGGCCGGGGAAAACGAACACCACACCCGCGTCCGTACTCCCGGCGGTCACGCCCTGGAGCACCTGCGGCGCGGGCTCGCCCGCCGCCAGAGACCGGAGTCCGGACAGCAGCTCCTCACGGTCGGCGCCGGTCACCACGGCGCGGTGGCCGAACAGCGCCCGGGTGGTCACCAACGACCGTCCCACGTCGAGCGGTTCGGCCTCCGGAGCCGCCTCGGACCATGCCAGCAACCGGGCGGCCTGGCCCCGTACAGCCTCCGCCGTCCTGCCCGACAGCAGCCACGGAACGGCTCCACGACCAACCGGACCAGTCGCGCCGGGCGCGGCCTGATGGGCGGGGGCCGGGTCGGGAGCGGGGCTGGGGCTGGGCTCGGGTGCTTCCAGGATGACGTGCGCGTTGGTGCCCGACAGGCCGAAGGACGACACACCGGCCCGGCGCGGATGATCGTTCTCGGGCCAGGGAGTGGCTTCCGTCAGCAGCCGTACGGCGCCCTGCGTCCAGTCGACCTTTGTCGACGGCGCGTCCACGTGCAGCGTGCGCGGCAGCACACCGTACTCCATCGCCTTGACCATCTTGATGACGCCCGCGACACCGGCGGCGGCCTGGGTGTGACCGAGGTTCGACTTCAGCGAACCCAGCCACAACGGCCGTTCCTCCGGGCGCCCTTGGCCGTACGTGGCGAGCAACGCCTGCGCCTCGATCGGGTCGCCCAGCACCGTACCCGTGCCATGCGCCTCCACCACGTCCACCTCGGTACCCGACAGCCCGGCGCCCGCCAGAGCCTGCCGGATCACCCGCTGCTGCGCGGGACCGTTGGGCGCGGTCAGGCCGTTCGAGGCACCGTCCTGGTTCACCGCACTCGACCGTACGACCGCCAGTATCCGACGCCCCTCGCGGAGCGCGTCCGACCGCCGCTGCACGACGAGCATTCCGGACCCCTCGGCCCACCCCGTACCGTCGGCTGCGTCCGCGAACGCCTTGCAGCGGCCGTCGGCGGCGAGTCCGCCCTGCTGGGAGAAGCCGACGAAGGTGTCCGGAGTCGCCATCACGGTCACACCGCCCGCGAGGGCCAACGCGCACTCCCCCGCCCGCAGGGCCTGCGCGGCCAGATGCAGCGCCACCAGCGACGACGAGCACGCCGTGTCCACCGTCACCGCCGGGCCCTGCAACCCCAGCGCGTAGGCGATGCGTCCCGAGACCACGCTCTGCGAACTGCCGGTCATCAGATGCCCGCTGATGTCCTCCGCCGAGCGGCCGGCCACCTCGCTGTATCCGGACTGGAACGCGCCGGCGAAGACCCCGACCGAGCCGCCCGCCAGCTCCTCCGGATCGATCCCGGCGTGTTCCAGCGCCTCCCACGACGTCTCCAGCAGCAAACGCTGCTGGGGATCCATGGCGAGGGCTTCGCGCGGCGGAATGCCGAAGAAGGCCGCGTCGAAATCGCCGACGCCTTCGAGGAATCCGCCCTCGGCGGTGACCGAGGTACCGGCGCCCGTCCCCAGCAGGCCGTCGAGGTCCCAGCCGCGGTCGGCGGGGAAGCCGGACACCGCGTCGCGGCCCTCCTCCACCAGTCCCCACAGTTCCTGGGGGCCGGCCACCCCACCGGGATAGCGGCACGCCATCCCCACGATGACGATCGGGTCGTCGGCCACGGACACCAGCGGCGGCAGCGTTCCCTGACGCGCCGGCGACATCAGCGATGTCTCCGAGGTGTGGTCGTCCCCGAGCAGCGTCGCCAGGTGGCCGGCCAGGGCCGTGACCGTCGGGTAGTCGAACACCAGGCTGGCCGGCAGACCGAGACCGGTCACCGAGACAAGCCGATTGCGCAGCTCCACCGCCGTCAGCGAGTCGAAGCCCTGCTCCTTGAACGCCTGGGTGTTGTCCACGCGGGCGGCGGAGCTGTGCCCCAGCACCGCCGCTACCTGCCCGCCGACCAGATCGAGCAGGTAGCGGGAGCGTTCCGCGGCCGGTGTGGCCGCCCAGCGCCCGGCGAAGCCGTCGGGGGCCCCGCGATCGTTCCCGGCCGCCGGGCGGGCGGCGCCGCGCGCGACGAGTGACCGCATCATCGGCGGAACGCCCCGGTGCCGCAGGGCCGCGGTGTCCAGCCGGGTCAGGGCGACCACGGGAGCATCGGCGCGCCATGCCCGGTCGAACAGCTCCAGCCCCTGTTCCACCGACAGCGGCGGCATCCCCGACTCGCTCATCCGGCGCAGGTCGACGTCCGAGAGCGTGCCGGTCAGGCCCACTTCGGAGGTCCATGCGCCCCACACCAGCGATACGCCGGGGAGACCGAGCTGACGGCGGTGCTGTACGAGTGTGTCCACGAACGCGTTGCCCGCCGCGTAGTTGCCCTGGCCGGGGCCGCCGAGCAGACCGGCGAGGGACGAGAACACGACGAACAGCGACAGGTCGAGGTCACGCTCGCGCGTCAGCTCGTGGAGGTGCCAGGCGGCGTCCGCCTTCGGAGCCAGCACCCGGTCCAGCCGCTCGCCGGTCAGCGAGCCGACGACCCCATCGTCCAGCACACCGGCGGTGTGCACGACGCCCCGCACGGGGTGCGCCGCCGGTACGGCCGACAGTGCGTCGGCGAGAGCCTCGCGATCGGAGACGTCACAGGCCACGACGGTGACCAGCGCGCCGTACTCCCCCAGTTCCCGGATCAGCTCCGGCGCTCCGTCGGCCCGCTCGCCACTGCGGCTGAGCAGCAGCAGGTGCCGGACTCCGTGAGCGCGCGCCAGGTGGCGGGCCACCAGGCTGCCCAGGCCGCCGGTACCGCCGGTGATCACTACCGTGCCGTCCAGCGGCGCACCGGTTTCGTCGGCGGCGCGGTCCGGTGTGCCTTCGGTCGGTGCCTGCCGTACGAGGTGCGGTACGAGCATCGCGCCCTTCCGTACCGCGAGCTGCGGCTCGGCGGTCGCGACGGCGGCGGCCAGCAGCGCGAGATCGAGATCGAGGTCGGTGTGGGCACGGTCGTGGTCGTAAGCGTTGGGGTGGTCGTGGTCGTGGGAGGGCTCCAGGTCGATCAGGGTGATCCGGTCCGGGTTCTCCGACTGCGCGGAGCGGACCAGGCCCGAGACCGCCGCGGCGGGCAGATCGGTCACCGGGTCGCCCTCGCCCGTGCTGACGGCCGCCCGGGTGACGACGACCAGCCTCGTTCCGCCGAACCGCCCGTCACCGAGCCAGTGTTGTATCTGCTCCAGCACCCAGGCGGTGGCCCGGTGCGTCGAATTCACCACCGGACCCTCGGGGCGGTGGCGCACGTCGAGCACGATGTACGGGGGTACGGGGACGGCGCCGCCGTCGATCGCCGTGATCAGGGCGGCCAGATCCGCGTGGCCGTTGCCCCCGTCCGTGCCCGCACCCGTACCCACAACGGCCCAGTCGGCGTATCGGCCGTCACCCTGAGCGTCGGCCGAGGTGTCCCGCGCGCCAACGGCTTCCAGTTCGGTCCACTCGGGCGCGAGTATCACCGTGTCCCCATCCGCCGATACGAGCGCGGTGTCGGGCAGCGGCCTGGTGGACAGCGACCCGATCGACAGCACGGGCGCACCCGTGCTGTCCGCGACCGCCACGGAGAACTCCTCCTCGCCGGTACGGGTCAGGCACACCCGCACCCGGGTGGCGCCGGAGGCCCGCAGCACCACGTCACCGAACAGGAACGGCAGCCGTGCACCCTCCACGGCACCGGCTACAGCCGTACCGGCGGCCGGGCCCGCGGCCGGACCCACGGCCGGACCCACGGCCGGACCCACGGCCGGGCCCGCGAAGACCGCCGCGTGCAGGACCGCGTCCAGCAGGGCCGGGTGCATACCGAACGCCGCCGCCCGGATCCACTGTGCCTCGGGCAGCTCAACCTCGGCCCACACCCTCTCTCCCTCGGTCCACGCTCCCGTAAGACCTTGGAAAACCGGCCCGTAGAGCACATCCGCGCCCGCGCCGTCGGCGTACATCCCGGAGGTGTCAACGGCCGTTGCCCCGGCCGGGGGCCATACGGAGCGGGGGCCGTCAAAGACGTCATCCATGTGTACGCGACCGGTGAGCAGACCGGTGGCATGGCGCTTCCACGCCTCCTGCCCGTCCGGCCGGGCATGGATCGCGACGGCCCAGTGCCCCTGCGCGCGCTCGGTCAGTACGACCTGCACCTGGCAGCCGCCCCGCGCCGGAAGCACCAACGGCGCCTCCAGAATCAGCTCACTCACCCGGCCGCAGCCGACGGCGTCCCCCGCCCGGACCGCCAGCTCGACAAACCCGGTCCCGGGAAACACCACCGTCCCCCGCACCACATGGTCGGCCAGCCACGGATGCGACCGTACCGACACACGTCCCGTGAACAACATCCCACCGGACTCGGGCAGAGCGACCATCGCCCCCAGCAACGGGTGATCGGCCGACGCCAGGCCCGCCCCCACCACATCACCGACCGACGCCGAGGCGTCCGGCCAGTACCGCTCGCGCTGGAACGCGTACGTCGGCAACGCCACCTCGCGCGCCCCGGCCCCGGCGAACACCGCGTCCCACGCGACCGGCACGCCCTCGACGAACAGCCGGGCGACGGCCGTCAGCAGCGCGGCGTCCTCGGGATGGTCAGGCCCGCGCAGCGCGGCGACGGCGGTGACGTCCTCACCACAGGTCTGCGGGACCAGCCCGGCCAGTACCCCGCCCGGTCCGACCTCCACCAGTGTGCGTACGCCCAGCGCCTCCAGCCGGCGCACGCCATCGGAGAAGCGGACCGTCTCCCGGATCTGGCGCACCCAGTAGTCCGGGGTACGGAGCGCCTCCCCGTTGGCGAGTTCGCCGGTCAGCGTCGACACGATCGGGATCCGGGGCCTGTTCCACGACAGGCCCCGCAGCACCCGCTCGAACTCGTCCAGCATGGGATCCATCAGTGGCGAGTGAAACGCGTGCGACACCCGGAGCCGGCTCGTCCGGCGTCCTCGGTTCGCGAACACGCCCTCAATGCACAGGACTTCGTCCTCGTCGCCAGCGATCACCACCGATTCGGGACCGTTGACCGACGCCACCGACACCCGATCGGTCAGCTCACCCGCGACCTCGTCCTCCCCGGCCTCCAGCGCGACCATCGCGCCACCGATCGGCAGCGCCTGCATCAGCCGACCGCGTGCCGCCACCAGACGACACGCATCGGCCAACGACAGCACGCCCGACACATGCGCGGCAGCGATCTCACCGACGGAGTGGCCCAGCAGATAGTCCGGGGTCATCCCCCACGACTCCAGCACCCGGAACAGCGCCACCTCCACCGCGAACAAAGCAGGCTGCGCCCACCCCGTCCCCTCCAGCAACCCTGGATCCTCACCCCACATGACCTCGGTCAGCGGCCGGTCCAGCTGCGGATCCAACTCAGCCAGGACCGCGTCCAGCGCCTCCGCGAACACCGCCGATGACGCGTACAACCGGCTCCCCATACCGAGCCGTTGCGCTCCCTGGCCGCTGAACAGCACGCCCACGGCGGCGGCCGGCCGCACCTGGCCCCGCACCACCTGCGCCGCCGGCTCACCCGTCGCGACGGCCCGCAGGCCCGCCAGCAACGCGTCCCCGTCGGCCCCCGTCACCACTATCCGGTGGTCGAACCGGGAGCGGGTGGTTGCCAACGACCAGCCCACGTCTCTTGCCGCCGGTGCCGGCAGTGCCGCGGATGCCTCCACGACGTCTTCGGGACGGCACCACTCCAGCAAGCGTGCGGCCTGGGCCCGTACCGCTTCGGTGGTCTTCCCCGACAGCACCCATGGGACGACGTCCTGGACCAGTGTGGAAGGCGCGTTGTCCGCTTCGGACGTGGGCTCTTCGGGCGGTGTGACCGGTTCCGGAGCTTCCAGGATGACGTGCGTATTGGTGCCCGACACTCCGAACGACGACACGCCCGCCCGGAACGGCCGGTCGGTCTCGGGCCACGGGACGGGCTCGGTCAGCAGCCGCACCGCTCCCTGCGTCCAGTCGACCTTCGTCGACGGCGCGTCCACGTGCAGTGTCCGCGGCAGCACACCGTGTTCCATCGCCTTGACCATCTTGATGATGCCCGCGACTCCGGCGGCGGCCTGGGTGTGACCAAGGTTGGACTTCAGCGAACCCAGCCACAGGGGCCGGTCCTCCGGACGGTCCTGACCGTACGTGGCCAGCAGAGCCTGCGCCTCGATCGGGTCGCCCAGCACCGTACCCGTACCGTGCCCCTCCACCACATCCACCTCGGCGGACGACAGCCCGGCACCGGCCAACGCCTGCCGGATGACACGCTGTTGTGCCGGACCGTTCGGCGCCGTCAGACCGTTGGACGCGCCGTCCTGGTTGACGGCGCTGGACCGTACGACCGCCAGCACCCGGCGGCCTTCCCGCCGCGCGTCCGACAGGCGCTGGACCACCAGGACCCCGGCGCCCTCGGCCCACCCCGTACCGTCGGCCGCGTCCGCGAACGCCTTGCACCGGCCGTTGTGTGCCAGCCCGCCCTGGAGGGAGAAGCCGATGAACGCGTCGGGGGTGGCCATCACGGTGACTCCGCCGACCAGCGCGGTCGAGCACTCGCCCGTACGCAGCGCCTGCGCGGCCCAGTGCAGCGCCACCAGCGACGACGAACACGCCGTGTCCACCGTCACCGCCGGACCGTGCAGCCCCAGCGTGTACGCCACCCGGCCCGACAGCACGCTGAGCGAGGTTCCGGTGACCAGCTGGCCGGCCAGTTCCGCGCCGGACCGGCCCGCCACCTCGGCGTAGTTCGACACCATCGCGCCCATGAACACACCGGTGGAGCTGCCGACGAGCGTCCCCGGCTCGATGCCCGCGTGTTCCAGCGCCTCCCACGAGGTCTCCAGCACCAACCGCTGCTGAGGATCGGTCGCCACCGCCTCACGCGGCGAGATCCCGAAGAAGGCCGCGTCGAACTCGGCCGCCGTGTCGACGAATCCGCCCTCGGTGGTGACCGACGTACCCGAACCGGGGCCGTCCGGGCCGAACAGCCCGTCCATGTCCCAGCCCCGGTCCGTGGGGAACTCCGACACGGCGTCCCGGCCCTCGCTCACCAGGCTCCACAGCTCGTCCGGGTTCGAGACACCACCGGGCAGCCGGCAGGCCATGCCGACGATCACGATGGGGTCGTCCGTCACCGATACGACCGGTGGCGGAGTCCTGCCCTGAACGCTGCCGCCGTAGCCGTCGCCGTCGCCGTCGAGAAGGCTCGCGACGTACTCCGCCACTCCCGCGATCGTGGGGTAGTCGAAGACCAGGGTGGCGGGCAGAGCGAGTCCGGTCACCGTGGCGAGCCGGTTGCGCAGGTCCAGCGCGGTCAGCGAGTCGAAGCCCAGCTCCTTGAGCTGGCGTCCCGTATCGATCCGGGTGGCGTCGGTGTGTCCGAGGACCGCGGCGGCGTGGCCATGGACCAGCTCCACGAGGAACCGTGCGCGGTCCTCGGCCGGGATCATGCTCCAGCGGCGGGCGAAGCTGTCCGGATCATGACGCTCGTCCCCGGCGGCCGGCCGTACGACACCGCCCCTCACCAGGGACTTCATCAGGGGCGGAATACCACCCTGCGCACGCAGGGCCGCCAGATCCAGCCGGGCCAGGCCCATGACGGGTTCACCGGCCGACAGCGCCCGGTCAAAGAGAGCGAGTCCCTGATCGGCCGACAACGGGGACAGTCCCCTGCCGTGCAGCCGGCGCAGATCGGCTTCGGAGAGCGTCCCGGTCAGTCCGATCTCCGACGTCCAGGCACCCCAGGCCAGTGACACTCCGGGCAGCCCCGCCTGCCGGCGCCATCGCACCACGGTGTCCGCGAAGACATTGCCCGCCGCGTAGTTCCCCTGCCCGGGACCGCCGAGCATTCCGGACAGGGACGAGAAGACGGCGAAGAGCGAGAGGTCGAGGTCCTGGGTCAGTTCGTGCAGATACCAGCTCGCGTCCACCTTCGGCGCGAGAACGTGATCGACGCGCTCCGGAGTGAGCGAGGAGATGACCCCGTCGTCCACCACACCGGCCGTATGGACGATGCCGGAGACCGGATGATCGGCGAGAACGCGGGCGAGCGCGTCCCGGTCCGACACATCGCAGGCCACCACCACGGCCTTCGCCCCCAACCCGGCCAGCTCCCCGACCAGTTCGGCGGCTCCCTCGGCCCGCTCGCCCCGACGGCTGACCAGCACCAGATCCCGGACACCATACGTACGCACCAGATGGCGCGCCACCAGACCGCCGAGGCCGCCCGTACCACCGGTGATGAGTACCGGGCCGCGCACCGGGGCGAGTTCGGCGGATCGGGAGGTCTTGCGGATGAGACGCGGAACACGCAGGGACGTCCCCCGGATCGCGCAGCACGGCTCGTCCGTCGCCACCGCGCTTGCGAGTACGGCGAGTTCGGGATCGGAGTCCACATCGACGAGGGTGATGCGGTCCGGGTTCTCCGACTGCGCCGAGCGGATGAGGCCCCAGACCGCGGAGGCGGGCAGATCGGTCACCGGGTCGTCCTCGCCGGTGCTCAGGGCCCTCCGGGTGACCACGACCAGCCGTGTCCCCGCGTACCGCTCTTCTCCGAGCCAGCGCTGTACTTGCTCCAGGACCCATCCGGTGACCCGGTGGGTCGACGCCACCACCGGCTCCTCCGGCCGGTGCGGCACGGTGAGCACCAGGCGACGCGGTACGGCAGCGCCGGCTTCGACCGCCGTGCTCACAGCGGCCAGATCGGGGTAGTCCGCCCCCGTGCCCACCACGGCCCAGCCATCGGTCCCCACGGCCGGCCCGGCGCCGGTACCGGTACCGCTACCGAGGTCCGTCCATCGCGTCAGGAGCAGGGATCCGTCCTGCGAACCGGTGCCGAGATCGCCCTCCGGCAGCGCGCGGGTAGTCAGCGACCGGATCAACAGCACGGGGGCGCCCGTGGCGTCCGCCACCGCGATGCTCAGCTCGTCGGCTCCGGTACGGGTCACACAGGCGCGCACACGGGTCGCGCCGGAAGCCCGGAGGGCGACACCGGTGAGGAGGAACGGCAGGGACGCGGTCGGCGCGGACTCCGGGGCGCCGAGCATGGCGGCGTGCAACACCGCGTCCAGCAGGGCCGGATGGAGGCCGTAGGCAGCCGCCGCGCCCCGCTGTGCCTCGGGCAGCTCGACCTCGGCCCACACCCTGTTCCCCTCGGCCCATGCCCGGGTCAGTCCCTGGAACATCGGCCCGTACACGACCTCGCTGTCGGCGGAGGGCATGTACAGTCCCGAGGTGTCGACCGCCGTCGCCCCACGCGGCGGCCAGGACGCGGTGGCGAACTCCGCGAAGTCATCGCCGTCGTCCCCACGGTCCTGACCGGTCGGCACGGCCGTGGTCAGGACGCCGGTGGCGTGTCGCGTCCATGTCTCGTCGCCATCGGGACGGGCATGGATCGCGATCGCCCAACGGCCCTGCTCCTGAACGGTGTTCTGCTGCTCGCGCTCGGTGAGTACGACCTGCACCTGACAGCCGCCCCGCGCCGGAAGCACCAACGGCGCCTCCAGCACCAGTTCATCGACCTGGCCACAGCCCACGGCGTCCCCCGCCCGGACCGCCAGCTCGACAAACCCGGTCCCGGGAAACACCACCGTCCCCCGCACCACATGGTCGGCCAACCAGGGATGTGTCCCCAGCGACACACGTCCGGTGAACAACATTCCACCGGACTCGGGCAGAGCGACCATCGCCCCCAGCAACGGATGATCGGCCGACGCGAGCCCCGCCCCCACCACATCACCGACGGACACAGGGGCGCTGGGCCAGTACCGCTCGCGCTGGAACGCGTACGTGGGCAGTTCGACCCGCCGGGCGCCGAGCCCGGCGAAGAGCCGCTCCCAGACGACCGGCACACCCTGGACAAACAGCTCAGCAAGCGACGCCACCATACGACGCGAGCCACCCTCGCCTCGGCGCAGAGTCCCGACGGCAACGCCTTCGGCACCGGTGGCGTCCAGGGTCTCCTGGAGCGGCGTGGTGAGTACGGGATGCGGGCTGACCTCGACAAACGTGTGCCGGCCAGCCGCGATCAGCGCCTGGGTCGCCTCCTCGAACCGTACGGTCTCGCGCAGGTTGCGCACCCAGTACGCGGCATCGGCCGAGGCCGTGTCGAGGAGCTTTCCAGTGACGGAGGAGTACACCGGGAGGGATGCCGGTTCCGGATGAACTGCCGCAAGCTCCTCCAGCAGCCGGTCCCGGATCACATCCACCTGAACCGAGTGGGAGGCGTAATCCACTGGAATGACGCGTGCACGAACACTGTCCGCCTCGCATCCGACTACCAGCTCCCGCAGGGCATCGGCATCACCCGAAATCACCACGGACGACGGGCCGTTCACCGCCGCCAGAGACAGCCGACCGTCCCACCGCTCGATCAGGGATGTGGCCCGCTCGGCGGACAGCGACACCGCCGCCATACCACCACCACTACCCGCCAAGGTGTCCGCTATCGCGCGGCTCCGCAGAGCGACGACCCGCGCCCCGTCCGACAGTGACAGACCGCCCGCCACACAGAGAGCCGCGATCTCTCCCTGCGAATGGCCGACCACGGCGGCCGGCTCCACACCGCACGACCGCCACAGCTTCGCGAGCGACACCATCACCGCCCACAGAACCGGCTGTACCACCTCCACCCGGTCCAGAGCGGATTCATCATCCAGCACATCCGACAGCTTCCAGTCCACGAACGGGCCAAGAGCCTCCGCGCACTCCGTCATCCCCGCCGCGAAGACCTCCGAAGTCCCCCACAATTCCTTGGCCATGCCCACCCACTGCGCGCCCTGGCCAGGGAACACGAACACCACACCCGAGCCCGCCCGAGCGGATGCCCGCCCCTGCGACACCCCTGACGCGGGCTCATCCGCCACCGCAGCGCGCAGCCCCGCCAACAGCTCGTCGCGGTCGCCGCCGGTCACCACCAGGCGGTGATCGAAGAGAGCCCGGGTCGTCACCAACGACCGCCCCACGGAGGCCGGTTCCAGCTCGGGATCGGCTTCGACCCGGTCCAGCAGCCGGGCCGCCTGGCCACGTACCGCCTCAGCCGTTCGCCCCGACAGCGCCCATGGCACCGCGCCTCGCAGCACCGGCGCCGCCGGTATGGAGTCCGGTGCGGTCTGGGGCTGGATGCCGGGCTCGTTCTCGTTCTCATTCTCGTTCTCGGCAACGGCCTCAAGAATGACGTGCGCGTTCGTCCCCGACACCCCGAAGGACGACACCCCCGCCCGGCGAGGACGGCCGTTCTCCGTCCATCGTGTGGTCTCGGTCAGCAGCCGGACATCCCCCTGGGACCAGTCCACCTTCGAGGACGGCGCGTCCACATGCAGCGTCCGCGGCAGCACACCGTGCCGCATCGCCATGACCATCTTGATCACACCCGCCACACCGGCGGCGGCCTGAGTGTGACCGATGTTCGACTTCAACGACCCCAGCCACAAAGGCCGTTCCTCCGAACGGTCCTGACCGTACGTCGCGAGCAGCGCCTGCGCCTCGATCGGGTCACCGAGCACCGTACCCGTACCGTGCCCCTCCACCACATCCACATCCGCGGCGGACAGCCCCGCACCCGCCAGCGCCTGCCGGATCACCCGCTGCTGCGCCGGGCCATTGGGCGCGGTCAGACCGTTGGACGCACCGTCCTGGTTCACCGCACTCGACCGTACGACCGCCAGTACCCGGCGGCCTTCCCGCCGCGCGTCCGACAGCCGCTGCACCACCAGCATTCCGGCGCCCTCGGCCCATCCGGCGCCGTCGGCACCGTCCGCGAACGCCTTGCACCGGCCGTCCGCCGCCATACCGCCCTGTGCCGAGAAGCCGACAAAGGTGCCGGGGGTGGCCATCACCGTGACACCGCCGACCAGCGCCATGGGGCACTCCCCCGACCGCAGCGCCTGTCCGGCCAGATGCAGCGCCACGAGCGACGACGAACACGCGGTGTCGACGGTCAGCGCCGGCCCCTGAAGGCCCAGTACGTACGCCACCCGGCCCGACGCCACACTCTGCGAACCCCCGGTGATCAGATGGCCGGCCATGTCCTCGCCGGACTGGCCAGCGACCTCGGTGTACCCCGACGGAAACGTGCCGACGAAGACCCCTGCCGGTGTGTCCGCCAGGGAGAGCGGGTCGATGCCGGCGTGTTCCAGCGCCTCCCACGACATTTCGAGCAGCAACCGCTGCTGCGGATCGGTCGCCACCGCCTCACGCGGCGAAATTCCGAAGAATCCCGCGTCGAACGCACCAATGTCCTTCAGGAAGCCGCCTTCCCCGGTGACGGACGCGCCGGAGCCGGCCAGTTCGTCCAGATCCCAGCCGCGGTCGGTGGGGAAGCCGGACACCGCGTCCCGGCCGTTCGCCACCAGATCCCACAGCTCGTCGGGGTTCGCCACGTCACCGGGGAAACGGCAGGCCATGCCGACGATCGCGATCGGCTCGGTCTGCCGGTCCTCGACCTCCCGCAGCCGTCGTTGCACCTCGCGGGAGTCCGCGATCGCCCGCTTGAGGTAGGAACGAAGCTGCTCTTCGTTGGACATTGGTTGTCTGCTCCTTGAGGATTTCGCGCTGAACGGACCACGGGAGAAATGACCGAACTCCCGGACTAATCAATTCCTTCTAATCAATTCCTTGATCGACGAAGGCGAAGAGGTCTTCGTCGGACGCGGTGTCGACATCGTCGAGGTCCGTCTTCTCCGGCTCACCGCACAGATCGAGAATCTCGCGAAGGCGCTCGGCGATCCGGTCGCGGTCCGCCGCCTCGGCGGCAACGGCGGGGAAGGTCGCCTTGAGATTGCTCAGATAGGTCAGAACCGTTTCGGTCGCGGACGGTTCATCGGTCTTGAGCTGTTCGTGCAGATAGGTGACCACCCGTCCCGGAGTCGGGTGGTCGAACACCAGGGTGGCGGGCAGGCTCAGTCCGGTCGCCGTGGCGAGCCGGTTACGGAGTTCCACCGCCGTCAGCGAGTCGAACCCGAGGTCCCGGAAGACCTGGCCACCGCCGATGGCGTCGGGCGACGCATGGCCGAGGACCGCGGCGGCATGGCCGCGGACCAGCTCCAGCAGGAATCCGGCGCGCTCCTCCGCCGGTACGGCGGCCCACCGCTCGGTGAAACCACCGCCGGATCCGGGCTGCTCACGCCGGCCGCCGCTCCGGCGGACCCTGCCACCCCCCATGCCGGACGAGCGCTTCGCCGTCGGGATCTCCTCCCCGGCGCGCCAGCGGGTCAGCCCCATCACAGCCTGGTCGGTGAGGAGCGCCCGGTCGAACAATGCCAGTCCCTGTGGCACCGACAGCGGCAGCATCCCCGCCCCGGCCATCCGCTGAAGGTCGATGCCCGACAGGGTCCCGGTCAGCCCGACCTCGGTCGTCCACGATCCCCACGCCATCGATACTCCGGGCAGGCCCTCCTGTCGGCGCAACTGAACGAGTGTGTCGGCGAAGACATTGCCCGCGGCGTAGTTGGCCTGTCCGGGACCGCCCATCAGACCTGCCAGGGACGAGAACACCACGAAGAACGACAGTTCTCTGTCGCGGGTGAGTTCGTGCAGATGCCAGGTGGCGTCCACCTTCGGCGCGAGCACCCGGTCCAGCCGTTCAGACGTCAGCGATCCGATCACACCGTCATCGAGAACGCCGGCTGTGTGCACCACTCCAGTAAGGGGGTGTTCATCGGGTACGCCGGCCAGCAGCGCCGCGACCGAGGCACGGTCGGACACATCACACGCCACGACGGTCGTCCGGGCGCCGAGTTCGGTCAGCTCCTCCACCAACGCGGTAGCACCCTCGGCCTGTTCACCCCGGCGGCTCGCCAGTACGAGGTTGCGCACGCCATGCGTCCGTACCAGATGCCGGGCCACCGCACTGCCCAGACCACCCGTACCACCCGTGACCACCACCGTGCCGTCAAGATCCACCGGCTCCGGCATCGTCAACACCAACTTGCCCGTATGCCGCGCCTGACTCATCAACCGGAAAACCCCACGCGCCCCACGCACATCAGACGCCACCACCGGCAACGGACGCAACACACCCGCCTCAAACAACCCCATCAACTCACCCAGCATCTCACCAATCCGATCCGGACCGGCATCAATCAAATCAAACGCCTGATACCCCACACCCCGCCGAACCGCCCCAACATCAGACACCGAACGAACATCCGTCTTACCCATCTCAATAAACCGACCACGATCAGCCAACAACCGCAACGACGCATCCACAAACTCACCCGCCAACGAATTCAACACCACATCCACACCACGCCCCCCGGACACCCCCAGAAAACGCCCCTCAAAATCAACCGAACGCGACGAACCCACATGATCATCATCAACACCCAACGACCTCAGCACACCCCACTTACTCTCACTCGCCGTCGCAAACACCTCCAACCCAAAATGACCCGCCAACTGAATCGCCGCCATCCCCACCCCACCCGCACCCGCATGCACCAACAACGACTCACCCGGCACCACACCCGCCAAATCCACCAACCCGTAATACGCCGTCAAAAACGCAATCGGCACCCCCGCAGCCTCAACAAACGACCACCCCTCCGGAACCCCCACCACCAAACGCTCATCCGTCACCACCACCGGACCAAACCCACCAGAAACCATCCCCAACACACGATCCCCCACCACCACACGCGACACACCAGGCCCCACCCCCAACACCACACCAGAAACCTCACCACCCAACAAACCCGCATCCCCCGGATACATCCCCAACGCACTCAACACATCACGAAAATTCACCCCCGCCGCACGCACACCAATCCGCACCTCACCCACACCCAACTCCCCCACCAACCCCGAAACCCCCACCAACGACAACCCCTCCAACGTCCCCCCACCCACCGACTCCAACCGCCACAACCCACCCACCGGCGGCACCAAACCCCCCACCTCAGAGTCCTGGACCAGCCGCAGCACCCGCACAGCGCCCTCGCGAACCGCCACCTGCGACTCGCCGCACGCGACCGCACGTGCCACGGCGTCGAGGGTGGTGTCGGTGTCGGGATCACCCTGGTCAGCCAGGTCGACCAGAGTGATCCGGTCCGGGTTCTCCGTCTGCGCCGAACGAACCAGCCCCCACACCGCGGCCCCCGGCAGATCCGTCACCGGATCCCCCTCACCCGTCGTCACCGCACCCCGCGTCACCACAACCAACCGCGAATCAGACAGACGCGACGCATCCAACCAGCACCGCACCTGCTCCAGCACCCACCCCGTCACCTCATGCACCCGACCCACCACAGAACCCGACCCCAGCACCCCACCACGCGGAACCACCAGCACCACACCCCGCGGAGTCTCCCGACCCGAGTCGACAGCGGCGAGCAGGGCAGCCATGTCCGCGAAGTCCGCGTGATCCGTGGCCGACCCCACCACCAGGTCGAGCGAGGCACCGGCCGACGACGGGGCGCCCGCCGGGTCGATCCACTGCGGCACGAGGACAACCGTGTCCGTGTCCGTAGCCGAGTCCGTACCCGTCGTGTCCCCGCGACCGGCGCCGAAGGCCCCGGCCGGCAGCGGACGCGTCACCATCGAGCCGATGGACAGCACCGGAGCACCCGTGGTGTCGGCCACGGCGATGGACACCTCGTCCGGGCCCGTACGCGCGAGGCTCACCCGTACCCTCGTCGCGCCCGGCGCCCTCAGGACGACATCGGTGAACGTGAACGGAAGCCGGGCGGACTCCGCGGGGGCGAGCCCGGCGAACGTCGCCGCGTGCAGCACCGCGTCCAGCAGCGCCGGGTGGACGCCGAACGCCTCGGCCTGCCCTGTCCGTACCTCGGGCAGCACGACCTCGGCCCAGACGCGGTCACCACGGTGCCACGCCCGGGTAAGGCCCTGGAACACCGGCCCGTACGTCACCTCGTGGCCCGCTTCCATGTCGTACAGGCCAGAGGTGTCGATCGCCGTCGCGTCGGTGGGCGGCCACGGTCCGGTCAGGGCCGGGGCATCGGCGTCGGCTCCGCCGTCTTCGAGCACTCCGGTCAGTACGCCGGTGGCATGCCGGGTCCAGGACTCATCGCCGTCCTGGCGTGCGTGGATCGCCAGAGACCAGCCGTCCTCCCGTTCCGTGAGGGCGATCTGGATCTGGCGGGTGCCCCGCGCGGGGAGCGTCAGCGGCTCCTCCAGGACCAGTTCGGCGATACGGTCGCACCCCACCGCGTCACCGACGCGCAGTGCCAGTTCCACGAACCCGGTGCCGGGGAACACCGCAGTTCCGCGCACCCTGTGGTCCGCCAGCCACGGGTGGGACCGCAGCGACAACCGGCCGGTGAAGAGCATTCCGCCGGACTCGGGCAGGGTGACCATCGCGCCGAGGAGCGGGTGTTCGGCCGAATCCAGACCGGCACCCACGACATCTCCGACCAGGGGCAGTGTGCCGGGCCAGTACCGCTGGTGCTGGAAGGCGTACGTCGGCGGTTCGACCTGGCGGGCGGCGATCCCGGCGAACACCGGGTCCCACGAGACGCGTCCGCCCCGGACGAACAGCTCGGCCAGCGAGGCGACCATCCGCCGGGCACCGCCCTCACCCCGGCGCAGCGTCCCAACAACAACACCGGTGTGCCCGGCGCTCTCCAGGGTCTCCTGGACGGACATGGCGAGTACCGGATGGGGGCTGACCTCGATCAGTGTCCGGTGGCCGTCGGCGATCAGCGCACGGGTGGCCTGCTCGAACCGTACGGTCTCGCGCAGGTTACGCACCCAGTACGCGGCGTCGGCGGTGCTTGTGTCCATGGCCTGTCCGGTGACGGAGGAGTACACCGGCACCGACGCCGACCGGGGCCGGACCGGCGCCAGTTCGCGGAGCAGCCGGTCCCTGATCTCCTCGACCTGAGCCGAGTGGGAGGCGTAGTCCACCGGGATCTTCCGGGCGCGGATCTCCTGGCCGTCGCAGTGGGCGAGGAACTCCCGCAGGGCGGACGGCTCGCCGGACACGACGACGGACGCCGGGCCGTTGACGGCGGCCACGCACAGCCGGCCCCGCCACTCGGCGATCAGTTCGGTGACCTGTCCCACGGGGAGCGATACGGCCGCCATGCCACCGCCGCCGGCCAGTGTGTCGGCGATCGCCTGGCTCCGCAGCGCCACGATCCGGGCCCCGTCGGACAGCGACAGTCCGCCCGCCACGCACAATGCGGCGATCTCCCCCTGGGAATGCCCCACCACGGCGGCCGGCTCGACACCGCACGACCGCCACAGCTTCGCGAGCGACACCATCACCGCCCACAGCACCGGCTGCACCACCTGTACCCGGTTCAGAGCCGCCTCATCGTCCAGCACGTCCGACAGCGACCAGTCGACGAAGGGGTCCAGCGCCTTCGCGCACTCCGTCATCGCCTCCGCGAACACCGGTGACACATCGGCCAGTTCCCGGGCCATGCCGACCCACTGGGCCCCCTGGCCGGGGAACACGAACACCGCACCGGACCCGGCGCCCGCACCCGCGTGCCCCTGGATCGCGTGGGGTGTGGGCTCGCCGTCGACCACGGCGCGCAGCACCGCGAGGAGTTCGGCGCGGTCACCGCCGGTGACCACCAGCCGGTTATCGAACCGCGTCCTGGTCGTCGCCAGCGCGGCTCCCACGGCGGCGGGATCGGCGGCGGGGTCGGTGTCCGCCCACGCCAACAGCCGTGCGGCCTGGGCTCGTACAGCCTGGTCGGTTCGCCCCGACAGCACCCACGGGACGGTGTCCCGGACGAGGCCCGGCGCGGCTTCCGTGTCGGTGTCGGTAGCGGAGGCGGTGGCAGGCTCTGCCGCTGCCTCCGCCTCGCCCTGCGGTGCGGCTTCGAGGATGACGTGCGCGTTGGTGCCGGACACTCCGAAGGAGGACACCCCTGCCCGGCGCGGACGACCGGCCTCGGGCCAGGGGGTCGAGTCGGTCAGCAGCCGTACCGCGCCCTGGGACCAGTCGACCTTGGACGACGGCGCGTCCACGTGCAGCGTCCGCGGCACCAGACCGTGGCGTATCGCCATGACCATCTTGATGACACCGGCGACTCCGGCGGCGGCCTGGGTGTGACCGAGGTTCGACTTCAGCGAACCGAGGAGTACGGGCCGATCGGCCGGCCGGTCCTGGCCGTACGTCGCGAGCAGCGCCTGCGCCTCGATCGGGTCGCCCAGCACCGTACCCGTACCGTGTGCCTCCACGACATCGATCTCGCCGGCCGACAGTCCGGCCCCGGCCAGCGCCTGTCGGATCACCCGCTGCTGCGCCGGGCCGTTGGGCGCGGTCAGACCGTTGGACGCGCCGTCCTGGTTGACGGCACTGGACCGTACGACCGCCAGCACCCGGCGGCCCTCGCGCCGCGCGTCCGAGAGGCGCTGGACCACCAGCATCCCGGCACCCTCGGACCAGCCCGTGCCGTCAGCACCGTCCGCGAACGCCTTGCACCGGCCATCGGCCGCCATACCGCCCTGGAGGGAGAAGCCGACAAAGGTGTCCGGGGTGGCCATCACGCTGACCCCGCCGGCCAGGGCCATGGTGCACTCCCCGGCCCGCAGCGCCTGTACGGCCAGGTGCAGGGCGACCAGCGACGACGAACACGCGGTGTCGACCGTCAGCGCCGGGCCCTGAAGGCCCAGTACGTACGCCACCCGGCCCGACGCCACACTCTGCGAACCCCCGGTGATCAGATGCCCCGCCACGTCCTCGCCGGACCGGCCCGCCACCTCCAGATAGCCCGAGGGGAAGGTGCCGACGAAAACACCGACATTCGATCCGGTGAGTGACGCCGGGTCGGTCCCGGCGTGTTCCAGCGCCTCCCAGGACGTCTCCAGCAGCAGTCGCTGTTGCGGGTCCATGGCGATCGCCTCACGCGGCGAGATCCCGAAGAACTCCGCGTCGAAGTCACCGACTCCGTCCAGGAATCCGCCCTCGGCCGTGACCGAGGTGAAGGATCCCGCGCCGGTCAGTCCGTCCAGGTCCCAGCCCCGGTCGGCCGGGAAACCGGAGATGGCGTCCCGGCCGTCGGCGACCAGGTCCCAGAGCTGGTCCGGGTTCGACACACCACCGGGGAAGCGGCAGGCCATGCCGACGATCGCGATGGGCTCGTCGGTGCCGAGTTCCAGCTCGGCCAGCCGGAGCCGGGTCTGGTGAAGCTCGGTGGTGACTTTCTTCAGATAGTCGAAGAGCTTCTTGTCGGTCATGTCTCACTCACTCCCCGACCCGGAGATACCGAGCTGGTTCTCGATGAACTGGTAGACGTCGTCCGGGGTTTCCCAGTGATCGTCGGACGGTTCCCCGGTCTCGGGTCCGTCGTTGCGGGTCCACTGCGTGAGCAGCGACCGCAGGCGGTTCGTAATCGCTTGCCGGTCCTCGCCGGCCACCTCGACCCCGGTGAGCAGATCGCCCAGCTGTTCCAGACCGGAGAGGACGGAGCCCACCGAGGGACCGGTGCCGGCGTCTGTGCCGGTGCCAGTGCCGGTGCTGGGCAGCGCTTCTCCGAGCAGGCCGGTCAGAAGACCGACCAGTTCGGCGATCGTCGGATAGTCGAACACCAACGTGGCGGGCAGCCGCAGCCCGGTCGCCGAGGCGAGCCGGTTGCGCAGTTCGACGGCGGTCAGCGAGTCGAACCCCAGCTGCTTGAACGCCTGGCCGCTGTCGATGTCGTGGGCGGAGATGTGGCCGAGGACCGCGGCGGCGTGTCCACGGACCAGGTCCAGCAGATGGCGGTCACGGTCCTCCGCCGGAAGGGCGGCCCACCGGTCGGTGAAGGTGTCCGCGTCCTTCCGCCGGTCGTCCGCGATCCGGCGCACCACACCACCGGAGACGAGCGGGCGCATCATCGGTGGCAGATCGCCCTGGCTCCGTAGTACGGCCTGGTCCAGCCTGGTCAGCCCTACCACGGCCTGATCCGCGAGGAGCGCTTGGTCGAACAGTTCCAGGCCCTGTGACATCGACAGCGGGGGCATTCCGGAGTTGTTCATGCGCTGGAGGTCGACATCGGAGAGCGTCCCGGTCAGCCCGGCCTCGGGGGTCCAGCCACCGAACGCCATCGATACTCCGGGCAGGCCCTCCTGTCGACGCAACTGAACGAGCGTGTCGGCGAAGACATTGCCCGCGGCGTAGTTGGCCTGTCCGGGACCCCCCATCAGACCTGCCAGGGACGAGAACACCACGAAGAACGACAGTTCTCTGTCGCGGGTGAGTTCGTGCAGATGCCAGGTGGCGTCCACCTTCGGCGCGAGCACCCGGTCCAGCCGTTCAGACGTCATCGATCCGATCACACCGTCATCAAGAACGCCCGCCGTGTGCACCACTCCGGTGAGGGGGTGTTCATCGGGTACGGCCGCCAGCAGCGCCGCGACCGAAGCGCGGTCGGACACATCGCACGCCACGACACTCGTCCGCGCGCCGAGTTCGGTCAGCTCCTCCACCAACGCGGTAGCACCCTCGGCCTGTTCACCCCGGCGGCTCGCCAGTACGAGGTTACGCACGCCATGCGTCCGTACCAAATGCCTGGCCACCGCACTGCCCAGACCACCCGTACCACCCGTGACCACCACCGTGCCGTCAAGATCCACCGGCTCCGGCATCGTCAACACCAACTTGCCCGTATGCCGCGCCTGACTCATCAACCGGAAAACCCCACGCGCCCCACGCACATCAGACGCCACCACCGGCAACGGACGCAACACACCCGCCTCAAACAACCCCATCAACTCACCCAATATCTCACCAATCCGATCCGGACCGGCATCAATCAAATCAAACGCCTGATACCCCACACCCCGCCGAACCGCCCCAACATCAGACACCGAACGAACATCCGTCTTACCCATCTCAATAAACCGACCACGATCAGCCAACAACCGCAACGACGCATCCACAAACTCACCCGCCAACGAATTCAACACCACATCCACACCACGCCCCCCGGACACCCCCAGAAAACGCCCCTCAAAATCAACCGAACGCGACGAACCCACATGATCATCATCAACACCCAACGAACTCAGCACACCCCACTTACTCTCACTCGCCGTCGCAAACACCTCCAACCCAAAATGCCCCGCCAACTGAATCGCCGCCATCCCCACCCCACCCGCACCCGCATGCACCAACAACGACTCACCCGGCACCACACCCGCCAAATCCACCAACCCGTAATACGCCGTCAAAAACGCAATCGGCACCCCCGCCGCCTCAACAAACGACCACCCCTCCGGAACCCCCACCACCAAACGCTCATCCGTCACCACCACCGGACCAAACCCACCAGAAACCATCCCCAACACACGATCCCCCACCCCCACACGCGACACACCAGGCCCCACCCCCAACACCACTCCAGAAACCTCACCACCCAACAAACCCGCATCCCCCGGATACATCCCCAACGCACTCAACACATCACGAAAATTCACCCCCGCCGCACGCACCCCAATCCGCACCTCACCCACACCCAACTCCCCCACCAACCCCGAAACCCCCACCAACGACAACCCCTCCAAAGTCCCCCCACCCACCGACTCCAACCGCCACAACCCACCCACCGGCGGCACCAAACCACCCTCTTCCGTACCACGCGAGAGGCGCGGGGCCCGTACGGCCGTGCCACGGACCGCCACCTGCGGCTCACCGCCGACGATCGCCCGCGCCACGGCGTCGAGGGCGGGGGCGGTGTCCAGGTCGACCAGGGTGATCCGGTCGGGATTCTCCGTCTGCGCGGAACGAACCAGCCCCCACACCGCGGCCCCCGGCAGATCCGTCACCGGATCCCCCTCACCCGTCGTCACCGCACCCCGCGTCACCACAACCAACCGCGAATCGGACAGACGCGACGCGTCAAGCCAGCACCGCACCTGCTCCAGCACCCACCCCGTCACCTCATGCACCCGGCCCACCACAGAATCCGACCCCAGCACCCCACCACGCGGAACCACCAGCACCACACCCCGCGGTGCGGGCATGCCGTACTCGACGGCGCTGGTCAGGGTGGCGACATCCGTGTGGTCGGCGTGGTCGGCCGGGGATCCCACCGTGACCCAGTCGTCGGTGCGCGGAGCCCGGTCGGTGGTCCTGATATCCGTCCAGTGCGGGGCGAGGACCACGGTGTCCTGTACCGCGGCTCCTCCCAGCGCGCCTTCGGGCAGCCGGCGGACCAGCAGCTTCCCGATGGACAGCACCGGCGCGCCCGTACTGTCGGCCACGGCGACGGAGACTTCGTCGGGGCCGGTCCGGGTCAGGCACACCCGTACCCGGGTCGCGCCCGAGGCCGTCAGCGCCACCTCCGAGAACATGAACGGCAGCCGCGCCGCATCGTCCGGGGCCAGCCCGGCGAACATCGCCGCGTGCAGCACCGCGTCCAGCAGCGCCGGGTGGACGCCGAACGCCACCGCCCCGGCCCGCTGCGGCTCGGGCAGCTCGACCTCGGCCCATACGCGGTCGCCCCGCGTCCAGGCCCGGGCAAGGCCCTGGAACGCCGGTCCGTAGGCCAGATCGGTGTCCGGTCCCGCGTCGTAGATTCCCGTGGTGTCCACGGCCACGGCTCCGGCGGGCGGCCACACCCCGTCGAAGACCGTACCGTCGCCGTCACCCGCGCCGTTTGCGGCGGCTGTGCCCGGGGTCCCGTGGATGCCGGTCCCGGTCAGGACGCCGGTGGCATGCCGGGTCCAAGTCTCGCCACCGTCCGGGCAGGCGTGGACGGCCACGGCCCAGCCGTGCTCCTGCTCGGTGAGGACGACCTGCACCTGGCAGCCGCCCTGGGCCGGAAGCACCAACGGTGTCTCCAGAACCAGTTCGGCCACCCGGTCGCAGCCCACGGCGTCACCGGCGCGAATCGCCAGCTCAACAAACCCGGTGCCGGGGAAGACGACCTTGCCCTGGACGACATGGTCGGCGAGCCAGGGGTGTGTGTGGAGCGACAGCTTTCCGGTGAACAGCATCCCGCCGGACTCGGGCAGGGCGACCGTCGCGCCCAGGAAGGGGTGCTCGGCCGGCCGGAGTCCGGCCGCCGCCACATCACCGACCGCGGCGGGGAGGGTCGGCCAGTAGCGCCGGCGCTGGAACGCGTACGTGGGCAGCTCCACCCGCCGGGCGCCAACCCCTGCGAAGAGGGACTCCCAGGTCAGCGGGGTGCCCGCGGTGAACAGCCGGGCAGCGGCCTCGACGAGGGTGGTGTCCTCGGGCTGGTCGTCGCCGCGCAGCAGTGCGACGGCGGTGACGGCCTCGGTGCAGGTCTGCTGGGCCATCGCGGCCAGCACACCGCCCGGCCCCACCTCGATCAGCGTCCGTACGCCCAACTCCTCCAGCCGGCGCACACCGTCCGCGAACCGGACCGGCTCCCGCACCTGACGCACCCAGTACGCCGGCGCGGCGAACGTCTCCGCGTCCACCACCTCACCGGTCAGCGTCGACACCACCGCGATCCGCGGCGCATGCCAGACCAGCGACTTCAGTACCTGCTCGAACTGGTCGAGCATCGGCTCCATCAACGACGAGTGGAAGGCGTGGGACACCCGCAGCCGGCTTGTCCGCCGCCCCATCGCCGCGAACATCTCGGCGACTTCGATGACTTCGGTCTCATGCCCCGCGATCACGACGGATTCAGGTCCGTTGACCGCGGCTATCGACACCCGCTCGGAGAGCAGCCCGGCGACCTCGTCCTCAGCGGCCTGAACCGCGACCATCGCGCCACTGGTCGGCAGCGCCTGCATCAGCCGACCGCGCGCCGCCACGAGACGACACGCATCCGCCAAGGACAGCACACCCGACACATGCGCGGCAGCGATCTCACCCACCGAGTGGCCCAGCAGATAGTCCGGAGTCACTCCCCACGACTCCAGCACCCGGAACAGCGCCACCTCCACCGCGAACAACGCAGGCTGCGCCCACCCCGTCCGCTCCAACAGGTCCGGATCCTCACCCCACATGACCTCGGTCAGCGACCGGTCCAGCTGCGGATCCAGCTCGGCGGCCACCGCGTCGAACGCCTCCGCGAACACGGCCGAGCGTACGTACAGCCGCCGACCCATGCCCAGGCGCTGGGCGCCCTGGCCGCTGAACAGCACACCGACGCCGGCGCTCATCGGGGCATGCCCCCGTACCACTCGCGTCGTAGGAGTGTCCGCCACCAAGGCGCGCAGTCCGGTGAGCAGTTCGTCGCGATCGGCGCCGGTGATCACCGCACGGTGGTCGAACACGGAGCGGGTGACCGCCAGGGACCAGCCCGCGTCGAGCACATCGAGGCCGGTGTCGGCGCTCGCGAGGTCCAACAGGCGGGCGGCCTGGTCGCGTACCGCGTCGGCGGTCCGGGCGGACAGGACCCACGGGACCGCGGCCCGCACCAGACCGGCGGCGGGGTCTGCCTCTGCGGGGTCGTACGCGTCCTCGGTCCCTGCCCCGACACCGGCCTCGGCGGGTGCTTCGAGGATCACATGGGCGTTCGTGCCCGACACACCGAAGGCCGATATGCCCGCCCGGCGCGGACGGCCGGTCTCCGGCCACGGTGTCGCCTCGGTCAGCAGCCGTACGGTTCCCTGCGTCCAGTCGACCTTCGAGGACGGGGCGTCCACATGCAGTGTGGGCGGCAGCACACCGTGCCGCATGGCCATGACCATCTTGATGATGCCCGCGACTCCGGCGGCGGCCTGGGTGTGACCAAGGTTGGACTTCAGCGAACCCAGCCACAGGGGCCGGTCCTCCGGGCGCCCTTGGCCGTAGGTGGCCAGCAGAGCCTGCGCCTCGATCGGGTCGCCCAGCACCGTACCCGTACCGTGCCCCTCCACCACATCCACCTCGGCGGACGACAGCCCGGCACCGGCCAACGCCTGCCGAATTACGCGCTGTTGGGAGGGGCCGTTGGGAGCGGTCAGCCCGTTGGACGCGCCATCCTGGTTGACGGCACTGGACCGTACGACCGCCAGCACCCGGCGGCCTTCCCGCCGCGCGTCCGACAGGCGCTGCACCACCAGCACCCCGGCCCCCTCGGACCACCCCGTACCGTCGGCCGCGTCCGCGAACGCCTTGCACCGGCCATCGGCGGCCAGTCCGCCCTGCTGGGTGAAGCCGACGAAGGTGTCCGGGGTCGCCATCACGGTCACCCCACCGGCGAGGGCCATTGTGCACTCGCCCGATCGCAGCGCCTGCGCTGCCAGATGGAGCGCCACCAGCGACGACGAACACGCCGTGTCCACCGTCATCGCCGGGCCCTGGAGCCCCAGCGTGTACGCCACCCGTCCGGAGACCACACTCTGCGAACCGCCGGTGATCAGATGCCCCGCCACATCGTCCCCGGAGCGGCCCGCCATCTCCGCGTAGCCCGAGGGGAACGCGCCCACGAACACCCCGACCGGGGTGCCGGTCAGTGACGCCGGGGCGATTCCAGCGTGTTCCAGCGCCTCCCACGAGGTCTCCAGCAGCAGCCGCTGCTGCGGATCGGTCGCCACCGCCTCACGCGGCGAGATCCCGAAGAACCCCGCGTCGAACTCCCCTACGCCTTCGAGGAATCCGCCCTGGCCGGTGACCGAGGCGCCGGCCCCGGAGCCGAACAGTTCGTCCAGGTCCCAGCCCCGGTCGGTCGGGAAGGCGGACACCGCGTCTCGGCCACCCGCCACCAGCGCCCAGAGCTGGTCGGCGTTCGCCACATCGCCGGGGAAGCGGCAGGCCATGCCGACGATGACGACCGGATCGTCGGTGACCGACACCACCGGCGGCAGGTTCAGGGCACCGTCCCCGATGGCGGTGGCGGTGCCGGTCCCGGCGGGTACGTCGCCGAGCAACTCGGCGAGATAAACGGCCAGTTCGGTGATCGTCGGGTAGTCGAAGACAAGCGTCGCGGGGAGCCGCAGGCCGGTGACGGCCGCGAGCCGGTTGCGCAGCTCCACCGCTGTCAGCGAGTCGAAGCCGAGCGCCCTGAACGCCTGGCCCTGGTCGATCTCCCGCGGCGAGGGATGACCTAGTGCCGCCGCGACATGGCCGCGGAGGAGATCGTGCAGGAAACGTGTGCGCTCCCCGGCCGGGATCGCCGTCCAGCGCCGGGCGAAACCGTCCGGGTGGTGACGGTCGTCCCCGGCCGCCGGGCGGGCGACGGTGGCCGGAACGAGCGACCGCAGCATCGGCGCCAGGCCGTCCAGCGTCCGCAGTACCGCCGGTTCCAGCCTCGTCAGTGCCACGACGGGTTCACCGGCCGTCAGGGCCCGGTCGAACAGCTCCAGTCCCTGTTCCGCCTCCATCGGGGGCATTCCCGAGGCGCGCAGCCGCTGAAGGTCGGCCGCGGCGAGCGCCCCGGTCAGCCCGATCTCGGGCGTCCACGGACCCCACACCATCGAGACCCCCGGCAGACCCGTCTGCCTGCGCCACTCCACCACCGCGTCGGCGAACACGTTCCCGGCCGCGTAGTTGCCCTGCCCCGGACCGCCCAGCAGTCCGGCGAGCGAGGAGAAGACGACGAACAGCGACAGATCCATGGACCGGGTCAGTTCGTGCAGCAGCCAGGTGGCGTCCGCCTTCGGCGCGAGTACGGCGTCGAGCCGCTCGCCCGTCAGCGATCCGATCACTCCGTCGTCGACCACACCCGCGGTGTGTACGACTCCTGATACGGGGTGTTCCGCGAGCAGCCCGGCGAGCGCCTCCCGGTCCGACACATCGCAGGCCACCACGGTGACCCGCGCGCCCCACTCGGTCAGTTCGGCGGCCAACTCGCGCGCACCTTCGGCTCGTTCGCCCTGTCGGCCGGCCAGTACGAGGCTCCGTACCCCGTACTCCCGCACCAGGTGCCGGGCGACCAGTCCGCCCAGACCGCCCGTGCCACCGGTGATCAGGACCGGGCCGTCCACCGCGACAGCGCCGAAGGTGGAGGTGGGCGTACTACGGACCAGACGGGGGACCCGTACGCCGGCATCGCGGAGGGCGAGCTGCGGCTCGCCCGTCCCGACCGCGCCCGCGAGCACAGCGAGATCGAGAGCGGCCCCGGGCGCCAGGTCGACCAGGGTGATCCGGTCCGGGTTCTCGGACTGCGCGGACCGCACCAGGCCCCAGACCGCCGCCCCCGGCAGGTCGGTCACCGGGTCGTCCGCACCGGTGGTGACCGCGCCCCGGGTGACCACGACCAGCCGCGTTCCGTCGAACCGCCGGTCCGCGAGCGAGCGCCGCAACTGCTCCAGAACCCATCCCGTGACCTCGTGCGCCCCGGCCACGAAGGACTCCGGCGAAGAGGTGTGCGGTACGGCGAGAACCACACACCCCGGAAGGGACGGATCGGTGCCGAGGCCGGCCGTCAGCGCGTCCCAGTCGGCGTAGTGTGCGGCGTTCTCGGAGTCCACGCGCGCGCCCAGCACGGTCCAGTCGTCGGTCCCGGCAACCGGTCCAGCTTCCCGTTCGGTCCAGCGCGGCACAAGGACAAGGGCGTCCTGCGGCCCGGAGACAAGGCCGGCCTCCGGCAGAGGGCGCATCGACAGCGAACCGACGGACAGCACGGGAGCACCGGAACCGTCCGCGACCGCTATCGACACCTCGTTGGCGCCGGTACGGGTCAGACACACACGCACCCGCGTGGCCTCCGAGGCCCACAGCGCGACCTCACCGAACATGAACGGCAGCAGGGCCTCCGCCGCCGCCTCCGCCGATTCCGGCTCCGCGAACCTCACCGCCTGCACCACCGCGTCCAGCAACGCCGGATGCATACCGAATGTCCTGGCGGATTCCCGCTGCGCTTCGGGCAGTTCGGCCTCGGCCCATACACGGACGCCCTGGGTCCACGCCCTGGTCAGCCCCTGGAACACCGGCCCGTAGAGCACATCGCCTTCGGCCGCGTAGATTCCGGACGTATCGGCCTCCGAGGCCCCGGCGGGCGGCCATGCCGCCCGCAGCCCGTCGAAGACCGCCGGGTCGGGAGCGGTTTCGGCGCCGGTCAGTACGCCGGTGGCGTGCCGCGTCCAACTCTCGCCGCCGTCGGGGCGGGCATGGACGGCAACCGTCCAACGGCCCGGCCGCTGCTCCTGAACCGGTTCCTGCTCGGTGAGGACGACCTGGATCTGGCAGCCTCCCTGAGCGGGAAGAACCAACGGCGCTTCCAGGATCAGTTCGCTCACCTGACCGCAGCCCACCGCGTCACCGGCCCGTACGGCCAGCTCGACAAACCCCGTGCCGGGGAAGACGACCGCACCGCGCACCACGTGGTCGGCCAGCCAGGGGTGCGTGTGGAGCGACAGCCTTCCGGTGAACAGCATCCCGCCCGAGTCGGGCAGAGCCACCATCGCGCCCAGCAACGGGTGCTCGGCGGCGGCCAGCCCCGCTCCCACCACATCCCCGATCACACCCACGGCGTCGGGCCAGTACCGCTGTCGCTGGAACGCGTAGGTGGGCAGCTCCGTCCGCTGTGCCCCGGTGAAGTACCGGTCCCAGTCAAGAGGGACGCCCCGGGCGAACAGAAGTCCCGCTCCGGCGGCCAGGGCGGTGTCCTCCGGCTGGTCGTCGCCGCGCAGCAGGGGTACGGCGGCGACGGCCTCGTCGGTGGCGGTGTGCTGCGCCATCGCGGCCAGAGCCCCGTTCGGCCCCGCCTCGATCAGCGTCCGTACGCCGAGCGCCTCCAACCGCCGTACACCATCGGCGAACCGGACGGTCTCCCGCACCTGACGCACCCAGTACGCCGGAGAGCAGAGCAGTTCCGCGGAGGCCACCTCACCGGTCAGCGTCGACACGAGGGGGATCCGCGGGATTCCCCACGCCAGAGTGGCCAATACCCGCTCGAACTCGTCGAGCATCGGCTCCATCAACGACGAGTGGAAAGCATGCGACACCCGCAGCCGACTCGTCCGCCGACCACGACCCGCGAACTCCCCCGCAATGCGCGTGACTTCCTCCTCATCACCCGCCAGAACCAATGACTCCGGCGAGTTGATCACCGCAATCGACACCCGCTCCGAGAGCAGCCCGGCGACCTCGTCCTCGCCAGCCTCCACCGCGACCATCGCGCCACCGGTCGGCAGCGCCTGCATCAGGCGACCGCGCGCCGCCACCAGACGACACGCATCAGCCAACGACAGCACACCCGACACATGCGCGGCAGCGATCTCACCCACCGAATGGCCCAGCAGATAGTCCGGAGTCACCCCCCACGACTCCACCACCCGGAACAGCGCCACCTCCACCGCGAACAACGCCGGCTGCGCCCAACCCGTACCCTCCAACAACCCAGGATCCTCACCCCACATGACATCAGTCAGCGGCCGGTCCAGCTGCGGATCCAACTCAGCCAGTACGCCGTCCAACGCCTCCGCGAACACCGCCGACGACGCGTACAACCGCCGCCCCATACCCAACCGCTGCGCACCCTGACCGCTGAACAGCACAGCCACGCCACCGCTCACCGGGCCGGGTCCCTGGATCGCCTGAGCCGTCGGTGCGCCGTCCGCCAGGGCCCGCAGCGCGGTCAGCAGTTCCTCGCGACCCGCGCCGACCACCGCCGTCCGGTGGTCGAAGACAGAGCGCGTCGCCGCCAGGGACCAGCCCGCGTCCCGCACATCCAGGTCGGATTCGGCCGCCGCCCAGTCCGCCAGCCGCGCGGCCTGAGCACGCACCGCCTCGGGGGTCCTGCCCGACATCACCCACGGCACCGCCGCTCCGGCACCGGGCACGGGACGGCCGGTACGGGGCTCGTCGGGATCGGCCGGCTCCGGGGCCTCAAGAATGACGTGCGCGTTCGTCCCCGACACCCCGAAGGACGACACACCCGCCCGGCGCGGGTGATCGGACTCCGGCCACGGAGTGGACTCGGTGAGCAGCCGCACCGCGCCCTCGGACCAGTCGATCTTCGTCGAGGGGGCATCCACGTGCAGGGTCCGCGGCAGCACACCGTGCCGCATCGCCATGACCATCTTGATCACACCGGCCATACCGGCCGCGGCCTGCGTATGGCCAAGGTTCGACTTCAGCGAACCGAGCAGAAGGGGCTGGTCGGCGGGACGGTCCTGGCCGTAGGCGGCGATCAGCGCCTGTGCCTCGATCGGGTCGCCCAGCACCGTCCCCGTACCGTGTGCTTCCACCGCGTCCACCTCGGCGGCGGACAGTCCGGCGCCGGCCAGTGCCTGCCGGATCACCCGCTGCTGTGCGGGACCGTTGGGAGCGGTCAGCCCGTTGGACGCGCCGTCCTGGTTGACGGCGCTCGACCGTACGACGGCCAGCACCCGGCGGCCCTCGCGGCGGGCGTCCGACAGCCGCTGTACCACCAGCACCCCGGCGCCCTCGGACCAGCCCGTGCCGTCGGCCGCGTCCGCGAACGCCTTGCACCGGCCGTCGGCCGCCAGCCCGCCCTGCACCGAGAATCCGATGAACGCGTCGGCGGTGGCCATCACGGTCACCCCGCCGACCAGGGCCATCGAGCACTCGCCCGTACGCAGCGCCTGCGCGGCCCAGTGCAGCGCCACCAGCGAGGACGAACACGCCGTGTCCACCGTCACCGCCGGACCGTGCAGCCCCAGTGTGTACGCCACCCGGCCCGACAGCACACTCTGCGAACCGCCGGTGACCAGGTGACCTGCCACATCGTCGATGGACCGGCTCGCCACCTGCGTATAGCCCGACTCGAAGGCTCCGACGAACACACCGACCGAGCTGCCCGCGAGCGACACCGGGGCGATTCCGGCGTGTTCCAGCGCCTCCCACGAGGTCTCCAGCAGCAGCCGCTGCTGCGGATCGGTCGCCACCGCCTCACGCGGTGAGATCCCGAAGAACCCCGCGTCGAACTCCCCTACACCGGCGAGGAATCCGCCCTTGGCCGTCACCGACGCGCCCGACCCCGATCCGGGGCCGTCGGGGCCGTACAGCTCCTCCAGGTCCCAGCCCCGGTCGACCGGGAAGTCCGACACGGCGTCCCGGCCTTCGGCCACCAGCCGCCACAGGTCGTCCGGGCCGGCCACATCGCCGGGGAAGCGGCAGGCCATGCCGACGATCACGATCGGGTCGTCGGTCACCGACACCACCGGCGGCAGGCTCGGCCGCTCGGTCTCGGCGGGCGCGTCACCGAGCAGTCCGGCCACATGGCCGGCGAGCGCGTCCATGGTCGGGTAGTCGAACACCAGAGTCGCGGGCAGCCGCAGCCCGGTCAGTCCGGCCAGCCGGTTACGGAGTTCCACCGCCGTCAGCGAGTCGAATCCGAGCGTCTTGAACGCCTGCCCCGTGTCGATCCGGTCGGCGGAGCTGTGCCCGAGGACAGCCGCGACATGCGCGCCGATCAAGTCCATGAGGGCGGTGGGGCGTTCCGCGGCCGGGATGCTCGCCCAGCGCCGGGCGAAACTGTCCGGGTCCTGGCGGTCGTCGCCGACGGACGGACGGGCCACACCGCCGGGGACGAGGGAGCGGAGCACGGACGGCAGGTCCGCCTGCCCGCGCAGCGCGACGAGGTCGAGACGCGTCAGCCCGAGCACCGCCTCGTCGCCACGAACGGCCTTGTCGAACAGGTCCAGCCCCTGTGCCACCGCGAGCGGGGGCATTCCCGTGCTGTTCATACGGCGCAGATCGATGTCGGAGAGGGTCCCGGTCAGCCCGATGTCCGGGGTCCAGGCTCCCCAGGCCATCGATACGGCGGGCAGGCCGAGCTGCCGTCGCCACTGGACCACGGCGTCCGCGAAGACGTTGCCCGCCGCGTAGTTGCCCTGGCCGGGGCTGCCCAGCAGCCCGGAGAGCGAGGAGAACATCACGAAGAGCGAGAGGTCCAGTTCCCGTGTCAGCTCGTGCAGGTGCCAGCCGGCGTCGACCTTCGGTGCCAGCACCCGGTCCACCCGGTCAGCGGTCAGGGAGCCGATGACACCGTCGTCGAGCACGCCCGCGGTATGGACGACACCGGACAGCGGATGCTCGGCGGGCACGGCCGCCAGTACGCCGGCCAATGCCTGACGATCCGTCACATCACAGGCGGTGACGGTGACCTGAGCGCCGAGCCCGGTCAGCTCCTCGACCAGTTCGGCGGCGCCCTCGGCCCGCTCTCCCGCGCGGCTGAGCAGGAGCAGGTGACGGACACCGTACGCGCGGACCAGGTGCCGTGCTGTGAGGCCGCCCAGACCGCCGGTCCCGCCGGTGATGAGGACCGTACCGGTGGAGACCTTGTCGTCAATCCCAGGCTCGTCGGTCACGGTCTCGTCGGTCATGGCCCGCCCAGTCCCGGGCTCATCCGCGGTCGCGGGGAGTGCCGCGGTGTGGCGGACCAGGCGCGGAACGCGCAGCGCGGTGCCGCGTACCGCGACCTGGGGCTCGCCGGTCGCGACCGCACGGAGCGGTGCCGCGAGGCCGGGGCCGAGGTCGTCGTAGGTCTCCAGGTCGACGAGGGTGATCCGGTCGGGGTTCTCCGCCTGGGCCGAGCGGACCAGGCCCCATACCGCCGCGGCGGGCAGGTCGAGTACCGGATCGTCCGCACCGGTGGTGACCGCCGCCTTGGTCACCACGGCCAGCCGCGTGTCGCCGAGGCGCGGTTCGGCCAGCCACTGCTGGAGCTGTTCGAGCGCCCACACCGTGACCCGGTGCGCCAGGCCGGCGACCGCCTCCGACGGGGCATCGGGGTGGTGCGGTACGGCGAGGAGCACCGTGCGGGGCACCGGGGTCCCACCGTCGAGCGCCGTGATGAGCGCGTCGAGGTCGGGATACGCCGCGTCCTGGCCCACGACGGCCCAGTCACCGGCGGACGGCACCGAACTGTCCGGGACAGCGTCCACACCGATCCAGCGGGGCACGAGCACGGCCGTGTCCTGAAGGCCGGCGGCGAAGTCGCCCTCCGGCAGCGGGCGGGTCAGCAGGGATCCGATCGACAGCACCGGGGAGCCCGTGCTGTCGGCCACGACGACGGCGACCTCGTCCTCGCCGGTGCGGGTCAGGCACACCCGTACCCGGGTCGCGCCCGAGGCCCGCAGGACGACATCGGTAAACGTGAAGGGCAGCCGGGCGGGCGCGATCGCGTCCGAGCCGGTGAAGAACATCGCGGCGTGCAACACGGAGTCGAGCAGAGCCGGGTGGATACCGAACGGTCCGGACTCCGCCGGACGGCTCTCGGGCAGGGCGACTTCGGCCCAGACCTGGTCGCCCTGACGCCATGCCTTGGTCAGGCCCTGGAACACCGGCCCGTAGAACACATCGGCGCCTGGACCGGTACGCCCGTCGGGACCAGCCTCTTGGTCCGCCTCCGGGTCCGCGTCGGTGCCGTACATCCCGGAGGTGTCGACCGCCTTCGCCCGAGCGGGCGGCCACACCGAATCGAGGTCGGCGAAGGCGCTCTCGTCTACGACGCCGCCGGTCGTACGGCGGGTCAGAACGCCGGTGGCGTGACGGGTCCAGGCGTCGGTGGTGTCGGGCCGAGCGTGGACGGCCAGGGTCCAGCAGCCGGGCAGCTCCTCGGTCAGGAGGAGCTGGATCTGACAGCCGCCCTGCGCGGGCACGACCAGTGGGGCTTCGAGCACCAGCTCACCGACCTGGTCGCAGCCCACCGCGTCGCCGGCTCTGATCGCCAGCTCCACGAATCCGGTGCCGGGGAACACGGCCACACCGCGCACCACATGGTCGGCCAGCCAGGGGTGCGACCGGAGGGAGATCCGGCCCGTGAACAGTGTGCCGCCGGACTGCGGCAGGGAGATCATCGCGCCCAGCAGCGGATGTCCGGCGGACGCCAGGCCCGCCCCGATGACATCCCCGACGGCGGCCGGGCTGTCCGGCCAGTACCGCTCGTGCTGGAACGCGTACGTCGGCAGGTCGACGCCCGGCCAGCCCTTCCCGTCGGCGGGGCCTGTGTCCGTGGCGGTGTCGGCACCCGCACCGGCTCCGCCGAACACCGCTTCCCACGCGACGTGTCCACCCCGCACGAACAGCTCGGCCAGCGACGCGCCCATCCGCCGGGCACCGCCCTCGCCACGGCGCAGCGTCCCCAGGACGACGCCCGTCTCACCGGCCTCGTCCAGTGTCTCCTGCACGGCGGTGGTCAGAACGGGGTGCGGACCGATCTCCAGCCACGCCCGGTATCCGTCGGCGATCAGTGCGTGGGTGACATCCTTGAACCGTACGGTCTCGCGCAGATTACGCACCCAGTAGGCCGCGTCAACGGCCGTGCCGGAGTCCAGAAGCTTCCCGGTGACGGAGGAGTACACGGGGACGGATGCCGGTTCCGGATGAACTGCCGCAAGCTCCTCAAGCAGCCGGTCCCGGATCACATCCACCTGAACCGAGTGGGAGGCGTAATCCACTGGAATGACGCGTGCACGGACGCTGTCCGCCTCGCATCCGACTACCAGCTCCCGCAGCGCCTCGGCATCACCGGAAATCACCACGGATGAGGGGCCGTTCACCGCCGCCAGCGAGAGTCGGCCGTCCCAGCGCTCGATCAGCTCTGTGGCCCGGTCGGCGGGCAGCGACACCGCCGCCATACCACCACCGCTACCCGCCAAGGTGTCCGCTATCGCGCGGCTCCGCAGAGCGACGACCCGGGCCCCGTCCGACAGCGACAGACCGCCCGCCACACAGAGGGCAGCGATTTCTCCTTGGGAATGGCCGACCACGGCGGCCGGCTCCACACCGCACGACCGCCACAGCTTCGCGAGCGACACCATCACCGCCCACAGAACCGGCTGCACCACCTCCACCCGGTCCAGGGCCACTTGATCATCCAGCACATCCGCGAGCTTCCAGTCCACGAACGCGCCCAGAGCCTCAGCGCACTCGGACATCGCCTCCGCGAACACCGGTGATACATCAATCAGTTCCCGCGCCATACCGACCCACTGGCCGCCCTGGCCCGGGAACACAAACACCACACCCGCGTCCGTGTCACCGGCCGCCGCACCCTGGACCACCTGCGGCACAGGCTCGCCCGCCACTACGGCCCGCAGCCCGGCCAGCAGCTCTTCGCGGTCGTCACCGGCCACCACCAGGCGGTGATCGAACAGAGCCCGGGTGGTGATCAACGACCGCCCCACAGCGGCCGGTTCGATCTCCGGGCTCGACCCCGTCCCGGCCCACTCCAAGAGCCGGGCCGCTTGGTCCCGTACTGCCTCTGCCGTCTTGCCCGACAGCACCCACGGCACCGCACCGCGCAGAACCGGCCGCGCCGGTACGCCGTCCTGTTCGGTCCGGGGCTCGGTCCCGGTCTCGGTGGCGGCTTCGAGAATGATGTGCGCGTTCGTCCCCGACACACCGAAGGACGACACCCCCGCCCGGCGTGGACGGCCCGTCTCGGGCCACGGGGTGGACTCGGTCAGCAGCCTTACGGCACCCCGGGACCAGTCGACCTTCGCGGAGGGCGCGTCCACGTGCAGGGTCGGCGGCAGCACGGCGTGCCGCAGCGCCATGACCATCTTGATCACGCCCGCGACACCGGCGGCGGCCTGCGCGTGCCCAATGTTCGACTTCAGGGACCCGAGCCACAACGGCCGTTCCTCCGGGCGCCCTTGGCCGTACGTGGCGAGCAGCGCCTGCGCCTCGATCGGGTCGCCCAGCACCGTACCCGTACCGTGTCCCTCGACCACGTCCACGTCGGCCGTCGACAGTCCGCCGTTCAGGAGGGCCTGCCGGATGACCCGCTGCTGTGCGGGACCGTTGGGCGCGGTCAGCCCGTTGGACGCGCCGTCCTGGTTGACGGCGCTCGACCGTACGACCGCCAGCACCCGGCGGCCTTCCTTTCGGGCGTCCGACAGGCGCTGCACCACCAGCACACCCGCACCCTCGGCCCATCCCGTGCCGTCGGCTGCGTCCGCGAACGCCTTGCACCGGCCGTCGGCCGCCAGCCCGCCCTGCTGGGAGAAGCCGATGAAGGTGTCCGGGGTCGCCATGACCGCCGTGCCACCGACGAGAGCCATCGAGCACTCCTCGGATCGCAGCGCCTGAACGGCCAGGTGCAGGGCGACGAGTGAGGACGAGCACGCGGTGTCCACCGTCAGCGCCGGGCCCTGGAGACCCAGGGTGTATGCCACGCGGCCGGAGATCACACTCTGGGAACCACCGGTGATCAGATGCCCCGCCACATCGTCCCCGGACCGGTCCGCCACCTCCACGTACCCCGAGGGAGAAGCACCGACGAACACGCCGACCTGGCCACCCGCCAGGGACGACGGGGCGATGCCCGCGTGCTCCAGCGCCTCCCAGGACGTCTCCAGCAGCAGCCGCTGCTGCGGGTCCATCGCGATCGCCTCACGCGGCGAGATCCCGAAGAAGCCCGCGTCGAACTCCCCGGCGCCCGCGAGGAAGCCGCCTTCGGCCGTGGCCGAGGCGCTGTTCCCGCTGCCGTGCAGCGCCTCCAGGTCCCAGCCGCGGTCGTCGGGGAAGCCCGAGATCGCGTCCCGGCCCTCGTCGACCAAGTCCCAGAGCTGATCGGGGCCGAACACACCGCCGGGCAGCCGGCATGACATGCCGATGATCGCGATCGGCTCGGTCGAGGCGGCGACGAGCTGCTGGTTCTTGCGCTGGAGTCGCTTGTTCTCCAGCAACGAGGCGCGCAACGCGTCAACTATTTTGTCCGCAGACGTACTCATTGTCAGCTCCACAGTTTCCGCGTTGTCACGAATCGTCGTTTCCAGCGAGAGCGATCCGGACCAGATCGTCCACGTCGGCGGCCAACAGGGCTGCCTCATCGTCTTCTTGCTGCTGTTGTTCTTGTTGCTGTTGCTGTTGTTGCTGCTGCTGATCCTGATGCCGTTGATCTTGCGTGTTGTCGGCCAGACCGAGGACGAGATCCAGCAGACCCGCTTCTCGGAGCCTGGCCGGCGAGACGGACGCGATGGCCCTGCGGAGGGCCTTGTCGTCGTCCGACTCGCTGTCGCCGCCCAGCAGTTCGGTCAGGTGTCCGGCGAGTGCGGTGATCGAGGGATAGTCGAAGGCCAATGTGGCGGGCAGGACAAGACCGGTCGCCGCGGTGAGCTGATTACGCAGCTCCACCGCCGTCAGCGAGTCGAAGCCCAGCTCCTTGAACGCCTGCCCAACATCGATCCGGGTGGCGGCGCCGTGCCCCAGCACGGTGGCGACGTGTCCCCGAATGAACTCCTTGAGGAATCTGGGGCGTTCAATGGCTGCGAGAGCCGCCCACCGCCGGGCGAATCCGGATCCCGCAGCGTCGTCGGTGTCCGGTACGGCGGCCCCGGCGAGGGCCTGACCGACCTCGGGGATGTCGGACAGCAGCGCGCTTGCCCTGGCCACCGTGAACGCCGGAGCGAACTTCGACCAGTCCATGTCCGTGACGGTCATCCCGGACTCGTCGTCGCGCAGTATGCGCGCGAGGGCCGTGAGAGCGAGTTCCGGACGCATGGGCAGAACGCCCAACCTCCGCAGATACGCCCCCTGTTCCGGATTGTCGACGGCCATCCCCGCCTCGGCCCAGTTGCCCCACGCGATCGCGGTGCCCGGCCGCCCGTGCGCCCGGCGGTGCGCCGCCAGGGCGTCCAGATAGGCGTTCCCGGCGGCGTAGGCGGACTGGCCACCACTGCCCCATGCCGAGGCGCCCGAGGAGAACAGCACGAACGCGTCCAGATCCATGTCACGCGTCAGCTCATCGAGGTGTGTGGCGCCGGCCACCTTGGCCCGCAGTTCCGCCTCCACCTGGCCCGGTGTCACCTCATCGATCTCCACGACCCCGTGGCTCACTCCGGCGGCGTGCACCACCGTGGTCAGCGGAACGTCCCCGGGGATGCCGTCGATCACAGCGGCGAGCGCGCTCCGATCCGTCACGTCGCAGGCGGCGACGGTGACCCGCGCGCCCAGTGCCTCCAGTTCTGCGCACAGCCGCTGGGCGCCCGTCGCGTCCGGGCCACGCCTGCTCAGCAGGACGACGTGTTCGGCGCCGCGCTCGACCGCCCACCGGGCGACGAACGCACCGAGCCCGCCCGTGCCGCCGGTGATCAGTACGGTGCCGCCCACCGACCAGGGCACCGCTCCGGAGGGCCCCGCGCCGGAGCCGCCGCTCGGCGCGTGCACAAGCCGTCGGCCGAACACCTCACCGTCCCGCACCGCGAGCTGGTCCTCGCCCGAGGCCCCGGGCTCCGCGGATGCGGACCGTACCGACACTTCCGACAGAATCGAAGTGAGCCGTCGCGTCGCCCGGTCGTCGAGCGTCCCGGGCAGGTCCACCACACCGCCCCACTGCCGCGGCCTCTCCAGCGCGGCCACCCGGGCGACGCCCCAGGTACCGGCCTGCCAGGGGCTGGTCACGGGGTCCTGCCGCCCGACCGACACCGCACCGCGGGTCACCGCCCACACGGGCGCCTCGTTCCCGGCGTCGCCGAGCGCCTGGAGCAGTGTCAGCGTCGGGACCACACCGGGTGGGGTCGCGCCCGGCCCGGATTCACCGCGCTCACCGCGCTCACCGCGCTCGCCGGACCCGGTCGTCGCCAGCAGGGACAGCACACCGGCGAAGTCCCCATCGGGCAGGCGTGCGGCGAGCGCCGCGCGGTCCGCGCCGTCGTCCGTCAGCTCCAGTACGTGGGCATCCGGGCCCATCGCGGCCACCACCTGCGCCGCCCAGTCATCCGCGTCGACGGCACTGGCACTGGCACTGGCACTGGCACTGGCACTGGGCACAACGACCAGCCAGGGGGACGTCACCTCCGCGGAGGAGAAGCCGTCCAGCTTCTTCCAAAGCTCGCGATAGCGCCAGCTGTCCACGGTCCGGTCGTCACGGTTCCGGTCGCGCCACGAGGACAGCGCGGGCAGCAGCGGGGACACGACAGCGCTGTCGAGCCCCAGCGACTCCGCGAGCGCCCCCACGTCCTGCCGCTCGACGGACGCCCAGAACTCCGCGTCCTCCGTGTCCCGCACGGCGGGGGCCGTGGTCTCCGCCGCCTCGACCCAGTACCGCTCGCGCTGGAAGGCGTAGGTCGGCAGATCCACCCACCGGTCCCCGTCAACGTCGGCACCGGCACCGGCACCGGCACCGGATCCGGTGAAGAGCGCATGCCTGTTCATGGGAACACCCCGGACGTACAGCCTCGCGGCTCCGGCGGCCAGGGCGGTGTCCTCGGGCTGGTCGTCGCCGCGCAGCAGAGGTACGGCGGCGACGGCCTCATCGGTGGCGGTGTGCTGTGCCATCGCGGCCAGAGCCCCGTTCGGCCCCGCCTCGATCAACGTCCGTACACCGAGCGCCTCCAACCGCCGTACGCCATCGGCGAACCGGACTGTCTCCCGCACCTGACGCACCCAGTACGCCGGAACGCAGAACTCCTCCGCGTCCACCACCTCACCGGTCAGCGTCGACACCACCGCGATCCCCGGCGCATGCCAGACCAGCGACTTCAACACCTGCTCGAACTCGTCGAGCATCGGCTCCATCAACGACGAGTGGAAAGCATGCGACACCCGCAGCCGACTCGTCCGCCGACCACGACCCGCGAACTCCCCAGCGATTCGGGTGACTTCATCCTCGTCACCGGCCAGAACCAATGACCCGGGCGAGTTGATCACCGCGATCGACACCCGCTCCGAGAGCAGCCCGGCCATCTCGTCCTCGCCGGCCTCCACCGCCACCATCGCCCCACCGGTCGGCAGCGCCTGCATCAGCCGGCCGCGTGCCGACACCAGACGACACGCGTCCGCCAACGACAGCACGCCCGACACATGCGCGGCAGCGATCTCACCGACGGAGTGGCCCAACAGGTAGTCCGGAGTCACTCCCCACGACTCCAGCACCCGGAACAGCGCCACCTCCACCGCGAACAAAGCAGGCTGCGCCCACCCCGTCTGCTCCAGCAGCTCCGGATCCTCACCCCACATGACCTCGGTCAGCGGCCGGTCCAGCTGCGGATCCAACTCCGCCAGGACCACGTCCAGCGCCTCAGCGAACACCGCCGACGACGCGTACAACCGGCGCCCCATACCCAGCCGCTGCGCACCCTGGCCGCTGAACAGCACACCCACACCGGCTCCGGATCCCGCCCGGGCATGGCCTTGGAACGCCTGTGCACTGGGCGTACCCTCCGCTACCGCGCGAAGCCCGGCGAGCAGGGTGTCGCGGTCCGTGCCCAAGACGACCGTACGGTGATCGAACCGGGACCGGGTCGTCGCCAGCGACCGGGCCACGTCCCGCGTTTCGAGCGTGGGGTCGGCCGCCGCCCGGTCCAGCAAGCGCGCCGCCTGGGCCCGTACCGCTTCGGCCGTCTTCCCCGACAGTGCCCACGGCACCACGCCTCGGGACGCACCATCAGCCACGCCCTCGACCGGCCCGGCAGCAGGCTCAGGGGCTTCCAGGATGACATGCGCGTTGGTGCCGGACACGCCGAAGGACGACACACCCGCCCGACGCGGCCGATCCGACTCCGGCCACGGAGTGGTGTCCGTGAGGAGACGCACCATGCCTTCGGACCAGTCGACCTTCGACGACGGAGCGTCCACATGCAGCGTCCTCGGCAGCACACCGTGCCGCATCGCCAACACCATCTTGATCACACCCGCGACACCCGCCGCAGCCTGCGTATGACCAATGTTCGACTTCAGGGACCCGAGCCACAACGGCCGTTCCTCCGAACGACCTTGACCGTACGTCGCGATCAGCGCCTGCGCCTCGATCGGATCACCCAGCACCGTCCCCGTACCGTGCGCCTCCACCGCGTCCACATCCGCCGCCGACAACCCCGCACCCGCCAGCGCCTGCCGGATCACCCGCTGCTGCGCAGGACCGTTCGGCGCCGTCAGACCGTTCGACGCACCGTCCTGGTTGACAGCGCTCGACCGTACGACCGCCAGCACCCGGCGGCCTTCCCGCCGCGCGTCCGACAGCCGCTGCACCACCAGCACACCCGCACCCTCGGACCACCCCGTGCCATCAGCACCGTCCGCGAACGCCTTGCACCGGCCATCGGCCGACAAGCCGCCCTGCTGGGAGAACCCGACGAAGGTGTCCGGGGTCGCGATGACGGTGACACCGCCCGCGAGGGCCATCGTGCACTCCCCGGACCGCAGCGCCTGCGCGGCCAGATGCAGCGCCACCAGCGACGACGAACACGCCGTGTCCACCGTCACCGCAGGACCGTGCAGCCCCAGCGTGTACGCCACCCGGCCCGAGACAACGCTCCCGGAACCACCGGTGATCAGATGCCCGGCCAGGTCCCCGTCGGCCCGGGACGCCAGCTCGGTGTACCCGGACGGGAAGGCACCGACGAAAACCCCGGCCGCTGTGCCCGCCATCGACGCCGGGTCGATGCCGGCGTGTTCCAGCGCCTCCCAGGACGTCTCCAGCAGCAGCCGCTGCTGCGGATCCATGGCGATCGCCTCACGCGGCGAGATCCCGAAGAACCCCGCGTCGAAATCACCGACTCCGTCCAGGAAGCCGCCCCTCGCGGTGGCCGAAGCCCCGGAGCCCAGCAGCTCGTCCAGGTCCCAGCCCCGGTCGGTCGGGAAGCCCGCGACGGCGTCCTCGCCGTCTGCCAGCAGCCGCCAGAGTCCGTCGGGGTCCGCCACGTCCCCCGGGAACCGGCAGGCCATGCCGACGATCACGATCGGGTCGTCGGTCACCGATACCACCGGCGGCGGTGTGCCCACGGCATCGGCCGGGGTCCGTGTCTCACCGAGCAGCTCGGCGAGACGGTCCGCGAGATGCTCGGCCAGCAGTGTGATGGTGGGGTAGTCGAACACCAGGGTCGCGGGCAGGGCCAGCCCGGTCGCCGCCGCCACCTCGTTGCGCAGCTCGACGGCGGTCAGCGAGTCGAAGCCGAGGAGCTTGAAAGCCTCGTCGGCGTCGATGTGATCGGGCGACCGGTGCCCGAGCACCGCCGCGACATGGCCGCGCAGCAGTCCGTGCAGGAAGCGGGGGCGTTCCTCGGCGGGCAGTGCGGACCAGCGCCGTGCGAAGCCGCCGGGCCGCTGCCGCGCCTCCCCGGCGGCGCGGCGCACCACACCGCCGACGAGGGAGCGCAGGACGGTCGGCACCTCGCCCTGTGCGCGCAGGGCGGCCGTGTCGAGCCGGGTCAGGCCCAGAACGGCGTCGTCACTACTGAGCGCCTGGTCGAAGAGGTCGAGGCCCTGCTCCACGGTGAGCAGCGGCATCCCCGCGCGGGCCATGCGCCGCAGGTCGACGTCCGTCAGTGTCCCGGTCAGTCCGACCTCGGGCGTCCAAGCTCCCCACGCCATCGACACGCCCGGAAGCCCGGCCTGCCGGCGCCACTGCGCCAGTGTGTCGGCGAATACGTTCCCCGCCGCGTAGTTGCCCTGACCAGGCCCGCCCAGCAGCCCCGCCAGGGACGAGAACACCACGAAGAACGACAGGTCCATGCCCTGGGTCAGCTCGTGCAGATGCCACGACGCGTCCACCTTCGGGCGCAGCACCCGGCTCACCCGCTCGCCGGTGAGCGAGCCGATGACACCGTCGTCCAGCACGCCCGCCGTGTGAACGATCCCCGAGACCGGGTGCTCCTCGGGCACGGCCGCCAGCATCGCGGCAAGGGCGTCCCGGTCGGACACGTCACAGGCCACGACCGTGACCCGCGCGCCCAGTGCGGTCAGCTCCTCGGTCAGCTCGGCGGCGCCCTCGGCGCGTTCACCGCGCCTACTCGCCAGCAGCAGGTGCCGCACGCCGTGGGCACGTACGAGATGACGAGCCGTCAGGCTGCCGAGACCGCCCAGGGCACCGGTGATCACGACCGTGCCGCGCACCGCGCCGGTCTCTCCGTCCCCGGCCGCGGCCGGGGCGGCAACCGGGGTACGGCGGATCAGGCGTGGCACCCTCATCTCTCCGTCGCGGAAGGCCACTTGGTCCTCCGCTGTCAGGACCGCGGCGGCCAGCGCCGGGAGATCCAAGGGCGCGTCCGGTGTCAGGTCGACAAGGGTGATCCGGTCGGGGTTCTCCGTCTGTGCCGAGCGGATGAGGCCCCAGACCGCCGCCGCGGGCAGATCGGTCACCGGGTCGTCCGCGCCGGTGGTCACCGCCGAGCGGGTGAGGACGGCCAACCGCGTTGCCGCGAAGCGCTGTTCACCGAGCCAGCGCTGTACTTCCTCCAGTGTCCGGACGGTGACCTCGTGCACGAGGCCGGGCGCCGGACGGGGGTGATGCGGTACGGCGAGAACCACCTGCCGCGGTACGGGGGCCCCGGCGGCCACCGCCGCGATCAGCGTGTCCAGATCCGTGGCCTCCCCACCCGGCCCCACCACGACCCAGCCGTCGGCGGAAGCGGAAGCAGAGGTGCTGCCGCCACTCACCGCGTCCAGAGCGGTCCACTGCGGAACGAGTATTACCGCGTCCTGGGGCGCGGCGGCGAAGTCGCCCTCCGGAATCGGGCGCAGCACCGCCGAGCCGATCGACAGCACCGGCGCACCGTCGCCGTCGACGATCGCGACGCTGTATTCGTCGTCGTGGATCCGGGTGAGACACACCCGTACGTGCGTCGCTCCCGTGGCCCGGAGCACCACATCGCCGAACGCGGCGGGCAGCAGCCCGGACTCGGCCGTCACCGCCTGCAACGCGGCGTCCAGCAGGGCCGGGTGCACACCGTACGCCCCGGCCCGGTCCGTCCGGCTCTCGGGCAGGGCCGCCTCGGCCCATATCCGGTCGCCCTGGGCCCAGGCCCGGGTGAGCGCCTGGAACACCGGCCCGCGCACCACGTCCGTACCGGACAGGCCGGTGCCGGTGTGCGCGTAGAGGCCGGAGAGGTCGATCTCCGTGGCGCCGCTCGGCGGCCATGGCGCCGCCGCTGCCAGCCCGGTGAAGTCCGCGTCGGAGGACGTGCGGGTGGTCAACAGCCCGGTGGCGTGCCTGGTCCAGTGCTCGCCTCCGTCGGGGCGGGCGTGGACGCTCACCGTCCAGCCCTCCTCGCACTCGGTGAGCGACACCCGAAGCCGGCAGCCACCACGTTCGGGTACGACCAGCGGTGCGGCCAGTTCCAGTTCGCGGAGGTGACCACAGCCGACGGAGTCGCCGGCGCGGACGGCCAGTTCGACGAACGCCGTCGGCGGGAGAACAGCATGGCCTCGCACCATGTGGTCCGCGAGCCACGGGTGGGTGCGTACGGAGATCCTGCCGGTGAACAGCAACCCGCCGGACTCCGGAAGCTCCACCATCGCGCTGAGCAAAGGGTGCTCGGCCGACGCCAGGCCCGCCGCCACCACATCACCGACCGTTGCCGGGGCATCCGGCCAGTACCGCTCGTGCTGGAACGCGTACGTCGGCAGCTCGACCCGACGGGCGTCAAGCCCGGCGAAGAGCCGCTCCCAGGCGACCGGCACACCCTGGACGAACAGCTCAGCAAGCGACGCGACCATACGACGCGAGCCACCCTCACCACGGCGCAGAGTCCCGACGGCAATGCCTTCGGCACCGGTGGCGTCCAGGGTCTCCTGGAGGGGCGTGGTGAGTACGGGATGCGGGCTGACCTCGACAAACGTGTGCCGGCCGGCCGCGATCAGCGCCTGGGTCGCCTCCTCGAAGCGGACCGTGTCGCGTAGATTGCGCACCCAGTACGCGGCATCCGCCGAGGTCGTGTCGAGGAGCTTGCCCGTGACGGAGGAGTACACCGGGAGGGATGCCGGTTCCGGATGAACTGCCGCAAGCTCCTCCAGCAGCCGGTCCCGGATCACATCCACCTGAACCGAGTGGGAGGCGTAATCCACCGGTATGACGCGTGCACGGACGCTGTCCGCCTCGCAGTCTGCCACCAGGTCGCGCAGCGCCTCGGCATCACCGGAAATCACCACGGATGAGGGGCCGTTCACCGCCGCCAGCGAGAGTCGGCCGTCCCACCGCTCGATCAGGGATGTGGCCCGCTCGGCGGACAGCGACACCGCCGCCATACCACCACCGCTACCCGCCAGCGTGTCGGCTATCGCGCGGCTCCGCAGAGCAACGACCCGCGCCCCGTCCGACAGCGACAGACCGCCCGCCACACAGAGGGCAGCGATTTCTCCCTGCGAATGGCCGACCACGGCGGCCGGCTCCACACCGCACGACCGCCACACCTTCGCGAGCGACACCATCACCGCCCACAGAACCGGCTGCACCACCTCCACCCGGTCCAGAGCGGATTCATCATCCAGCACATCCGACAACTTCCAGTCCACGAACGCGCCCAGGGCATCAGCACACTCGGACATCGCCTCCGCGAACACCGCTGACTCGTCCATCAGTTCCCGTGCCATACCGACCCACTGGGCCCCCTGGCCGGGGAACACGAACACCACGCCCGCCGAGTCCACGCCACCGGCCGCACGTCCCTGCGACACTCCTGCCGCAGGCTCACCGTCCGCCACGGCCCGCAGCCCGGACAGCAGTTCCTCGCGGTCACCGCCGGCCACCACCGCACGGTGGTCGAAGACCGCACGTGTCGTGGCCAACGACCACGCCACATCCGGCACAGCGACGCCGGGGGCGCCCTCCGCCCACTCCAGCAGGCGCACCGCCTGGCCACGCACCGCCTCGACCGATCTGCCGGACAGCACCCACGGCACCTCGGTTCCGGCGAGACCGGTCCCGCCTCCGGCCCCCGCCTCGATACCGGTGCCGAGGTCGGTCGCGGGCGCGTCCGTCGCGTACTCCGACTCCGTATCGGCTTCGAGAATGACGTGGGCGTTCGTCCCCGACACACCGAAGGACGACACCCCGGCCCGGCGCGGGCGCCCCGTCTCGGGCCATGGTGTGGCCTCGGTCAGCAGCCGGACATCCCCCTGGGACCAGTCCACCTTCGACGACGGCGCGTCCACATGCAGCGTCCTCGGCAGCACACCGTGCCGCATCGCCATGACCATCTTGATGATGCCCGCGACACCCGCCGCAGCCTGTGTATGACCGATATTCGACTTCAACGACCCCAGCCACAAAGGCCGATCGGCCGAACGGTCCTGGCCGTACGTCGCCAGCAGCGCCTGCGCCTCGATCGGGTCGCCCAGCACCGTCCCCGTACCATGCGCCTCCACCGCGTCCACACCCGCCGCCGACAACCCCGCACCCGCCAGCGCTTGCCGGATCACCCGCTGCTGCGCCGGGCCGTTGGGCGCCGTCAGACCGTTGGACGCACCGTCCTGGTTCACCGCACTCGACCGTACGACCGCCAGCACCCGGCGGCCCTCGCGGCGGGCGTCCGACAACCGCTGCACCACCAGCACACCCGCCCCCTCGGACCACCCCGTGCCATCGGCACCGTCCGCGAACGCCTTGCACCGGCCGTCCGCCGACAGGCCGCCCTGCTGGGTGAAGCCGACGAAGGTCTCGGGTGTCGCCATGACGGTCACACCACCGGCGAGCGCCATCGTGCACTCGCCCGACCGCAGCGCCTGAGCGGCCAGATGCAGCGCCACCAGCGACGACGAGCATGCTGTGTCCACTGTCAGTGCCGGGCCCTGAAGGCCGAGTACGTACGCGACCCGGCCCGAGGCGACGCTCGGTGAGCCCCCGGTCATGAGGTGGCCGGTCATGTCCTCGCCGGACCGGCCCGCCACCTGGGCGTATCCGGACTCGAAAGCGCCCACGAAGACACCGACCGGGCTGCCGGCCAGGGACGTCGGGTCAATACCGGCGTGTTCCAGCGCCTCCCACGATGCCTCCAGCAGCAGCCGCTGCTGCGGGTCGGTCGCCACCGCCTCACGTGGCGAGATCCCGAAGAACCCCGCGTCGAACTCCCCTACACCGGCGAGGAATCCGCCCTTCGCGGTGACGGAGGCGCCGGAGCCAGGGCCCGAGCCGAGCAGTTCGTCCAGGTCCCAGCCCCGGTCCTCCGGGAAGCCGGCCACGGCGTCCCGGCCGTCCGCGACCAGCCGCCACAACTGGTCGGGGCTCGACACCTCGCCGGGGTAACGGCATGCCATACCGACGATGACAACCGGGTCGTCGGTCGCCGGGAGGACGGCCGGCACGGCGCTGATGTCCTCGGCGCGCGGTGCGCCCAGGAGTTCGGCCACGTGGTCGGCGAGTGCGGTGATCGAGGGATAGTCGAAGGCCAATGTGGCGGGCAGGACAAGACCGGTCGCCGCGGTGAGCTGGTTGCGCAGCTCCACCGCCGTCAGCGAGTCGAAGCCCAGCTCCTTGAACGCCTGCCCAACATCGATCCGGGTGGCGGCGCCATGCCCCAGCACGGTGGTGACCTGCCCGTGGATCAGCTCGCGCAGGAAGCGCGTACGGTCGTCGGCCGGTATCCCGGCCCAGCGGTGGGCGAAGCCGTCGGTGTCGTGACGCCCGTCGCCGGCGCTCCGCCGGACCACGCGGCCGACGAGGGACCGCAGCACCAGGGGGACTTCGGGCTGGGCGCGCAGCGCCACGGTGTCCAGACGGGTCAGTCCCACGACCGGTTCACCGGCGCTCAGTGCCCGGTCGAAGAGGCCGAGTCCCTGCTCGATCGAGAGCGGTGGCATGCCCGACGCGTTCATCCGCCGCAGGTCGATGTCCGACAGGGCCGCGGTGAGACCGGCCTCGGGCGACCACGCGCCCCAGGCCAGCGAGATACCGGGCAGCCCGTTCTGACGGCGCGCCTGCATGACCGCGTCCGCGAAGACGTTCGCAGCCGCGTAGTTGCCCTGCCCCGGCCCGCCGAACAGGCCGGCCAGGGACGAGAAGACGACGAACAGCGACAGATCGAGGCCCAGGTCGCGGGTCAGCTCATGGAGATGCCAGGTCGCGTCGGCCTTCGGCGCGAGGACGGAGCCCAGCCGCTCCGGGGTCAGTGTGCCGATGATCCCGTCGTTCACCACACCGGCGGTGTGGACGACGCCCGCCACCGGGTGCGTGGCCAGCAGCGCCGCCAGCGCGTCGCGGTCGGAGACGTCGCAGGCCACCACGGTGGCCCGGGCGCCCAGCCCGGACAGGGTCGCGACCAGTTCGGCCGCGCCTTCGGCCCGCTCGCCGCGGCGGCTGACCAGCAGCAGGTCCCTGACCCCGTGGTGACGGACGAGGTGCTGGGCGAGCCGGCTGCCCAGGCCGCCCGTACCGCCGGTGATCAGGACCGCTCCGTTCGGCCCCGCGAGAGCGGCAGGCGTTGTGGGCGCTGTGGCCTCGGCGGTGGTGTGACGGACCAGTCGGGGGACGAGGACCGTGTCGCCGCGCAGGGCGACCTGAGGCTCGCCGGTCGCGTCCGCCCGGAGGACCAGGGTCAGGAGATCCTGGCCGGTTACGGCCGCGTCGTCGCGCAGGCCGTCCGGGGTGTTCAGGCCGTCCGGGGTGTTCCGGGCCTCCGGAGCATTGAGGGTCTCCGGGGCGTATCGGGTCTCCAGGTCGACCAGTGTGATCCGGTCGGGGTTTTCCGTCTGGGCCGAGCGGACCAGGCCCCAGACGGCGGCGGCGGGCAGGTCGGTCAGCGGGTCGTCCGGGCCTGTGGTGACCGCGGCCCGGGTCACCACGGTCAACCGGGCTTCTGCGTAACGCCGTTCCTCCAGCCAGTGCCGCAGCTGCGCCAGCGTCCACGCCGTGACGTCATGCGTCGCTCGGACGACCTCATGCGGCACGGAGTGGTGCGGCGGGACGAGTACCACGCGTCGCGGTACGGGCGTGCCCGCGTCGAGCGAGGCCGTCAGGGCGGGCATATCGGTGTGGTGGCCGCCCGTTCCCACCACGGTCCAGTCGTCGCCCGGCCGGACCAGTCCCGCCCCGGATGTACGCGGCAGCTCGGTCCATCGGGGGACGAGTACGGCCGTGTCGTCGGCCCCGTCCGTGATGTCGGTCTCCGACCAGGAGCGCGTCAGCACGGACCCGATCGACAGCACGGGCTCACCCGCGCCGTCCGTGACCGCGACACTGACCTCGTCGCGGCCCGTCCGGGTCAGGCAGGCACGTACCCGCGCCGCGCCGGAGGCCCGTAGCACGAGACCGGTGACGTGGAACGGCAGCCGCGTTCCCTCTCCCCCGCCGTCCTCCGCTCCGTCGCCCTCTCCGTCGAGCCCCCACTGCTTTCGCGGAGCGGCGAACGCCGCCGCCCGCAGGACTGCATCGAGCAGCGCCGGATGCATGCCGAACGCACCGGCCCGTTCCGTCTGGCTCTCGGGCAGCGCGACCTCGGCCCATACGCGCTGTCCCTGGGCCCAGGCCCGGGTCAGCCCCTGGAACACCGGCCCGTACGTCTCCTCGTGGCCCGCGCTCTCGGGTCCGGTGGTGTCTGTCCGCGCGATATCGACGACCGTAGCCCCGGCCGGCGGCCACTGCGGGCCCACCGCGTCGAACATGGTGTCATCGGTCGTGGACGGGGCCGCGCTCAGTACGCCCGTGGCATGCCGGGTCCACACCTCACCGCCGTCTGGGCGGGAGTGGATCGTGACCGTCCAGCCGCGCTCCTGCTCGGTCAGGGAGACCTGGAGTCCGCGCCCGCCCTCGGCGGGAATCATCAGCGGTGTCTCCAGGGTCAGTTCGCTCAGCTGCTCGCACCCGACTGTGTCGCCCGCACGGACCGCCAGCTCCATGAAGCCGGTCATGGGAAAGACCGCTTGTCCCCGCACCACATGGTCGGCCAGCCAGGGGTGCGAGAGCAGCGACACCCTGCCCGTGAACAGTGTGCCGCCGGAGTCGGGCAGAGAGACCGTCGCGCCCAGGAAGGGGTGTTCGGCCGGTGTGAGCCCCGCGCCCAGCACATTGCCGACCGCCGCCGGGCCGTCGGGCCAGTACCGCTGCCGCTGGAAGGCGTACGTCGGCAGATCGATGCGCCGGGCCCCCGCGAAGAACGGCGCCCAGTCGAGCGGGACGCCCTGGACGAACAGCCGGGCCGCCGCCGTGACCAGGGCGGTGTCCTCGGGCTGGTCGTCGCCGCGCAGCAGTGCGACGGCGGTGACGGCCTCGGTGCAGGTCTGCTGTGCCATCGCGGCCAGTACCCCGACCGGCCCCGCCTCGATCAGCGTCCGTACGCCGAGCGCCTCCAACCGCCGTACGCCATCGGCAAACCGGACCGTCTCCCGCACCTGACGCACCCAGTACGCCGGAGAGCAGAGCAGCTCCGCGGAAGCCACCTCACCGGTCAGCGTCGACACCAGGGGGATCCGCGGGAGTCCCCACGTCAGAGAGGCCAATACCCGCTCGAAGTCATCGAGCATCGGTTCCATCAACGACGAGTGGAAAGCATGCGACACCCGCAGACGACTCGTCCGCCGACCACGCCCCGCAAACTCCCCCGCAATGCACGCAACTTCATCCTCATCACCCGCAAGCACCAACGACTCGGGCGAGTTGATCACCGCAATCGACACCCGCGAGGAGAGCAGCCCGGCGACCTCGTCCTCGCCGGCCTCCACCGCCACCATCGCCCCACCGGTCGGCAGCTCCTGCATCAACCGCCCACGCGCCGCCACCAGACGACACGCATCCGCCAACGACAGCACACCCGACACATGCGCGGCAGCGATCTCACCCACCGAATGGCCCAGCAAATAGTCCGGGGTCACCCCCCACGACTCCACCACCCGGAACAGCGCCACCTCCACCGCGAACAACGCAGGCTGCGCCCACCCCGTACCCTCCAACAACCCTGGATCCTCACCCCACATGACATCAGTCAGCGGCCGGTCCAGCTGCGGATCCAACTCCGCCAGGACCACGTCCAGCGCCTCAGCGAACACCGCCGACGACGCATACAACCGCCGCCCCATACCCAACCGCTGAGCACCCTGGCCACTGAACAGCACACCCACGCCCGAGGTGGCCCCGGCGGGCTGCCCCTGGAGCGTCGGTTCTCCCGCCGCGCAGGCGCGCAGCCCGGCGAGCAGGGTGTCCCGGTCGGCGCCGACAAGCGCCGCGCGGTGGTCGAGCGGGGACCTGGTCGTCGCGAGCGACCAGCCCATGTCCCGCAGATCGACGGTGGGCCGGGCCTCCGTCCACTCCAGCAGGCGTGCCGCCTGGGCCCGTACCGCTTCGGCCGTTTTCCCGGAGAGCACCCACGGCACCGCACTGCCGCTCTGGCCGTCGGCGGCCGGGCCGTCGACGGACTCAACCGGCGCGGCGACGGGCTCGGGGGCTTCCAGGATGACATGCGCGTTGGTGCCGGACACCCCGAAGGACGACACACCAGCACGGCGCGGACGATCCGACTCCGGCCATGGAGCCGCCTCGGTCAGCAGCCGTACATCCCCCTGGGACCAGTCGATCCGCGACGAGGGCTCGTCCACATGCAGCGTCCTCGGCAGCACACCGTGCCGCATCGCCATGACCATCTTGATCACGCCCGCGACACCCGCCGCGGCCTGCGTATGACCGATGTTCGACTTCAGGGACCCCAGCCACAACGGCCGTTCCTCCGAACGACCTTGACCGTACGTCGCGATCAGCGCCTGCGCCTCGATCGGATCACCCAGCACCGTCCCCGTACCGTGCGCCTCCACCGCGTCCACATCCGCCGCCGACAACCCCGCACCCGCCAGCGCCTGCCGGATCACCCGCTGCTGCGCAGGACCGTTCGGCGCCGTCAGACCGTTCGACGCACCGTCCTGGTTGACAGCGCTCGACCGTACGACCGCCAGCACCTGACGGCCCGCACGTCGCGCGTCCGACAGACGCTGCACCACCAGCACACCCGCGCCCTCGGACCACGCCGTGCCATCGGCACCGTCCGCGAACGCCTTGCACCGGCCGTCGCTCGCCAGTCCGCCCTGCACCGAGAATCCGACAAACGCCTCGGCCGTCGCCATGACCGTCACACCGCCGGTGAGGGCCATCGAGCACTCGCCCGACCGCACCGCCTGTACGGCCAGATGCAGCGCCACCAGCGACGACGAACACGCCGTGTCCACCGTCACCGCCGGGCCGCGCAGGCCCAGTGTGTATGCCACGCGCCCGGACAGGACACTCTGGGAACCGCCGGTGACGAGGTGTCCCGCCATGTCCTCGCCCGATCGGGCCGCCACTTCGGCGTAGCCCGAGGGAATCGCGCCGATGAACACGCCGACGGGGTCGTCGGCCAGGGAGGCCGGGGCGATCCCGGCGTGTTCCAGCGCCTCCCAGGACGTCTCCAGCAGCAGCCGCTGCTGCGGGTCCATGGCGATCGCCTCACGCGGCGAGATCCCGAAGAACCCCGCGTCGAACTCCCCCGCGTCGTGCAGGAATCCGCCCTCGGCGGTGACCGAGGCGTGGGGGCCCGTGCCGTACAGCTCGGCCAGGTCCCAGCCCCGGTCGGTGGGGAAGCCCGTGATGGCGTCCTGTCCCTCCGTGACCAGGCCCCACAGCTCCTCGGGGCTCGCCACCCCGCCGGGCAGCCGGCACGCCATCCCGACGATCACGATCGGGTCGTTGTCGACCGGCGCCGGTCGCGGTGACACCGGGTGTCCTGCCGTGTCCCCCGCCGGGGCGGTGGTGCTGTCGAGCAGTTCGGTGAGGTGACCGGCGAGTCCCGTGATCGTGGGGTAGTCGAAGACGAGGGTGGTGGGCAGGCTGAGCGCGGTCGCGGCGGCGAGGCGGTTACGCAGCTCCACCGCCGTGAGCGAGTCGAAGCCCAGCTCCTTGAATGCCTGGCCGACATCGGCACGGTCCGGTGAGCTGTGTCCCAGTACGGCCGCGACATGGCCACCGATCAGATCGTGCAGGAAGCGCGGGCGCTCCCCCGCCGGTGTCCCGGCCCATCGGCGCCCGAAGTCCGTGAGGGCGGTCTCGTCCGTACCGGACGCGCTGTCGCCGGCCAGGGCTTCGGCGACCTCGGGAAGGTCCGACAGCAGCGGACTGGGACGGGCCGCCGTGAACGCGGGGGCGAACCGGGCCCAGTCCATGTCCGAGACCGTCAGGGTCGTGTCGTCGTCGTTGAGAGCGCGCTGAAGGGCCGCGAGAGCCTGCGTCGGCCGTAGCGGCAGCACGCCCAACCGCCGCAGATAGGCGCTCTGTTCAGGGGTGTCGACGGACATGCCGGCTTCGGCCCAGGCTCCCCATGCCACCGACAGGGCCGTCTGCCCACGGGCCCGGCGGTGGGCCGCCAGGGCGTCAAGGGCTGCGTCGGCGGCGGCGCAGCCGGCCTGTCCGGCGCTTCCCCATGTCGCCGTGCCCGAGGAGAACAGCACGAAGGCGTCCAGTTCGAGGCCGTGGGTCAGCTCGTCCAGATGCTCGGCGCCGGTGACCTTGGCCCGTAGTTCGGCCGTGACATCGTCGGCTGTCACCGTGTCGAGATCCATCAGGGGCTGGCGTACGCACGCGGCGTGGACGACCACGCGCAGTGTGTCCCTGACGGAGTCCACGACACCGGAGAGCGCGTCGCGGTCGGCGACGTCGCAGGCCACGATGGTGACTCTGGCGCCCAGCCGCTCCAGCTCGGCGCGGGATGTCCCGGCGCCCTCGGCGTCCGGGCCGCTTCTGCTGAGCAGCACCACGTGTTCGGCACCGCGCTCGACCGCCCAGCGCGCGACGAACACGCCGAGACCGCCTGTGCCGCCGGTGATCAGGGTGGTTCCGCCGGTTCGCCAGAGGGCGGGGGCCGTGCCGGTCCGCGTCGCGGGCCGCGTCGATGCCCGGACCAGCCGTCGTCCGAACACACCGTTGTCCCGTACGGCGAGCTGGTCCTCGTCCCGTTCGCCCGTCAGCACCGATGCCAGTCGGCGCGCCGCCCGGTCGTCGAACGCCTCGGGCAGGTCCACCAGGCCGCCCCATCGCGCGGCCCGTTCCAGCGCGGCCACGCGGCCGAGGCCCCAGACGCCGCCCTGCCGGGGGCCGGTGAGCGGGTCGTGGCGTCCCACGGACACCGCGCCCCGGGTCACCGCCCAGACGGGTCCGTTGATCCCGGCGTCCCCGAGGGCCTGTACGAGGACGAGCGTCGACACCACCGGCTCGGGCTTTCCGAGCGCCAGAAGGGACAGGACACCGGCACAGGTGTGCCCCGAGAGTCGCGCGGCCAGTGCGGCACGGTCCTCGAAACCGTCGTACGTCACCGGTACGGCGCGGGGTCCCATCGCGGCCACTACGGCGGCCACCCACGGGTCTTCGTCCATGCCCGCCGGGACGACGACCAGCCACGGCTCGGACAGGACGGGGGCCGGGGCGCCCGGCCCGATGTCCAGCCGCTGCCAGGATTCCCGGTAACGCAGGGCGTCCACAGCCCTGTTGTCACGACCGCGGGCGCGCCACGACGACAGCGCGGGGACCACGGACGACACCGTGCCCGTGTCCAGCTCCAGCGCGTTGGCGACAGCGTGGACGTCCTGACGCTCCACGGAGTCCCAGAACTCCGCGTCCGCCGTGTCCTGCCGCGGCTGGGCGGGGCCCGTCGGCCGGACCTCGTCCATCCAGTACCGCTGGTGCTGGAACGCGTACGTCGGCAGCTCGACCCGACGGGCGTCAAGCCCGGCGAAGAGCCGCTCCCAGGCGACCGGCACACCCTGGACAAACAGCTCAGCAAGCGACGCCACCATACGACGCGAGCCACCCTCACCACGGCGCAGAGTCCCGACGGCAATGCCTTCGGTGCCGGTGGCGTGCAGGGTCTCCTGGAGCGGGGTGGTGAGTACCGGATGCGGGCTGACCTCGACGAATATGTGCCGGCCGTCCTCGATCAGCGCCTGGGTCGCCTCCTCGAACCGTACGGTATCCCGCAGATTACGCACCCAGTACGCGGCATCGGCCGACGCCGTGTCGAGGAGCTTTCCGGTGACGGAGGAGTACACCGGGAGGGACGCCGGTTCCGGATGAACTGCCGCAAGCTCCTCCAGCAACCGGTCCCGGATCACATCCACCTGAACCGAGTGGGAGGCGTAATCCACTGGAATGACGCGTGCACGGACGCTGTCCGCCTCGCATCCCGCCACCAGCTCCCGCAGCGCCTCGGCATCACCGGAAATCACCACGGACGAGGGGCCGTTCACCGCCGCCAGCGAGAGTCGACCGTCCCACCGCTCGATCAGGGATGTGGCCCGCTCGGCGGGCAACGACACCGCCGCCATACCACCACCACTACCCGCCAGCGTGTCCGCTATCGCACGGCTCCGCAGAGCGACAACCCGGGCCCCGTCCGACAGCGACAGACCACCCGCCACACAGAGAGCTGCGATTTCTCCCTGCGAATGGCCGACCACAGCCGCCGGCTCCACGCCGCATGACCGCCACAGCTTCGCGAGCGACACCATCACCGCCCACAGAACCGGCTGCACCACCTCCACCCGGCCCAGCGCGGTTTCATCACCCAGCACATCCCACAACGACCACTCCACAAAGGGGCGCAGCGCGTCCGCGCACTCCGCCATCCCCTCCGCGAAGACCTCCGACGCGTCCACCAACTCCCTTGCCATACCGACCCACTGGGCCCCCTGGCCGGGGAACACGAACACCACACCCGTCGGACCCACGCCACCGGTCGCGCGCCCCCGCGACACCCCCGGCGCGGGTTCGCCGTCCACCGCTGCCCGCAGCCCGGCGAGCAGCTCCGCGCGGTCACCGCCGGCCACCACCACTCGGTGGTCGAAGAGGGGCCGGGTCGTCACCAACGACCGCCCCACATCTGCCGGTTCGGCCTCGGGGTCCGCCTCGACGCGGTCCAGCAGGCGGGCGGCCTGCGCCCGTACCGCCTCGGCCGACCTCCCCGAGAGCACCCATGGCACCGTGCGCTCGGCGCCGGGCCAGGCGTGCCTGTGGGAGAGTGCGGCCGGTTCGCGGGTGCCGGTCTCGGCGGCGCCGTGGAGTGTGTGCCACTGCACGGGGACGCCGCGCACGTGCAGTTCGGCGAGCGCGGTCAGGAAGGCGGGCTCGCGCGTCGCGCGGAGTGACACCACGCCGCTCCCGGCGGGTCCCAGCGCCAGGACGGTCGGTACACCGGCCGTCCGCAGTGTTTCGAGACCGTCAGACCACGGCGCGGACCGGTGCAGCAGGCTCGCCCAGTGCTCGGGGGAGGTGATCTCCGCGTCCGTCATGAGCCGCCCGGCCAGCACCGGAATACGCGGGGCGGTGTACGCGAGTACCTCGGTGACCCAGCGCAGCTCCTCGACCACGTCCGCCAACTCGACTCCGGGTGTGGCGAGTTCAGCGGTCAGCCGGCCGCGTGCGACGACGAGTGCGGCGGCGTCGGCGAGGGTGAGCACCCCGGCCGCCTGTGCCGCGGTGATCTCGCCGGCGCCCTGTCCGATGACATGGCTGGGGGTGACTCCGAAGGATTCCAGCAGCCGGAACAGCGCGATCTCGACCGCGAAGGCGGCGGGCTGTGCCCATTGCGCGTCGGCCGGAGACTCTCCCGCGTATCCGTCCCCGCGCAGCATTGGTGCGAGGGGGCGGGGCAGGTGGACGTCCAGCTCCGCGCAGGCGGCGTCCAGTGCGTCGGCGAAGACCGGGAACCGTTCGTACAGCCCCGTTCCGAGGGCTGTTCCCGCCGTGGCCTCGGGGCCCTCTCCGAGCGGTCCGGCCGGGTGGCCGGTGAACAGGAAGGCGGTCCGTGTCCCGCCCGTACCGCTCGTACCGCCGCTTCCGTCGCCCGTGCCCGCGTCGCCGCTCGCACGCGCGACCGCTTGTGCGCGGATCACACCGGGGGCGTCCTCGCCTGCGGCCAGGGCGTTCAGGCCCCGGCGGAGTGCGTCGGTGTCCGACGCGATCACCGCGGCCCGGTGGGGCAGCCGGGTCGGGGTGGTCGCCGCCGTAAGGGCGTGGGCGTGTACGGAGGCGAGGTCCGCGTGGGCGAGGCTCTCGGCGCGGGTGCGCAGGGAGGCCGGGTCGGGGGCGGCGAGGAGCACCGGCGCGGTGAGGGCGCGGGGCGCCCGCGGGGTGGGTTCGGGGGCCTCCTCCAGGATGAGGTGCGCGTTGGTGCCGCTGAAGCCGAAGGCGGACACTCCCGCGCGGCGGGGGCGGTCGGCGCGCGGCCACGCGCGTGCGGAGCGGAGCAGTTCCACGGCGCCGGATGCCCAGTCCACCCGCGAGGACGGTGTGTCGGAGTGGAGGGTGCGCGGCATGACGCCGTGCCGCATCGCCATCACGGTCTTGATGACTCCGGCGACGCCCGCGGCGGCCTGGGTGTGGCCGATGTTGGTCTTGAGGGATCCCAGCCGCAGGGGTTCGGTCCTGTCCTGGCCGTACGTGGCGAGGAGGGCCTGTGCCTCGATGAGGTCGCCGAGGGTGGTGCCGGTGCCGTGTGCCTCGACGAGGTCGACGTCGGACGCGGTGACTCCGGCGTTGGCCAGTGCCTGGCGGATGACGCGTTGCTGTGCGCGTCCGCTCGGTGCGGTGAGGCCGTTGGTGGCGCCGTCGGAGTTGATGGCGGAGCCTCGCAGGACGGCGAGGACGGGGTGGCCGTGGCGTTGGGCGTCGGAGAGCCGTTCCAGGACGACCATGCCGGCGCCCTCGCCCCAGCCGGTGCCGTCGGCGTCGTCGCCGAACGCCTTGCAGCGGCCGTCGGCGGCCAGGCCGCGCTGGCGGCTGAAGGCGAGGAAGCCGCCCATGGTGGACATCACGGCGGCGCCGCCGGCCAGTGCGAGATCGCACTCGCCGCGGGTCAGGGAGCGGGCGGCGAGGTGCAGGGCGACCAGGGAGCCGGAGCAGGCGGTGTCGACGGTCAGCACGGGGCCTTCGAGGCCCATCGCGTAGGCGATACGGCCGGATCCGACGCTGGCCGCGTTGCCTGTGATCAGGTAGCCCTCGGCGCCGTCGCGGGCGTCGACGAGTTTTGGCCCGTACTCGTGGTCCTCCAGGCCCACGAACACACCGGTGGCGGTGCCCGCGAGGGAGGTGGGGTCGATGCCCGCCCGTTCGACGGCTTCCCACGAGACTTCGAGCAGCAGTCGCTGCTGCGGGTCCATGGCCTGGGCCTCGCGGGGGGAGACGGCGAAGAACTCCGCGTCGAAGTCGGCCGCTCCGGGAAGGAAGCCGCCGGAGAGTACGTAGGTCTTGCCGGCGCTGTCGGGGTCGCTGTCGAAGGATTCCGCCGTGTCCCAGCCCCGGTCGCCGGGGAAGTCGGTGATGGCGTCGGTCTCGTCCCGTACGAGCTGCCACAGGTCCTCGGGGGAGCCGACTCCGCCGGGGAACCGGCAGCCCATGCCGACCAGGACGATCGGGTCGTCGTGGCCGGCGGCCCGTTCGGGGCGGGCGGGGGCGGTGGTGGCGGGGTCGCCGAAGAGTTCGCGGGCGAGGAAGTCCGTGAGGTCGGCCGCGGTGGGCCGGTCGAAGGCCATGGACAGCGGGAGGGAGAGGCCCGTGGCGGCGGTGAGCCCGCGGTGCAGGTCGACGGCGGCGAGTGAGCCGAGGCCGAGGTCGGCGAAGCGCTGTGCCGGCTGGACGCGTTCGCCGTCGGGCAGCCGCAGGACCGTAGTCAACTCCCGTACGACCAGGTCCAGCAGCAGTTCGTCCGCGCGTTCGCGGGGTACGGCGTGCAGGTGGGCGAGCAGGTCCTCCGGTGTGCGCGGTCCGGGGGGCGTCGAGGGTATGGACGACGGGGCATCGCTGGTCATACGGTCTCTCCCACGGGGAACGACGACGGGCGGAGGGCCGACTTGGGGTCGGTCTTCACTACGTGGAGATGGCGGACGGTGCTGTCCAGCCGGGTGAACAGCGCGTCGGCGCCGGTGAAGTGGACGGTGTGCACGCCCCGGGCGACGAGGGTGCCGACGACCGCGCGCCAGTCGAAGGGCCGGTCGAAGGTGTCGAGCAGCATGGTGCGCATGGCCTCCGCCGTGTCCACGATCGAGCCGTCCTGGTCCTTGACCACGGTGATCCGGGGTGCGCGCAGGTCGGCACCGGCGAAGACGTCCTGTTCCATCGCGGTGCGCAGATCACCGAAGAGGGTGGAGTGGGCGGGCGGGCGCATGGTGTGCATGGAGTAGCCGCCGATGGAGCCGATCGCCTGTTTGAACGCGTCGAGGAGTGTTTCGCGGAGGGTGACCATGGCGAATCCCTGGTCGAGGTCGCCCGAGACTTCGAGCCGGTCGCCGCGCGCGTTCCACTCGGCCAGTAGTGCGGCGAGCGGTTCCGCGGGGACGCGGACGACGGTGTGCGTGACGATGTCGCTGTGGTGGGTGCGGAAGTACTCCCGTTCCCTGCGGGCGATCGCCGCGGTGAGCCGGATGCCCTCGGCGAGGTCCAGTGCGCCGCTGTACACGGCGGTGGGGCGGAGTCCGAAGCTCGGTCCGGCGCAGAACTGGGGCCGCGCGCCGCGTACGGTCTCGGCGCGCTCGGCCAGGGCGAGGGAGCTGATGAGGGAGGCGACCTGGGCGGATTCGGAGTAGTCGTCGTCCGCCGAGTCCCGGAAACGTTTCAGCAGGGAGTAGCCGAGCACCTCGTCCGCCACCCGTACCCGGGGGCGGGCGAACCGGTCCAGGACGAGGAACTTGCCCAGTGCGGCGAAGGTCGTCCCGGCCAGTCCCGGGAACACGACCGCGCTCTTCTGCTCGCCGCTTCGGGGCGCGCGGGGCACCGGGCGGTCGGTGGGGCGGGGCATGGCTTCTCCAGGAGCGGTGGTTCTCGGTGGTCCGGCGGGCCGTCGGCCGTGGCACGGTCGGGGGCGCGGTGTCGGTGGCGGCCCCCGCCGGACCACCGGCCCCGGTGTCAGGGCGGTGGTGGCCCGGCTCCGGCCGGTGTGAGACGTACGGGTGGCATCGCCGGATCAGCTCTCGGGGAACAGCGACCGGTAGAAGGGCGAGGCGCGGAAGGTGTCCTCATGGTGTGCGGAGCGCCAGCGCAGGGGGACGGCCGGGCCGACATCGCGGCGGAGTCTGCCGGTCAGCGCGTAGTCGGGGTGGACGCCGTCGTCGCTCATCGTCGTGGTGAAGGTGAACTCGAACCGGTCGCCGGGGCGTACGGGCAGGCCGACCTCCGAGAGGGGTGCCCAGACGGGGGTCCAACTGCTTTTCTGGACAAGCGAGTCGAGCGGTTCGTCGTCCTCGGCCACCCACAGGCGCATGCCGAGCGCGAGTCCGTGGAGGCGGCCGGCCCGGGTGAAGGTCACCTCGGCCCGGTCGGTGCCCTCGGGGCGCAGGTCGCCGTTGAACTCCAGCGGTTCCACCTCGGCGGTGCTGGACAGGTAACTCCCTTCCCTCATGGCCGGGTTGTCCTGTGGTCCGACGAGGCACACCCGTAGGTCGAAGGGGTGGCCGATGGCGGCGAAGACCTCTTCGAGGTAGTGGAGGGTGAAGAGCGGGAAGCCCGGCGCTTCGCCGTCCGAGGCGTGGCCGAGGTCGAAGCCGACGGCCGTGGTGACGCTGCGGTGCGGGATGAACAGCCCACCGGGTCTGACCAGCCGCTCCCGGGCGTCGCGCAGTACGGCGCCGGCGCCCTCGGAGCCGCCGAGTGTGCCGATGATCTCGGAGACGCAGAGGTCGACGGGTTCGGGGAGTTCGATGTCGGTGGACAGGCCCTCGATCACCGTGATCCGGTCGGCGAATCCGGCCTTCTCGATGTTCTCCCGTGCGATCCGCGCCGATTTGGGGATGACTTCGACGGCCCATACGTGCCGGGCGCCGGCCCTGGCCGCGGCGAGCGCCCAGACCGCGTCCTGGCCGGTGCCGATGTCGAGGACGGTACGGCCGGGCGCGTAGCGCCGTACCGCTGCCGCGTAACGCTCCATCCGCAGCTCGTCCTTGAGCATCTGGCCGTACGCGAAGTCGTCGTACAGCGGGTACTCGCCGATCGACGGGAACAGCCACAGGGGTGGGGTGGGCTCGTAGACGCATCCGCGCACGGGCACCCTGCCACCCGGTGTGTCGATCTCGGCGATTAAGGAACGAGCCACGCACAGTCCTCTCAAACGGCACAGGACCAGATCGGTCGCGCGCCGGCACAACCCCCTTGCACCGACAGCATGTCAGAACCATAACCCGGCCCGGAAGTACGGACTTTGAAAGAGTTGATCTTCGCGGAGGTATTGCCCCTAGGGGCAGACCGGGATGTCAGGGCGTCACACCGGAGGGCACACTTCCACGACACCCTCAAGAAACCTGATCTTCATGTGAGATGTGATCGTAAAGCCATTAGGGTGAACGCGCCCTCGTGATCGGTGTCATGTGCTCCGCACGACGGCGGACGGGGGTCCCTGCTGCCGGACGGCGGCTCCGTTCCATGGAACAGCGAGGTGGTTCAATGGCCGCGAAGATCTTCGCCGCCGATTCGGTCGAGACCCTGGACGCCTTCGAGCGCAAAGCCCTCGGCCTGGCCCGTACCCTGCGCGAGCGGGGTGTCCATCCCGGCACCCGTGTCCTGCTCAAGGCGGGCAACTCCACCGCTTTCGTGGGGGCGTTACTCGCGCTGATGCACCTCGGCGCGTCGATCGTGCTCGTGGACCACCAGGAGAAGGCCGATCAGACGGAACGGATCCGCGCCCAGGCGGGAGCCAAGATCGTCCTGGTCGACGACGACGCGCCGGTCGTGGACGGCTGTGAACCGGTCTTCCTCTACGAGGTGATGGCCACGTCGGCGGGGGCCGCACCCGAGGACGGCGCGCTGGACTTCACGGTGTGGGAGGCCCTGCCCGACGGGCTGATCATGTGGTCCTCCGGCTCCACGGGCCGCCCCAAGGGCATCGTCAAGAGCGGCGGCCGGTTCCTGAAGAACCTCGAACGCAACGCACACCATGTCGGGCACACTCCGGACGATGTGCTGCTGCCGCTGCTGCCCTTCAACCACCAGTACGGTCTCTCCATGGTCCTGATCGCCTGGATCACCCGCTGCTCCCTGGTCATCGCCCCGTTCCGCCGGCCGGACCGCGCCCTGCGCTTCGCGGAGCACACCGGGGCGACCGTGCTGGACGCCACTCCGGCGACGTACCGTTCGATCCTGAACATCACACGCCGGCGCCCCTCGGCCAGGGCGGCCCTGCGCTCGGTCCGGATGTTCTGCAGCGGCGCGTCCCCGCTGGACCCGAGCCTCAGCCGCTCGTACGTCGACGAGTTCGGCCTGCCGCTCCTCGACAGCTACGGCAGCACCGAACTCGGCAACGTCGCCTTCGCGACCCCGGAGAACCCGGTGGCCTGCGGCACGGTGATGGACGGGCTCGCGCTGAAGGTCGTCGGTGAGACCGGTGAACCGGTGGTCCCCGGTGAGATCGGTGAAGTGCTCGTGGACTGCCCGGACATGATGACTGGTCATCTCGACGCGGAGGGCGGTGTGATCCCCGCCACGCAGGGCTGGTTCACCACCGGGGACCTGGGCCACCTCGACGAGCGCGGCAATCTCTTCGTGATCGGCCGGAAGCTCGCGGTCAACCGCAACGGCTACACCCTGTATCCGGAGATCATCGAACGGAAGATCGCCGACCGCGGCTGCTCGGCGAAGATAGTCGCGCTCCCGGCCGCCGACCGGGGCTGTTCGCTGGTCTTCTTCGTCGAGGACGAGGAGGACCGCGACGCCCGGCACTGGCAGGAGATCATCAACGACACGCTGCCCGTGTGGGAGCGGCCGAACCGGGTGCAGGTGATCGACCGCTTCCCGGTCAACGCCAACGGAAAGCCGCACCGGGGCCAGCTGGAGGAAATGGCGGCGCGGTTGTACGCGCGAGTGGCCGCGGAGCCCGCAGCCGGCACCGGGACTGGTCCCTCGCCCGCCTGAGGTATGAGCGGCCGTCCGAACGGGTGAGGAGTGGCCGAAAACACCGTGTCGCCCCCGCCGCTGCGTGATGCGGCGGGGGCGACGTCCCGGTGGTTTCCTGCGCTCCCGGTGTGGATCCGGTGGTGCTACGAGGGCTGGGGCGTCGTCCTGGTCCGCAGGACCTCGGCCATGGACTCCTCGCGCCACCGCTTCAGCAGCTCGTGGAAGGCAAACGCGCCGTCCGGGTAGGCCGACGGGCTGTTCGGACGGCCGCCGCCCTCACGGTTGTAATAGCCGGGGGTGCACTGGGCGTGGAACCACTCGTGGTCGGGCGCGCCCTCGGCCAGGGAGGCGAGCCAGGCGTCCTCGCTCGCGCCGGACGGTTCGACGAGGGCACCCTTGGCCTCGGCGGCCGCGACGAGGGCGGCGCCGTGGACGGCCTGCTCGTCCAGGATGTGCGTGAAGTTGACACTGCTGGCGTTCTGGAGCGATCCCAGCTGGATCAGGTTGGGGAAGCCGTCGCAGGTGAAACCGTGCAGGGAGCGCGGCCCCCGCTGTGCCCACCGGTGGAGCAGCTGGACGCCGTCGCGGCCGTGCACGGGGAGCTTGCCGGAGAGGATGCCGGACGTCCCGACGGAGAATCCGGTGGCGAAGATCAGGCAGTCGAGTTCGTACGCGGTGTCGCCCACCACGACACCGTTGTCGGTGATGCGCTCGATGCCGTGGGTGTCGGCGGTGTCGACCAGGGTGACATTGGCGCGGTTGAACGCCGGGTAGTACTTGTCGGAGAAGGTGGGACGCTTGCAGGCGTACCGGTACCAGGGCTTGAGCCGCTCCGCCGTGTCGGCGTCGGTGACGGTCTCCTCGACCCGGGCGCGGAGTTCGTTCATCTTGGCGGCGTCGGCGACTTCGTAGGCGGTCTCGAAGGCCGCCCGGTCCCCCTGGCGGCGGAAGCTCGGCAGGAGCTTCTCCAGGAGGCCGGCCGATGTGGTCCACTGGTCCGCCACGAGGTCCTGTTCGGCGGGCTCACCGGAGACGATACGGAGATAGTTGTCGCGGCGCTCGCGTGCCCAGCCGTCGCGGTCGGCGCCGACGTCCTCGGCCGTGGTGCGGCGGTTGGCGCGTACGTCCACGGTGGAGGGGGTGCGCTGGAAGACGTAGACATGTGCGGCGTCCTCGGCCAGCATCGGAATGACCTGGATGCCGGTGGCTCCCGTACCGACGATGCCCACCCGCTTGTCCGCGAGTCCGGTCATGCCGCCGTCCGGGGTGCCGCCGGTGTAGGCGTAGTCCCACCGGGAGGTGTGGAAGGTGTGGCCCTTGAAGTCCTCGATGCCGGGGATCCCTGGGAGCTTCGGCTCGGAGAGGGTGCCGGTGGCGGTGACGACGTACGTGGCCCGGAACGTGTCGCCCCGGTCGGTCGCCACGGTCCAGGTCTCGCTGGTGTCGTCCCAGGTCAGTGAGGTGACCGCGGTGGAGAACAGGGCATCGGGGTAGAGGTCGTACTTCTCCGCGATCCGTACCGCGTGCCGCCGGATCTCCTCGCCGGGGGCGTACTTCCACTCCGGCACGTATCCGGTCTCGTCGAGCATCGGCAGATAGACGTGCGCCTCGATGTCGCAGTGGATGCCCGGGTAGCGGTTCCAGTACCAAGTGCCCCCGAAGTCACCGCCCTTCTCGACGATCCGGACGCGCTTCACACCCTGCTGCCGCAGCCGCGCGCCGGCGAGGATGCCGCCGAATCCGCCGCCGATGACGGCGACGTCGACGGTGTCCCGCAGCGGCTCGCGCTCCGCCGGGGCTCCGGCGTAGGGGTCGGCGGCGTAGTAGCCGAACTCGGCGTCGGTGGACCGGTACTGGGTGGCGCCGTCGGGCCGTACGCGCCGTTCGCGTTCCAGGCGGTAACGCTGCCTCAGTCCGGCGATCTCGTCGGGGGTCGGGGCGTGTGGTGTGGTCATGTGGGGGGCCTCAATCCTGTCGGTTCGCTGTCGCACGGGCCGCCCCGGACATGAGCGGCCGTCTCCGCTACCGTAGCAACAACCGGACAACACTGTCCGGTTGGAGGGCGGGGGTGCCACGGCATCCGGCCAGGGCATCCGCGTCCTCCGCCGGCGGGGCGTTCCCGTACCACCGCGTCCGCCGCACCGCCGTACCCGCAGACAGGAAGAGTGATCCCCATGCGACGACTCCCGGTCCGATCCCTTGCCGCGCTCACCGTGCTCGGCACACTGACTCTCACCGGATGCGGTACGCAGACAGCCGATCCCGGTGGCAGGACGGTGACTTCGGCCGGTGCGGGCAAAACCATCACCGCGCAGAAGGTCATGCAGGTGACGAAGGTGCACGAGGAGAGCGGGATGACCCTCCTGGAGGGCCCGGTCTTCGACGAGAACGGCAAGCTGCTCGTCGTCGATGTCACCGCGCCCGCCGGCAAGCCGAAGGTGCTGCGTCTCGACGTCCGGAAGAAGACGTCGCAGTCGGTCCACACCGACAGCCGGGGGGCCTACACCTCGGCGCAGTTCAGCCCGTACGACGGCCGGATCTATCTGTCGGACTTCGTCCACGGCGAGATCGTGAGCCTGGCCCCGGACGGCGGCGATCCGCGGACCTTCTTCACCGGCGAGGTCGACGGGGCGCGGATGAACCCCGATGACATCGCCTTCGACCAGGAGGGCAACCTCTACATCAGCGACTCACGCGGTCTGACCGAAGGCACGGAAATCGGCCGCGTGGTACGGATCGACCGCGAGGGCAGGAAGGCCACCGTCCTGGCCGACAAGCTGGCCGCGACGAACGGTATCTCGTTCGATGTGGACTACCGCGGGCTGTGGATCAGCGAGCTGACCCAGAACCGGGTCTCCTACCTGCTGCTCGGGAAGAACGGCGAGACGGTGGCCTCCCGGCACACCGCGATCCGCGTCGACGGCGGCATCGCCCAGACCGACTCGATCGCCGTGGACGCGGCCGGCAACCTCTACCAGGCCCTGCACGGCCGGGCCGCGATGATCGTCTACAACAAGCACGGTGAGCGTCTCGCCACGGTCGAGGTCCCCCGCGGCACCACCGGGCTGGAGTCGGCGACGAACGTGGCGATCACCCCCGGCGGGACCAGGGCGTACATGACCGTCAGCGGACCCGCCGGGGGCTATCTGTACGCCTTCGACGCGCTGGCGCGGGGCATCCGCCAGTCCAACGGCGGCTGACACCGCCCGCGCGCCCACCGGTCCGGGCCGGTGCGGGACGGTACGTCCGTCCGTACCGTCCCGGGCTACGGCGCCGCGCCGGGAGGTGTCCCGGGCCAGGCGGGGACCGCACGGAGCGGATCTAACGGCCGTACCGGTCCCACCTCGACGCCGAGCAGCCGCCACGCGGCCAGCGCCCGGTGCCGGCGCTCCTCGCGCGTGGATCCGGTGACGGCGCCGGAGACCATCGCGACGGCGATCATGAGATCGTTCCCGGCGCCCAGTCGATGACGGTCCGTCAGATGCCCCCGCAGGGCGCGCTCCACCCGCTCGGACAGGACCAGGGCGTGCGCGAGAACGCCGGAGCGGCCGCCCGCCCCGTCGACGTGCAGCAGACCGATGAAGGCCGCCGACTCCGTCAGATGCCAGGTCAGCACGCCGAGCACATCGGCGATGGTCGCGCCCTCGGCCTCGGCCGCCTGCTCGACCTGGCGCACGTTCTCCTCCAGCACGGCGGTCGCCACGGCGGCCCGGTCGGGAAAGTGCCGGTACAGCACGCCCTGGCCGACCCCGGCCCGGCGCGCGATCGCGGAGAGCGGGGCGTCCAGTCCGAACTCGGCGTAGATCTCCCGGGCGGCGCTGACCAGAGCCGCCCGGTTACGGGCCGCGGCCCTGGGTCCGTGGTTCGCGGGCCGCCGCCCGTCCGGCATGAGGTGCTCCGTCACCCCGGAAGGGTACCGGCCGCACGGACCCGTGGAATACGGCCGTGCGAACCCGCGCGAACCCGTCCGAACCACTCCCCGGTCCGTGTGTGCTCAGCCGGATCCCACTTTGTCTACTGGAAGGACGAACTTCCCCAACATTCGTCACTCTTCTTCCTGTGGGAGGCGGAAGCGGTTAGATTCCACTCCACTCCGCCCCACCGCGTCCGTCGACCGGCACCGACCGCTGCCCGGCGTCCGTCGACGGTCCGCGTATCACGCCGAGACAGGAGATCCCCATGGCCCGCCGACAGGGAAGACCCCGGTATCCCGCACACCGAATGAAGATGTTCCTCCTCGCCCTGCTCCTTCCGCTCGCACTGGTGACGCCGATGGCCGCGGCGCACGACGGGCCTCACGGTGGTTCGGGGAGTACGCCGTCCACGGGCCAACTCCCCCGGGACGACCGGTTCCAGAAGGTTCTGCTCGAAGGTACGGGGCTGACCCAGCCGATGCGGATCAGCGTCGCCCCGGACGGCCGGGTCGTGTACATCGAGCGCGACGGCCGGGTCAAGGTCTGGGATCCGGGGACGAAGTCCTCGGTGACGGCCGGCACGGTCCCGGTCCGGGTCGTGGGCGAACTGGGTCTTGTCGGACTGGCGCTGGCCCCGGACTTCGCCAAGTCCGGCCATATCTATCTGCACTTCTCCCGTCCCGACTGGAACACGTCGTACGTGTCCCGGGTGGCCCGCTTCACGCTGAGCAAGGGGAATGTCCTCGATCTCAACTCCGCCACGACGGTCATCGACATCCCGCACCCGCAGGGGGTGGGCGGCGGTCACAGCGCGGGCGATCTGCTGATGACCAAGCGCGGTGTGCTGTTCATCGCGACCGGCGACAACACCAACTGCTGTGCCTCACGCGGCTTTCCCGGCACGGACGAACGGCCGGGGCAGGCGAACGGCGATGCCCAGCGCACCTCCGCCAACACCAACGACCTCAACGGCAAGATTCTGCGGATCGTGCCGAAGAAGAAAGGCGGTTACAGCGTCCCCAAGGGAAACCTCTTCCCCGAGAAGGCGGACCGCCACAACAAGACCCGCCCCGAGATCTACGCCATGGGCTTCCGCAATCCCTTCACACTGGGGGACTACGACGAGAAGACCGGCGCGCTCTGGATGGCCGACTACGGTCCGGACGCGATTCAGCCGGATCCCCAGCGCGGCCCGGCCGGACATGTCCGCCTCTTCCTGATGAAGGGCGCGGGCAACTACGGCTGGCCCTACTGCACGATGGACAACCAGCCCTACAACGACTGGAATTACGTCGACGACAAGCCCGGCCCCTGGTTCAGCTGCGACAAGCCCGTCAACGACTCGCCGAACAACACCGGGCTGGTCAACCTGCCCCCGATCAAGCCGGCGACCGTCTACTACACGTACGACAAGCAGCAGTACTTCCCGCAGCTCTACGGCGGCGGCGCGATGGCGGGGCCGGTCTACCACTACGACCGGAAGAACCCCTCCGCGACCAAGTTCCCGCAGTGGTTCGACGGCCGGCGCTTCCTGTACGACTGGACGACCGACTGGGTGCAGACCACGGCCTTCGACAAGAAACTGACGAAGCCTCAGGACATGCGGGCCTTCCTGCCGGACATGGACTTCAGCAAGCCGATGGACATGGAGTTCGGTCCTGACGGCTCCCTGTACGTGCTGGACTACGGCAACGGCTGGGGTTCGAGCAACGACGACTCCGGTCTCTACCGGATCGACTACACCGAGGGCAATCGCGCGCCCGAGGCCGTACCGGACGCGAACAGGGATTCCGGGCCGCTTCCCCTCACCGTGGACTTCGACGCGTCCGGGTCGAGCGACCCGGACGGCGACGCGCTGACGTACGCGTGGGACTTCGACGGTGACGGCACCACGGACGCGACCGCGGCGCAAGCGTCGTACACCTACCGCACCGCCGGGTCCTTCCAGCCCCGGCTGACCGTCACGGACAGCGGTGGCAGGTCCTCGACCGCCCATCTGTCCGTCGTGGCGGGCAACACACGTCCCGTTGTCACCCTCACCGCGCCGGCGGACGGGGGCTTCTCGGAATTCGGCGCGGACATTCCCTTCAAGGTCGAGGTCACCGACCCCGAGGACGGCACCGTCGACTGCACCCGGGTGAAGGTCACCTACCAGCTCGGGCACAACCAGCACGGCCACCCCATGGCCGAGGCCACGCCCGACGCGAACTGCGAAGGGGTCCTCGTTCCCGGCCGGGACGCCGAACACGGGCCCGGTGCATATGTGTTCCACATCGTCCGGGCCGACTACACCGACGGGGGCGGGCCGGGCGGCGCCCCGGCCCTGACCGGCACGCACGACATCGTGCTGCATCCGGCCCAGTACAGCGCGAGCACCTATCCGCGCGGGCAGGGCGTCGGTCTCTACACCGGCCAGCTCTTCGTGCCCGACTCGGGCAACTGGTTCATGTTCCCGCGGATCAATGTCGCAGGCATCAACCGGCTCTCCATGGAGTTCGCCACCCGGATGGCCGGAGCGGACGTCACCGTTCGCGCCGGCTCGCCCGACGGCCCGGTGGTGGCGTCGTTCGAGAACCTGCCGCACACCGGCTCCACCTCCCTCTCCCAACGGGTCTACCGGACCTTCACGGCGGCCGTGAACGACCCCGGCGGAGTCCATGACCTGTACTTCGTCGGCACCTGGCCCGCCGGAGTCCAGCCCGAGCTGTTCGTACGGACCTTCACCTTCGGGTGAGCCCCTCCCCCCTCGGCTACTCCTCCCCGGTACCGGCCGCTCTCACATCGACACCCCCGGCGAGCAGCGCCTCGCGGGCGGTCCGGGCGAGGCCGTCGTCGGTGATGACGGTGTCGAAGGCGGTCAGGGCGGCGACCCGGTACATACCGAAGGTGTCGTACTTGGCGCTGCCCGCCAGCAGCACCGACCGGGAGGCACCGGCCATCGCCGCCTGTTTGACCTCCACCTTGGGCGCCGACGGCGTTGTCACACCGCGCCGCAGGTCCCAGGAGCTGGTGGAGATGAAGGCGAGGTCCAGGGCGAGCTGCTGAAGGGTCAGCGCGGCGAGCCGGCCCACCGTCGAGCGGTTGGCCGGCTCGACGCGCCCGCCGGTGTGGATCACCTCGATGTCCGGGATGCCCATCAGCGCGCCCGCGGTGGTGAAGTCATTGGTCACCACGGTCATGCCCTGGCGCCGCACCAGATGCGGCACCAGGGCCTGGCAGGTGGTCCCGGCGTCCAGATAGACCGTGGTGTGGTCCTGGAGCAGTTCCCCGGCCTCCCGGGCGATGGCCACCTTGGCGGGCTGGTCCATCAGCGACTTGTCGACCCGGCTGGGCTCGTGGTGGAGCTGCTGGCCAGCGATCCGTACGCCGCCGGGCACCGAGAGCGCGCGGCCCTGCGCTTCGAGCGCGGCGATGTCGCGCCGTACGGTCATATGGGAGACGCCCAGCATCTCGGTGAGCTGGTGGACGCTGAGTACCGAGTGTCCCCGCAACAGCTTGACCAGCAGCTCCCGGCGCTGGTCCGGGATGAGGGGGGTCTCGTCGGTGGTCACCCAAGTCTCCTTCGCTCGTGCCTTCTTGACGCGTCGAGTCCGGTTGTCCCCGATGTCATGGCCGCCCGCCGGGGGTCGCGTCCGAGTGCCGACGGTACCCCCCGGGCGGGCGCGGTACGGACCGGCTCAGACCAGGCCCATCGCGTACAGGACGTACAGGATCGCGAACCCGGTCACCCCGGAGACGGCGGAGGCGACCCCGATGGACCGGATGCCCTGTCCCACCGTCATGTTGGACAGGGTCGTGGTCACCCAGAAGCCCGACGAGTTCGCGTGCTTCATGATCTGGGCGCCGGTGCCGCAGGCCAGGTAGACGGCGAGGGCGGAGATACCGAGCCCCTCCATCAGCGGTTCCATGATCGCGGCCGCGGTCATCACACCGAGGATGTTGGAGCCGGTGATCGTGCAGATCGCCGCGGCCACCAGGAACGGGACGATGATCGGCGACAGTCCCATGTCCCGGATCATGTCGGCGGCGCCGTCGGCGACCTTGGTGTCACGGATGATCAGCGCCAGCGCGCCGCCGACCCCGGTGAGGGCGAGCGGCAGGGCCGCCAGCTTCAGTCCGGCCTCGAAGAGGTCGTTGAGGGTGCTCTTGGCGCGCCACTCGCGGCCGAAGAGCGGCAGGGCGGTGAGACAGCCGATGAAGAGCGCCATCAGGGGCGCGCCGAGGAACCGCAGCACCCCGCCCAGCCGGGAGGTCTCGCCGACCATGTCCACGGCGTAGGAGTCGAGCATGATGAGGACGATCGGAGTGAAGATCGGTATGAGGGACAGGGCGAGGCTCGGCATGCGCTCCGTGCTGCCGGTGATGGTGCCGGTACCGCTGGTGACCGTGCCGGTGCCCGTACCGCCGGTGTCCTTGCTCTCCGTACCGCCCGTACCGTCCGTACCGCCCGCGTCGCTGCTGCCGCCCGTACCGCCGGTGGTGGTGGTGGCTCCGGCGGGGACCGCGGTCAGGTGGTCCACGTACTCGGGCTTCGGCGCCACGTACGTCTTGATGGTCAGCAGGTAGAGGGTGGCGACGATGATGCCCGGGATGCCGACGAGCGCGCCGTAGAGCATCGCCTGTCCGAGGTCCACGCCCAGGAGCGCGGAGGCGGCCAGCGGGCCGGGGCCGGGCGGGAGCAGGGAGGTCATCACATAGGCGCCGATGTAGAGGATCGGGCCGAGCCGCATCATCGACATGCCGCTGCGCATCGCGATGGCGGAGACCACCGGGATCAGCATCAGGACCACGGTGTCGGCGATCAGCGGGATGCCGACGACGGCGGAGGCGAGGGCGATCGCCCAGGGGATCTTCCGGCCGGAGAACCAGCGCAGCGCCTCCTCGGTGATGCGCAGCGCGGCGCCGCTCAGCTCCAGCATCTTGCCGAGCACACAGCCGAAGATGATCAGCAGCCCGACGTTCGACATGGTGGAGCCGAAGCCCTCGGTGACCAGTTTGAGCGTCTTCGCGCCGCCCAGGCCGAGGACCAGCCCGAGGGTGGTGACGATCACGAACAGGGTGGCGACGGGGTGGACCTTGAATTTGGCGATCAGCAGGACCAGCGCGACGATCGCTCCGCCGAACGCGAGAAGCGTGTAGGCGTCGGACATGGAATACCTCTTTGTACTCGGGTCGGGGGGCGGCCGGGTCAGGGGGCGCCTGGTGCGGCGCGGGCGGGCGCCTGGTGCGGCGCGGAGGGTCAGCCAGCCGTCCAGGCGGCCAGCAGGTCGGTGTCGTATCCGTCGAGGTCGGCCAGGGTGATCAGCGCGCCGGCGGGGACGTCCCGGACGAGCCGGGCGTGCGCGGCCAGGTAGAACGGCGCGGTGTCCGAGGGGGCCTCGGAGGCGGGCAGCAGGACGGGGTCCACTCCGTCGATCTCGTGGTGGTGGCCGCCCATGGCGAGGACGGATCCCGCCGCCAGGCCGCGGGCCGCGCGTCCGGCGAGCACCGCGTGCCGGGCCGGTGCCGCCGCTCCCGCCGCGACCCCGTCGCGGACGGCGGCGAGGAGGGTGAGCGGTGTCTCCACGCCCATCAGGTGGTAGGGCAGATAGAGGCAAGCGTAACGGCCGTCCCGGCTGACGACATGGCCCTTCTCGGCGAGGGTGCGCCAGGTCACCGGGTCGTGGGTGCGGACCACGGCGAACACACCGCCGGCGAAACTGGCCTCCTCCGGCAGCCGCAGCACACTGAAGACATCGACGGCTCCGGGCCGGTCGAGTACGCCGCCGTGCTCGCGCAGGGCGTAGACGTCGGCGAGTTCCGCGACCCGGGCGACGGGGTAGTGCAGATCCTCACGGTCGGGTACGAGGCCGGTGCCGGCGGCGACGACGGCCATCTCGCAGTAGTCGGCGGCGGCCGCGCGCTTGAGCGGGGCGACGGCCCGGGCGCGGGCGGCGAGGGTGGCGGGCACATCGTCGCCGAGTGTCAGCAGCTCCGCGAGCGCGGGGGCGCTCAGGGTCTGGCCGAGCTGGCGGACCTCGCCGGTGGCCGGGTCGAAGACGAGGTCGTACTCGCCCGACTTGCCGATGGCGACGATCTCCAGGCCAAGGGTGCGGAGCCGGTCGTACCACTCGATGAGGTTGGCGGGCTGGTCGCCGGCGGCGGGGGTGTAGACGACGCCGTGCCGGCGGGCGAGCCGGTCGAGCGCCACTCCGGCGACGGAGTCGACCTCCTTGCTGACCATCGCCACGTGGTGGCCGCCCGTGAGGGCGTCCCGGGCGGCCCGGAAGCCGGTGGCGGGGCTGCCGGTGGCCTCGACGAGGATGTCGTACGCGGCGTCGGCCAGCAGCGCGGTGCCGGGGACGACGGCGGTGTGCCCGGCGGCGTGGGCCGCCCGCAGTCCGTCCGGGTCCGAGACGAGGGCCAGGGTGGCCGGGTCGTACCCCAGCTCGGTGCAGAGGGCGATGACCGCGGCGGGGTCCAGATCGCAGAGCACCGCCGGGTGGAGGTCCGGCATCAGCAGCGACTGGGCGAGCAGGGTGCGTGCGAAGCCGCCGCCCGCACCGGTGAGCGCGTAGGTCACGGGGCGCGCCGTGAGCGGATCGCCCGGTGTGTCGGTGTTCATGAGCCCTCCTGGGGATACGGCCCGTGGTGGGGCCGGTGTGGTGTCAGCGGTTTCCCGCTTCGCAGCGTGAACGTAACGTGGATTAACATAAGCGTCAACGTACGTAACATTGATTCACAGATCTCGATCGAGTGACGGCTGTGATCGCCTGGGGCGGTCCCGGCCGGGACATGGCCACGACGCAAGGACGGGTGACCGACGGTGCACGGAGCACAGACAGCAGTCCGATGGGGCGCGATCGCCGACGACTTCACGGGCGCCACGGATCTCGCGACGAACTGGGTGGCCAGAGGGGTACGGACCACCGTGACCCTCGGTGTGCCCACGCCCGGGGAGCTGGCCGCGCTCGCCGGGGACGGCGGCGGCGGGGACGCCGTGGTGATCGCGCTCAAGTCCCGTACGGCGCCGGTCGCCGAGGCCGTCGGGGAGAGCCTGGCCGCGCTCGCGGCCCTGCGCGCCCTGGGCTGTGAGCGGATCTACGACAAGTACTGCTCGACGTTCGACTCCACCCCGCGCGGGAACATCGGCCCGGTCGCCGACGCGCTGATGGCGGAGCTGGGCACCGGGCTCGCGGTGGTGGTGCCGTCGTTCCCCGCGACCGGCCGCACCGTCTACCGCGGCCATCTGTTCGTGGGCGACCAGTTGCTCGGCGACAGCCCGATGCGCCACCATCCGCTGACCCCGATGACCGACGCGAGCCTGGTCCGGCTGCTCGCGCCGCAGACCGCGCACCCGGTGACCACCGTCGGTCTCGACGTGGTACGGGGTGACCCGCGCGCGCTGCGGGCGGCGCTGGACGGCGCCGGGGGCGAGGGGCCGCGCTACGCCGTGGTGGACGCCATCGACAACGGCGACCTCGCCCGGATCGCCGCGGCGACCGCGGACCACCCGCTGGTCACCGGCGGCTCCGGGCTCGCGCTCGGGCTGCCCGCGCGCGGCGCGCCCGCGACCGGGGCGATGCCCGTGATCCCCGGACACCGCGCGGTGCTGGCCGGCAGCGCGTCGGCGGCCACCCGCGGTCAGATCGACGCCGCCCGCTCCGCCCTGCCCAGCCGCCTGCTGGACCTGGCCGCCCTGCGCGCCGATCCCGCCGCCGAGGTCGCCCGGCTCACGGAGTGGGCCCGCGCCCAGTGGGCCGACGCGCCGGGCACCCCGGTCCTCGTCCACTCCGCCGGGGCGCCGGAGGACATCGAGCGGCGGACGCCGGAAGGGCAGCGGCCCGCCGCCGAGCTGGTCGAGGAGGCCCTCGCCGGCTGCGCCGTCGCCTTCGCCGGGGCGGGCGCCCGGCAGTTCGTCGTGGCGGGCGGCGAGACCTCGGGCAGTGTGGTGCGCGCGCTCGGTGTGCGCCGTCTCGAACTGGGCCCGGCGCTGGCCCCCGGCGTCTCCTGGGCCATGGGTCCGGATGCCGGCGGCACCCGCTACAACCTCGCCCTGAAGTCCGGGAACTTCGGCGAGCGGTCCCTCTTCACCAGCGCCTGGAAGGAACTCGGATGAGCGACGCACGCGCCGAACTCGTCGCGGCCGGAGCCGCGTTGTCGGCGGCCGGACTGAGCCCGGGAACGTCCGGCAATCTCAGTGTGCGTGTCGGCGGCCGGATCTACATGACGCCCACCGGGGCCCGGCTGGAGGCGCTCGACCCCGAGGCGCTGGCCGTACTGGACGCGGACGCGCCCCTGGACGCGGGGCACACGGCCGGGCCCGCGCCGTCCAAGGAGTTCCCGCTGCACCGGGCCTTCTACCGCCGCGATCCCGCGACCCGGGCGGTCGTCCATCTGCACAGCGCGCACGCCGCGGCCTGCTCCTGTCTGCCGCCCTGGTCGCGCCGGAGCGCGCTGGCCCCGCTCACACCGTATTTCGTGATGCGGGTCGGCCAGACACCGCTGATACCGTACGCGGCCCCCGGCGATCCGGAGCAGGCGCGCCAACTGGAGCTGCTGGACTTCCCGTTCCACGCCGCGCTGCTCCAGAACCACGGTCCCATCACGGCGGGTGACACCCTCGCGCGCGCCGTGGACGCCGCCGTCGAGCTGGAGGAGGTGTCGCGCCTCACCCTGCTGCTGAAGGACACGGGTCCCCGGGTGCTCACCACCGAGGAGGCGGGGGCGCTCGCCCGGCGCTACGGCACGGTCTGGGAGCCGGTGGCGGGCCGGTAACTCCCGGGGTTCCGGGCGGCCGTCGGGGCACGGCCGCCCGGAGAAGTTGTCCGGGGGCCGTCAAGTGGTCACTCAACAACCCTTGCGCGGCGGGCCGGTTCACCGTTAGACATGATCGGCCCGCCCGTGCGGGCGGGCGATACGTCTGTGCCCGCACCACTCCCCCCTCCGGAAGAGGCTCCCCCACCCATGCGAACCCCTCCGCGTACCCCCCTCCGAAGACTCGCCGGTGTCCTGGTCGCCGGCGCGCTCGCGCTCGGCGCGCTCGCCACCTCGGCGGCGCCCGGCACAGCGGCCCCCGCCGTCGCGGCCGCCGCGGACTCCGGCACCTTCAACGTCCTCACGTACAACATCGCCGGGCTGCCCCTCGGGCTCGGGCAGAGCAATCCCGCCACCAACACCCCGCTCATCGGTCAGCGGCTGGGTCCCTACGACGTCATCAACGTGCAGGAGGACTTCAACTACCACGCGGCGCTGTACGCGAACGACACGCACCCCTACCGCACCGCCACCAGCGGGGGTGCCGCGTTCGGCGACGGCCTCAACACACTGTCCAACTATCCGTTCGAGGACTTCGAGCGGGTGCGCTGGAGCAACTGCACCGGTACGGACTGTCTGACGCCCAAGGGGTTCACCCTCGCCCGGATGCGGCTGGCCGAGGGGGTGTTCGTCGACCTGTACAACGTGCACACCAACGCCGACACCACCGACGCGGCGCTCGCCGCCCGGCGCGCCAACATCGTCCAGCTCTCCCGGTTCATCCAGGCCAACAGCGCCTCGAACGCGGTGATCGTGATGGGTGACACCAACACGCGCTACACCCGCACCGGTGACAACATCCGTACGCTCCTCACGGAGAACGGACTCACCGACGCCTGGGTCCAGTTGGTGCGCGGCGGGGTGGCCCCGGCGCTCGGCGGCGACGCGCTGGTCTGTGACACGGCGGCGCCCGCCCAGGACTGCGAGGTGGTGGACAAGGTCCTCTACCGCGGTGGTCCGCTGGTGAAGCTGTCGGCGACGGGCCACACCAACGACTGGCGGAAGTTCCTCGACTCCGCCGGCAAGCACCTGTCCGACCACTACCCGCACACCACCTCCTTCACCTGGACCCTGCCCGCCGACCGGCGCGCCTCCGACTTCTTCGGCGGCCCGCACGGCACCGCGTTCAACGACGCCGCCGCGCTGCCCGCCGCGCCCCGGCCCCGTACCCTCACCCTGCGCGGCGGATCGCGTCTCGACGCGGTCGGTATCACGCTCGACGGCGGTACGGTCCTGGGCCACGGCGGCACCGGGGGCACCGCCTCCTCCCTCACGCTCGGTGCCGCGGAGCATCTGACGTCGGTCACCCTGAGCCGGGGGCAGAAGGACGGCCGGACCCGGATCTTCTCCGCCGTGTTCCGTACGGACGCGGGCCGGTCGCTGTCGTCCGGGACGGCGACCTCGGACACCGTGACGTACACGGCGCCGACCGGCTGGCAGATCAGCGGCTTCACCGGGCGGTCCGGTGACGAGATCGACAAGCTCGGCCTCGTGTACACACCGAAGTAGACCCGCCGGACCCTGCGCGTACGGACCTGCACACGGTCCGGAGCGCCGGGCCGGGCCCGCTCGTCCCGCGCGTCAGCGGGGGCCCCCGGCTCCCGCGACGCGCGGAACAGCGGCGTACCAGGGCGGCAGCCGGAAGTCACCGTCGGCGTACGGCGACGGCGCCAGGATGCGGTGCCGGCCGTCCTGGATCTGATGGACGAGATGGGCCTGGCCGATCGACGGGTCGGGGGTCAGCTCCGGGTACGCCAGCGCGGCCTGGCCCGGATCCGCCAGGTAGTAGGCGCCGTTCACCCCCCGGTGGATCGTGGTGCGCAGCGCGGTGGCGACCCGGCGGTAGTCCCGGGGGTCGTCGACGCGTGACCACGCCCCGGCGATCATCCGGGCCCGGTCGTAGGCGATGCCCGCGTGCGACCGGCCCGGGGCGACACCGTGCAGCACGCGGTAGCGCGCGGCGAAGGAGCGTCCGATGTGGTCGGCGTACGTCCCCGTCACCGTCGCCCAGAGCAGTCCCTCGGCGAGCGGGCCCAGTGTCTCGCGGAAGCTCGGGATGGACGGGGTGTAGAGCAGGTACGGCAGGACGGGCGGGCCGCCGTCGCTCAGCAGTTCCCGCAGGAACGCGAGGCTGCCGGGCATGAAGTAGTGGCCCACCAGGACCGACGCGGGCGCCATGGCGCGGATGCGGCGGGCGACCGACTCCCACTCCGCCTCGCCCATGCCGATGCCGGAGAGCACGGTGAGGTTCCAGCCGCCCTCCTCGACGGCCTTCTCCATCTCGCCCCGGCCCAGATCGCCCAGCGGCCACACTCCCTGCACCACCACCAGCCGGTCCGACTCGGGGCGCCACCGGCCGCTGTCGCGCAGCCGGGTCAGGAAGCGCACATAGCCGGGGCCGTAGCGGGTGTCGCTGGGGCAGACCTGGAACACACCGCCGTAGCGGCCGGGGTCGTCGGCGACCCGCGCGACCATCGAGTCGAGTGTCGCCGCGTGCAGATACGGACAGCCGTAGTCGGCGGCGATCTCGTGCGCCACGTCCTGCGGGCCGATGTAGCCGGAGGTGAGCGCGTCGACCTCCAGTCCGACCAGCTCCTCGAAGGCGCCGCGGACCGAGCCCGGCTCCGTCACGTCGACATCCGCCGTGACCAGTTCGACCCGGCGTCCGGCGATACCGCCGAGGTCGTTGATCTCCTCCAGCGCGAGCCGGGTCGCCAGCAGCATCTCCGTACCGTCGTCCGCGGCCGGCCCGGTCAGCGGGAGCGCCGCGCCCAGCAGCAGCGGGCGGCGGCGCAGCGGCCGGGTGCTGCCCGGTACGGGGGCGGGCAGCGGGGTGCCGCCCTGGGCGACGAGCGCGGCCCGGCCCACCGCGAGGCGCCCGAACGGGGCGCCGCCGCCGGGGAAGGGCAGCCGGACCAGGCCCTGGTCGAGTGCCACGGCCGCGGCGGCGGCGCGGCTGGAGAGCTGGAGCTTGGTGAGCAGCCGGTCCACATGGGTGGTGACGGTGCGCGGGCTGGTGAAGAGCCGCTCGCCGATCTCGTTGTTGGTCAGCCCGGCGACGATCAGGGTGAGGACGTCGAGTTCCCGCAGGGTCAGTCCGTACGGCGAGGGGTGGCACGGTTCGACCAGGACGCGGCCCATCGGCCGGTCCCTCGGGTCGCGGAACGGATCCACCCAGACCCGGACCAGGGAGCGGGCCGTGCTGTCGGTCCACATGAAACCGATCCGGCCGGGTTCGGTCCGTACACACGCCGCGATCAGCTCGGTGAGCGGGGGGTGGGCGCGCAGGAAGGCGACGGCGGGCCCCGGCTCGGCGGCCGGGTGTCCGGCGGGCCGGTCGGTGGCCTCGACCTGGCCGTCGGCCAGCACGATGGCGGCGGCCGGCGGCGGGAGAGGGCTCCCGTGGGGCCAGGGAGCAGGGGTTTTCTTCAGACCGGACACGGGCACATCCACCGCCCCTTGTATGAGGACGGCCGCTGACGACGCGGCCCCGGCACGGTGCCCGGACCGTCCGGGACCGCGGTGACTCGGGCTCATCATGCCGGGGGCGAGCGCCAACCAACAGGGATATACGTAACAAACAGATAAGGAGTTGTTTCGGCCAACTTCACCTCCGCGGGTTGTGCGCGGGGGCTCTGTCTGTTCCGGGACCGCGGCCCTGCCCCGGGCCGCGGCCCGCTCCGGTGGCCTGCTCCGGGCCGCGATCAGGCGCGCCGGGCGCGCAGCAGCGAGTCGAGGGCGACGGCCGCCACCACGATCGTGCCCTTCGCGATCAGCTGCCAGTGCTGGCTGATGTTGAGGCTGTAGAAGACGTTGGTCAGCGTCGCGAGGATGAGCAGTCCCACGGCGGAGCGCCAGACGGCTCCCTCGCCGCCGCGCAGCGAGGTGCCGCCGACGACCACGATCGCGATGGTGTCCAGGGCCACGGTCGCGCCGACGTCGGCCTGGCCGACGCCGAGCCGGGAGGCGTCCATCATCCCGGCGAGCGCGGCCGTCACTCCGGTCATCACATACGCGCTGCCGACCAGCCAGGGCACACGCAGCCCGGAGAGGCGCCCGGCCTCCTCGTTGCCGCCGATCGCGTAGATGTTGCGGCCGTAGCCGGTCTGCGCGAGGAGTACGGCGCCGGCCAGGAAGACGGCCAGCAGGATCCAGATCGGCAGCGGCACCCCGGCGACCGCGGTGAGGGCCAGGTACTGGAAGGAGATGCCGTCCACGATGAAGGGCGCCGAGTTGGAGTACACGTACGCCAGTCCCGCGATCACCGAGGACATGCCCAGCGTGGTGACGAAGGGGTTGACCTTCCAGCGGGCGATGATCGTGCCGTTCGCGGCGCCCACCGCGAGCCCGGCGAGCAGGGCGCAGACGCCCGCCAGGGCGACCGATCCGGTGCTCTTGGTGACCCCGGCGAAGACCGTGGCGCCCAGGGCGTAGGTGGCGCCCACGGAGAGGTCGAAGCCGCCGGAGATGATCACGAACGTCATGGCCACGGCGATGATGCCGACGGCGGCGTTCTGCGTGAGGATGTCCTGTACGTTCGCCGGCTGGAGGAAGCCCGGGTAGAGCACGGTGGCGGCGAGGACGAGGGCCACCAGGACCCAGAGCATGCTGTAGCGCAGGGCCACCGCCTTGATACGGGCGGCCCGGTCCGTCCCCGGGCCGCCGGCGCGGCCGGGTTCCCCGGGGCCGGCGGCGGTGGCGCCCGGCGGTGGCGAGGACGGTGTGGTGGACACGGCCGGTGTAGTCATCTTTCGGTCTCCTTCTCGTGAAAGCCCAGGCGGACGATGTCCCGCACCCGGAACTGGGGTGAATCGGCGGGGATCTCACGGACCACCCGGCCCTTCGTGAAGACCAGGAGCCGGTTCGCGATGGCGAGCACCTCCTCCAGCTCGGAGGAGGTGACGATCACGGCGGCGCCGTCCCGGGCGAGGCTGACCAGGCTGGCCAGCACCTCGGACTTGGCGCCCACGTCGATGCCGCGCGTCGGTTCGTCGACGAGGAACACCCGGGGGGTCCTGGCCGCCCACTTGGCCAGCAGGACCTTCTGCTGGTTGCCGCCGGACAGATGGCGTACGGGGGCCTCCAGCCGGTCCGCGTCGAAGCCGAAGTAGCGGGTGAACTCCTCGGCCGAGGCGCGTTCGCGGGTACGGTCGATCCGGCCCAGCCGGGTGGCGCGGGTGACGCCCACACTGACGTTGTCGACCGCGTCCATGGCCGGGACGAGCCCGTTCTTGCGGTCCTCGGGGACCATGACCACCCCGCTGGCGATGGCCTCCCGGGCGGAGCGCGGCCAGGGCACGGGCTTGCCGCCGAGGCGCAGTTCGCCCGAGGACGTACCGTCGAGACCCGCCAGGGCCCGCATGAACGTGGTGCGGCCGGAGCCGACCAGGCCCCACAGGCCGACGATCTCGCCCTCGTGGACGCGGATGCCGATGTCCTCCAGCACGCCCGGGACATCCACCCCGGACGCCTCCAGCGCCGGGCCGCCGGGCTCATGGGTGCCGCCGCGGGCGGTCACCCCGATCTCCCGGCCGACCATCGACCGGATCAGCGCCTGCCGGTTCCACCGCTCCCGGGGCGCGGTCTCCACCAGCCGGCCGTTGCGCAGTACGGAGATGCTGTCGCTGAGCCGGAGCACCTCGTCGAGGTTGTGGCTGACGAACACGATGGTGGTGCCCCGGGTGCGCAGCCGGTCCAGGATCCGGTACAGGGTGTCGCGTTCGTGCTCGGCGAGGGCGGCGCTGGGCTCGTCGAGCAGCAGCACCCGGCCGTCCGCCTGCACCCCGCGCATGATCTCCAGGATCTGCTGCTGGGAGACCGACAGCGTACGGGCGAGGGCGTCGGCCGGGATGTCGACCTCGAAGTCCTCGCACATCCGCTCGTAACGGAGGCGCATCTCCCGGCGGGACAGCAGTCCGCGCCGGGAGATGTTGCCGCCGAGGAAGACATTGGCCTCGGCGGTCAGCGCGGGCACCATGGTGAGTTCCTGATAGACCGTCACCAGGCCCAGTCCACGCGCCTTGCGGGGGCCGCCGGCGCCCAGCACCGTGTCGAACACCTCGACGGAGCCGGTGTCGGTGGCGAGGCGCCCGCTGATCATCCCGAGCAGGGTGGACTTTCCGGCGCCGTTCTCGCCGACCAGGGCGTGGACGGCGCCCCGGGGGATCTCCAGGTCCACCCCACGCACCGCGTACGTACGGCCGAACACCTTGCTCACCCCCCGGCACACCACGGCCGGCGGCGGAGACTGTTCCGCGGTCATCTCTGAACTCCTCTCGTGACCCGGCCCGGACCGGATCCGTACTCGGGACCGATCAGCACTCGGGGTGGCTCAGTACTCGGGGTTGAACTCGCCGATGGTCGCCCTGGTCGCGAAGGGGGTCCCGGGAAGCGCGTCGGACTCGGTGAGGTTGATGAAGTGCGGGACGTCCTCACCCTTGACGTGGTCGGCCAGCGCCCGGATCGCCTCGATGGTCTCCTGGGCGGGCAGCATCATCACGCTCTGCTCCAGCGTGCCCCGCTTCACCGAGTCCAGGGCCCACTTGTCGCCGCCGAAGTCGTAGATCTTGACCTTGCCCGTCCGTTTGGCGCCGCTGACCGCCTGGACGACACCGCGGCTCATCCCGGAGAAGTTGGACATGACGACGTTGAGGTCGGGGTTGGCCCGCAGGATGGTCTGGGCGGCGGCCAGGCCCTTGGGCGTGGTGTAGTCGGTGGACTGCCGCGCCACGACCTCGAATCCCTTGTGCTTCGCGAACTCCTTCGCGGCTTCCTGGAAGCAGATGGTGTTGGCGTTGAGGTCGGGGCCGGAGATCAGCGCGATCTTGGCGCCGCCGGGGTTGTCCTCGATGACCTGGGCGACCCAGGCGCGGTAGACGTCCAGGGTCTGGCCGCCGACATAGGTGACGGTGCCCGGCTCCCATGTCTCGTCACCGAGCTTGGTGGCGCGGCCGCAGATCGGCAGGTTGAAGACGGAGACGAGGATGCCCTTGTCGGCGGCGTTCTTGGTGAGCAGCTTGCAGACGAGGTTGCCGTCGTTGGGCTCGACGGCGAAGGCGTTGTACCGGCCGCTGGTGATGGCCGTCTGGATCTGGTCGAACTGCTTCTGCGCGTCGAACTGCCCGTCGAAGACGTCGAGTTTCACACCGAGCGTGCCGGCTTCCTTCTTGGCCGCCGCGATGGCCGCCTGGAGGTAGGCGTTGCTGGTGCCGGCGGAGAAGTACGCGATCTTCAGATCGGAGACCTCGGCCGGGCCCTTGGCGCCCGTGGAGCCCGTGGCGGACGAGTCGGTGGTGGACGCGGCCTGGTCTGCGGGGACGGAACACGCCCCGGCGGTCAGGGTCACGGCGAAGACACAGGCGGCCGCGGCGAGAAGGGAGCGGGCACCGCGCCGGGCGCCCGGTCTGCGCGCGCCGGAGCTGTTGAGAAGTCGGTCCATGGTCGTTCTCCCTACGGGATACGGGCGAGGTGACTCGGGGAGCGCGGGGGGAGTGTGGTGCGGGGTGAGGCTGTGGGGTGTCGGTGTGGAGCGTGTGGCCCGAGGCAAAAGAGCGGGGGCTCAGTCCTCGGTCCAGGTGTCGTAGATCTCGCTGAGACCCGCGAACCAGGTGCCCTCGTGGCCCTTCATGTAGTCGATGAGCTTCTCGAAGCCGATCAGGTTGTGCGCGCGGGCGATGGTCTGCGGGTGCACGGTCAGCGCGAGCACGCCCGAGGGCACATGCGCGTAGGCGTAGTCGAAGTGGTCCTTCCAGCGCTGGAACATCACCTCGCTGGAGCCGAGCCCCTGGTTGACACCGGGGATGTACTCCGCGACGGGGAAGTCGTCGAGGAACCACGAGACCGGGAACTCCAGCAGCGGGCTGGCCGGGCCGAAGGTGCTGCCCTCCTCCCAGCCCACCGTCACCGGACGCGGGTGGTACGGCTCGAAGTCGCGGCCCATCAGGGAGGAGTCCCACTCGAAGCCGTTCTCCTCCAGGATCCCGAGCGTCTGGTCGGTGAAGTCCCAGGCCGGCGAGCGGTATCCGCGCGGGCGGACCCCGACGAGCTTCTCGTGCTGGGCGAGCTGCGCGGCCATCAGCCGCCGCTCGGTGTCACCGTCGAGCTTCGGGACTCCCTCGTGGTAGCAGCCGTGGGCGGCGATCTCGTGGCCCGCGTCCACGATCTGCCGGAAGCGCTCGGGGAACGTCACCATCGAGTGGCCCGGGGTGCACCAGGTGGCCCGTACCCCGTACCGCTCGAAGAGGCTGATGAGCCGGGGCACCCCGACCTCGGCGCAGAACTCACCGCGGGAGAGATAGCTGGGGCTGCTGAGGTTGAAGGTGCCCATCCAGACGCTGTGCGCGTCGAAGTCGGCGCCGATGGAGACGGCGAGGGTCTTGCCCTCGGGGAGGTGGAGCGGCATGTCGTCCTCCGATGGGAGTCGGTGGTCAGGGGCGGTACGGGAGCGGTACGGGGAGGGCGCGGCGCGTCAGGCGCCGGCGAGCAGCTCGCCGGCGTAGTGGCGGTACACCGAGGCGCGCCGTCGCCGGTCGGAGTGGGTGGTGGCCGCCCCCGTGCGCCGGTTCTCGTGGAGCAGGTCCAGATCGAGCCGGGCCGTGATGATGTCCTCGGTGTCCGGGGCCGCCTCGGCGAGCACACCGTTGGGCGCGAACCCCGCGTCGCAGGGGCCGAGGACCGAGGAGCGGCCCCGGCCCGGGGAGAGCGGGGCGCCGGGGTCGCCGGTGGTCGGGCAGTGCACCACGTAGACCTGGTTCTCGATGGCGCGGGCCTGGGCGCAGTGTCTGACGCGCCAGAACCCCGCCTCGGTGAAGGTGTACGAGGGGCTGACGATCAGGTCGGCGCCCTTGCGGGTGAGGACCGTGGCGACCTCGGGGATCTCGGTCTCGTAGCAGATGGAGACACCGACGGTGACGGAGCCGACCCGGAAGGGCGCGAGCACACTTCCCTCGGTGGTTCCCCAGCCGGACTCCGCCGGGAAGATATGGGTCTTGATGTGGCGGACGACGGTGCCGTCGGGGAAGAACACGAACGCGGTGTTGTGCACACCGTCGCCGTCCGGGGCGCGCACCAGATGGGAGCCGGCGACGATCACCTGTCCGCGGCTGCTCGCCAGTTCCTGGAAGAGCGCGCCGTAGTCGTCGGTGTAGTCCGCGATCCGGCCCAGTTCACTGACCGGGTCGTCGCGCCAGCCGGGCCGCGCCGTGAAGAGCGCCGCGGTGAACAGCTCGGGCAGGACGACCAGTTCGGCGCCGTCGGTACGGTCGAGCAGGCCGCGCGTCTGCGCCGCGAAGGTGTCGAAGCCGTCGACCTCGCGCATCTCGAACTGGACCGCCGCGACGGTGAGGAGGTTGCTCATCTCTCTGTCTGTCCTCTCTGGGGTGACCGGCTCGGTGGTGAGGGACTCGGTGGTGCGGGGCGGCTCACTGGGCGAGGAGTCCGCCGTCGATCACCAGGTCGGTACCGGTGACGTACGCCGACTCGTCCGAGGCCAGATAGACGCACCCGTACGCGATCTCGGCCGGGGTGCCGCCCCGGCGCATCGGGGTGCCGGCCAGTACGGCGGCGTTGAGGTCGGCGGGCTGCGCGTCGGTCAGCGGGGTCTCGATCCAGCCGGGGATCACGGAGTTGGCGCGGATCGCCTCGGCCGCGTAGGTGATGGCGGCGTTACGGGTCATGCTGCGGACGGCGCCCTTGGCCGCGTGGTACGCGTGGGTGCCGACGCCGCCGACCACGCCCCAGGCGGAGGAGATGTTGATCAGCGAGCCGCCGCCGGCGCGGCGCATCGCGGGGATGGCGGCCCGCATACCGAGGAAGACACCGGTCTGGTCCACCGCGATGACACGGTCCCACTCGGCGAGGGTGAGGGTGTCGATCGGCGCGTACGAGATGAGTCCGGCGTTGTTGACGAGGATGTCGAGGCGGCCGTGCGCGCTCTCCACTCCGGCGACGGCCGCGGCCCAGCCGTCCTCGTCGGTGACATCGAGCCGGATCTCGTGGACTCCGGGTACGGGCGGGTCCGCCGGGGTCAGATCGGCCGAGACGACGACGGCGCCCTCCCGGGCGAACGCCTCCGTGATCCCTCGTCCGATGCCCCGGGAACCGCCGGTGACCAGCGCCACCTTCCCTGCCAAACGCCCCATGGTGTGTCTCTCCTGTCCTGCCGGCCCGCGGCCGACGGCACATCGGCGCGGCACGCCGGTGCGATGCGGTGTGTTTGCGGTGCGGTGTGGTTGCGGTGTGTTCGTGGTGTGCCGTGGGAGCGGATCCGGCTCAGCGCGCCAGGAACCCGCCGTCGATCACCAGGTCGGTGCCGGTGACGTACGCCGACTCGTCCGAGGCCAGATAGACGCACCCGTACGCGATGTCCAGCGGCTCGGCGCCCCGGCCCATCGGGGTCGACGCGATGACGGCCTCGTTGAACTCGGCGGTCTGCGACTCGGTCATGGGCGTACGGATCCAGCCCGGCAGCACCGCGTTGGCGCGGATCGACTCGGCCGCGTACGTGATCGCGGCGTTACGGGTCATGCTGCGGACGGCGCCCTTGGTGGCCTGGTAGGCGAGCGATCCCGGGACGGCCGCCGCGCCGTAGATCGAGGAGATGTTGATGAGCGAACCGCCGCCGCGCCGCCGCATCCCGGGGATCACGGCGCGCATCCCGAGGAAGACGCCCGTCTGATTGACACCGAGCACCCGGTCCCACTCGTCGGCACCCAGCTCGTGGACCGCTTCGTACGAGCCCACACCGGCGTTGTTGACGAGGATGTCGATGCCTCCGTGCCGGTCCTCGGCCAGACCCACGACCCGGGCCCAGGCGTCCTCGTCGGTGACGTCGAGCCATTCGAACTCCACGCTGCCCGTGCCGTCCCCTGCGTACGCGGGGTCCGCCGGACCGTCCGGTGTCCGTGGCTCGGGCCGGATGACATCGGCGGCGATCACGGTCGCGCCCTGCGCGGCGAAGAGGTCGGCGATGCCCCGGCCTATCCCCCGGGCCCCGCCGCTGACCAGCGCGACCTTTCCCGACAAGCGGCTCATGTCTGCCCTCCGTCCTGAGCCCCGCCCTGCGTCCGGTGATCCCGGCCGGGGGCTCGTGGAAGGACAGTAGGAGCGGCGGACGGGCACCACGTCCGTAGAAATGCTTACTTCCGGAGCCCGGCCGGACGCGGGGAGGCCGGTGACGCCACGGAAAGGAGCCCGTGGTGCCACCGGCCTCCGCCGGACGCGCGGGTGGTGCGGGTGGTGCGGGTCAGCCGCGGGCACCCGCCAGCCAGCCGTGGGCCTGGGCGGTGGTCAGAGCGACCAGATCGCCCAGCGCCACATTGAAGTCGACGACATGGAGCCCTGCCAGGCCGGTCGGCGCGGAGTCGGGGAAGTGCGAGAGGTCGCCGCTGATCTGGAGCCAGTCGGCACTGCCGGAGGCGTCCGTGGCATGGCGGCACTCCCCCTCGATCGCGTCGGGGTGGTGGGCGAACGCGGTGGGCAGGACGGGGAGTTGGTAGCTGCTCAGTGTCGCGGTCAGATGGCCGCCCGGCAGCAGCGCGGTGCCGCCCACGAGCCGGCGTGTGGGCATGTGCAGATCGAGCGGCGTCCGGGCGCCGGCGCTCGCACCGCGCAGCAGGGCCGCCGGGTTGACGCACACGACACGGTGGCCGGGCTTGGCCGTCCGGCCGATCGCGAACGGCAGCGAGCCGGCGGGCAGGGCGTAGCTGGAGTACGAGACGACGCACCCGACCGGCAGCGGGTCCCCGGCACCGCGGTGGCAGGCCGGGAGGTGCTGGAACGTCGAGTCCGGATCCGTACCGCCCCCGGAGTCCCGGCCCTCCGGTACCTCGATGCCCCCGCCGAGCAGCACCGCCGAGACCAGCTGCCGCCGCACCTCGGGCCGGCCGTCGAACCGCGTCTGGAGCAGTGCGGCGGCGGTGGCCGTGCCCTGGGAGTGGCCGAGGATCACGACCCCGCGCCGCTCGCCGGTGACCGGGTCGCGGTTGTACTGGGTCCAGTACGTGTCCCACGCCTGCTGGATGTCCGCGTTGGCGGTGGTGAGATCGGCGTCGGTGCCGAGGATGATCCCCCCGAGCAGCCCGGTGAGCGGCACCTGCCGGTAGACCGGCACGAACAGCCGGCAGAGCCCGGCGAACCGGGCGGCCTGGGTGAGGGTGACGGCCTGGTGGGCGTTCTCGCGCAGGGGCGGCAGACTGCCGGTCTGAAGCAGCGGGTTGGGGAGCAGGTCCACGGTCGGGTAGGCGTAGAAGCAGTCGACGGGCGGTGTGCCGGTGACGGTGAACGGCACCCGCCGGCTGCTTCCGTCGGGCGCGTAGCGGGTGTCGTCGAGCAGCCGGGTCGCGCCGCCGTTGGGGTAGCGGGTGAGCAGCTCGCCGCCGGGGGCGGTCGGGCGGCCTGCGGCGTCCTGTCCGCAGGCGTTGTCCGGGAGGCCCGGCCTGCACAGCCACACCGTACGGGCGAGCGGCGCGGCGGCGGTGGCGGCACTGGCAGCGGCGGACGGTCGCGCGGCCGGTTCGGGTTCGGTGGGGGCTGCCCGGGCGGCCGTGGCGGGCAGGACGGCGGCGAGCAGGGCGGCGACGGGGATCAGGACTCTTCGGACCATGTCCTTGCGGGGCACTGGCGTTCCTTTCGGCAGCCGGACAACCCATCGTCTCTTCAACCAGGGCTCTCACCTGCGCCTTCTGTGGTGTCGACCGGAAAAGATCACTTTTGCCCCCTCTGTGGTCATCCATGACAGGTGATCGCCCGCGGCGGCCCGGCTCGGGCGCGACGGAAACCGGACGGAAGCCGATGGGAAGCCGGTGGGAAGCCGCGCGGAAGACCGGGGCGGGGTCATGGCCCGGGGACGGCCACGACAAGATGTCCTTTCATCAGGTCTTTCCAGCCGTACGAGCAGTACGAGATACCAGCCGAGGGGAACCGTATGACCCGCACCACCGCGCGGACCGTCCATCTGCGCGCGGCCGGAGTGAGTTTCGCCGTCGAACTCAGCGAACCGCTGCCTCGCGTCCTGCACTGGGGCGAGGACCTCGGGGAGCTGACGGACGACGGTCTCGCGGCGCTGAGCCTGACCGCCGAGGGAGCCACGCTCAACAACGCGCTGGACGAGCCGAGGCGGTTCACGGTCTGGCCGACGCAGGCCGACGGCTGGTCCGGCACGCCCGCGCACCAGGGCCACCGGGGCGGCACGGCGACCACGCCCCGGCCGCGGCTGACGGAGGTCCGGGAGGGGCCGGGGGAACTGGTCCTGCGGCTCGCGGACCGGGTCAGCGGGCTCGACATCACCCTCACCTACCGGCTGGATCCCTCGGGGGTGCTGAGCGTCGCGACGGAGCTGGAGCGGCCCCGGACGGCGGCGGACGGCACCGCGCCGGCGGACCCCGTACCGTACGACCTCGCCGGTGTGACCACCCTGCTGCCGCTGCCCGCGCGGGCATCCGAGGTGCTGGACTTCACCGGCAAGTGGTGCCGGGAGCGCTCCCCGCAGCGCGGCCGGCTGGCCTTCGGGGCGCATGTACGGGAAGTACGGCGCGGCCGGCCGGGACAGGACGCGCCGCATCTGCTCACCGTCGGAGTGCCCGGCTTCGGGTTCCGCGGTGGTGAGGTGTGGGGGCTTCATGTGGCGTGGAGCGGGGACCAGCGCTGGCTGGCCGAGCGGCTGCCGGAGGGGGCGGGGGTGCACGGGGCCGTGCTCGGCGGGGGCGAGCTGCCGGCGCCCGGCGAGATCCGGCTCGCGCCCGGCGACCGCTACACCGCGCCCGTCTGCCATTTCGGCTGGTCGGACGCGGGACTCGACGGGCTCGCCGACCGCTTCCACACGCTGCTGCGGGCGCGTCCCACGCATCCCTCGACGCCGCGTCCGCTGACCCTCAACACCTGGGAGGCCGTCTACTTCGACCACCGGCCCGCCCGGCTGCTGGAGCTGGCCGATCTCGCGGCGGCGACCGGGGTGGAGCGGCTGGTGCTGGACGACGGCTGGTTCTCGGGGCGCCGCGACGACACGGCCGGGCTCGGGGACTGGACCGTGGACGAGACGGTCTGGCCGGACGGCCTCACGCCGCTCGCCGACCGGGTGCACGGCCACGGTATGCAGTTCGGGCTCTGGGTGGAGCCGGAGATGGTGAACCTCGACTCGCGGCTGGCCAGGGAGCATCCCGAGTGGATCCTCGGCCCGTACACGGCGGGGCTGGGCCCGAGCGCGCGGCACCAGTACGTCGTGAACGTCGCGGACGAGGGCGCCTGGGAGTATCTGCTGACGGCGCTGGACGCGCTCGTGACGCGGTACGCGGTGGACTATCTGAAGTGGGACCACAACCGCGATCTGCACGAGGCGGTGCGGCAGGGCCCGGACGGTCTCGACCGGCCCGGGGTGCACGCCCAGACCGAGGCCGTCTACCGGCTGCTCGACGCGTTGCGGGAGCGTCATCCGGGGCTGGAGATCGAGAGCTGCTCCAGCGGGGGCGGCCGGACCGACCTCGGCATTCTGTCCCGTACCGACCGGGTGTGGGCCTCGGACTGCAACGATCCGGTCGAGCGCCAGACCATTCAGCGCTGGACGGGCCAGCTGCTGCCGCCCGAGCTGGTCGGCGCGCATGTGGGCGCCCCGCTCAGCCACACCACGGCGCGCACCGGTGAGGCGTCGTTCAGCCGGATCACGGCGCTGTTCGGGCACGCGGGCATCGAGGACGACCTGACGGCGCGGACCCCGGAGGAGCTGGCGGGGCTGCGGCGGTGGGCGGAGCTGTACAAGGAGCTGCGGCCGCTGCTGCACGGCGGCCGGGTGGTCCGCGCGGATCTGGCCGACGAGGCCACGCTGCTGCACGGTGTGGTCGCCCCGGACGCGGGCTCGGCGGTGTACTGCTGGGCGCGGCTCGCCACGTCGCCGGACGCCCAGTCGGGCCGGGTGCCGCTGCCGGGGCTGGATCCGCGGCGGGGCTACCGTGTCCGGATCCGTACGGAGGCGGGGCTGCCGTCGGCCCATCAGGTCGCGGCCCCCGCCTGGTACACGGCGGCGCTGGAGGGGTGGGTGGCGGTGCCGGGCGCCGTGCTGGCGGGCGCGGGGCTGCCGATGCCGACGCTGAACCCGGGGCAGGCACTGCTGTTCGAGGTGGCCGGCGGCTGACTCCGGCGGAGGGGTCCCACCAGCTATTCCGTCAAATCGCACCCGCGTCCGGCCCGGCCGGGGTAGCGTCCCGTATCCAGTGGCCCGGAGCGAGTGATCGGGCCGTCGGAGAGATGGAGGAGGCGGAGGTGACCGGAGACTCGGAGCACCGCCGGCCGGCACGGCGCGCGGTGTTCGAACCCACCCATGTGATCCGTCCCCGGCGGCCGAAACCGTTCTCCGACTTCAGCGAACTCTTCCGTCCGGAGGATCCCGAGGACGGCCGGGGCGAGGGCTGGGAGCGGGTGCCGGTCGGCGGTCCGCCGCCGGCGGCGGACCGCGACGACGCCCTGGACACCGAGGAGTTGCCGCCCGTCGCGCCGGGCCGCGCCGCGCGCGCGGTCGGCGGGCGGGACCTGCCCGGCGGCCGGGGCGCCGCTCCGGCCACCGGGGCCGGTGGTCCCGGCGGTGGCCGGCGCGAGGACCGCGGCGAGGGCCGGGTCCGGGGCGGGTGGCCGTGGCAGGGCGGGAACAGGGCCGTCGTCGCGGTGGCCGGCGCGGCGGTGGCGGGCTTCGGCGCGGCGCTGCTGCTCACCTGGAACGGTACGGGGTCGGAGTCCCGCGCCGCCGAGCCGCCCGCGACCCTGCCGACGTCCGCCCCGCCCGTCTCCGAAGCCCCGCCCGCCCCGGCCGATCCGGCGCCACCGACGGCCTCGGCACCGGCCGGCACGGTCGGGGTACTGCGGCAGGGCGACAGCGGCCCGCAGGTCACCGAGGTCCAGGAACGGCTGCTGCGGATCCCCGATGTGTACACGGGCGGCAGCGTCTCCGGCGTCTACGACACGGAACTGACCGAGGCCATCGGGCGCTTCCAGGTCTGGTACGGCATCCGGGGCGACGAGTCCGGCGTGTACGGCGACAACACCCGGCGCGACCTGGAGTCCCGCACCGGCTTCTGACCGGTGCGGACGCCGTCCGCCCGACGGGCGGGGCTCCCGGCGCCCTGATGCGTGCACCAGGTGCCGAGCGCTCTCGCGAGGCGGAGGGTCGGTCGCGTCGAAGGCCCCGACGTACGTGGAGGAGCCCGACAACGCGGCGCGTGCGTGCCGGGCGTCGCGAGCCGGGCGGGACTCGGGACAGGGCCTAGGGCCTGTCTGACAAATAGCGCCGTCCGCCCGTAGGGCGGGGCTCGCGGCGTCTGGTGCGTGCGATCGCAAGGCGGAGGGTCGCCCCAGTACTGGACGTACTGGGGTGATCCCGACAACGCCGCGAGCGTGCGTGCCAGGCGTCGCGAGCCAGGCGGGATTTGTCAGACAGGCCCTAGGCCCTTTCGCCGCCCCCGTCGCCGCCGGAATCCGTGTCCGCCCCGGGCTCGGGCTCGGGCAGCATGCCGCTGGCTCGGGCGATGCCCTCGACCGCCGCCTCGTCCCGCTTGCGCCGGTCCGCCTTGGCGTCCAGCTCGTCGCGCATCGTCCGGAGCCGCTCGGGGTCGGCGGCGACCTCGGGCGGTACGAGGGTCAGCGCGCCGCGGGCGTGCTCGCCGTCGCCGAGGTCGGCGACGACATGGTCGGCCCGGTCCTCGTGGCCGGGCCTGAGCGCGCCGATCAGCCCCATGATGTGGAGCATCTCCCGCTGGACGTCCCGGGTGAACAGCTCCCGCTCCTCCTCGTCCATCCGCAGCCGCACCGTGCCGCCGCCGTTCTCGGCCCACATCCGGATGACATCCATGAGGAGGCGGTACTGCGGCGCGGGCATCCTCGCCCGGAGCGACTCGATGTAGAGGCCGAGCCGCAGGCGCGGCAGATCCTCGGCGTGGCTGTCGTCGTCGTTCACATGGTCTCCCGGGTACGGCCGGACGCGTCCTCGCATCCAGCCGTACCCCGTTCGGCGCGCGGGGGAACGCCGGGTGTGGGACCTGGGAGGTCAGCCCAGCACCCCCGCGAGCGCGCCGAGCGCCGTGGTCAGTTCCTCCTCCGTGATGGTCAGCGGCGGGGCCAGCCGGATGGTGGAGCCGTGGGTGTCCTTGACCAGGACGCCTTCGCGGGCGAGGCGTTCGCTGATCTGCCGGCCGGTGCCGACCGCCGGGTCCACGTCCACCCCGGCCCACAGACCGCGCTGCCGGTAGCCCGTCACGCCCCGGCCGACGAGGGCCGCCAGCCCGGAGTCGAGCACCGCGCCCAGCTCCACGGCGCGCCGCTGGAACTCACCGGTCTCCAGCAGGGCGACGACGGCGGAGCCGACGGCCGCCGCGAGCGGGTTGCCGCCGAAGGTGGAGCCGTGCTCGCCGGGGCGCAGCACGCCCAGGACGTCCCGGTCGGCGACGACCGCGGAGACGGGGACGATACCGCCGCCGAGGGCCTTGCCGAGCAGGAGCATGTCCGGGAGGACGTTCTCGTGCTGGACGGCGAGGGTGGTGCCGGTGCGGCCGAGTCCGGACTGGATCTCATCGGCGATGAACAGCACACCTGTGCGCCGGGTGAGTTCGCGGACACCGGCGAGATAGCCGTCCGAGGGGATGAGCACACCGGCCTCGCCCTGGATCGGCTCGATGAGCACGGCGGCGGTGGTCTCGTCGATCGCGACCTCCAGCGCCGCGAGATCGTCGTACGGCACGATCCGGAAGCCGGGGGTGAACGGGCCGAAGCCGCCGCGCGCGGTCTCGTCGTCGGAGAAGCTGACGATCGTCGTGGTCCGGCCGTGGAAGTTGCCCGCGGCCACGATGACGGTGGCCCGGCCGGGCGCCACGCCCTTGACCTCGTACGCCCACTTGCGGGCGACCTTGACGGCGCTCTCCACGGCCTCGGCGCCGGTGTTCATCGGCAGCACCATCTCCAGGCCGACCAGGGCGGACAGCGACTCGGCGAAGCCGGCCAGCCGGTCGTTGTGGAAGGCGCGGGAGGTGAGGGTGACCTCGTCGAGCTGGCGCCGGGCGGCGTCGATCAGCGCCGGGTGGCGGTGGCCGAAGTTGAGCGCCGAGTAGCCGGCGAGCATGTCGAGATAGCGGCGCCCCTCGACGTCCTCGACCCAGGCGCCCTCGGCGCGGGAGACGACCACGGGCAGCGGGTGGTAGTTGTGCGCGAGGGCCGCCTCGTCCGCGCGGATCAGCTCCGCCGAGGTGCGGGCGGCGGGACCGGCGAGGGTGGTGTGCGTCATGGGGTACGGACCTCCTGGGTGCAGCACTTGATCCCGCCGCCCGCCTTGTGGAACTCGGACAGGTCGACGGGGACGGGGACGTAGCCGCGCCGGGCGAGCCGGCCGATCAGGCCGGTGGCCCGGGGCGAGATGAAGACATGGCGTCCGTCGGAGACGGAGTTCAGCCCGAACGCCAGGGCGTCGTCCCTGGTGGCGACCACGGCGTCGGGGAAGAGCCGGGCCAGGACCTCGCGGCTGCCCGGCGAGAACACCTCCGGGCAGTAGGCGATGTTCCGGTCGTCCAGGGCGAACAGCGCGGTGTCCAGATGGTAGAAGTACGGGTCGGTGAGGTGGAGGCTGACCGTCGGCACACCGAAGAACTCCTGCGCCTCCTGGTGCGCCGGGACGGTCGTACGGAATCCGGTGCCGGCCAGGATCAGTCCGCCGACGGGGACGAGGTCGCCCTCGCCCTCGCAGACGGGCCCCGGTTCCGGCTCGTGCACATCGAAGCCCGCCGCCTTGAACCAGGTGGCGTACGCGGCGGATTCGGGCTGCCGCTCGGCGGCGAGGAAGCGGGAGCGCAGCACCTTGCCGTCCAGCACCAGGGCCGCGTTGGCGGCGAAGACCATGTCCGGCAGCGCGGCGACGGGCTCGGTGTGTTCCACGGTGTGCCCGGCGGCGCGGTAGGCGTCGACGAGCGACTCCCACTGCGTACGGGCCAGCGCGGTGTCGACCGGCTCGCCCTCGCGCATCCAGGGATTGATGGCGTAGGTGACGTCGAAGTACGTGGGCGCGCAGGTGAGATAGCGCCGGGGACGGGACACGCGTACGGGCGCCACGGGGCCTCCTCTCGCGATCAGGGGGATGCCCTCAACGATAGGAAGCGCGGTCGCCCGGCTCAAGGATCAAGGATTGCGTGTGGGCGCAAGAGTGTTGCGTGGTGGGGGCGTTCAGCGGCTGTTCGTTCCATCGGGCAGCGTGGCGGGGGATCCGGCCTCGGGGCTGTTGGGCAGCAGATGGGTCAGGACGATGAAACTGTTGGTCCTGCTGACGAACGGCTCGGCGCGGATCCGTTCGAGGACTTCCTCGAAGTGCTGGATGTCGGCGGCCCTGATGTGCAGGAGCGCGTCCGCGCCGCCGGTGACGGTCACCGCCGCGACCACCTCGGGGTAGGTGCGGGCGACTTCGGCGATACGCCGGGGCGGGGCGGCGGCGTCGCAGAAGATCTCCACATACGCCTCGGTGCGCCAGCCGAGGGCGGCGGGGCGGACGATCGTGGTGAAGCCGGTGATCACTTCCTGCTCGCGCATCCGGTCGACCCGGCGTTTGACGGCGGGGGCCGAGAGGCCGATCCGCTGGCCGATCTCCGTGAAGCTCGTACGGGCGTTGGCGACGAGCGCGGCGAGGATCCGCCGGTCCAGTTCGTCGAGCACCGGCTGCTGGTACGGCATGGAAGCCTCCGCCTCGTCGTCGCGCACGCAGTGATCGTAATCCCCGGTGGCCGCGCCTGACGGTCACGTGCCGTGTCACGCGGAAGCGGAACCGGGGCCGGCCGGGTGCGGGTGCGGCCGGCCGGCCCCGGGGCGGTCAGCGGCAGAAGGACACGGGTGCCTGGTTCTGCACGTAACGGGCCGCGACATAGCCGCTCCAGCCGTCGCCGAGCCGGTACCAGAGGTCGTTGCCGTCCACGTTCTGGCCGTGGACCTTGCACCGGAGCGGAACGATCGCGCCGGGCTGGAGCGTGCCCAGGGAGCGCGAGTCGGAGGTGGCGTGCTCCCGGATGTGGAGCGGGAGCCGCGAGACGACCTTGCCCTTCGGCAGTGCGGCCGGCACCGCCGCGACGGCGGCCGGCGGGCCCGCGGCCGGGGCGGCCGTGACGGGCGAGGCCGCGGCGGGCCCGGTGCCGGACGGGCCGTCCGCCGCCGCGGGGGTGGCCGCGAGAGCGCCGGATCCGGCGAGTACGACGGCGGCGAGCACGGCGGCGGCCCGGTGGTCGATGCGGAGCTTGTCCATGATGTCCCCTTTCCCTTTTGGGTGTTACCTCCTTATGGCACGCCGAACGCCGCTTTCGCCAGGTTGAAACCCGTTCCTCACCCGGATGAGGCAATTTCCCCGGAGACCGTGCGCCGGTGGCGCAGCAGGATGGCGGCGGCCGCCGGGATCCGCGGGCGGACACCGCCCTGGAGCAGCCGGGGTCCGCGCGCCTGGGCCTGGTGGAGCAGGTGGGCGTAGACGTCCAGTTGGGCGGCGACCATGGGGGCGTAGAGCGGGGGGATACCGGCCAGGGCGGGCCGGGCCGCGGCGAGTTCGCTCCAGCACTTGGCGGCGGTACGGGCCAGCAGCGCCCGGACGCGGGCGGTGGCGCGGCCGTGGCGCAGATCGTCGGGGGTGACGCCGCAGTCCAACAGGTCGGAGCGCGGCAGACAGAGCCGGCCGACCAGCAGGTCCTCGTGGAGGTCGGTGAGGAAGTCGATGCGCTGGATGGGTTTGGTCACCAGCCGGATGCTCTCCCGCAGCCGTTCGGGGGACTCGTCCGGGCCGCCGAGGACACCGCCCATCAGCATCAGTCCGGGCACCGCGTAGTCCTCGACGTACGCGGCGAACTCCGGCTCACCGGCGAAGCCGGTGAAGTACAGGTCGGCGGGGGCCGCGCGCAGGAAGTCGTCGACGAGACCGGCCAGGCGCGGATGCGCGCGGGTGGTGTGCCTCAGCGGCGCGAGGGCGCCCACGGGGGCGCGCGGGGAGTCCAGCGCGCGCCGCACCCGGGTCTCGTACGCCGCGAACCGGGCGGCCCGCACCTCGACGGGGGCCCGGCCGTCCTGGTCGAGGATTTCGTCGCAGGTGTGCATGAAGGACACCGCGGCCACCACGTGCACGGCCGTCTCGGGCGGCAGGAGCAGGCGCACCGCCGCGTACTGGGCCGGTGCGTAGCGGGCCAGTTGGCGCGCCTGCCGTGTGTAGGACTCGCGCAGGCGCGGTTCGGCCACCCCCGCCAGGGTCAGCCCGCGCCGCCAGCCGTTCATGCGATCTCCCTGTCCGGAGCGGGAGTTGCTCGAATATCCGTGCTGGACGCGGCGCAACCGTCCCACCACCACCTGATGGCTACTATCGAAGTACGGAGAGTATCCGAAGGTTCCGGTCGCAGCCGCACCGGTCGGCGAAGGTGAGCCCGTGATCGTCCCTTCTGTTCCCACCGCCCCCCAGGAGCGGTCCGGTCCCGCCCTGCCGTGTCCGGGCGGGGCGCCGCCGGCGATTCCCGTCGGCCGGCTGCCGGGCCATGTCGCCGTGGTGCTCGACGGCAACGGCCGCTGGGCGGCCGGGCGCGGTCTGCCGCGTACCGAAGGGCACCGGGCGGGGGCGGGGGCCGTGCTCGACACGGTCGACGGCGCTCTCCAGCTCGGACTGCGGCATCTGTCGCTCTTCGCCTTCTCCACCGAGAACTGGCGGCGGGACGAGAAGGAGGTCGGTGAGGTGCTCCGGCTGATCGGCGCGTTCGTCGCGGACCACGGCGAGCGGCTGGACCGGCAGGGCGTACGGGTCAGCTGGTCCGGCGGGCGCGGGCGGATGGGTGCGCGGCTGCTCGGCCATCTCGACGCGATCGCGGCGCGGACGGCGGACAACACCCGGCTGGAGCTGACGATCTGGCTCAACTACGGGGCCCGCGACGAGCTGTGGCGGGCGGCCAGGGAGCTGGCGCGGGAGAGCGTGGCGGGCCGGGTCGATCCGGCGGAGATCGACGCGCGGACGTTCGCCCGCTATCTGTACCGGCCGGATCTGCCGGATGTCGACCTGTTCATCCGCACCTCCGGTGAGCAGCGGCTCAGCAACTTCCTTCTCTGGCAGAGCGCCTACGCCGAGCTGCTGTTCACCGAGACCCTGTGGCCGGACTTCGGCCATCGGGACCTGTGGGCGGCGGCGGTGGCGTACAGCGAGCGCGACCGGCGCTTCGGCGGTTGTTGACCCCTCAATCCCCTTTGTCCGCGCACGAATCGCCGACACACGAACCGCTGACGCACGAGGACGGCACCATGAGCGATATCCCCGGCCAGAGCGGGCCGCGCGACCCTGCCCCCGCCCCCGCCTCCGCCGCGTTTCCCGGACCCGACTCGGTCGCCTGGCGGTATGTCGGGCAGTGGCGGCTGCTGACCGTACTGGGGCGGGCCCTGGTCCTGGAGACGGCGCATCCGGTGGTGGGCGCGGGCGTCGCCGCGTTCTCCACGTACCGCTACCATCCGTGGCGCCGGGCCGTGCAGACCCTGCTGAGCCTTCAGCGCGTCGTCTATCTCGACCCGCGCGGCCGGGAGAAGGAGGCCGCCCGGCTGACCCGGCTGCACCGGCACATCAAGGGGGTGGACGACGAGGGCCGTCGCTTCGACGCGCTCGACCCGGAGGCCCGGGCCTGGGTCCATCTCACGCTGTTCGAGGCGATCGTGACGATGTGCCGGGCCGGTGGGGATCCGCTGGACGCGGGCGACGAGGAGCGGCTGTACGAGGAGTGGCGGGCCTACGGCCGGGTGATCGGGCTGGACGACGCGGTGGTGCCCGCCACCGTCGCGGAGTTCTGGACGTACTTCGAGCGGATGACCCGTGAGCGGCTCGGCGTGAGCCGGGGGCTGCGGGATCTGGTCGCGGCCGTGACGGGGGACTTCCCGCCGCCCGCGCAGCTGGGTTTCCTGCCGGATCCGGTCTGGCGGGTGCTGCGCGGGGTGGGGGCCGGCGCGTACATGGAGATGACGGCCGCACTGCTGGAGCCGGAGCTGCGGGAGCGGCTGGGGCTGCGGATGCGGCCGGGCGCTCCGGCGCTGGCCGCGGTGGTCTGCCGGGCGGCCGCGGCGGTGGACCGGCTCGCGCCGCCGGCCCTGCGGTACATGCCGGTGGCCGCCGCCGCGATCACCGCCGAGCGCCAACTGCGGCGGGAGCTGGAGCGAGGGGCGGGCCGGGCGGGCGCGGCGGGGCCCGAGACGGTCCACGGCTTTCTGGACCAGACCGGTGACGGGTTCATCGGCTGGGCCGATCTGGCGGCGGTGGCGCGGGTGCTGGCTGGGCGGCTGGAGCTGGACGAGGAGCGGGAGACCGCGCTGTACGACGCGTTCCACACCTGGTGGCAGGAGCTGCGGGCGACGCTCGACACGGACGGCGACGGGGTGGTGAGCGAGGCGGAGTACGCGGCGGCCGGTCCCGGCGGGGCGGCGCTGCGGGCGGCGATGGACACCGTCGCCGCCGCGGTGGACCGGGACGGCGACGGCTTCGTCGACCAGGCCGAGTACACCCGGCTGCTCGGCGGTGGTCTCCGTCCGGCCGAACTGCTGTCGAGCTTCCGGCAGTTGGACACGGACGGGGACGGCCGGGTCACGGTGGCGGAGTTCGCGGCGGGCCTCGGCGCGTTCTTCACGGGCCGGGGCGGCTCCCCGGTGGGCCGGCACCTGCTGGGCCGCGCCTGACCGGGACGCCGTCCTCCGCGTACGGGGGAGATCAGCCCGGCAGGGCCCGGCCGTCGACGTCCAGGGCGAGGTCGTTGTCGACGGTGTAGTAGGGGCGTACGGTCGCGCCGTCGAGCGGGGTGGCCGGGTAGACGAAGATCGCCTTGCGCTGGGCCACGTCGTCCAGCAGCCGGCCCACCCGGACGCGGGGGCCGGCCGGTCCCGGGCGGAGGAAGACGTCCCAGAGGTCGCGGTCGGCGGCCCGGTCGGCCAGGAGGTCGCGGTAGTCGGCGGTGAAGGAGAAGCCGCGGGTTCCCTCGGGGCTCGGTGTGTACGTCCGGACCGCCCGGTTCTGGCCGCGGCGGATCAGCCGGATCTCAGCGCCCTCCGTGATCCGGGCGCCGAAGAGCCGGGCGCGGACGGTCATCGTGTGGCCGGAGAGGCGGAGGGTGTCGATCTCGGCGTGGGCGGGCCGCAGCCAGGTGCGCAGGGCCAGGAAGCCGTCCTTGGTGGGGTACGGGATCCGGACGGCCAAGGGCTCCGGCGTACGGTCCGGGTCGCGGCCGGCGAGCAGGGCGCGCAGGTCCAGCAGACCGGGCAGCAGTCGGACGGGCGGCGCGCCGGGGCCGTCGAGGAGACAGAGGTCCCAGCGTCCCTCGGCGAGCGGGGGCGTGGGGTCCAGGACGGCCCGCCGGCCGCCGTCCGCCGTGGGTTCGAGGTCGGCGGTGCGGGGCGGATCCTCGGGCCGGCCCTTTCTGGGGTGCTGCCGCAGCAGCAGCCGGGGCCGGTCGGCCGTCAGGGGTGCGAGACGTACGGTGAGCCGCCCGTCCGTGTCGATGTGGCAGTCGGCGCGGGGGGCCTCGGTGCGGAGGGCTTCCGGGCGGGGGGTCTCCGGGTGGGAAGCGTCCGGGCGGGCGGGGGTCATCGGCTCACCTTCCGTATCGCGCGCAGTACGGTGCTTGCCGCGACCATGGCGTTGTCCCGGGTCGCGTAACCCCGGCTGACCAGGGCGTGGTCGGTCCGCCGGGGCGCGGCCGGGTCACCGGCGCGGGCCGCGAGCAGTTCCTCAAAGAGGCGCTCGGCGCGGGCGACGACGGGGCCGGGCGCGAAGCGCCGGGAGTTCTCCAGCGCGGCGCGGCCCATGCGGCGGCGTGTCTCGTCGTCGCGTACGAGATCCAGCAGCGCGGCGGACAGGGCGGCGCGGTCGTTCACGGGCACCAGCCGGCCGTCGGCGCCGTCCGCGATGATCTCCTTGGGGCCGTACGGGCAGTCGGTGCTGACGACCGGGAGGCCGCAGCGCATCGCCTCGACGATGGTCATGCCGAAGGGTTCGAAGTCGGAGGTGACGGCGCAGATCGAGCCCTTGACCCACTCCGCCTCCATGGGGGTGGCGGCGCCCATCAGGAGGACATGGCCGTGGAGGCCGCGCTCCTCTATGAGGCGGCGCAGCCGGCCGTGCTCCTCGCCCCGGCCGTAGACGCGCAGCCGCCAGTCGGGGTGTTCGGCCACCACGGCGGCGAACGCCTCGATGAGCAGGTCGTAGCGCTTGACGCGGACCAGCCGGCCCGCCGCGATCACGACGCGCGCGTTCCCGTCCGAGGGCGGCAGGACCGGGTCGGGCACGCTGTTGGGCAGCGCCTCGACCCGTACGCCGGGCAGCCGGGTCTTGCGCCGGTAGGCCGCCGCGTCGGCTTCGGTGACGGTGGTCAGCGCGTCGAGCCCGGTGTAGGCCCGGCGCAGCACACTGCGCAGCCGGGGCGAGTGGTGGTCCAGGGTGAGGTGTTCCTGCCCGACGCGTACGGTCCGGTCCGTGGACTGGAGGGCGAGGTGCACATTGAGTCCGGGGCGGGTCGCCACCGTCACATCGGCGTCCGACGCCGCGAGGAGCGCGCCGATCCGCCGGTCGGTGAGTTCGCTGTACTGGCCGTAGCGGGGCTCCGGGGCGGGGAAGACGCGCGCCGGGCGGAGATGGTCCGGGTGGTTCTCCTCCTCGCGCAGATCCACCAGGGGCCGCAGCCGTACCCGGGGGTCCGGGGTGAGGGTCGGCGTCTCGCGGTGCCGGAACACGGAGACGATCTCCACCTCGTGCCGGTCGGCCAGCGCGCCCGCCAGATTGAACGTGGTGGTGATCGTGCCCCCGATTCCGTACGCGTTGTGAATCAGGAAGGAAATCTTCATGAAGGGGTAGACCCTTTCCGGACCCCGGCCGTTGCACACGTTACGGCTTCGTGAGCGAATACGCCGGTCAGAGGCCCGTCAGGGGATGGCAGCAGGCGCCGGCTCGGGCCCGGGCGGATGGCGCAGCCCCTCCGCCGCGTCCGAGACACGGCGCAGCAGATCGAGCAGGACGGTCTGCTCTCCGGGGGTGAGCGGGCCGAGGAAGACCTGGTTCATCCGGGCCGTCCGGACGGTGAGCCTGCGGTGGATGCGGACGCCGTCGTCGGTGAGGCGCAGCAGGAAGCGGCGGCCGTCGCGGGGGTCGCGGGCCTTGGCGAGCAGACCGCGGCGGTCCAGTCTGCTGATGACCTCCGCGATGGTGGAGCGGTCGAGGCCCACCCGGTCGCCGACGGTGCGCTGGTCCACGCCGGGTTCGGCGACGAGCGCGTTGAGGACGGCGTACTGCGGTGAGGTGATCTCCTCGGAGACCATGGTGTTCCAGAGCAGGTGGTGTGCCTGCTGGAGCCGCCGGGCCAGATGACCCGGGTGCGTGGTCAGGTCCACGGCCGCCATGAGTGCTCCCCCGTTCCTGGTGAGTTTTTCGTCTGTGCACTGATCGGTGTGACGGTCCGCCTCGGTGCGTCTGTCGAGCGTACCCGCCCTTGACGGGTCGGCAAGCCGGTGGCAGCGTGTGCGAAACCTCGCCGGAATAGTCAGTGCGCTGACTGTTTCGCGACTGTCCGACCCGGAGGAGAGGGGGCTTCACGTATGGACAAGGTGGTCGCCACGGTCGCGGAGGCGGTGGCCGACGCCCGGGACGGGATGTCGCTCGCCGTGGGCGGCTTCGGTCTGAGCGGTGTGCCGAACGAGCTGATCAGGGCGGTGCACGCGCGGGGGGTCCGGGATCTCTCCGTGGTGTCCAACAACTGCGGCGCGCTGGAATCGGGGCTGGCCCTGCTGCTGGCGGCGGGCCGGATCGCCCGGGTGACCGGCTCGTACATCGGCGCGAACAAGGAGTTCGCACGGCAGTATCTGGCGGGGGAGATCGAGGTCGAGCTGATCCCGCAGGGCACCCTGGCCGAGCGGCTGCGGGCGGGCGGCTGCGGCATTCCCGCCTTCTACACCCCGGCCGGGGTGGGCACCCAGGTCGCCGACGGCGGGCTGCCCTGGCGGTACGACGGGCACGGCGGGGTCGCGGTGGCCTCGCCGCCCAAGGAGGTCCGGGAGTTCGACGGCCGGGAGTATGTGATGGAGCGCTCCATCCGGACCGACTTCGCGCTGGTGCGGGCCGCCCGGGGCGACCGGCACGGGAATCTGGTGTTCGCGAAGTCGAGCCGCAACTTCAACCCGCTCGCCGCGATGGCCGGGCGGGTGACCGTGGCGGAGGTGGAGGAGCTGGTGGAGCCGGGCGCGATCGATCCGGACGAGGTGCATCTGCCGGGTGTCTTCGTCCAGCGCGTCGTCGCGCTCACCCCGGAGCAGGCCGCCGACAAGCGCATCGAGCGCCGTACGGTCTCCGTTCCCGGCGCGCGCGGGCCGGTGACCGTCTGATGGCGTGGACCAGGCAGGAGATGGCGGCCCGCGCGGCGCGCGAGCTGCCCGACGGGAGTTACGTGAATCTCGGCATCGGGCTGCCGACGCTGATCCCCAACTTCCTCCCCGAGGGGGTGGAAGTGGTGCTGGAGTCCGAGAACGGCATCCTGGGCGTGGGCCCGTACCCCGGTGAGGACGGGGTGGACCCCGATCTGATCAACGCGGGCAAGGAGACCGTCACCGTGCTGCCGGGCGCGTCGTACTTCGACTCGGCGCTCTCCTTCGGGATGATCCGGGGCGGCCATATCGATGTCGCCGTGCTCGGCGCGATGCAGGTCTCGGCCCGGGGCGATCTGGCCAACTGGGCGGTGCCGGGGCGGCTGATCACGGGGATCGGCGGGGCGATGGATCTGGTGCACGGGGCGCGTACGGTCATCGCCGTGATGACGCACACCGCCAAGGACGGCGGCCCGAAGATCCTGGAGGAGTGCTCGCTGCCGCTCACCGGCCGGGCGTGTGTCGACCGGATCATCACCGATCTCGGCGTGCTCGATGTCACCGCGGACGGACTGGTTCTGGTGGAATGCGCGCCGGGGGTGGAGCCCGCCGAGATCGTCGCGAGGACGGCCGCGGAGGTCCGCGTCTCCAACGTCACTCCCGGGGCCGCCGCACCCGCCGTACCCGCGAAGAACACCGTCACCACCGAAGGAGTCCGCTGATGTCTCAGCTGCGCGAGGTCTATGTCGTCGACGCGGTCCGCACCCCGATCGGCAAGTACGCCGGCGCGCTGGCGGGCGTGCGCCCGGACGATCTGGGCGCCCACGCCATCCGGGAACTCCTCGCACGCACCCCCGGGCTGGATCCCGCGCTGATCGGCGACGTGTACTTCGGCAACGCCAACGGCGCGGGCGAGGAGAACCGCAATGTGGGCCGGATGGCGGGCCTGCTGGCGGGGCTGCCCGTCACCGTGCCCGGAGTCACCGTCAACCGGCTGTGCGCGTCCGGTCTGGAGGCGGTGATCCAGGCGGCGCGGGCCATCGCGGTCGGGGATCTGTCCGTCGCCGTGGCCGGCGGCGTGGAGTCGATGACGCGCGCGCCGTACGTGCTGCCGAAGAACGACCGGCCCTTCCCCGCCGGGCACACCGAGCTGTACTCCACCACGCTCGGCTGGCGGATGGTCAACCCCCGGATGGATCCGCAGTGGACAGTACCGCTCGGGGAGAGCGCCGAACTCGTCGCGGAGAAGCACGGGATCACCCGGGAACAGCAGGACGCCTACGCGCTCGACAGCCATCGCAAGGCGGCGCGGGCCTGGCAGGACGGGCTGTTCGACGCCGAGGTGGTGCCCGTGTCCGTACCGGCGCGCAAGGGCGGGCCGGTGGTCGTCGCGCGGGACGAGTCCGTACGGCCCGACACCTCCGCCGAGGCACTGGCCCGCCTCCGGCCGTCGTTCCGCGAGACGGGCGGCACCGTCACCGCCGGCAACGCCTCCCCGCTCAACGACGGCGCGGCGGCGCTGCTGCTCGTCGACGAGGAGGGGCTGCGGGCGACCGGCCGTGAGCCGCTGGCCCGGATCTCCGCCACCGGTGTCTCCGCGATCGAGCCCCACTACTTCGGGCTGGCGCCCGTCGAGGCGGTACGGCGCGCGCTGGCGAAGGCGGGCCGCGGTCTCGGCGACCTCACCACGCTGGAGCTGAACGAGGCGTTCGCCGCGCAGGTGCTCGGCTGCGCCGCCGGCTGGCCGGACCTCGACCCGGCGGTCCTCAATCCGCGCGGCGGCGCCATCGCCCTCGGCCATCCGCTGGGCGCCTCCGGTGCCCGGCTCGCCGGGGCCGTCGCCCACCAGCTGGCGCGGCGGGGCTCGGGCACCGGGGTGGCCACCCTGTGCATCGGGGTCGGCCAGGGGCTCGCCCTCGTCCTCGAACGCTGACCCGGCGGCCGGGCGGCCAACCCACCTAACCGGCACAGCAGTTGACGGCCGGCGGTCACCCGCCGGCCGTGCGTCCCTGTCCCGCGTACTCACGGAGCGTCCCCATGACACCACCGGTGACCAGCACTCCCCTGCCCGAAGGGCTCAGCCAGCGGGAGATCGACGCGGCAGTCGCGGCCCAGGCGCAGGCCGGGCCGGTCTCCCGCCACCATCCGCCGCGCGACTGGCCCCCCTACCGCAGCAGCCGGCTGCGTCATCCGAAGCACTCCCCCATACCCCTGCGCGATCCCGAGGCGGTGGAGCTGTCGGGCCCGGCGTTCGGTGTCACCGACATCACCGCGCTCGACCGCGATCTGACCCGGCACCACCCCGGCGAGCCGCTCGGCGAGCGGATCACGGTCTCGGGGCGGGTGCGCGACCGCGCCGGGCGGCCCGTGCGCGGGCAGCTCGTGGAGCTGTGGCAGGCCAATGCCTCCGGGCGGTACGCGCACCGGCTCGACCAGCATCCGGCGCCGCTGGACCCGAACTTCACCGGCTTCGGGCGGTGTCTGACGGACGACGAGGGCGGCTACTCCTTCACCACGGTCAAGCCCGGCGCCTATCCGTGGCGCAACCACGTCAACGCCTGGCGCCCGGCCCATATCCACTTCTCGCTCTTCGGTACGGCGTTCACCCAGCGGCTGGTGACCCAGATGTACTTCCCGGGCGACCCGCTCCTCCCGTACGACCCGGTCCTCCGTTCGGTGACCGACGCCGCCGCGCGCGAGCGGCTCGTCGCGGCGTACGACCACGGTCTTTCGGTCCCCGAGTGGTCGCTCGGCTACCGCTGGGACATCGTCCTCGACGGGCCGTCCGCCACGCTCTTCGAGGAAGGAACCGCGCCCTGATGCCGTCGCTCGCCCCCACCCCCTCCCAGACCGTCGGCCCGTTCTACGGGTACGCGCTGCCGTTCCCCGGCGGCGGTGAGGTCTCCCCAGCCGGTCATCCCGACACCGTCACCCTGCACGGGTACGTGTACGACGGCGCCGGGGAGCCGGTCCCCGACGCGCTCGTCGAGACCTGGCAGCCCGCGCCCGGCGGGTCCCGCGCCGGGGCGCCCGGATCGCTGCGCCACGACCCGGTCACCGGTCTGGTCGTCGGCCGGGACCGGACCCGCTTCACCGGCTTCGGGCGGGTGCCGACCGACGCGGACGGGCACTGGACGGTGACCACGCTGCCGCCGGGCGGGGTGCCGTACGTCTCGGTCGCGGTGTTCGCGCGCGGGCTGCTGCACCATCTGTACACCCGGGCCTATCTGACGGACACCGGGGACGCCCTGCTCGCGTCGCTGCCCGGGGACCGGCGCGCCACGCTGGTCGCCCACGCCGAGGCGGGGGCGCCGCGTACGTACCGGTTCGACATCCGTCTCCAAGGCGAAGGGGAGACGGTCTTCCTGGAGTTCGGGCCATGAGCGCGGGCGAGAAGGGCGCGGACAGGACGGGCACGGACAGGACGGGCGCGGAGCTGGACGCCGGGCTGCTGGCGCCCGGGCGGGCGGGATCGCGCGCCGAGGCCGCGACCGGCGACCGGGCCTTCCTCCAGGCGATGCTGGACGCGGAGGCCGCGCTGACCCGGGCGCAGGCCGGGCTGGGGACGGCGCCGGCCGGGGCGGCCCGGGCGGTGACCGCGGCGGCCGACGCGGGCGCGTTCGACCTCCGTTCGCTCGCGCTGCGCGGCCGGGACGGCGGCAATCCGGTGATCCCGCTGGTCGCCGACCTCACGGCGGCCGTTCCGCCGGAGGCGGCGCCGTACGTCCACCGGGGCGCCACGAGCCAGGACATCCTGGACACGGCGGCCATGCTGGTGGCGGCGCGGACGCTGGACGTGGTCCTGGCGGACCTCGGGCGCGCCGAGGGGGCGCTCGCGCGGCTCGCGGCCGAGCACCGGGACACGGTGCTGCCGGGGCGCACGCTCACCCAGCACGCGGTGCCGACGACCTTCGGGCTGAAGGCGGCCGGCTGGCGGAGCCTGGTGCTGGACGCCCGGGACCGGCTCCGTACGGTACGGGCCACGCTCCCCGTCCAACTGGGCGGCGCGGCGGGCACGCTGGCGGCGTTCGAGGCGTACGGCGGGGACGGGCCCGCGCTGGTGGCGGCGTTCGCCCGGGAGCTGGGCCTCGCGGAGCCGGAGCTGCCCTGGCACACGCTGCGGACGCCGGTGGCGGACCTCGCGTCGGCGCTGGCCTTCACGGCGGGGGCGCTCGGCAAGCCGGCCGCCGATGTGCTGGTGCTCTCCCGTACCGAGATCGGTGAGCTGGCCGAGGGGACCGGCGGCGGCTCGTCCGCGATGCCGCACAAGGCGAACCCGGTGCGCGCGACGCTGATCGCCGCCGCGGCCCGCCGGGCGCCAGGCCCTGCGGCCACGCTGTACGGGGCGATGGCCGCCGAGGACGAGCGGCCCGCCGGCGCGTGGCACGCCGAGTGGGAGCCGCTGCGCGAGCTGCTCCGGCTGGTGGGCGGCGCTGCGGAGCACATGGCCGCGCTGGCGGCGGGGCTGCGGGTGCGTCCGGAGGTGATGGCCCGGCAGCTCGGGCTGACGCGGGGGCTGATCGTCTCGGAGCGGCTGGCCGCCGCGCTGACCCCGCTGCTGGGCCGCGCCCGCGCGAAGGCGCTGCTGGCGGACGCCGCCGCGCGGGCCGCGGCCGGGGGCGCGCCCCCGCTGGCCCGGATCCTGGCGCGGGAGCCGGAGCTGCGGGGGCTGGACCTCGAAGAACTCACCGATCCGCGCCGCTACACGGGGAGCGCGGGCGCGCTCACCGACCGGGCCCTGGAGCGGCGTTGAACGGGCCGAGCGGTACGAGGCCCGCCGGGGAGGAGCTGCTCCACCACCGGGCCGAGGGGCCGGGGGGCGCGCCGGCGCTGCTGCTGGGTCCCTCGCTGGGCACCTCCACCGCCGTGTGGGACGCGGTCGTGCCGGAGCTGTCGGACGCGTACCGGGTGGTGCGCTGGGATCTGCCGGGGCACGGCGGTTCCCGGGCCTCGCTGATCGGTGCCGGCGCCACCGTCGCGAAGCTGGCGGAGCTGGTCCTGGCGCTCGCGGACGCGCTCGGCCTGGCGCGGTTCGGGTACGCCGGGGTGTCGCTGGGCGGGGCCGTCGGGCTGCATCTGGCGGTCCATCACACCGAGCGGCTGACGGGGCTCGCCGTGGTCTGCTCGTCGGCGCGCTTCGGCGGCCGGGGGCCGTGGGAGGAGCGGGCCGCGCTGGTACGGAGGGATGGCATGGCGGCGGTCGCGGCGGCTTCGCCCGCGCGCTGGTTCACGCCCGGTTTCACCGTGCCCCGGCTGGTGGCGGACGTACGGGAGGCCGATCCGGCCGGGTACGCGGCGTGCTGCGACGCGCTGGCGGCGTACGACCTGCGGGCGCTGCTGCCGGGTATCGCCGTGCCGACACTGGTCGTGGCGGGGTGCGCGGATCCGGCGACGCCGCCCGCGCACTCGCGGGAGATCGCGGACGCGGTGCCGGGCGCGGTGCTCGTCGAGCTGCCGGGCGCGTCCCATCTGGCGCCCGCCGAGCGGCCGGGGGCGGTGTCGGCGGCGCTGCGCGGCCACTTCGGCGGGGGCGCGGGCACGAGCGCCCGATGAGACCGGTGGGGTGCGGGCGCGTGGCGCGCGTCCGTACCCACACCGGTCGGGGGGTCAGGCGCTGAAGGTGTGTTCCGTCGTGGAGCGGTAGGTGGTACCGGGGCGCAGGACGGTCGAGGGGAACGAGGGGTGGTTCGGAGAGTCGGGGAAGTGCTGGGTCTCCAGGCACAGTCCGTCGCCCTGCCGGTAGACCCGGCCGGAGCTGCCGGTCAGGGTGCCGGTGAGGAAGTTGCCGGAGTAGAACTGCACACCGGGCTCGGTGGTGGCGATCCGTACGGTACGGCCGGAGCCGGGGTCGCGCAGGGTGATGGCGTGCTTCGGGGTGGCGGTGGCGCCCTTGTCGAGGACCCAGTTGTGGTCGAAGCCCTGGCCGCGCAGGAGCTGCTGGTGGCCGGTGCGGATGTCGCGGCCGACCGGCTTGCCGGACCGGAAGTCGAACGGCGTGCCGGCGACCCTGGCCAGTTCGCCGGTGGGGATGAGGGTGGGGTCGACGGGGGTGTAGCGGGCGGCGTCGAGGGTCAGTTCATGGCCGTACACATCGCCGCTGCCCTCCCCGGCGAGGTTGAAGTAGGTGTGGTTGGTGAGGTTGACGACGGTCGGCCGGTCGGTGGTCGCCGCGTAGTCGATGCGCCAGGCGCCGCGCGGGGTGAGGGTGTAGGTGACCTTCACCCGCAGGGTGCCGGGGTAGCCCATCTCGCCGTCCGCGCTGACGTAGGACAGGACGAGGCCGACACCGGTGGGTCCGGTGAACGGCTCGACGTCCCAGACCCGCCGGTCGAAGCCCAGGGTGCCGCCGTGGAGGCTGTTCGGCCCGTCGTTCAGGGGGAGTTGGTAGGTGCGGCCGTCGAGGGTGAAGCGGCCGCCGGCTATCCGGTTGCCGTAGCGGCCGATGAGCGCGCCGAAGAAGGTGGTCGCCTTCACGTAGTCGTCGAGGTTCTCGAAGCCCAGGGAGACATTCACGGACCGGCCGCGCCGGTCGGGGATCTCCAGGGCCTGGACGACACCGCCGTAGCTGAGCACGCGCAGCCGGGTGCCGCCGTTCTCCAGGGTCCAGCGGTACACCTTGGTGCCGTCGGCGAGCCTGCCGAACAGCTCGCGCGTCGGGGTCCGGCCGCCGCCGGTGGACGACGACGCCTGTGCGGTGCCCGCCATGGCGGCGGTGAGACCGACGGCGGCGGCGCCCGCCAGGACGACGCGCCGGGACGTGGGGCCGGTGCGCGGCGTGGTGGAGTGTGCGGTGGGTTCGGTGGGCTCGGTGGGCATGCGTGCGGCTCCTGCCGTAGGGGAAAGGGAGTGGGCTGCGCTGTGCTGCCCGGTCACCTCATCGGATCCTGACCCGGAGGAAGGTGATCGAGTGCGGTGGGAAGGTGTGGGTGAACGAGGCACCGACGCCCTTCAGGGTGGAGGTGACGGGGGCGATGGGGTGGTCGTCGGCCGTGTTGACCGCGTCCGGGTCCCCGCTGAGGGTGGTCAGCCGGGCGGTGGCGGCGGTCTTCGTGCCGCGGCCGAGGTCGATGGCGGTACGGGCCGCCGCGTCCTGGGCGTTGACGACCTTGACGACGAGGTCGTTCCCGTCGCGGGTGACGACCTGCCGGAACGGTTCGGCGATCTTGTCGTCGGTGAAGCTTCCCCACTTCTGGCCGTCGAGGAAGAGGGTGACCTGCCGGCCCCGGATCTCGACGCGAATGTCGTAGGTGCGGCCGGTCTCGATCCGGGTGGAGTCGGAGATCAGGGTCTGCTTGGCGCCGCCGACGGCCTTCTCGACGGCGGACTGGGTGTTGTTCCAGCCGCCGAGGTTCCACCAGTAGTAGTTGCCCGTGTCCTTGACACCGAAGGTGACCAGGAAGCCTTCCCGGCCGGAGAGCTTGGTGGCCTTCGTCCGCAGGTCGTAGTCGTGCCAGGCCGGGTCACCGGCGGTGACGAGGGTGTTCTCGGCGGTCGCGTCGGACTGGACGTAACGGCCTCCCTGGACCGTCCAGTTGCCCCTGTTCTCCGCTCTGGTCCACCGGGAGTCGCCGGCGGAGAAGTCGTCGGCGAAGAGCGGGGTGCCGTCGGCGCCGGTGACGGTGACATCGTCGTACGCGGCGCTGGTCGCCCAGGTGGAGAGGCCGATGGCGCCGGTGATCGGGCCGGTGACGGCCGGGGTGGCGGTCGCGGTGCTGGGGACGACACGGTCGCCGGTGTTGGTCATGAAGAGCTTCTGGGCCTCGTAGCTGGTGGAGCCCCAGGAGCGGGTGGAGTCGAACCAGATCATGTCGGGCCGCCACTGTGTACTGGCGGTGTCGGCGAGCAGCGGGGCGTACGAGGCGAGCTTGACGATGTCCGCGTTGCGTTCGAGGCCGGTCATGAACGCGGCTTCGGAGAGGGCGTTGCGGAAGCGGTTGTCCTGCGAGGCGTACTCGCCGAGGAACACCTGGGGGCCGGAGCGGTCGTAGGAGTCGTAGCGCTCGTTGTTCTCCAGGAACCACTGCGGGCTCCTGTAGTAGTGCTCGTCGACCAGGGCGACCTTGGCGTCCCGGTTGAGCTGCCAGGCCCGGTCGAAGGTCGGACCGCCGGCGTCGGGGCCGGAGTTGGAGACGACGGTGATATCCGGGTAGCGGGCCTCGATGGCCGTGCGGAACGCGGTGAAGCGCTCGAAGAACGCGTCGAAGACATTCTCCTCGTTGCCCACCGCGAGATGGGTGAGCCCGAAGGGCTTCGGGTGGCCCAGCTCCGCGCGCTTCTTGCCCCAGACCGAGGTGGTGGGGCCGTTGGCGAACTCGATGAGGTCCAGGGTGTCCTGGATATGGCGCCGCAGCAGGGCCGGGTCGTCGGTCACCCGGTTCTGGCCGCAGCCGGTGACGAGCGCGGGGACGACGGGCAGCGGCATCGCGCCGATGTCCTCGGCGTACTGGAAGTACTCGTAGTAGCCGAGGCCGTAACTCTGGTTGTAGCCCCAGAAGTTGGCGTTGGTGGCGCGCTCCTCGACCGGGCCGATGGTGTCCTTCCACTGGTACGAGCGCTTGCGCTGCCAGCCGCTCGCCTCGTCGTATCCCTCGTGGCTGCCGGTGTTGACGAGGCAGCCGCCGGGGAAGCGGAGGAATCCGGGGCGCAGGGCGGCGATCTTCTCGGCGAGGTCCTTGCGCAGCCCGCCCGGCCGGCCCTTGTAGGTGTCCCGGGGGAAGAGCGAGACCATGTCGAGCCGGACCGTGCCGGTGCCGCCGGCGGTGAGCGCGAGCCGGCCGGTGGTGCCGGTGGCCCGCGCGGTGAGGGTGCCGGTGTACTGGGCCCAGCGGTCGCCTCGGGCGGTGATCCGCAGCGGCTCGGCGAGCGGGGTGCCGTCGGCGGCGCGCAGGGCGACGGTGAGGGGGGTGCCGTCCGCGGCGTCGGTGCGGGCCCAGACCGAGAAGTCGTAGCGCCGGCCGTCGGTCACGGGGATGCCCGCGGTGTAACCGGAGTTGACGACGCCGGTGCCGGCCTCCGTACCGTCGGGGCGCAGCCGCAGATAGGTGCGGTTCCGTTCGTTGAGCCGCCCGTCGTCGGAGACGGTGGCCACCTCGCCGCTCCCGGTGCGGGTCCACGCGGTGAGCGGGTGGTACGAGGCGTGGTCGGCGGTGCTGTATTCGAAGGACCGGTTCTGCACCAGCTCCGCGTAGAGGCCGCCGTCGGCCGCGCGGTTGATGTCCTCGAAGAAGACGCCGTACATGGTGTCGTCGATCTTCGGTCCCTGGCGGGCCGTGTCGACGGTGAGGGCGTAGTCGGTGGTGTCCTGCGCCGTGGTGTCCTGGGCCGTCGTGGTGTCCTGCGCGGCGGCGGCCGGCGCCGGGGTGTCCTGTGCCGCGGTCGCGGGCGCCTGGAGCGGTCCGGCGGCCACCAGGATCGCCGCGGTCGTGAGAGCCAGTCTCCAGCGCGTGCGGGGCATAGTTCGCATGGCTCCTCGTTCGATATTTCGGACGATGGTCAGAACCTCGAACGGAAAGATAGGGAGCGGCATCAGAGGCGTCAATGGTTCGCACAGCACTGCCTGACACAGCGGCCCCACCCGGCGCGGGAGACACGCGGGCGGGGCCGGAGGCGGCGGGCCGTGCCGGGGCTCAGATGTCGAGCAGGTCGCGGGCGCGTACCGGCAGGCCGGTCTCGAAGGACCGGTTCGCGGCCAGGCCCGTGACCAGGGAACGGGCGCCGTCGGTGGCGTCCGCCGCGCGGCCGAGCGCGTCCGGCGCGCCGGGTCCGGGGCCGCCCGTGCCGTGACCGCCCGCGCCGGGGCCGTGCTCGCCGAAGAGGTCGGCGAGCATCCGTATGTCCCCGCCGCCGTGACCGCCCTCGCCCGACGCGGCCTTGATCTCGCGCGGGCGCTCCCAGAAGCGGCGCAGTGTCAGCTCCGTACGCCCGGCCTCGTCACCGACGGCGGCGCCGTGCATCACCGCGCTCGCCCGGTCCGTACGGGCGTCGGGCCGGGTCCAGGTGGACTCCTCGACGAGCAGCTCCAGCCGGCCCTCGCTGCCGTTGAAGGCGATCCGGTAGCCCTCCCAGGGGGCGTACGCGGTGAGGTGGTACGTCAGGGTGGCGCCGGAGGCGTAGCGGACGAGGACGGCCATGTCGTCCTCGATGGAGACGCCGGGGCCGAAGACGTTCTGGTCGCGGTGGTAGCCGTCCTCGGCCTCCGCGTCGAGATAGAGCGCCTTGAGGACGGCGGAGTCCGCGAGACGCACGGCGAAGGGGTCGCCGTCGGCGGCCGGGGAGCCGTGGGCGCGGGTGTAGTCGCGGGCGAGGCCGCGGCGCCGGCCCGCCTCGTCCCCGTAGAAGAAGAGCCCGCCCTGTGCGAACACCGTCTCCGGGGTGGTGCCGAGCCACCAGTTGACCAGGTCGAAGTGGTGGGTGGCCTTGTGGACCATGAGGCCGCCGGAGTTGGCCTTGTCGCGGTGCCAGCGGCGGAAGTAGTCGGCGCCGTGCCGCAGATCGAGCAGCCACTCGAAGTGGACGGAGCCGATCTCGCCGATGGAGCCCGCCGCGAGGGTCTCGCGGACGGCGGCGTGCACCGGGTTGTAGCGGTAGTTGAAGGCGACCCGGACCTGTCCGCCGGTGCGCCGCTGGGCGTCCAGGATGCGGCGGGCGCGCGGGGCGTCGGTGGTCATCGGCTTCTCGGTGACCACGTCGCAGCCGGCCTCCAGGGCCCGCACGATGTAGTCGTCGTGGGTGCGGTCCACACCGCACACCACGACGAGACCGATGCGCTCGCGGCGCAGCATCTCCTCGAAGCCGGCCGCGTCGTAGGCGGGTACGGGCGGCCTGCCGGGGTGGTCGGCGGCGATCCAGCCGTTGTGGACGGCCATCCGGTGCGCGTTGACGTCGCAGAGGGCGGCCAGCTCGATCCGGTCCGCGTACGGTCCGGTGAGCGCCTCGGTGAAGAACCGGGCGCGGGCGCCCAGGCCCACGACGGCACAGCGCCGGCGTGCGGTGTCAAGGGGCATGCGGGATCTCCGTTCGGTGTGCGGACAGCCGGACGCGCAGCGGGATGACAGGCGGTGGTGGCAACGATTGCATGCCGGACGGTGCTGGACAAGAGGCCCCCGGAGGCTATGTATTTACCGGTGATCCGGGGTATTTCATTGACTGGTGCATGGCTGCGGGCGTAACTTCCCGGCCAGTTGGAAACAGACTGGCAACGTTTGCAGCGGACCGTCCGCGACGAGTGAAAGGCCGTGATGTGCCGAGGTCAGCCGCGTTCGAGCGCGGCCGTCGAGCCCCGTACCACCAGGTGCGTCGGCAGCACGCGCTGGAGGGGCGGCGCGCCCTCGACGGCGGGGGTGCCGAGCATCCGGAAGAGCAGATCGACGGCGGCCCGGGAGCCGTGCGACTTGGGTACGTTGACGGTGGTGAGCGGCGGCGCGGCCATGCCCGACAGGGCGATGTCGTCGCAGCCGACCACGCTCATCTCCTCGGGCACCCGGACGCCGCGCGCGGTGAAGCGGCTGATCAGGCCGAAGGCGACGATGTCGTTGAAGGCCACCACCGCGCTCGCCCCGCTGGCCAGCACGACATCCGCCGCGCCGGTGATCCCGCCGTCGAAGTGCGGGGCGACGCTGCCGACCCGGACGATGTCGAGGAGGCCGGACTCGGCCACCGCCTCGATACCGGCGGCGCGTTCCTTGGCCGCCCAGGTGGAGCGCGGGCCTCCGACATACGCGACCCGGCGGTGGCCGAGGGCGTGCAGATGGGTCAGCGCGTCGGTCATGCCCTCCATCAGGTCGGCGGTGACGCTGGCGAAGCCCGGTTCCTTGCGGTGGAGCAGCACGATGGGCTTGTCGGTGAGCCCGGGCAGGGAGGCCAGCTCCTCGCTGCTCAGATGCGGCGAAACGAGCAGGATGCCGTCGACCTGCGGGGCCAGGGTGCGGATCGCGTCCAGTTCGAGGCCCTCGTCGCGCTCGGCGTCACTGACGAAGACCGTGTGGCCGAGCCCCCGGGCGCGGGCCTGCACGCCCTTGGTGATGTCCGCGAAGAAAGGGTTCAGCAGGTCGGGGACGATCAGGCCGAGATGGCCGGTCCGTCCGGTGATCAGGCCGCGCGCGGCCTGGTTCGGCTGATAGCCCAGCCGGTCGGCGGCGGCCCGTACCCGCTCGCGGGTCACCGGACTGACCGTGCCGCCGGACGCCAGCGCCCGGGACACCGTGGACGGGGAGACCCCGGCCGCCTTCGCTACCTCTCGAATCGTCACCTGCACGCCCTGAGGTTGACACCCCGCTCCACGGGCGTCAATGAAGATCGCGCGGAGGTCCCCCGGGCCCGGCCGCCGGCCGCCCCGTCCCGTACCTTCCCGCCCCTCCTGTCGCCCGTCCTGCCGCCCGTCGCACTGCCCGTCGCACTGCCCGTCGTGCCGCCTGTCCTGCCGTCCGTACCCGTATCCGTATCCGAGGAGTTCCCGCCATGCCCCGCCAGCCCGACCGTCTCCGCGCCGCCGTCGTCGGCACCGGCGCCATCGTCGCCGGCAGCCATCTGCCGGCCCTGACCGCCCACGCCGACCGGGTGGAGCTGGTGGCCGCCGTCGACGTGGATCCCGGCCGGCTCGACGCGTTCCGTGCCGAGGCCGCCACCGCGGGCTTCGACGTCCAGGGGTACGCGGACCTGGCCGCCATGCTCGACGGTGCCCGGCCCGATCTGGTCCTCATCGGCACCCCGCCGTCCCTGCACCGGGAGCAGACGGTCGCCTCGCTCAAGGCCGGCGCCTGGGTGCTCTGCGAGAAGCCGCTCTGCCTCACACTCGCCGAGTACGACGAGATCGCGGCGGCCGAACAGGCGTCGGGCGCGTACGCCTCGGTGGTCTTCCAGCACCGCTACGGCTCGGGGGCCACCCATGCCCAGGAGCTGATAGCCGGCGGTGAGCTGGGCGCGCCGCTGGTCGCGCACTGCCAGACCACCTGGCACCGGGACGCCGCGTACTACGCGGTGCCGTGGCGCGGCCGGTGGTCGACCGAGGGCGGCGGCCCCACGATGGGGCATGGCATCCACCAGTACGATCTGCTGCTGCATCTGCTCGGCGAGTGGACCGAGGTGCGCGCCATGGCATCCCGGCTGGTGCACGACACCGAGAGCGAGGATGTCTCGACGGCGCTGGTGCGGTTCGCGAACGGCGCGCTGGCGACCGTCGTGAACAGTGTGCTGTCGCCGGACGAGGTGAGCCGGATCCGGATCGACTGCGCGGACGCGACGGTCGAACTGACGCATCTGTACGGCCACTCCAACGCCGACTGGACCTACACCCCGGCCCCGGGGGTCGCGCCGGAGCGCGCCGCGGCCTGGCGCTCCCCCGCCGGTGACGTCCCCAGCTCGCACACCGCGCAGCTCGGCGCGCTGCTCGACGCGAAGGACGCCGGGGTACGGCCGCCGGGCAGCGGCCCGGACGCCCGCTCCACGCTCGAATTCGCGGCCGCGCTCTACAAGGCGGCCTTCACCGGGCGGCCCGTGCACGCGGGAGAGATCGCGCCCGGCGATCCGTACTACACGGCCATGCACGGCAACCACCCCGACTGGAGCCCTCAGCGATGACGATTCAGGTCACCCACACCCACGGCGAGCGGATCACGGTGCGTTCGGGCGGCGTCGAGCTGCTGAGCTATGTGTACCGGCCCGATCCGGAGGCGTTCGAGGCGCGCAAGCCGTACATCCATCCGCTGCGCACCCTCGGCGGCCGGCAGGTCAGCGGCTACCGGCCCAACGACCACCGCTGGCACAAGGGTCTCCAGATGACCGCCAGCCATCTGTCCGGGCAGAACTTCTGGGGCGGCAACTGCTATGTGCACGGGGAGGGTTACCGGGCGCTGCCGGAGCGGGTCGGCTCGATGCGGCACGACGGGTTCCCGGTGCTGGCGGTGGCGGACGACCGGTTCACCCTGGCGGAGGAGCTGACCTGGGTGGAGAACGGCGGCGCCGAGTGGGCGCGCGAGGAGCGCGGCATCACGGTCCACTCGGTGGACGAGGAGGCCGGGGCCTGGGCGCTGGACTGGTCGATCCGGCTGACGAACGTCCGGGACGAGCCGCTGCGCTTCGGCTCGCCGACCACCGCGGGCCGGGAGATGGCCGGGTACACCGGGCTCCAGTGGCGCGGCCCGCGCGACTTCACGGGCGGGACGGTCTTCGGCCCGGAGGGCCCCGCGGACAGCGCGGACGCCCCGGACGCTTCGCACGCCGGGCACGGGCTGATGGGCACGCGCGGCCCCTGGCTCGGCTTCACCGCAGAGCACGACGATGTCGACGCGCACTCGACGCTGGTCTTCGCGCACGCGCCGCGCGGCGAGGAGGGCAGCGCGGTGGACGCGTCGCACTGGTTCGTCCGCGCCGAGCCGATCCCGACCGTGGCGTTCTCCTGGGCGTTCTTCGACGAGTTCGCGCTGGCGCCGGGCGAGTCCTTCGCGTACCGCTACCGGGTGGTCGTCGCCGACGGCGCCTGGGACCGGGACCGGGTGGACGCGCACCTCAAGGGCCTGTCGTGGTGAGCCTGCCGCACCCGCTGCCGGGGGCCGTCGGGCTGTCGCACCTGAGCGCGTACGACTGGGAGGCGGCGGACGGGGTGTGCGGCGGCAGCCCGCATCTGCATCTGGTGTGCACCGAGGCGTACGTCGTCACCGGCGGCCGGGGCGCGGTCCAGACCCTGAGCCCGGACGGCTACCGCGAAACACCGCTGGAGGCGGGGTCCGTGGCCTGGTTCACGCCCGGGACCGTACACCGCATGGTGCAGGGCGGCGGGCTGCGGATCACCGTACTCATGCAGAACAGCGGCCTGCCGGAGGCCGGGGACGCGGTCTTCACCTTCCCGCCGGAGTATCTGGCCGATCCCGAGCGGTACGCGGCCGCCGCGGCGCTGCCCGCGAAGTCGGGCCCGGCGGCGGAGGAGGCCGCCCGGCGGCGCCGGGATCTCGCCGTCGAGGGGTATCTCGTGCTGCGCGAGGCGCTCGAAGCGGGCGACAGCGGCCCGTATCTGGAGTTCCAGCGGGCGGCGGCCCGGCTGGTCCGGCCGAAGGTGCCGGTCTGGCGGGAGCGGTGGCGGGCCGGCGCACTGGCCGCCGCGGAGCGGACGGGCGGCCAGCTCGACGCGCTGGAAGCGGGCGCGCCGGAGTATCTGGCCACCGGGTCCGCGGTGTACGGCAGCGGTCCCACCCGGCTCGGCGGCCTCGGCATGTGCGGGCGGCGCGACGAGTACGAGCTGCCCGGCACGACACTGCCCGTACCGGACGCCGTGGCGGACAGCGCCGTACCGGACGGTGCGCCGGACGCCTGACCAGCGACACACCACCGAGAGAGGAGAGGTGAGTTCAGCATGCCCGGAAACAGGACAACGAGGTCCTGCGCGCTTCTGGTGACGCTCGCGCTCAGTGCCCTGCTCACCGCCTGCGGAGGCGGCGACCACACGGGCGGCGGCAAGGTGACCCTGCGCTACACGTGGTGGGGCAACCCGGACCGGGCGGCCCGTACCGACCAGGCCGTCGCCCTCTTCAAGAAGAAGCACCCCGGGATCGACGTCCAGACGTCGTTCGCGGGCTACGACGCGTACAAGCAGAAGCTGGCCACCCAGGCGGCCGGGGGCGACGCGCCGGACGTGATGCAGCTCGACTACCGGATGATCGACCAGTACGCGTCGGGCGGGGTGCTGCTCGACCTCGGTGAGCGGTCGGGGGTGCTGCGCACCGACGACATCGACCAGGGGCTGCTGGCCACGGGCCGGCTGGACGGCAGACAGTTCGCCGTCCCGATGGGCCGCGGCACCGAGGCGGTCGTCTACGACGCCACCCAGTGGAAGGCCGCCGGGGTGCCGCTGCCGAAGGCCGACTGGACCTGGGAGGAGTGGGCGGACGCGATGCGCGCGCTCGCGAAGCGCACCGGGAAGCCGGGGTCGACCGATCCCGGGCAGAGCGAGGACGCCTTCGAGGTGTGGCTGCGCGGCCAGGGCAAGTCCCTCTACACGGAGGGGCGCGGGCTCGGCTTCACGGCCGACGACCTGACCCGCTGGTGGACCTTCTCCGACGGGCTGCGGCGCGAGGGAGCGGTCTCCAGCGCCGAGCAGACGACCCAGCTCGACGGTTCGGTGGAGAACACCCCGCTCGGCCGGTCCACGGCGCTCTCCGACTTCAACTGGGACGCGCCGTCCAGCGGTTACCAGGCGATCGTCGGGGAGGGCCTGACGCTGACGCCGATGCCGCGGGCCGAGGACGGCACCCCCGGGCAGTACTTCAAACCGTCGATGTTCATCGGCGCCGGCGCCACCACCTCGCACCCCGAGGAAGCGGCGAAGCTGATCGACTTCATGATCAACGACGAGGACGCGGCGAAGATCCTCGGCGCGAGCCGGGGCATCCCCGTCAACGAGACGATCCGGAAGAACGTGGTACCGGTCCTCGAAGGCTTCGACAGGACCGTCGCCACCTACCAGGCATCGGTGGAGGGGAAGCTCAACGCCCCGCCGCAGGCGCCGCCCTCGGGCGACAGCGCGCTCCAGAACACCTTCACCCGCGACTACGACCAGGTGTCGTTCGGACGGATGTCGCCCCGCGAGGCGGCCGAGAACTACATCACCGAGGCGAAGGCGGAGCTGAGGTAAATGACCACCACCGACATACCCGTGACCCCGGCGCGCCGGGGCGGGGCCACCGGCCCGAAGCGGCCGGGCAGGCCGGGCGGACGCCGGCGCGAGGGCGCGGCCTGGGTCTTCCTCTCCCCCTGGGTGCTCGGCGCGAGCGTGCTGACGCTGCTGCCGATGGCCGTCTCGCTGTATCTGTCCTTCACGGACTACGACATGTTCAACGCGCCGAGCTGGGTGGGCCTGCGCAACTACACCCAGATGTTCACCGAGGACCCCCGCTACTGGCGTTCGGTGGGCGCGACCCTGCGGTACGTGGTCATCGCCGTACCGCTGCAACTGGCGGTCGCGCTGGCCGTGGCGATGGCGCTGAAGTCGATGCGGCGCGGCAGGGCGTTCTACCGGTCGGCGTTCTACGCGCCGTCGCTGCTCGGCGCGTCGATGTCCATCGCGCTGGTGTGGCGGGCGATCTTCAACGACGGCGGTACGGTCGACAATCTGCTGGGCACCGGGGGCTGGGTCAACCGGCCGGAGTGGGCACTGTTCGCGGTGGCGCTGCTGACGGTGTGGCAGTTCGGCGCGCCCATGGTGATCTTCCTGGCGGGTCTCCAGCAGATCCCGGGCGAGCTGTACGAGGCGGCGTCGGTGGACGGCGCGAGCCGGTGGCGGCAGTTCCTGTCGATCACCCTGCCGATGCTGTCGCCGGTGGTCTTCTTCAATCTCGTGCTCCAGACCATCCAGGCGTTCCAGGTCTTCACCCCGGCCTTCGCGGTCAGCGCGGGCAAGGGCGGTCCGGCCGACTCGACGCTGTTCTACACGCTCTATCTCTACGACCGCGGCTTCGTCGCGTCCCACATGGGCTACGCCTCCGCCATGGCCTGGGTGCTGCTGCTCGCCATCGGCGCGGTCACAGCGGTGCTCTTCCGTACCTCGCGCTCCTGGGTCTTCTACGCCGACGAGGAGGGCCGATGACCACCACCCTGCCCCACGGGACCACTCCGGCGGACACGGGCCGCGCGCCCTTCCCCTGGCGCCGGGCCGCGCTGCACACGGGCGCGCTGGCCGTCCTGGCCGTGATGCTCTATCCGCTGGCCTGGCTGCTGGCGACCTCGCTCAAGCCGGCCGAGGAGGTGATCGCCAGTCTCAATCTGCTGCCGGGCCGCTTGGAATGGTCGAACTACACGACCGCCCTGGAGGGGGTCAACGGGGTCACCGTGTGGCAGCTGCTGACCAACTCGCTGCTCATCGCGGGCGGCGCCGTCCTCGGCAACGTACTGAGCTGCTCGCTGGCGGCCTACGCCTTCGCGCGGCTGCGGTTCCGGCTGCGCGGGCCGCTGTTCGCGTTCATGATCGCGACGATCATGCTGCCGCACCACGCGGTGCTGATCCCGCAGTACATCATCTTCAACCAGCTCGGCATGGTGAACACGTACTGGCCGCTGATCCTGCCGAAGTTCCTGGCGACCGAGGCGTTCTTCGTCTTCCTCATCGTGCAGTTCATGCGGGGGCTGCCCCGCGAGCTGGAGGAGGCGGCGCGGATCGACGGCTGCGGGCCGTTCCGCAGCTTCTTCCTGATCATTCTGCCGCTCACCCGGCCGGCCCTGATCACGACCGCGATCTTCACCTTCATCTGGACGTGGAACGACTTCTTCACCCAGCTGATCTATCTGTTCTCGCCGGAGAAGTTCACACTGACGCTGGCGCTGCGGTCGTTCGTGGACGCCTCCAGCCAGTCGGCGTTCGGTCCGATGTTCGCCATGTCGGTGATCGCGCTGCTGCCGATCGTGCTGTTCTTCCTCGCGTTCCAGCGCTTCCTGGTGGAGGGCATGGCCAGCTCCGGGGTGAAGGGATGAGCGCGGCCCGGGCCCGGGAGCCGGGCGAGATCTTCGGTCCGCGCGCCACGCTCTTCGCCGATGTGCTGAGTGTGGGAGTGGTGACGGCGGTGGTCTGTCTGCCGCTGGTCACCGTCCCGGCGGCGCTCTCGACCGCGTGCGCGGTGCTGCGCGGCGTACGGGAGGGCCGGCCGGTCACGGCCGGCCGGTATCTGGCGCTGCTGCGGCGGCGGCCGTGGGCCGGCGATCTGACGGCGGGGGCCGTGGCGCTCGCCGGGGCGCTGCTGCTGGTGGCGGATCTGGCGCTGGCCGGGGCCGGGCTGCCGGGGGCGCGGGCGTTCTCGGTGGTGGCCGCGCTGGTGGGGGCGGCGGCGCTGGTCGTGGCGGGGCGGGCGTGCGCGCGCCCCGAGTCGGCCGGCGGCTGGCGTACGGCGGTGCGGTGCGCGGGACGGGACGCGGTCCGGGACCCGGGCGGCAGCGCGCTGGTGGTCCTCGCACTGCTGACGGCCGCGCTGTGCGCGTGGATGATGCCGCCGCTGGCGTTCCTGGCGCCGGGGCCGCTGGCTCTCGCGCTGACCGCGATCGACGTACGCGCGAGGATGTCCGTGTCACCCGAGCAGGAGCAGGAGAGCACATGATGGCCCGCAGAACCTTTCTCACCACGACGACCGCCGCCGCCACGGCCGCCACGACCGGGCTCGCCCGCGCGGGCGGGAGCACGGGTGGCGAAAACACGGTGGACGAAAGCGCCGTGGACGAGGACTTCGTCGCGTTCCTGACCACGGCCGCCGACGCCCGGGCGACCGCCGTCCTCGACAGCTACCCCCAACACCTCACCGAGCTGCGCGACATGGGCAGGGCGCGCGCCGCCGCCCGCTCGCTGCGTACCCTCGTCTCCGTCCATGTCCACACGGCGGCGGAGCGCCATCACGACGATGCCCTCCTGGAGCCGGCACAACGGCTCGCGGACGCCCTCGCCGAGGAGCAGTTCGACGACGGGCTGTGGGACCAGGGGGCGGTGCACTCCCCGCCGGACACCGCCTTCTCGATCGTGGACCTCAACATCGTGTACGGCCTGCTCGCCGAGGACGATCACCGCACGACCCGGAAGCTGCGCGCCACGGTGGAGCGGATCCTGCGCAAGGCGGGCCCCGCGCTCGCCACCGGCGGGGTGCACACCGCGAACCACCGCTGGCTGGTGTGCTCGGCGCTCTCCCGGATCCACGAGCGGTGGCCGGACCGGTCGTACGCGCGGCGCGTCGACGACTGGCTGGCGGAGGGGATCGACCAGCTGCCGGGCGGTGAGTACAGCGAGCGCAGCCCCACCTACTCGGCGGTCGTCACCAATCCGGCGCTGCTGACACTCGCCCGCCACTACGGTCGCGCCGACCTGTACGCGCGCGTCCGGGCGAACCTCGACGCGACGCTGTACGTCACCGAGCCCAACGGCGAGGTGGAGAGCGTCCATTCACGGCGCCAGGACCAGAACACACTGCGGTACGTACCGGAGTTCTGGCTCCAGTACCGGGAGCTGGCGATCCGGGACGGCGACGGGCGCCTCGCCGCGATGGCCGCGCTGCTGCGGGAGCGCGGTGCCGGGCAGACCTTCGGGGAGACACCGCTCGGCGACCGGCTGGCCGAGGTCCTCGACCGTCCGGAGCTGGCCCGGCGGCTGCCGGCGGTCACCTCCGTACCGACGGACTTCGAGCACCACGACCCGGCGTGCCGGCTGGTGCGGGTGCGGCGCGGGGACCGGAGCGCGACGGTCTTCGGAGGCACCGACTTCCCCGAACTGCACGCGATTTCCTCGGGGTTGTCCAGCAATCCGACGTTCTTCAAGATGCGCAACGGGGCGGCGGTGCTCGACTCGCTGCGGCTGTCCCCGCAGTTCTTCTCGCTGGGGCACTTCCGCTCCGAGGACCTGGTGCGCGAGGGGGACGGCTGGCGGCTGCGGGCGGAGGTACGGGCCGGGTTCCACCAGCCGCTGCCGCGCCGCCACCGGCGCGAGGACGGGGCGTACCCGCTGACGGACGACGGCCGTTTCTGGTCGGCGATGGACTTCCCGCACCGGGAGAAGGAGTACCGCGAACTGCGGACGGAGGTTCTGGTACGGGAACGGCCGGGCGGACGCTGGGAGCTGTCCTTCGACGTGTCGCGGTCCGAGGTGCCGCTGGCGCTGGAGCTGTGCTTCCGGCGCGGCGGCCGGCTGACCGGCGAGGGGCTCGAACCGGTGGCCGGACAGCCGGACACCTACCAACTGGTGCACGGGGAGGCCACGTACACGGTCGGCGAGGACCGGATCGTCTTCGGCCCCGGCAACGGCAAGGGCGGGAAGCAGCCGCCGGTGGTGGAGGCGGGCGAGCGCTACACGTGGATGGGCGGTTCGCTGACGCCGGACGGGATCCGGGTGCTGATCACGGGCCGGTCGCCGCTCACGTACCGGCTGACGCTGAGCTGAGGGAGGGCGCGCGCCCCGGGACATACGTCCTGAGGCGCGCGTGACGGGACCACGTACGTTTGAGGCGCGGAGAAGAAGTCCGCGGATTTCTGTGATCCGTGTCCGCGTCCTCCGTCTCCTGTACACGGCCGTGCCCGGCGGACCGTCCGCCGCGGGGAGAATTCCCCGCCCGGACAGCCTGCCGGGCGGGCCGGGACCCGGATTCACCAGGAGTACGAGGAACGGATCGATGCACGTGCGGAACCAACCGGGACCCGAGGTGGTGGCGGCGGCTCGCGCCGGTGACCAGCGGGCCGTGGACACCCTGGTCACCGGCTGTCTGCCGCTGATCTACAACATCGTGGGGCGCGCGCTCGACGGTCACGCCGATGTCGACGACGTCGTGCAGGAGACCATGCTGCGGGTGCTGAACGGGCTGGCCGGGCTGGAGGACCCGCGCCGGTTCCGCTCCTGGGCGGTGGCCATCGCGATGAACCAGATACGTGAACGCGGGCGCACCCGGGCGGCGAAGGCCGTGCCGAGTCCGCTGGACGAGAACCGCGACACGGCCGACCCGGGCGCGGACTTCGTCGATCTGGCCATTCTGGAGCTGCGGCTGTCCGGCCAGCGGCGCGAGGTGGCGGAGGCGACCCGCTGGCTGGAGGACGAGGAGCGCGAGCTGCTGTCCCTGTGGTGGCTGGAGACCGCCGGACAGCTGACGCGTGCGGAGACCGCCGAGTCGATGGGGCTGTCCGGACACCATGTCGCGGTGCGGGTGCAGCGGATGAAGGCCCGGCTGGAGGCGGCCAGGATGGTCGTACGGGCGCTGGGCGCGCGCCCGCGCTGTGACGATCTGGTGCTGCTCACGGTGGAGTGGGACGGGGTGCCGGGCGCGCTGTGGCGCAAGCGGCTCGCCCGTCATGTGCGCGAGTGCCCGCGCTGCGCCGTGCACCAGGCCGAACTGCTGCCCGCCGAAGGTCTGCTGGCGCGGCTGGCGCTGGTGCCGCTGCCGCTGGCCCTGGTGGCGTGGAAGCTGATCCCGGGGGCTGTCGGTGCCGGGGCGAGCGCGGCCTCGGCGGCAGCGGCGGCGGGTACGGGAGCCGGTACGGGGTCGGGCGCGGGGGCCGGGGCAGGCGCCGGGGCCGCCGCACCCACCGCCGGGTCCGCCGCGCTGGCCGCCAAGCCGGCGGCGCTGATCGCCGCCGGGCTGCTGGCGATCGGCGGCGGCGCGGCCCTGGTCCACCAGGCCCCCTGGCAGTCCGGCGAACACCGCACCACAACTGCCCCGGCGGCAGAGGCCACCCGCACGGACCGGCCGAGCCCGGCCCCGACCCCGTCCGCGTCTCCCTCCCCCTCTCCCTCACCATCACCGTCGCCCAGCGCCGCCGTCTCGTCCCCGGCGGTGCTCGCGCGGCCGGAGCCGACGCCGACGGACTCCGGAGCGCCGTCCGTACCGGCCGTGACCGGTGCGTACGGCTCGGTGGTCGACGGGCCGGACGCGGCGCCGGATCCCGTGGCGCGTCCGGGGGCGCTGCCGCGCCGGACGGACGGGGGCGTCACCATGACGAGCTTCCCGGGGAAGGTCTCGGGCGTCGGCGGCTACCAGATCGTGCACCGGGGCGAGTGGGTGACCGTCAGGGGCACCGGATACCTCACCGTGCGCTGGGACCTGATGTACGGGGAACGGCCGGGCGGACTGACCATGCCGTCCTGGACGGGGCTGAGGGGCAAGCTGTTCCACGTGGGATCCGGCGGCGGGCACCGGATGGACGACGTCCAGCCAGGGGCCGGGGCCGGTCACACCTGGCAGGGCAATCCGAGGGACGGCCGCATCACCCTCCCGGCCGGCGCGCAAACGATGTGGCGCGAGGAGTACTTCCATCTCGACGGGGAGGTCACCCTGCACCTCAACGAGACGGAGGCGGACTACAACCTCGATGTGCTGCCGTCGTCCTGGGAGACCGTCACGGCCGCGCTCGCCGCCGCGCCGGGCGACGACGCGGCGGGCCGGGTGCGGTACGGCACCGTACGGGACACGGGCGACGACACGGCGCCCGTCCCACAGTATCTGACCCGGTCGGCGTCCGCCGATCCGATGACGGTGGCTCAGCGCTCGTCCGTGCGCTGAGCCACGCCTCGCTCTCCCCGGACGGACCCGGCGCCCGGGGCCGGGCCGGATACGGCCCCTCGGGTCCCTCAGGCCCCGAAGTCCACGCGGGCCAGGCGCACTTCACCGCGCAGTGTGATCTGGAGGTCGCGCACACCGGAGAGGGCGACGGGGGCGCTGTGCGTGGTGTACGCGTACGGGCCGCCGGTGGCCGTGGGGATCTCGAAGGCGGCCACGGGCGTGTCGCCGGGGAGGGTGAGGAGGACCTCGCCCGCGCCCGCCACCTCGACCGTGACGGCGCCCGCGCCCGTACCGAAGTCGCAGTCGCGGAAGACCAGACGGCCCGCGCCGGCCGTCGGTGTGACCGCGTCGCCCGTCGTCTTCGTACGGTCGACGATCTCCGTGCCGGTCTGTTCGTCGTAGTCGGCGGCGGCCAGGCCCCGGGTCAGGACGGGCCTGGCGCGCGGGGCCGTCTCCGGGAGGTCCAGATCGGCCGAGCGGCGGATGTCGGCGCTGGAGGCCGCCGCCTCGAAGACGTACCGGCCGCCCGCGACGGTCCACTCGCCGTGCGCCACGTCGTGGTAGCCGAGCGCGGACAGCGGCACGGTCAGTTCGACCGTACGGGACTCGCCCGGCGCGAGCGGCACGCGCGCGTGGCCGGCGAGCTGCCGGTGCGGGCGCCGGACCCGGGGGTCGGCCTCGCGCACGTACAGCTGCACCACCTCGTCGGCCGCGCGCGTGCCGGTGTTGGTGACGGTGATCCGGGCGTGTACGGCCGTGCCGTCGGCGGGCCCGCCGGTCAGGCCGACCTCCAGGCCGTCGTAGGAGAACGAGGAGTACGACAGGCCGTGGCCGAAGGGGTAGAGCGGTGTGCCCTCGAAGTAGAGATAGGTCTGGCGCGAGCCGATGATGTCGTAGTCGAGCAGATCCGGCAGGTCGGTGTCGTCCGCGTACCAGGTCTGCGGCAGCCGGCCCGCCGGGGAGACGTCGCCGGAGAGTACGGCGGCGAGCGCGGCGCCCGCGGCCTGGCCGCCGTGCGCGGTCCACAGCAGCGCGGGGAGCGCGGCGTGCGCCTCCGGTACGGCGTACGGATAGGCCGAGGTCAGCACGAGCGCGGTGCGCGGGTTGGCGGCGAGGGCGGCGCGCCACAGCCGGTCCTGGTGGGCGGGCAGGGCGAGCGTCTCGCGGTCCTCGGTCTCGCGGCCGGCCAGGTGCGGGTCGTTGCCCGCGACGACCACGACCGCGTCGGCGTCCGCCGCCGCGCGCGCCACGGCGTCCTCACCGCGCTCGGTGACGACGATCTCGGCCGGCTCACCACGATCGGCAACCTTCAGTCCGTCCGCGGCGACTGACACGTACCGACCGGTACCCAAGTGCAGAAGGAGGTGCCCTCCGTCGTGCGGTTCGAGCCGGAAGCTCTCCTGGACCACCCAGCCGCCGGGCCGGGCGGCGGACGCCCGGAGATAGCCGTCGTCGGCGACCGACAGATAGCGGCCGTCGGGGGCGCGCAGGGTGAGCAGGCCGTTTCCCCAGTCGATGAGGGCGAGTTCGGTCGCGGCGGCCGGGTCGTCGGTGCGGGTCAGCGGCGGCAGGTCGGTACGGCCCGCGAGCAGGGCGGGGTCGAGCGCGGCCTCCGTACCGGGGTCGTCGCCGGCCGTACGGGCGGTGTCGGCCGACGGCTCGGGCACCTGCGCCCAGCCCGCGCCCAGCCGCAGCCGGACCCGGTCCACGCCTTCCGCGAAGGTGACGCGGTCGGCGCCGTAGCGCTCGCGCAGCCCGTCCAGCGGGGTGGAGCGGTGGATCAGGGTGCCGCTGTACCAGTCGAGTTTGCACTCGTCGGCGAGGAGTCCGACCACCGCGATCCGGTCGCCGCCGCCAGGGGCGAGCGGCAGCAGGCCGTCGTTCTTGAGCAGGACGACGGCCTGTTCGGCGGCCTCCCTGGCGAGCGCCCGGTGGCCGGGGGTGTCCCAGCCGTCGGCGGGCTTGATGCCGGCGTACGGGTCGAGCGCGGGGTCGAACTCGCCGAGCGCGAAGCGGACCGCGAGCTGCCGGCGGAGCGCGGTGTCGATGTCGTCCTCGCCGATCAGGCCGCGCTCCAGCGCGCCGCGGAGCCGGCCGGTCATGACGGACGAGTCGGTGCCGTGGTCGGTGAAGCTGTCCACACCGGCGCGCAGGGAGGCGGCGGTGGCCTCCTCGTGGGTGTCGAAGTACTTCTCGGCGTCGGTGAGATTGCTGGGCGCGCCCGCGTCGGAGCAGACCAGCAGCTCATGGTCGGTCCAGGTGCGCAAGTGGTCGCGGAGGTACGGCGAGAGATGGTTGGGGCGCCCGTTGACCAGGTTGTACGCGGGCATGACACCGGCGACGGCGCCCGCCTCGACGGCCGTGCGGAAGGCGAGCAGGTCGTATTCGTGCAGGACACGCGGGCTGATCGAGGAGGACGAGACGGCCCGGTCGGTCTCGTTGTTGTGTGCGAGCCAGTGCTTGAGGACCGGGGCCGTGCGCCACACGTCGGGGTGGTCGCCGCGCAGGCCGCGGGTGTAGGCGACGGCGATCGCGGAGGTGAGGCCGGGGTCCTCCGCGTACCCCTCCTCGTTCCGTCCCCACAGGGGGTTGCGCAGCAGATTGACCGTGGGCGCCCAGACGTTGAGGCCGACCCGGTCGTCGCGGGCGCGCATGGCCCGTACCTCGGTGGAGACGGCCTCGCCGACACGGCGCACCAGTTCACCGTTCCAGGTCGCGCCGAGGCCGACCGCCTGCGGGAAGACGGTCGCCGGTCCCATCCAGGCGACGCCGTGCAGGGCCTCCTGTCCGGTGCGGAAGGCGGCCACGCCGAGGCGTTCCACGGCGGGCGCGAACTGGTGGAGCATGGCGGTCTTCTCGTCGGCCGTCAGCCGGGCGAGCAGATCGTCGACACGTGCGCTCCGGGACAGCCGCGGGTCGCGGAAGGACGGCTGGTCTGCGGTCACGGGCGGTTCCCCCTGGAGGAGTTCTGGCGGAGCGCGAACGGCGCGAACGGGCTCCCGGACGGTGTCCGGGCTGGCGAGCGTACCGTCCGCCGGGCTTTCGAAGCGCTTCGATGCTCCGAGTCCGATCCTCACGTGTCAAGACGTTCCGGGGCATCGACGCGGATCTGTTCCGATGCGGTAACCCGGTGGCCAGTTCGCTCTGTTGGCCAGGGCCATCACGGGGGAAAGGAATCTTGGAATCGGCTCTTGTGCCTCCCGATGCGTTCATTTAACCTCGCAGCAACATCGAAGCGCTTCGACAGATCACGGCCGGATCAGCGGTGGCTGTTTCTCGTAACGCCCGCTCCAGATAACTCAGTCAGGCCGGTTACGCAGCTACGCCCGCTCCATCTCATGACACCGCAGCCGACCGGCGGGCTCTCCCGCCGGGTGTCCTGGCGCACCACGAAGGGTTGACGCAATGACGCCGAAGTCCGCCTCCGTCCCCAGCCGGAGAAGCTTCCTCGCCTCCACGGCTATCGCCGCCGCGGCGGTGGCCGGCGGGACACCGCTCCTCACCGCGTGCGGCGGCGGCTCCTCGGGGAGCACCAACAAGGGGGGCACCACCTCCGGCAAGGACGCGAAGAAGCTGCTGCCCACCTTCGTGGCACAGAACGTCGTCACCCCCGACATCCCGTCCAAGAACGGCTCCTCCCTCGGCTTCACCCAGCCGCTCAACATGGCGGAGCTGAAGGCGTCGGTGCCCACCCCGCTCGGCAAGGGCGGCACGGTGAAGGTGATGGCGCCGTTCTGGGGGTCGCCGCCGAAGAGCCAGAACCCGTACTACACGGCGATGAACAAGGCCATCGGCGCCGATATCGTCTTCCAGAACCAGGACGGCAACACCTACGACCAGAAGCTCGGCGCGGTGCTGGCCTCCAGCGAGATCCCCGACATGGTCGTGATCCCGAACTGGAACATGGGCGGCAAGATCCCGTCGGCCGTCATCAGCAAGTTCGCCGATCTCGGGCCGTATCTCGCCGGTGACAAGGTCAAGGAGTACCCGAACCTCGCGGCGATCCCCACCGACGCCTGGCAGCGCTCCCTCTTCGGCGGCAAGCTGCTCGGCATCCCGATGCCCGCGGCGTGGGTGCCCAACATCGTGCCGTTCTACCGCAAGGACGTCTTCGACAAGGAGGGGTACCAACTCCCCACCTCGGCGGACGCGTTCCTGGCACTGGCGAAGGACATCACCAACGCCAAGGCCAAGCGCTGGGCGTGCGACGACATGAAGTGGACGGCGTTCAACATCTTCGGGGTGCTCTCCGGCCAGGAGAAGCCGCTCGGCTGGAACATGACCGACGGCAAGCTGGTCTACCGGATCGAGACCGACGCGTATCTCGAAGCGCTGGAGTGGACCCGCAAGCTGTACGCGGCCGGGGTGGTCCACCCGGACGCCAAGGCGGGCAAGACCCAGGGCGACCCGGCGCTGCGCTTCACCTCCGGCGAGACCCTGATCTACAACCAGGACATCTCCCACTGGTACGCGAAGACCGCCGAGCAGGCCGCGCAGAAGACCGGTGTGGTGATCTGGGGCATGGACATCTTCGGCCACGACGGCGGTGACCCGGCGCTGTGGGCCGGATCGCCCGCCAACATCTGGTCGTTCATCAGCAAGAAGGCGTCGGAGGCGGTGGTCCGGGACGCGCTGGCCGCCGCCAATGTGACGGCCGCGCCGTACGGCACCAAGGAGTACATGCTCACGAACTACGGTGAGGAGGGCGTGCACTACACCGTCGAGAACGGGCTGCCCGTGAAGAACGACAAGGGCAACAACGAGGTCATCAACGCCTATGTGATGCTCGACGGCCCGCCCCCCACCATCGCCCACCCCGACCTGCCCGAGATCGCCAAGGCGCAGGTGGAGTGGCAGCAGCGGATGGGCGCCTTCACCAAGAAGTCGTCCTTCTACGGGCTCCAGATCGTCGAGCCGGCCCGCTACACCAATCTCGCCAACGACTTCGAGCAGTTGGAGGACGATGTGGTGCGCGGCCGGAAGAAGATCAGCGATGTGCAGCAGGCCGTCAGCGACTGGCGCGCCGGCGGTGGCGACAAGCTGCGCGAGTGGTACCGCAAGCTGCTGGACGACAACGCGCCGCAGGGGTGACGGAGTGCCGCACAGCACCGCGCCCGGGACTGCCCGGACACCTGATGGCAAGAACGCCAAGAGCGACAAAAGCGACACGAGCGGCGGCGCCGACGGCACCGGTCCGGATCCGGGGGACGGCCGTACGGTACGGGTCCCCCGGGCCCGCGCGGCCCGGCGGACCGGCCGGGGCGCGCCCGGCGGGACGGCGAACGCCAAGGCCGCCTCGGACGCCGGCCGGATCCCGCTGCGGGTGCGGCTGAGGCGCGACCGCGTCCTCATCCTGATGACCCTGCCGGTCGTGCTGCTCGTCCTGGTCTTCAACTACCTGCCGATCCTGGGCAATGTGGTCGCCTTCCAGGACTACGACCCGTACATCAGCGACAACGGTGTGATCTCCATCCTGGAGTCGCCGTGGGTCGGTGTGGAGCAGTTCCAGCGGGTCTTCGGCGACTCCGCGTTCTGGGACGCGGTGACCAACACCCTGGTGCTCTTCATCATCCAGCTGGTGCTGTTCTTCCCGATCCCGATCCTGCTCGCGCTGCTCATCAACAGTGTGCTCAGGCCCCGGGTGCGGGCCTTCGCGCAGGCCGTGCTCTATCTGCCGCACTTCTTCTCGTGGGTGCTGGTCATCACCGTCTTCCAGCAGATCCTCGGGGGCGCGGGCATCATCGCGCAGACCCTGCGGCAGCGCGGTTACGAGGGTTTCGACCTGATGACCGACCCGGAGGTCTTCAAGTTCCTGGTCACCTTCGAGGGTGTCTGGAAGGACGCGGGCTGGGGCATCATCGTCTTCCTCGCCGCGCTCACCTCGGTCAGCCCCGATCTGTACGAGGCCGCCGCGATGGACGGCGCGAACCGCTGGCGCCGGATGTGGCATGTGACGCTGCCCGCGCTGCGGCCGGTCATCGCGCTGCTGCTGGTGCTGCGTGTCGGGGACGCGCTGACCGTCGGGTTCGAGCAGATCCTGCTCCAGCGGGACGCGGTCGGCCCCGGCGCGGCCGAGGTCCTCGACACGTACGTGTGGTGGAACGGTGTGCGCAACCAGGACTTCAGCTACGCGGCGGCGGCCGGCATCGTGAAGGGCGTGGTCAGCCTCGGGCTGGTCCTCGCCGCCAACAAGATCGCCCATCTGATGGGCGAGCAGGGGGTGTACAAGAAGTGAGCACACTGACCACGCCCCCGGCGAAGCCTGCCGCCGCGCGCCCCCGGGCGGCGGCCCTGACCGCCCTGTGGGCGGCGGAGCCCCGGCCCGTGTGGGAGGAGAAGCCCAGCAGGGCCGGGCTCGCGGGCAAAGGTGTCGTGCTGGCCGTGGCCTGTCTGGCGGTGCTCTTCCCGCTGTGGATCGTGGTGGTCACCAGCCTCTCCAGCAAGCAGACCATCCAGGAGGCGGGCGGGCTCGTGCTGATCCCGCGCGGGATCACGTTCATCGCGTACCAGGAGCTGCTCAGCGGCGGCCAGGTCACCCGCGCCGCGCTGATCAGTGTGGGGGTCACCCTGGTCGGCACGGCCTTCTCGATGACGGTGTCGGTGCTCGGCGCCTACGGGCTCTCCCGCTCCGGGACGCTGGGGCACCGCTGGATGCTGATGCTGCTGCTCGCCACGATGTTCTTCGGCGCGGGCCTGATCCCCACGTATCTGCTGGTGCAGACGCTGGGCCTGACGGACACCTATCTCGCGCTGATCCTGCCGAGCGCGGTCAGTGTGTTCAACATCCTGGTGCTGCGCGGCTTCTTCATGGGCATCTCCCCGGAACTCACCGACAGCGCGCGGATCGACGGCGCGGGCGATCTGCGCATTCTGTGGACGATCGTGCTGCCGCTGTCGCGCGCGGTGATCGCGGTGATCACACTCTTCTACGCGGTGGGGTACTGGAGCGCGTGGTTCAACGCGTCCCTCTACCTCAGCGACCAGGACATGATGCCGCTCCAGAACGTCATGATCCAGCTCGTCCAGAAGCAGGAACCGCCGGTCGGTCTCGGCCAGGCGATCAAGGCGGGCCAGCTCTCCCAACTGGCCGTGCAGATGGCGGTGATGGTGATGGCGCTCCTCCCGGTCGCCGTGCTGTCCCCGTTCGTACAGAAACACTTCAAGAAGGGAATGCTCACCGGCGCGGTCAAGGGCTGACGAGGTCCGGGCGAATTGACCGGGTGCCCCGCACGCACTCCCCCCATGCCCCTCCCCCACGACGGAAGGTGACGTCATGTCGCACACCGTGTCCGACGACGCGCACGGACCCCGCAGACGTACGGTGCTCACCACGGCCTCGGCGGCCGCCGCGGCCCTCGCCCTGACCGGCACCCCCGCGCTCGCCGCGCCCCGGCCGAAGGCCCCGGCCGGCACGGCCGCCGGGGCCGCCGCCGCGCAGGCGTACACCTGGCGCACGGCGGCCATCGGCGGTACGGGCTTCATCACCGGGGTGCTCTTCCACCCCGCCGTGAGGGGCCTCGCCTACGCCCGTACCGACATCGGCGGGGCGTACCGCTGGGACGACGGACTGCAGCGGTGGACGCCGCTCACCGACCATCTCGGCTGGGACGACTACAACCTGCTGGGCGTCGAGGCCATCGCCGTCGACCCGGGCCAGCCGGACCGGCTGTATCTCGCGCTCGGCGCCTACACCCAGTCCTGGGCGGGCAACGGCGCCGTCCTGCGCTCCACGGACCGGGGCGCCACCTGGAGCCGGACCGATCTGACGGTGAAGCTCGGCGCCAACGAGGACGGGCGCGGCGCCGGGGAGCGGCTGCTGGTCTCCCCGTTCAGCAGCGATGTGCTCTTCCTCGGGACCCGTCACAACGGGCTGCTGAGGTCGGCGGACCGGGGGGCCACCTGGTCGGCCGCCTCGTTCCCCGCGTCGGTGAACTCCTCGGGCCAGGGCATCACCTTCCTGGTGGCCGCCGGGCGCGCGGTGTACGCGGGGTGGGGGGACGGCGGCAGCGCGCTCTACCGGACGACCGACGGGGTGAACTGGAGCGCCGTCCCCGGCCAGCCGTCCGGTGCGGCCGCGCAGGTGCCGATCAGGGCCGCGTACGACGCGGGCACCCTCTCCCTGTACGTGACGTACGCGAACACATCGGGGCCCAACAACCAGAGCGACGGGTCGGTGCGCCGGTTCAACACCGCCACCGGTGTGTGGACGGACATCACACCGGTCCGGCCGTCGGGCGGTGATTCCTTCGCCTACGGCGGGGTGGCCGTGGACCCGCGGGTCTCCGGTACGGTCGTGGTGTCCACCAACAACCGCTGGGGTCCGGTCGACACGCTCTACCGGTCCACCAACGGCGGTGCGAGCTGGACCTCGCTCAAGGACACGGCGACGCTCGACGTACGGGAGACGCCGTATCTCAACTGGGGCGGCACCGCGAAGTTCGGCTGGTGGATCCAGGCCGTCGCGCTCGACCCGTTCGACTCGCGGCACATCGTCTTCGGGACGGGCGCCACCCTCTACGGCACCCGCGACCTGGTGCGCTGGGCGCCGGAGATCCGCGGTCTGGAGGAGTCGGCGGTCCGCCAGCTCATCGCGCCGCCCGCCGGGGGCGCCCAACTCCTCAGCGGGCTGGGCGATATCGGGGTGATGTACCACGACTCGCTGACGGTCTCGCCGTCCCGGGGCATGGCCACCAACCCGGTCTTCGGCTCGGCCACCGGGCTGGCCATCGCCGCGCTCAGGCCCACGTACGTGGTGCGCTCCGGCTGGGGCGACCAGGGCAACGGCGCGTACTCGACGAACGGCGGCCAGACCTGGGCGCCCTTCGCCGCCCAGCCGTCGATCGCCAACAGCGCCCCCGGGCCGATCGCGGTGAGCGCCGACGGCTCGACGCTGCTGTGGTCGTTCATCCACTGGGACGGCACCAAGCACCCGGGCTTCCGCTCCACGAACAACGGCGCGAGCTGGAGCGAGGTGACCACCTTCCCCCGGGGCGGCACACCGGTCGCCGACCCGCTCGACGCGCGGCGCTTCTATGTGTACGACACGGACGGCGGGGCGGTGTACCGCTCCACCGACGCGGGCGCCACCTTTGTGCGCGGCGCGGGATCGCTGCCCGCGGGCGACAGCCAGTTCCGGATCGCGGCGGCGCCGGAGCGCACCGGTGACCTCTGGCTCTCGGCGAAGTGGAACGGGCTGTACCGCTCGACCGACGGCGGTACGTCGTTCACGAAGGTGACCAGTTGCTGGGGCTCGTACGCCCTCGGCTTCGGCCGGGCGGCGGCCGGTGCCTCCTATCCGGCGATCTACCAGACCGGCGCGACCGAGAACTTCATCGGGGTGTACCGCTCGGTCGACACGGGCGGGAGCTGGACGCGGATCAACGACGACGCCCACCAGTGGGGCTGGACCGGCGAGACGATCACCGGCGACCCGCGGGTGTACGGCCGTGTCTACCTCGGCACCAACGGCCGGGGCATCCAGTACGGAGACCCCGCCTGATGCGCTCCCTGAACGACTCCACCCGCGGCCGGGTGCTCTTCGGCGGCGACTACAACCCCGAGCAGTGGCCGGAGGAGGTCTGGCCCGAGGACGTACGGCTGATGCGGGAGGCCGGGGTCAACTCCGTCACCCTCGGGGTGTTCTCCTGGGCGCGGATCGAACCCCGTCCAGGGGCAAGGGACTTCGGCTGGCTCGACCGGCTGATGGAGCTGATGGCCGGCGCCGGTATCGGGGTGGTGCTGGCCACCCCGACCGCCTCTCCCCCGCCGTGGCTGGGCGCGCGCCATCCGGAGACACTGCCGCGCGACGAGGACGGGCGCACGGTGTGGTGGGGCTCGCGCCAGCAGTTCTGCCCCAGCTCACCGGTCTACCGCCGGTACGCGGCGGCGCTCACCGAGGATCTCGCGCTGCGCTACGCCGGCCATCCGGCGCTGCGGATGTGGCACATCAACAACGAGTACTGCACCCACTGCTGGTGCGACGGGACGGCCGAGCACTTCCGCCGCTGGCTGCGGGAGCGGCACGGCTCGCTCGACGCGCTCAACGAGTCCTGGGGCACGGCCTTCTGGAGCCAGCGCTACGACCGCTGGGAGGAGATCATCCCGCCCCGGCGCGCGCAGTACATGCGGAATCCGGGGCAGGTGCTGGACTTCCGGCGCTTCACCTCGGACGCGCTGCTGGAGTGTTACGCGGCGGAGCGGGACATTGTGCTGAGGCACACCCCGGACACCCCGGTGACCAGCAATTTCATGCCGTTGTGGTCGGGGCAGGACGCCTGGCGGTGGGCCGAGGAGGAGGATGTCGTCTCCGTCGACATCTATCCGGATCCGAAGGACCCGCTGGGCGGCCAGTACAACGCGATGCTCGGGGACATGACGCGCTCCCAGGCGCGTGGTCCCTGGGTGCTGATGGAGCAGGCGGCCGGTCCGGTCAACTGGCGGGGGGTCAACCACCCGAAGCCGCGCGGGCTGAACCGGCTCTGGTCGCTCCAGTCGGTGGCCCGCGGCGCCGACGCGGTGTGCTACTTCCAGTGGCGCCAGTCCCGCCAGGGCGCCGAGAAGTTCCACTCCGGGATGCTGACCCACGCGGGCGAGGAGGGCCGTACCTTCCAGGAGATCAAGCGGATCGGCGCCGATCTGGCCCGGCTGAGCCCGGAAGTGACGGGCAGTCAGGTAAAGGCGGAGATCGCCGTCCTGCACGACTGGGACTCCTGGTGGGCGGACCAGCAGGACGGCCGGCCCTCGTCGCGTCTGGAGTACCCGGGGATCGTACGGGCCTGGCACCGGGCGCTCTGGGAGTCGAACCTGCCGGTCGACTTCGCCCGCCCCGACCACGATCTGAGCGGCTACCGGCTGGTCGTGGTGCCGCATCTGTATCTGCTCGGGGACCCGGCGATCGCCAACCTGACCGGATACGTACGGGACGGGGGCACCCTGGTGTCCGGGTTCCTGACCGGGGTGGCCGACCCGGACGACCGGGTGCGGGCCGGCGGCATGGACGGCCGGCTGCGCGACCTGTTCGGCATCCGTACGGTCCACGAGTGGTGGCCGCTGGACGCCGGCGAGAGCGTGGAGTGCGACGGCTTCCGCGCCTCCCTCTGGTCGGAGGAGCTGGAGCTGTCGACCGGCGAGAGCGTCGCCGCGTACCGCAGCGGGGAGCTGGCCGGTTCCCCAGCGGTGGTACGGGACGGCCGCGCCTGGTACGTGTCGACGCTGCCCGAGCCCGAGGCGCTGCGCGGGCTGCTCGCCCGGATCGCGGAGGGCGCGGGGATCACCCCCACGCTCCAGGGGCTGCCCGCCGGGGTCGAGGCGGTGCGCCGGGGCGCACTGCTGTTCCTGCTGAACCACAGTCCCAAGGCCGTGACCGTCCCGGTCCCCGGGGCGTACCACGAGGTGCTCGACGACCGGCCGGTGGACGGCCCGGTGGAGCTGGACCGGTACGGCGTGGCCGTGCTCCGGGAGGTCACACCGTAACGCACACGCCGTAACGCACACGCTGTCACACCTGCCGAACCGTCCCGCGCCTTCCACCCCCTCAACCCACCCCCCACCACCCCCACATCCCCCCACCATGGAAGGGACGCCATGAAACTCCGTACTCCGGGCAGGCTGCTGCTCGCCCCGGTGGTCGCGTTCGCCGCGCTCGTCGGGTTCGCCGCCGCGCCCGCCCAGGCCGCCATCTGGTCCTCGTCGGACCAGTGGGGCAACTACACCACGTCCGACAACTACATCCTCTACAACAACATCTGGGGTTCGGGCGCCGGCTCGCAGACCATCTGGGCCAACTCCTCGTCGAACTGGGGGGTATGGGCCAACCACCCCAACACCGGCGGCATCAAGTCGTACCCCAACGCCAAGAAGATCGTCGGGAAGCCGCTCAACTCGCTCTCCTCCCTCAGGAGCAGCTACAACGTGACCGTGCCGTCCTCGGGCGCCTACAACACGTCGTACGACATCTGGGACAGCAACTACAACTACGAGATCATGCTCTGGGTGAACTACCGGGGCGCGGTCGGCCCGCTCGGTACCTCTCAGGGCACACTGACCCTCGGCGGTCACACCTGGACCGTCTACAAGGGGTCGAACGGCTCCAACGAGGTGTTCTCGTTCCTGCGCACCTCGAACTCCACCTCGGGCACGGTCGATGTGCTGCCGATCCTGAAGTGGATCAAGGACACCAAGGGCTGGTGGGGCAATGTGACCATCGGTGACGTCCAGTTCGGGTACGAGATCACCTCGTCCTCCGGCGGGCTCGACTACGTCACGAACAGCTTCTCCGTCTCCAGCAGCTGACCGCGCGTCCGCGACCGGTCGCGCACTGCTCTACAGCGGGTCCCCGGCGACGGACCGGGGGCCCGCGCTCTCCCGTACGGTCAGCTCCGGCGCGATCAGCACCACCTCGTCGGCCGAGCGGCCCGCCAGCTTCGCGACGACCTGCTCCACCGCGCGCCGCCCCATCTCCTGGGCCGGTACGGAGACGGAGGTGAGCGGGACCGACGCCTGCACGGCCACCTGGTCCGGGCAGATGGCGACCACCGAGATGTCCTCGGGAACGGCCCTGCGGTGCTGGCGCAGCAGGGAGAGCAGGGGGTCGATGGCCGCCTCGTTCTGGACCACGAAGGCGGTGGTGCCGGGGCGTTCGTCGAATATCCGGCCGACGGTGGCGGAGACGGCCGCGTAGCCGCTCTCGCAGGGACGGTGCAGCAGCCGCAGGCCCAGTTCGCCGCTGCGCTCGCGCAGTCCGCTCAGGGTGCGTTCGGCGAAGCCGGTCAGCCGTTCGTAGACACCGGGGGCCTCGCCGATGACCGCGATCTCCCGGTGGCCGAGTCCGGCCAGATGCTCCGCGCACCGGGCGCCGGCCGCGGCGAAGTCGAGGTCCACACAGCTGAGTCCGGTGGTGTCGGCGGGGAGCCCGATGAGGACGGCGGGGCGCCGGCCGGCGCGCAGCAACGGCAGCCGGTCGTCGTGGAGTTCGACATCCATGAGGATCATCGCGTCGGCGAGCGCGCTGCCCTCGATCCGGCGGACGGCGGCGGGCCCCTCCTCGCCGGTGAGCAGCAGGACGTCGTAGCCGAAGGTACGGGCGGTGGTGGCGACCGCGATGGCGATCTCCATCATCACCGGGACGTACATGTCGGTGCGCAGCGGCACCATCAGCGCGATGATGTTCGACCGGCTGCTGGCGAGCGCGCGGGCGCCGGCGTTGGGGTGGTAGCCGAGCTGCTCGATACTGCGCTCGACACGTTCCCGCGTGGTGGCGGAGATCGACCGCTTGCCGCTGAGGACATAGCTCACCGTGCTGGCGGAGACTCCGGCATGCTGAGCTACATCGGCGAGGGTGACCATTCGGCTCTCCAAGGCGGGCGGCGTGGGGTGAAGCGCTTCGACACGCTGGCCACCGAGGGTAGTCCGCCCGCTTGTGACCTGTCCATAGGCGGATCGAAGCGCTTCGACACCCCGGCCGGAGTGGGCCACCCCATGGCGCGCACCATAACCGGCCAAAGTGGAGCCGTCCGCTCCCCACCCCTTCCCGCCCCCGCGCGGCGCGCGTTAGCGTGACCGAGAGTTAATTGCCTTTGTCAGGTAATTCGGTACGCCTCGTCGTGTGCGAAGGAGCCCCCCACCATGACCGTGACCGAACACTCCCCGGACCTCCCGTACCCGCCCGCCCTCACCGCACCCGCCCCGCGCGGCGGCTGCCCCTTCGCCCCGCCGCCCGCGTACGAACGCGCGCGGGAGGAGACACCCGTCACCCGGGTCACCCTGTGGGACGGCTCCTCGTGCTGGCTCGTCACCCGGTACGAGGACGTGAGGAGTGTGCTCGGCGACGCCCGGTTCAGCGCCCGCGCCGACCGCCCCGGCTTCCCGTTCCTCAGCGAGGGGCGCAAACAGACCTCCGTCGGCAGGACGAGCTTCATCCGGATGGACGACCCCGGGCACGCGCGGCTGCGCCGGATGCTCACCGCCGACTTCATGGTCAGGAAGATCGAGGCCATGCGTCCCGAGGTGCAGCGCCTCGCGGACGAGCTGCTCGACCGGATGACCGCGGGCCGGGACTCCGCCGATCTGGTCGCGGAGTTCGCGCTGCCCCTGCCGTCCCTGGTGATCTGCCGGCTGCTCGGTGTGCCGTACGCGGACCACGACTTCTTCCAGGGCCGCAGCAACACCCTCATCAACGAGGCGTCGACGCCCGACGAGATGCGGACCGCGGCGGGCGAACTGACCGCGTATCTCACCCGGTTGGCGCACGAGAAGAGCGGCAGCCCCGACGACGGACTCATCAGCCGGCTGCTGGAGCGTGGCGAACTCGACTGCGACGACGTGGCCGCCATGGGGGTGCTGCTGCTGATCGCGGGCCACGAGACGACCGCGAACATGACCGCGCTGTCCGTACTCGCCCTGCTGCGCGAGCCGGCGCAGCTGGAGCGGCTGCGCGCGGATCCCGGGCTGATCGACGGGGCCGTCGAGGAGCTGCTGCGGTATCTGAGCATCGTCCACAAGGGCCTTCCCCGGGTGGCCGTCGAGGACGTCACGGTGGGCGGCGTCACCGTCCCCGCGGGCGAGGGCGTGCTGTGTCTGCTCAACACCGCCAACCGGGACGAGGATGTCTTCGCCTCGGGCGGCGGCCTCGACGTCACCCGCAACGCGCGCCGCCATGTCGCCTTCGGCTTCGGTGTCCACCAGTGCCTCGGCCAGCCGCTGGCCCGGCTGGAGCTGCGCATCGCGCTGGAGACACTGCTGCGCCGGCTCCCGGAGATGCGGCTCACGGTGCCCATCACCGACATCCGGTTCCGTACGGACATGTCGGTGTACGGCGTCCACGCGCTCCCGGTGGCCTGGTGAGCGGGGCGGCCCGGTGAGCACGGCGGCCGGCGGGAGCGGGGCGCCGCCGGCCCCGCGGGCGGCTACAGTTCCCCCATGCCGGACACCGCCGGATCCGCCGTACCGGACGCCGCCCCCGACGCCACCGCGCCCCAAGGGGCCGTCGCGAAGCTGGAGATGACGCTGGCCTCGCTGGCCTATCTGCTCACCCGCGCCCGGGCGCACGACGAACGGATCTCCCGGGCGGGGGTCAGCGCGCGCCGCTCGGACGTGCATCTGCTGCTCGCCCTGGACGCGCACGACGGGGTGGGCCGGGTGGGCGATCTCGCGGACCGGCTGATGGTGGAGCCCTCCCATGTCACCCGGCAGATCGCGCGGCTTCAGTCACAGGGGCTGGTCGAGCGCACAGCGGACCCGCTCGACGGCCGGGCGCGCCGGGTGGCGATCACGGAGGCCGGCACGGCGCTGCTCACCAGGCTGCGCCATGCCAACCGGGCCGCGATCCAGCGGGCGCTGACGGGATTCGACGAGGCGGACATCGCCACCGCGGCCGCCGTGCTCCAGCGGCTGATGGACGGCTACGCCCGCCAGGTCGAAGCCACCGGGCCTCAGTTCACCGACTGATCCGTGGCAGTCGGCTGATCCTTACCGGTCGGCTGATCCTCGCCGGACAGCTGATCCTTACCTGCCTTCCGCCGCCGCCACTGGCGCGGCTCCTGGTCGGGCAGCCAGCCGAAGGCCATGGACGAGCCGATGACACCGAGCAGCAGACCGACGAAGAAGCCGCCCAGGTTCGAGGTGACCCAGCTGCCGAGCGAGAACAGCACCCCGACGATCGAGTAGAACAGCCGCTGCTCGGGGTTGGTGATGATCAGCACCCCGCACACCACCATCACCAGCGGCAGCACATACGCGGCGATGCCACCGGCCCCCGCGTGCAGCATGACGGAGATGGACGCCTGCTCGGTCAGCAGGATCTCGCCGCCGCCGAGCAGCAGCAGGAGCCCGCCCCAGAAGGGCCGGCGGCTGCGCCAGGCGGCGAAGCCGCGCGGCCGCCGGGGCTCCCCGGCCGGGACAGCCGCCCCGGCCGGGGAGCCCTGCGCGGCGGAGGCCACGCTCAGCAGCCCTTCGAACTGAAACGGAGATGGAGGTTGGGCAGCCTGAACTTGGCCGCCGTGGTGGCCCAGTTGGTCTGCCGCAGCTTGTCGATGACGACCGTGTCGGCCTGCTGGCCGAAGACCCCGAGCCCGCCCTTGGCCCCCGGGACGTTCGCCTTGTTGAACTCGCTCGAGTCGCCACCGATCTCGATGTTCGTGAAGCGGGCGTCGCCGCCGGTGAGCACGGTGGAGTCGGTGGTGAGGTCGGTCGCGGTGACGGGGGTGCCCTTGTCGCCCGCGGTGATGTGCAGGAACGTGCCGCCGAGTTCAACGCTCTGGCAGAGCTTGGTGAGCTTCGCCTCCTTGATGGCGGAGACCACGACGAGGACCTGGCCGCCGGTGTCCCCCGCGTTGGGGCTGTTCGGCGCCATGTGGTCCAGCGCGCCGAACTGCTCGAACCCGTCCGCCTCCAGACGGTCCGCGGCGACGACGAACGGCATGCCGGAGATGGCGAACTGGGCGGCGATGGCCCCCTGCGCGGTGAGCGCCACGAGGGTGGCCGCCACGGCGAAGGCGGGAACTCCCATGTACGCCGCCTTGCGCAGCCGTACCCTTCCCCGCGGTGCGGGTCTCTCGGGCGATTCACCGCCGGTGTGTTCGGACGTGGCCATGAGCTGCTCCTGAAGGTGTGGTGACCGGAACGAGCTTGCGCGGCGGGGTCCTGGCGCGGACACTCCCGGCGCCGACTGGGCTTCCGCGTACGGGCGACGGCGCTGCCGTGGGAGTGGCCGTCAAGTTACTCTCAGGTATCGTGTGGGTCAACTCCCTTGTGGAAATTGTGTGTTGTTCCCATGGTCAACCCTCCTCCACCGGGTCCCGACGCCCTCGGTCCGCGGTCGCGACCACGCCTCTGACGTCTGGGTACCGTGGGTAACCTTTCTCGCCCACTTCCTTCGCGAACCCTTGACTCAGGGCTTCGGACAGGTCTACAACGCTCTTGGGTTTCCTGCCGAGAACGCGCTCGTCGCGCTGCGGAACGGATCCATGGCGCTGGATCCGTTCCGTACCCACCCTCCCCCGTCCGGCCCCGGGTCCGGGCCGTCGCTCCACACCTCTCCTCCACCGCTCGCGCGGCCGGGCCGCGTCCGCCGGGCAGGCTCCGGGCCCCTCTCCACCGGCTCCGGGCTCTCCTCTTCACCGCCTTGTCAACGCTCCGCTCGCGAAAGGGACTTCGCATGGGTGCACGACGTACCGCCCTCACCGCCGCCGGCCTCACCGCCGTCGCCGCGCTTCTCGCCACCGGCACCGCCTCCGCCACCGTCGCCGCCACCGGCTCGGCCGACGCCGCGAACAACGTCCTCACCTACGGCAGCGCCGGCGGCGACGCCGTGGCGATCGGTGATGTGCTCACCGCCTCGCTGGTATCCGGTACGACCGTCGCGATCCGCACCACCTCCGGCGGCTCCACCGGAATCACCTGCACCGCCTCGCAGTTCACCGCCAGTGTCGCGACCAATCCGGCCGCCCCCGGCACCGCCACCGAATCGGTCACGGCCCACACCTTCTCCGGCTGCACGAGCAACATCCTGGGCACCACCGGCGTCCAGAGCATCACCCTTCAGAACCTGCCGCATGTCGCGGCGGCCACCTCCGCCGGTGCGCTCACCCTCACCGCCGGAACCTCCGGTGCCATCCAGACCACGGTCGTGCTCAACACCATCCTCGGTGTGACGACCTGCGGCTACACCAGCACCGGGCTCAACGGGACCACCTCCAACACGGGTAACACGATCACCTTCACCAACCAGCTCTTCACCCGGGTGTCGGGGCCCATCACCTGCCCCGCCTCCAGCTACTTCTCCGCCGTCTACGGGCCGGTGCGGGACACCAGCCAGTCCGGCAGCCCCGCCGTGTTCGTCAACTGATCCACCACGGCCCCGGCGGCCATCGGGACAGCCCCCGCGTCCCGGTGGCCGCCGGTCGCGCCCGTACGGCCCAGAGGTGCGGCCACCGGTGATCGGTGTTCGCATGGAAGGCATGGCCACGCTCACGGACGGCGGGGGCAGAGACCTGCGCCTCGTCTTCGAAACCGCCTGTGACCGCGCCGCCGCGGCGACCGCACTGGAGTGCGGACCGCACACACTGACGTACGCCGAGCTGGACGCCCGCGCCAACCGGCTGGCCCACCATCTGCGCGGGCTCGGTATCGGCCGGGGGTCCCGGGTCGCGCTGCTGGTGCCCCGGTCCGTCGAGATGTACGTGTCCCTGCTCGGTACGGGCAAGGCCGGTGCCGCCTTCGTACCGATCGATCCGGCGTCCCCACCGGACCGGATCGCCTGGATCGCGCGGGACGCGGCGGTCGATCTCGTCCTGACGGTGTCCGGCCTCGCCCCCGCGCTGGACGGGCTCGCGTGCCGGGTGGTCGCGCTGGACACGTGCGCCCGGGAGCTGGCCGCCGCACCCGCCTCCCGGCCGCCCCGGACCCCGCCCGGGAATCCGGACGGCGACCCCGACCCCGTCGCGTACATCATGTACACCTCCGGCTCCAGCGGGCGGCCCAAGGGAGTGGAGATCGCCCAGTCGAGCATCTGCAACTTCCTCGATGTCGTCCCGCGCGTGTACGACGTACGGCCGCGCGACCGGGTGTACCAGGGCATGACCATCTCGTTCGACTTCTCCATCGAGGAGATCTGGCCGACCTGGTCGGTCGGCGCGACCCTCGTCGCGGGCCCCGGCGGTTCGGGCCGGCTCGGTGCCGAACTCGGCGCGTTCCTGGCGGACCGCGAGGTGACGGTGCTGTACTGCGTGCCGACCCTGCTGGAGACCATCCCGCACGATCTGCCGCGCGTACGCAGCATCGTCGTCGGCGGCGAGGCGTGTCCCGCGCAGCTCGTCGAGCGGTGGAGCGGCCCCGGGCGCCGCATCCTCAACACGTACGGTCCGACCGAGGCCACCGTCACCGCGACCTGGGCGGAGCTGCGGCCGGGCCGCGCCGTGACCATCGGCACACCGCTGCCCACCTACGCGGTGGTGCTGCTCGACGAGCGGCACCGGCCCGTACCGGACGGCTCCGTCGGAGAGATCTGTGTCGGCGGGCCCGGGGTGGCCCGGGGCTATGTCGGACGGCCGGAGCTGACCGCCGAGCGGTTCATCCACCATCCGCTGGCGCCCGGCGGAGGCAGGCTCTACCTCACCGGGGATCTCGGCCGGCTGACACCGGGCGGGGAGATCGAGTTCCTGGGCCGGGCCGACTCCGAGGTGAAGATCCGGGGATACCGGGTCGATCTCGGCGAGATCGACAGCGTGCTGCTGGAGGACCCCGGAGTGGCCGAGGCGGTGACCGCGCTCGTACCGGCCGGAAGCGTACTGGCCGCCTATGTGGTCCGTGCGCCCGGCGGCACGGAGCCGGACGACGCCCTGGCCGGCCGGCTCCACGAACGGCTCCGCCGCAGGCTGCCCGCGTACATGGTGCCGTCCTGTCTGGATGTGCTGCCCGCCCTGCCCACCATGGCGAGCGGCAAGGTGGACCGCGCCCGGCTGCCCGCCCCGAGCGGCCGGCGGCTGGTGGGCGGCGGCGAGGTCGTGCCCGTGCGCGGCGCGCTGGAGACGCGGGTGCGCGACGTCTGGGCCGAGGTGCTCGGCATCGAGCCCGCCGCGCTGTCGGCCGAGGCCGACTTCTTCACCGACCTCGGCGGCCACTCGCTGCTCGCGGCCCGGGCCGTGTCGCTGCTGCGCGGCCGGGGCATCGGCGCCGGCGCCGCGCTGCGCGACCTCTACGCCCATCCGACCGTACGGGGCCTGGCGGCGCGGCTGGACGCCCCGGCGGACACCGCGCGGCGCACCGCCCCGCCCCGCCCGGCGCCGCTGACGCACGGCACCCGCCGGATCGCGGCCGCCGGAGCCGCGCAGGCCGGGATGCTGTATCTGCTGCTGCTCCCGCTGACACTGCCGGTGGCGTATGTGTACGCGGCGCACGGCGGCGGGTCCCTGGACCGGTTCCCGGCCGAGCTGGCCGTCGGCGCGCTGACCGGCTATCTCGGGGTGCGCTGGCTCGTTCCGGTGCTGCTCGTCCGTCCGCTGGCCGCGGGGATCGCACCGGGCCGCCATCCGCTGTGGGGCCGGACCTATCTCCGGCTGTGGGCGGTCAACGCGCTCCTGGGCGTCAGTCCGCTGCCGGTGCTGAGCGGCTCCCCGCTGATGGCCGGCTATCTGCGGCTGCTCGGCGCGCGGGTGGGGCCCCGTACGACGATCGCCACCAGCGCGATCACCCTGCCCGCCCTGCTGCGGGTGGGCGGTGACACCTCGGTGGGGTACGGCGTCTCGCTGAGCCCGTGGCGGGTGGCGGACGGCTGGGTGACGGTCGCGCCGATCGAGATCGGTCCGCGCGCCTTCGTCGGCGCCAACGCGGTCCTCGAACCCGGCGCCCGGATGGGGGCGGGGGCCGGGCTCGGCGAGCAGTCCGTCGTCGGCCGGGGCGAGAGCGTTCCGGCGGGGGCGCGCTGGGCCGGTTCACCGCCGTCCCCGGTGGACTCGCTCGGCCCCGCCGCCGAGGCCCTGCTCCGGGCGCCGGGGGACCCGGGCGGCCGGCGCGCCCGCCATACCGCCGCCGCGCTGGCCGGTCTCGTCTGTCTGGAGGCGGCCGGGCCGGCGACGGTGGTGCCCGGCCTCGCGCTGTTCTGGTGGGCGGTGCCGGCCTGGGGCGTCCCCGGGACGGTCGGCGCCGCCGTGCTCTTCGGACCGGTGTTCGTCCTCACGACCTGTGCGGTGATCGCCGCGGGCAAACGGCTGGTGCTGCCGCGCGTGCCCGCCGGGATCCATCCCGTGCGTTCCGGGCTCGGGGTGCGCAAGTGGGTGGCCGACAAGCTGCTGGAGCTGAGCCTCGCCACCACCAACTCGCTCTACGCGACGCTCTACACCGTGCCGTGGCTGCGGCTGCTCGGCGCGCGGATCGGGCGTGGCTCCGAGGTCTCCACGGCCGCGCACCTGGACCCGGATCTGCTGACGCTCGGCGAGGGCAGCTTCGTCGCGGACATGGCCCATGTCGGGGCGGCCACCTTCGCCGCGGGCCGGGTCTCGTTCGGCCGTACGGAGGTGGGACGGCGGGCGTTCGTCGGCAACGCCGCCGTCGTGCCCGCCGGCACCCGTACCGGAGCCGGCTCCCTGATCGGGGTGAGTACGGTGCCGCCCCCGGACGGGGTGCCGGCGGGCTCCACGTGGCTGGGGTCGCCCGCGATGCTGCTGCCGGTGCGCCAGAGCAGCGGTTCGTTCCCCGAGGAGCTGACGTTCCGGCCGGGCCGCGCGGCGGTGCGCCGGCGGCTGGCCATCGAGTTCTTCCGGGCCACCCTGCCCGCGTCCCTGCTCGGCGGCGGTGTCTGTCTCTTCCTGCCGGCGCTCTCCGCGGTGGCGCGCGCTCCCTCGGCAGTCGTGCCCGTGCTGGTGGCCCCGGTCCTCGCGGCGGCCTCGGCGCTGGCGGTGATCGGCTGCTGCGCACTGGCGAAGTGGCTGGTCGTCGGGGTCTACCGGCCCCGGGTCGAACCGCTGTGGAGCCTGTTCGTACGGCGTACGGAGTTCGTCACCGGTCTCTACGAGGCGGCGGCGGTGCCGGCCGGGGTGGGGCTCCTGATCGGTACGCCGTTCCTGCCGCCGGTGCTGCGCCGGTTCGGTGCGCGGATCGGCCGGCGGACCTGGATCGGCACGACCTTCCTCACCGAGTTCGATCTCGTGGACCTCGGTGACGACGTCGCGATCGGGCTGCGCGTGTCGTTGCAGACCCATCTGTTCGAGGACCGAGTGATGAAGATGTCGGTGGTCAGGGTCGAGGACGGCGCGAGTGTCGGTACGCGCGCGGTCGTGCTGTACGACGCGGTGGTGGGCGCGGGGGTCCGGCTGGACGCGCTGTCGCTCCTGATGAAGGGCGAGCGGCTGGTGCCGGGCACGCTCTGGCGCGGCATCCCCGCCGAGGCCGTCACCGAGGAGCCCGCCGTCACCGCTCCGGGCGCTCCGGTGAACCGCTGACGGCACCCCGGCCGGGGTGGTGCCGGGCCGAAGGCGCCGCCGTACGGGAGGACACGCCGTCAGGCGCCGCTGCCGGGGACGGGCACCAGCTCCCCTACCTCGCCGAGGACGGCCTCCGGTTCGGCCACCCGGGCGAGGGACCAGAAGAGCAGGGCGACCCCGGTGGCCCCGGGGTCGGGCGCGCCGAGGACCCGGTCACCGACGTACGACGCCCGGCCGCGGCGGGCCCGGATGCCGGCCGTCGCCGCCGCGCCCGCGAACGCGGCGCGGGCGACGTCCGCGAACTTCTCGCCCTCCGCGAGGGCGTCGCGGGCGGGTGCCAGGGCGTCGACCATCGTCCGGTCGCCCGGTTCGGCCTCGCCCACCCGCTGGATCGCCGCCAGTCCCTCGCGCACCCCCGTCGCCCAGCCGGCCCGCGGGTCCGGGGCCTCGGCGAGGGCGCGGCCGATGGCGCTGAGGAGCAGGCCGATCAGGGGGCCGCTCGTACCGCCGACCTGGTCGAGGAAGACGGAGCCGGCCACGGCCACGGCCGGTTCCTCGGGGCTCGCGTCCAGTGCGGCGACGGTCCGGTCGAGGCCCTCGCAGAGGTTGTCCCCGAAGTCCCCGTCGCCGGAGATCTGGTCGAGCGCGGTCAGTGCCTCGTGGGCGACGCGGGCGGCTTCGGCGTAGGTGCGCAGTACCTGTGACTGGTCGATGGTCATCCGTTCAGCTCCTGGGAGTGCGGGTGGGGGAAGGCCGGGGTGCGGGCCGGCGCCCGCCACCAGGCGAGCCAGCCGGTCCGTACCGCCGTCATGGTCAGCGAGAAGCCGCTCATGTCCAGCGCGGGGACGTGGGTGCCGACGAGCTGTCCGGCGACCGGCACCCCGCGCCGTGCCAGTACCTCGCTGACCTGCTCGTGGACGGCGTACAGCTCCAGCAGGGTGGTCGCGCCGAGACCGTTGACGAGGAGGATGACCCCGTCGCCGGTGCCGGGCAGCCCGTCGAGGACCTGCGCGGTCATCCGTTCGACCAGGTGACCGAACGGTGGCCTGGTGATCGTCGCGGCGGCCCGCTCGCCGTGGATGCCGACGCCGTACTCGATCTCCCGGTCCCCGAGGGCGAATACCTCACCGCCGAGGGAGGGCGAGGTCTGGGCCCGGCCCGCGACGGCGACGCTGCGCGAGGAGCGGGCGAACTCCTCTCCGAGCGTGGCGAGTTCGGCGATGCCCAGGCCGGTGTCGGCGGCGCCGCCGAGCAGTTTCTCGACGATGACGGTGGCTCCCGTGCCCCGGCGGCCGGTCGCCGTGAGATCGCTCTCGGTCGCCAGGTCGTCGTCCACGAGGACCCGGCGCACCGCGATGCCGTCGGCCCGCAGCCGCTCGGCCGCGATCCCGAAGTTGATCCGGTCGCCGGTGTAGTTCTTGACGATGTGCAGGACGCCCTCGGCCCGGGCGACCGCGCGGCTGGCCTCGTACACCTGCCGGTTGTGCGGCGAGGCGAAGATCCGGCCGGGAACCGCGGCGTCCAGCAGGCCCCGGCCCACGAATCCGGCGTGCATCGGCTCGTGTCCCGATCCGCCGCCGGACAGCAGACCGACCCGCCGGGCGGGGTCGGTGTCGGTCGCGGTGACGAAGAGCGGGTCCTCGTGGAGCGCGACCAGCTCCGGATGGGCGCGCGCGAATCCGCGCAGCGATACGCCGACGGGGTCGGCCTCGGGGAGGAAGAGATGGTTCACGGCGCGGAGGTCCTTTCGGAGGGCTCGGTGGCCGGAGGCAGTACTGGCCCCTAGGGCCTGTGTGGGGTTGTGCTCTGGGCTCGCGGGACGTGGCACGCACGCTCGCCGCGTTGCCGAAATGCCCTAGTAGCTCCGCTACGAGGGCCTCCCGGCGCCTTGCGATCGCACGCACCACGCCCCGCTCCCTGATCCAGATCACAACCCCACACAGGCCCTAGTGCAGACGCAACTCGGTAGTCACATAAGTGATCGCCAGGACATAGTAAATGTCGAAGAGTCACCTTTCGGTGACCTTTGCGATGAACGGGCAGCCCCGGACCCGCCCCGGACCCCGCGCCGGTACCGGTGGTACCGGGGTGTCAGACAGCCGTGGCCCAGGTGTACTGATGTTCGGGGCGCCCGGTGTCGCCGTACTTGAGGGTGAGGCTGATCCGCCCGGTGCGCTCCAGGTATTTGAGGTAGCGCTGCGCGGTGGAGCGGCTGACGCCGGTGCGTTCGGCGACCTCGTGCGCGGAGAGCGGCCGCTCGGCCCCCGTCAGGACCCGCCGCATCAGGTCGACGGTGGCGGCGGAGTGCCCCTTGGGGAGTTCGGAGCGGGGCGCGTCGGCCGTCCTGAAGGCGCTGAAGATACGGTCCACCTGGTCCTGGCCCGCCTCGCCCCGGCCGCCGACGCCGTCGAGGGTACGGCGCAGCGCCGCGTAGCCGTCGAGCTTCGCGCCGAGCCCGGCGAAGCTGAACGGTTTCACCAGGTACTGGAGCGCGCCGTAGCGCATCGCGGCCTGGACCGTGCTGACATCGCGCGCCGCGGTGACCATGATGACGTCGGCGTGGTGGCCGAGCTGCCGCATCCGGCGGATCAGCGTGAGGCCCGTCTCGTCCGGCAGATAGTGGTCGAGCAGCACGAGATCGATGGAGCATCGCTCCAGGGTGGCCAGCGCCTGGGCCGCGGTGTGGGCGCGGGCGGCCACCCGGAATCCGGGCGTCCGCTCCACGTACGCGGCGTTGATCTCGGCGACGCGGAAGTCGTCGTCCACGACGAGGACATCGATCATCGTGGCTCCCCCGCGGCGGTGAACGGGCGCACCGGGAGTCCGTCCCCCGCGGTGCCGGACGGGGCGAGCGCCTCGGGCAGGACGACGGTGAAGACCGCGCCCCCGCCCGCGCGGGCGGTCACCCGCGCCATGCCGCCGTACCGCTCGGCGAGCCGGCGCACCAGGGCGAGGCCGAGACCGCGGCCGCGCGGGAGGACGCCGGTCCCCGGGGCGGGCGGGGGCCGTTTGGTGGACCAGCCCTCGACGAAGATCCGCTCCCGCTCCTCGGGCGGTACCCCGGGCCCGGTGTCGCAGACGCGCACCACGGCGGTGGTGTGTTCGGCCCGCAGCTCGACCTCGACGCGGGACTCGGCCGACGGATCGCCGCGGCGGCGCTCCGCGACGGCCTCCAGCGCGTTGTCGACGAGATTGCCGAGTACGGTCACCAGGTCGCGCGCGTCCACCACCCGGTGGTGCAGCAGTGTCGCGTCGGAGAGCCGCAGTTCGACGCCGCGCTCGGCGGCGATGGCCGTCTTGCCGACGAGCAGCGCGGAGAGCAGCGGGTCGCGCACCCGCTCGGCGATCTGCTCGGCGGAGGCGCGGTGGGCGCTGGCGATCTCCGCGACGTACTCCGCGGCCATGTCGTGGCGGCCGAGTTCGAGCAGTCCGAGGACGGTGTGCAGCCGGTTGGCGTGTTCGTGGTCCTGGGCGCGCAGCGCGTCCAGCAGGCCCTGGCTGCTGTCGAGTTCGCGGCCGAGCTGCTCCAGTTCGGTACGGTCGCGCAGGGTCACCACGGCGCCGCCGTCGCGGGTCGGCATCCTGTTGGCGACCAGCACCCGGCCGCCGCTGACGGTGAGCAGGTCGGTGCCCGCGACACGGCCCGCGAGCACGTCCGTGGTCCGTCCCGGGGCGAGCACCTCGTCCAGCGGCCGGCCGGTGGCACCGGCGTCGAGGCCGAGGAGCCGCAGGGCCTCGTCGTTGGCGAGCCGGATCCGGCCGAGGCGGTCGAAGGCGACGACCCCCTCCCGTACGGCGTGCAGCATGGCCTCGCGCTCGTCGAGCAGCGCGGAGATGTCGGCGAAGCCGACCCCGTGGGTACGGCGGCGCAGCCGGCGCGCGACGGCGACGGCGGCCAGCGCGCCCACGGCGAGGGCGGCGCCGGCGCAGAGCAGCAGCGCGGGAACGGCGTCCAGGAGCCGGCCGCGCACACTGTCGTAGGCGATGCCGACGGAGACCGCGCCGACGAGCCGGCCCCGGTCGTCGTAGAGCGGCACCTTGGCGCGGGCCGAGCGGCCCAGGGTGCCGTCGTCGATCCCCCGGATCTCCCGGCCGGCGAGCGCGGCGCTCGGGTCGGTGGAGACATGCCGGCCGATCTCGGCGGTGGTGGTGTGCGACCAGCGCACTCCCCGCGTGTCCATCACCACCACGTACAGCGCGTCGGTGGCGCGGCGGATCCGCTCGGCCTCCCGCTGCACCGGTCCCGCGCTGCTCGGCACGGTGGTGAGGACCTCCCGGGCGATGTCCGGGTCGGCCGCGGTGGTCTGGGCGATGGAAAGGGCACGGTGGGTGGCCGCGTCGTCCAGCTCGGAGCCGAGCGGGGCGAGGAAGAGACAGGTGGCGAGGACCATCACCCCGGTGGTGATGGCCAGTTGCGCCGCCAGGACCTCGGCGGAGACACGCCGGGGACTCCGCATCCGCATCCGCTCTCCTCCCTCCGCCCCTGGTGGCGTCCGTGTTTCCGTCCGATGTCGTGGTGAACGCAACGTAAGCCGCCGGGGCCCCGGTGCCCAGCCCCGTGCGGCTCTTTTGTCGTTCCGGCGTGAGCAGAACGAGCAGAACGGGGTTTGCGCGCAGAACGACGGGTTGCGCCCACAAGGCTGCCGCTGTGGTCCCGGTCACTCCTAGCCTCCCGGTCCATGAGCAGCCACACGAGCCCCGCCATCGAGCTGCGGGGAACGAGCAAGGTATTCCGGACCCCGTCGGGGAACCTCCATACCGCCGTCAGGGATCTGGACCTGACGGTCGAACGCGGTGAGTTCGTCGCGGTGGTGGGTCCCACCGGGTGCGGCAAGTCCACCACTCTCACCCTGGTCAGCGGTCTGGAGGAGCCCACCGAGGGCGAGGTGCTGGTCGGCGGCGAGCCGGTCACCGGCATCGGCGACAAGACCGGGTTCGTCTTCCAGCAGGACGCGGTCTTCCCCTGGCGCACCGTGCTGTCGAATGTGATGGCGGGCCCGAGGTTCCGCGGGGTGGAGAAGGCCGAGGCACGGGAGCGGGCCCGCGAGTGGCTGGCCCGGGTCGGTCTGTCGTCCTTCGAGGACCGCTATCCGCACCAGCTGTCGGGCGGCCAGCGCAAGCGCGTGGCCCTGGCGGCGACCTTCGTCAACGACCCCGAACTGCTGCTGATGGACGAGCCGTTCTCGGCGCTCGACGTGCAGACCCGGGCGCTGATGTCGGACGAGCTGCTGGACCTGTGGGCGGGGACCGGTGCCTCGGTCATCTTCGTCACCCACGACCTGGAGGAGTCGATCGCCCTCGCCGACAAGGTGGTCGTGATGACGGCCGGACCGGCGACGGTCAAGGAGGTCTTCCGGATCGACCTGCCGCGCCCCCGCAAGGTCGAGTCCGTACGGCTCGAACCGCGCTTCATCGAGATCTACCGGGAGATCTGGTCCTCGCTCGGCGAAGAGGTCCGGATCACACGCGAGAGGGGTGCCGCCGATGCCGCCTGAGATCGTCACCAACCCTGCCGCGCCGGCCGGGAAGACGCCCGGGAACACCACCGGAAAGACCACGGGGAAGAGCGCGGGCGACGTGACGGATCCGGGCGGGGAGGCCGGCGGCGAGCGGACGCGGGCCAGGGCCCGGGCGGCCCGCAACCGCCAGTTCGTGGTCTACGGGACCCGGATCCTGCTGCTCTTCGCGATCATCGGGATCTGGGAGTGGATGGCCAGATCGGCCGTCATCGATCCGTTCAACTTCTCGATGCCGTCGAAGATCTGGGACCAGATCGTCCAGTGGGCGGTGCACGGCACCCCGCAGGGCTCCCTGTGGGAGCAGATCTGGTACACGCTGTACGAGGCGCTCCTCGGCTGGGTCATCGGGGTGACCGCCGGAGTGGTGCTGGGCATCGCGCTCGGCCGGGTCCGCTTCCTGGCCGATGTGCTCGGCCCGTACATCAAGGTGCTCAACGCGCTGCCGCGGATCGTGCTGGCGCCGATCTTCCTGATCTGGTTCGGTCTGGGACCGGCCTCGAAGGTCGCCTCGGCGGTCGTGCTGGTCTTCTTCCCGGTCTTCTTCAACGCCTTCCAGGGGGCCAGGGAGGTGGACCGCAATCTCGTCGCCAACGCCAGGATCCTGGGCGCGACCAACCGGCAGGTCACCCTTCAGGTCGTGATCCCGTCCGCCACCTCGTGGATCTTCACCAGTCTCCATGTCAGCTTCGGCTTCGCGCTGATCGGCGCGATCGTCGGTGAGTACATCGGTGCGACGAAGGGCATCGGGCTGCTGGTCTCGGCCTCGCAGGGCACGTTCAACGCGGCCGGGGTGTACGCGGCGATGGTGATCCTCGCGGTTGTCGCGCTGCTCGCCGAGGCGCTGCTGACCTTCCTGGAGAAACGCCTCTTCCGCTGGAAGCCCGCCGAAGCCGGCGCCGACCGCTGACCGCTCACCACCGCCCGGCCGCTCTCCCCCGGCCGCTCTCCCCGGGCCCGCGGACACCCCGCCGGGCCCCGATCACAAGGACGTGACATGCGTACTCATCTCAGACTTCCGGCAGCCGCGGTCTCCGCCGTGCTCGCCCTCGCCACCCTGACCGCCTGCGGCGGCGACTCCTCCGCGGTGGGCTCCGGCGGCAAGGTCAAGATCATGGTGGGCGGCCTGGACAAGGTCATCTATCTGCCGGCGATGCTCACGCAGAAGCTCGGCTACTTCACCGACGAGGGCCTCGATGTCCAGCTGCTGACCGAGCCGGCCGGGGTGCAGGCCACGACCTCGCTGGTCTCCGGCGATGTGCACGGTGTCGTCGGCTTCTACGACCACACGCTGGACCTTCAGGTGAAGGGCAAGCACGTGCAGTCGGTGGTGCAGTTCTCGCACGCCTCCGGCGAGGTGGAGGTCGTCTCCAACAAGGCCGCCGCCGAGATCACTTCGGCCAAGGACTTCAAGGGCAAGAAGCTCGGTGTGACGGGCCTCGGTTCCTCCACGGACTTCCTCACCAAGTATCTCGCCGTCAAGAACGGGGTGCGGACGGACGAGTTCAGCACGGTCGCGGTCGGCGCGGGCCAGACCTTCATCTCGGCTCTCCAGCAGAACTCGATCCAGGGCGGGATGACCACCGACCCGACGGTCGCGCAGATCCTGGACAAGAAGCTCGGCAAGGTCCTCATCGACATGCGGACGCCCGAGGGCTCGAAGGCCGCGCTGGGCGGACCGTACCCGTCCTCCAGTCTCTACATGAACACCGACTGGGTGAACAAGAACAAGGAGACGGTCCAGAAGCTGGCCAACGCCTTCGTGAAGACTCTGAAGTGGATGTCGACGCACTCCCCGGAGGAGATCGCGGCGAAGATGCCCACCGACTACGCGCAGGGCGGCGACGGGCTGTACGCGAAGGCCATCGAGAGCACCCTGCCGATGTTCACCACGGACGGTGTGATGCCGGCCGACGGACCGGAGACCGTCGAGCGCGTCCTGCGGGCGTTCAACCCGAACCTCAAGGGTGCCAAGGTGGATCTGAGCAAGACGTTCACCACGGAGTTCGTCGACAAGGCCAAGTAGACCGGACCGGACCGGACCCGGCCGGGCCGGGGACGGGGCGGCGGATCAGATGCGCCAGGCGCGGATCTGGTCCGCCGCCTGGTAGACGTTCGCCTTGCCGGCCTGGATGGCGCGGACCAGCTCCACGAGCGCCCCGTACGGCGGGTCGATCCCCTCGCCGGAGGCGTGCATGTACGCGGCGGCGACCTGGCAGGCGAACAGGCTGTTGCGGTACGGCAGCGGCTCCAGCCGCACCAGGGTGTGGATGAGGGCGGCGGCGCGCCAGGCGCCGTCGGGCTCGCTGGTCGCCGGGCGCGGGATACGGGTGCGGTGGCGGGCGACCGCGGCCACGAGCGCCGAGTAGTCGGCCACGGAGACGTCCTCCGGGACGGCCTGTTCCTGTACGTCCAGCAGCCAGGCCACGTCGATGTACACCACGGGCATCAGGCGGCTTCCACCTGCCGCCCGCCGCGCGCCGCGGGGGGCACCTCGTTGGCGAACGCCTCGTCGAACTCGCTCCGGTGCTGCTCGCCCCAGGTGACCGCGTACCGCACGAACTGGAGGCGCTGCTGCTCGCGCAGCGGGAGGTCGTGCACGTACTGCTTGAGCGACTTGCCCTCGGCGGACGCCGCGGCGCGCACCGCCTCCAGCTCGTCCTCGGTGAAGGTGATGTTGAGTGATGGCATACCCGTACGGTACCTAACAGGTACCGCGCCGGGAAGCGGGCACCCCCGCCGGAGTTCCCGGCCGGGTGCCGACGGAAGGCCGATGGGGGCGTCGGCGAGGAGGTAGGGCAACCGGTCTCTGCGACGGTGGCGTCCGATGGAGGCAGCCCAGGGGCTGCTTGCCTCCGGAACGGGGTTGGCAACGACATCTTCCGTAGGGAACGATGTCTATGCTCCTCATCACCTGTCCTCTCCGGCACGGATGCCGAGCCCGCCCGTCCAGCCAGGGTCCACCACGGGAGAGCCATGCCCCACCATCCACCGCGTGTGGTGCTGTACAGCCGCACCACCGCCTACCGCCACGACTCGATCCCGGCCGGTGTCGAGGCCGTCGGCCGGCTCGTGGCCGAGGACGGCTTCGAGAGCGTCGCCACCGAGGACCCGGCCGCCTTGGAGCGCGAGATCCCGCGCTGCGCGGTCGTCGTCTTCCTCTCCACCAGCGGGGAGGTCCTCACCCCCGCCGCGCGCGACGCGCTGCGCCGGCACCTGGCGGGCGGCGGCGGGTTCGTCGGGATCCACGCGGCGGCCTGTACGGAGTACGACTGGCCGTACTACGGGGAGCTGCTCGGCGCCCGGTTCGCCCGCCACCCCGACCTCCAGCCGGGCACGGTCGCGGTCACCGACCACGCCCATCCCGCCACCCGCCATCTGGACGCCCGGTGGGACTTCACGGACGAGTGGTACGACTTCCGCGCCGTGCCCGCGGGCGTACGTGTGCTGGCCCGCGCTCACGAGTCGTCGTACACGGGCGGCGGCATGGGGGCGGACCATCCGCTCGTGTGGTGTCACGAGCGGATGGGCGGCCCGGTGTTCTACACCGCGCTCGGACACACCGCGGAGTCCTTCGCGGACCCGGTCTTCCTGGCCCATCTGCGCGGCGGGATCCGCTACGCGGCCGGACGGGAGTGACCGCCCCTCCCGTCCGGTGTGCCGGGGCCGGTGCGAGTGCCGGTCCCGGAGCCGGCTACTTGAGGCTGCCCATCGTCACCCCCGAGCGCCAGTAGCGCTGCATCGAGAGCATCAGGATCACCATGGGGATGAGCGAGACGATGGAGCCGACCACCACGAGGCCCGTCAGGTCGACGGAGCTGTCGACCTTCACCTTGAGCCAGGAGTAGAGACCGAGCATGACGGTCCACTTCTCACTGCTGCGCAGATAGACGAGCGGGCCGAAGAAGTTGTTCCACGCCCCGACGAAGCCGAGGACGAAGATGGTGGCGGCGCCCGTCGACATCAGCCTGGCGCCGATCTGGAAGAAGATGCGGTACTCGCCCGCGCCGTCGATCCGGGCCGCCTCCAGCAGTTCGGGCGGGATGGCGCCCTCCGCGTACACCTTGGCGAGATAGACGGAGAAGGCGTTGAAGAAGCCCGGCACGATGATGGCCCACGGTGTGTCGATCAGCCGCAGATCCGTGTAGAGCAGGAAGGACGGGATGGTCAGCAGCGCTCCGGGGACCAGGAAGGACCCGATGATGCAGGCCATCAGCACACCGCGGCCCCGGAACTCGTACATGGCCAGTCCGTAGCCGCAGGCGACACAGACCAGGGTCATTCCGATGGTGCCCGCGAAGCCGTAGAACAGTGTGTTCCACATCCAGCGCAGGAAGATGCCGTCCTGGTAGGTGAACAGGTCCTTGAGGTTGTCCCAGAAGTGAAACTCCGAGAACCACAGCCCGTTGGTGGTGTAGAGGTCGCGCTGGCTCTTGGTCGCGGCGACCAGCAGCCACCACACCGGGGCCAGTGAGTAGAGGGTGAACAGTGCGAGTCCCACCAGCACCAGCACCCTGGTCCTTCTGGTGTGCCGCACCGTGCCGCCCGTGGTGCGCCGGCGGGCCGCCGGGGGCCCGCCCGACGCCTTCGCCGGGGGCCGGTCCATCGTCGTGGTCATGAGGTGGGCGCCTTGTTCGTGAGCCGGTAGAAGATGGCCGAGGCGATGCCGACGACCACCGCGAGAATGATCGACAGCGCGGCGGCGTAGTTGAAGTCGCCCTGCGCGAAGGCCCAGTCGTAGATGGCCATGATCGGGGTGAAGTCCCTGGTGACGGTCTCCGGTGTCATCGACCGGAAGAGCAGCGGATCGCTGAAGATCTGGAGCGATCCGATGATGCTGAGCACCGTGGTGAGCACCAGGGACCGCCGGACCAGCGGGACCTTGATCGACCAGGCCATCCGCCACTCGGAGGCGCCGTCCACCCGGGCGCTGTCGAACAGTTCACGGGGCACCGACTGGAGGGCCGCGTAGAGGATCAGCATGTTGAATCCGATGGAGCTCCAGGCGATGAGGATGCCGATCGAGACCCAGATCATGTCGCCGCTGTAGAAGTTCGCGTCGATTCCGAAGAAGGCCAGAAAGGGGGTGATCGGCCCGACGACCGGGCTGTAGAGATAGATCCAGATCAGGGTGGCGACGATCCCGGGGATCATGTACGGCACGAGCAGCGCGATCCGGAAGCGGTTGGCGAGGCGCTGCTTGACCATGTCCATCAGCAGCGCCAGCCCGAGGCTCGCGAGCTGGATCAGCGGGATGCTGATGGCGGCGAACAGGGCGACCCGCCCCATCGCCGACCAGAACTTGGCGTCCTCGAAGCCGCGGACGAAGTTGTCCACACCGGAGAACTCCACGGTCTTCGGCCCGAAGCCGAGCCCCGATCCCTGTTCGGTGTAGAGGCTCTCCTTGAGCGCGATCGCCACCGGCACCACGGTGAAGACGACGAACCCGAGGAAGAACGGGAAGGTGAACGAGGCACCTTTGAAGGCCATCACACGCCGCCACTTGAGGTGGACCACGCGTGGTGGAGCTGGTGTTTCCACGGCCATCGATCAGCCCTCGACGTTGATGTTCTTCGACTTGAGGTCGTCGACGGTGAACTTCTGCATGTGCTCCAGTGCCTGACGCAGCGTTATCTTCTTGGTGACCACCTTGGCCCACTGGTCCTGGAGTTCGGCGAAGACACCGGTGTAGTTGGGGCCGACGATCCAGGTGTCCTTGGCGCCCTTGACCGCCTTGAGGATGACGTCCCTGGCCTCTCCCTTGCGCGCGCCGAAGAGCTTGTCGGGGACCGCCGAGTCGACCCAGGGGCTCGGGTCCGGGATCGCGCCCGGCCAGTTGTACTGCTTGATGTCCTCCTGGTAGCTGGCGTCGATGCCCTCCTTGGTCGTGTTCATCCACACCGCGGCCTCGACGGCCTCCTTCGGGTGGGCGCAGCCCTTCGGCACGAGCAGCGCGGTGCCGTGGGCCGGGGCGGTGAACGAGGGGGCGTCCGCGAACTGCGGGAGGTCGACGGGCTCCCAGTCGCCCAGGGACTTCTTGTAGTTCAGCTCGTAGTTGCCGAGCTGCCAGACCTGGGTGGGGAGCGAGACCATCTTGCCGGAGTCGAAGTAGTTGATCAGCGCGGGGCGGTCCATATAGGTCTGGTTCGCGACCAGTCCGTTGTCCACGAGCCGCTGGATGACATCGGCGGCCTTCAGCGACTCCGGGGAGAGGAAGTCGACCTTCCAGGTGTCGCCCTCGGTCGCGAACCAGCTGCCGCCGGCCTGCTGGACGAGGTTCTCCAGCGTCGAGGGGTCCTCGCCCGCCAGGTTCATCACGTACACGCCGTGCTTCTTGAGCTTCTTGCCGGCCTCGATCAGTTCGTCCCAGGTCTTGGGGACGGCGACGCCGTACTGGTCGTAGACCTTGCGGTTGATCACCAGGAAGCTCGGCTGGTAGCCGATCGGCACGCCGTAGTAGCGGCCGCCGGCCTGCGCGCCCAGCAGGGAGGCGTCGTTGAAGACGCCCTTCTTCACATACGGCTCGACCCCGTCGGTGACATCGGAGAGCAGCCCCTCACCGACCAGTCCGGGGACCTGGCCGAAGTTCTTCACCAGACACGGCACCCCCTTGCCCGAGGCCACGACATTGCGCAGATTGGCCGCCGTGCCCGGGTTGTCCGCCTGCTTGACGATCTTGACCTTGATGTCGTCGTGGGTCGCGTTGAACTTGTCCGCGACGGGCTGGATCGTCTTGGGCTCGTCCCAGGTCCAGTAGGTGACGGTGACGGGGCCCTTGGCGGCGGTGTCGCCGCCACGGTCCCCACCCCCGCAGCCGGCCAGGACGACGGAAAGCACCACGGTGGTCGCGGCTGTCACTGCGAAGTGTGTGCGTTGCATGACACCCCTCCTCAGGAGGTTCGGGCACGGAAGAGGAAGCCGACTTCGAGATCAGCTGCGCGACTCATAGAAATCGGTCTCTACGGAAGCTAAGCGCAGACCACCGGATGAGCAAGATGTCAGGCACGGAAATCTTCTGTTACGGGCCTCATTCGCGCCGTACCGGCGGCGGAGCAGCTGTCAACCGGCCCTTCAGCGACGGACACAGCACAGGGCGCGACTAGAAATCGATCTCTAGTCGCGCCCTGGGAGTGTCGGTGTGCCCTCAGCGCCCGGGCCGCCGGGTGGAGCCGCGTACGACGATGTGGGTGCCCAGCACCTGGTGCTGGGCGTCGGGGAGTTCCTCCCGGTGCAGGGCGAGCCGTACGGCGGTACGGCCCAGCTCCTCGTGCGGGATGCTGACGGTGGTGAGGGCGGGGTGCAGGTCGATGGCGACCGGGATGTCGTCGTAGCCGACGACGGAGACGTCCTCCGGGACCCGTACACCGCCCTCGCGCAGCGCGTGGAGCACTCCGGCGGCGACCATGTCCGTGGCGGCGAAGACGGCGTCGAACTCCGCCTTGTCGGCCAGCAGCCGGGCCGTCGCGCGGTAGCCGCACGACCGGGTGAACTCGCCCTCCACGATCAGCCCCGGGTCCGCTTCCAGGCCCAGTGTCTCGTGCGCCCTGAGGAAGCCGTCGACGCGCTGGCCGCTGGTGGAGAGCCCGGGCACCTTGCCGATGAACGCGATCCGCCGGTGGCCCAGGGAGAGCAGATGGGTCGTCATCGCGAACGCCCCGTTCTCGTTGTCGTACTCGACGACGGTGGCGGGGACGCCCTCACCCAGCGGCGGCCGGCCCACCAGCACCAGCCGCGATCCGGCGCGGTCCAGCGCGTGCGCGAAGTGTGTCATGCGCGCCTGGTACTCCTTGTTCTCCCAGGCGCCGCCCACCACGATCACCGCGTCGGCGCGCTGCTCGCGCATCAGCTCCACGACGGCCAGCACCCGCTGCGGATCGCCGTGGGTCGTACAGAGCATGCACAACCGCCCCTCGGCGGACGCCTGTTCCTCCACACCGCGCGCGATGTGCGCGTAGAACGGGCCGGTGACATCGTCCACGACGAACGCCACACTCTTGTTGGTGGAGCCGCCGAGGGCCCGCGCGTGCGCGTTGACGACATAGTCCAGCTCGCGCATGGCGCGCAGGACACGGGTACGGGTGGCGGCGGCCACCGGATAGGTACCGCCCAGCACCCGCGAGACCGTCGACGCGGACACCCCGGCACGCTTGGCGACATCCCTGACCGTCGAAGCTTCCCTGCCGGACGGACCCGTCGCGTTCATGTCCACGTGTGCTTGTCCCCTTCGCCCTGCTCCACCCCGCGGTGTGCGTGGGGCTCACGATAGTGGAGACACCGCCCGCGGGAGCCTCAGGAGACGGGCCGAGGGCGCCGACGGCAGCGTGATCCGCAGCCGGCCTGTCTCCCGGTCGAGCACCGCCTCACCGGGCGCCCCGCGCGGGAACACCGGCACGACCGCGCGCGTACCCGCCGGGACCGGTATCTCGCGGACCGCGTCCGCGCCCGTCCTGCGCCAGACCGCGAGCAGTGTCTCGGTGCCGGTGTCCAGCGCGAGGGCCAGCCAGTCGTCGCGCCAGCCGGGCAGTCCGAGCGGCCAGGACGGCAGGGCTCGGGCCAGCTCGCGGCGGTAGCCGCCGTACGCGGTGAGCGCCTCGGCGACCAGGGCGAGTTGGTCCGGTGCGAGCAGATCGATCCGGCCGCTGAGATGAACGCGTCCCAGCAGCGCCGACACCATCGTGAAGGCGATCTCCTCGTCGCTCTGTCCGGCGTACGGGTAGGCCCAGACGGCGCCCTGCTCCGGCGGCACGGCGGTGGGGGCCGCGGCGGCGATCGCGGCGATCAGCAGCTCGTCCTGCTGGTCGCTGAGCGACTGTACGGGGACATGCGCGAGGGTGGCGTGGTCGATGCGCATGCCGCCCGCCGCACAGCCCTCCAGCACCAGCCCGGGGTGCCGGTCGTGGACGCCGTCGAGCCAGCGCAGATAGGCGCGGTTGTGCTCCAGCAGCCCGTGGCCGGGGCCGTGCGGCCCGCTGTCCGTACCGGCGCCGATGTCGATGTTGTAGTCGAGCTTCAGATAGCCGAGGCCGAACTCGCCGACCAGCCGGTCCACGGTGTCGTCGAGATGGGCGACGGCCGCGGGATGGCGCAGGTCGAGCTGGTGGCGGCCCCACTCGGTGATCCGGGTGCCGTCCCGCCGGAAGAACGCCTCGTCGGGCAGGGAGGCGGCCAACGGGCTGCGCACGCCGACGACTTCGGGCTCCAGCCAGAGTCCGGGAATCATCCCGGCGGCCTTGATGGCGTCGGTGACCTCCGCGAGTCCGCCGGGGAACCGCGAGGGCGCGGGCTCCCAGGCGCCGACCGCGTCCCACCAGCCGGGCACTCCCCCGGGTCCGTCGCCGGCGCGCTCGTCGTCGTACCAGCCCGCGTCGACACAGAAGTACTCGCAGCCGGCGGCGGCCGCGGCGGCGACGAGCGGCAGCAGCTTTTCGGTGGTGGGGTCGCCCATCAGGCAGTTCATGAAGTCGTTGAACACCACGGGGAGTTCGGTGGTGTCCGGGTGGGGGCGGCGGACGGCGCGCCGGTGGCCGGTGAGGGCGGCGAGCGCCGCGTCCCGGCCGGGCGCGAGGGTGAAGGTGACCGGTACGGTGGTGAAGCTCTCGCCGGGGGCGAGCCGCACGGACCACTGGTGTTCGCGCCGGCCCGGACCCGACAGCAGCAGATAGATCTCGTCGAAGCGGTCGGCGATCTCGGTGTGCCACGACCCGTTGTGTTCGATCTGCCAGGCGAGGACGGCGTCCGGGCCCGCCAGCCAGCCCATGGGCAGCTGCTCGGAGGAGGGCCACGAGCCGGTGCTGGTGCGGGCCACCCGGTTCTTGGAGCCGGTCTGGCCGAAGCGGGTCATCCCGGTGTCGATCAGCCCGGCGGCGCCGAGCGGGACGCCCTGCCAGCGGTACTCGCCGCTCCACGGATTGTCCGCCGTCCAGAGCCGGACGTCCCGCTCCCACCGGCCCGGGGCGCCGAGCAGCGCGGCGACGCCGGACAGGACCAGGGAGGAGACGTTCTCGATGTCGGCCGTCCGGTCCCCCGCCGTCAGCTCGGTCCAGGTGGAGACGGTGGGCAGGGTCCCGGTGCGCCGGAAGTGGGTGGCGGCGCGCAGACCGGTCTCCGGGTCACGGGTGCGTACGGTCAGCCGCTCACCGTCCGCGTCATGGCCGTCGTACCGCAGCCGGCGCGAGACCGCGCCGTCCACATGGCGCTTGCCGGAGGTGCCGCTGCGGCCCTGTCCGGCCAGCTCGACCTCGACGAGCGGCAGGGCCGCGCGGCCGGGCGCCGCGTTGACAGCGAGGCGGGGCACCAGGTCGGCGCCGTGCGCGAGGTGGAGCGTGAGGGCCTCGGGGCCCCAGCTCGTGATCGGTGTCAGGGGCTCGGTCACGCGGCACGCTCCAGCTCGGCGCGGTCGACGCGGTGGGACAGCGGCAGTCCGCGCAGCAGCCGCTCCAGCTCCTCCACGGCGCACAGGCCGAGCCGGTGCAGCTCGTTGCCGTGCGAGCCGGCGATGTGCGGGGTGAGGAAGGCGTTGGGCAGGTCGAAGAGCGGGGAGTCGGCGTTCAGCGGCTCGGGCTCGGTGACATCGAGTACGGCGCTGATCCGGCCGGTGCTCAGCTGCTCGACGAGCGCGGGGGTGTCGACGAGACTGCCCCGGGCGGTGTTGACGAGCACCGCGCCGTCCGGCAGCAGCGCCAGTTCACGGCGGCCGATGAGCCCGTCCGTCTCGGGGGTGGCGGGCGCGTGGACGGTGACGATGTCGCTGGTGCGCAGCAGTTCGTCCAGCCCCCGCAGGGTCACTCCCAGTGCGGCGGCGCCCGCGGCGTCGACGTACGGATCGGCCAGGGAGACCCGGAAGTCGAAGGGGCGCAGCAGCTCGATGACACGGCGGCCGATCCGGGAGGCGCCGACCACTCCGATCCGGCGGCCGAAGTTGCCGATGTCCGGGATGACTTCGCCGAGGGTGAAGGCGCGGGCGGCGCGGTAGCGTTCGCGGGCGCCGAGGAGGTCCTTGCCGGCCAGCAGGATCATGCCGAGCGTGTACTCGGCGACGGGCAGCGCGTTGGCGTCGGCGGCCGAGGAGACGATCAGGCCCCGCTCCCAGCAGCCGGGGGTGATCATGCTCTTCACCGATCCGGCGGTGTGCAGGACCGCGCGCAGTCTGGGCGCCGCCGCCAGCACGGCGTCGTCGATCGGCGGGCATCCCCAGCCGGTGATGAGGATCTCGGTCTCGCCGAGGGCGGCGCGGACCCGGGGGTCCCCGAAGTCCTCGGCCACCAGGGTGGGATCGATGTCGACCGAGGTGCGGAGCCTGGCCAGGACACCGGACGGAAGCAGCTTCGGCGGATTCTCCGCACTCATGGCGAACAACGCCAGGGGACGCTCGGTCAAGGGAAGTGGCCTCCGGCTCGGATATACGATAGCAACCGATCTCTACGCTAAGCACCTGGGACCGACAGGGTCAATGGTGACGCACGGCAGAAACAAGCCGATGAAAGAGAGATCGGTTTCTACAAGGGTTCTCCACACGTGGACGAGGCGCGACACCACGGGTGCGTGAGCGACGGCACACGGGTGACGGGGCGCTCAGAGGTTGGTCAGCTCGAACCAGTCGAAGTCCGCGACGGCGCGCGTCCCGCCCAGGTCCTGGGCGCACACCCCGGCGAACGCCCCGGTGAAGCGGAGCCGGTCGCCGTAGTCGTCCGAGAGCTTCGTCGCGTCCAGGACGGGGCCGACGCGGATCCAGTCCGTACCGTCGGGCGAGGCGCTGAAGCGCAGTTCGGCGCCGTCGAAGTCCGCCCGCAGCAGCAGCCGCGGCCACTCCTCGACCAGCAGTTCGGCGTCCGCGGGCTCGGTGTGGACGCCGTCGTCGGTGATCGTGAGGCCCAGCACCCGGCCGCGTCCCTCCGCGTGGGTGACGCGCAGGTAGTAGTGGGTGGTGGTGTCGTACCAGCAGATCAGCCCGGCCAGCTGGGAGAAGTGGGCCGGCCGGAAGTCCAGCTCGGTGGTGACCCGGCAGCGTACGGAGGTGAGCCGCCTGGCCACCAGGCTCTGCCCGTGGAGCGAGTGCGGGCTCTGCCGCCCGCGCAGCCGCAGCGAGCCGGGCCGCTCGGTCAGGCTCAGCCAGGAGGGGTCGGCCGGGACCCGCAGGGTGCTCCAGCCGCCGGCCAGGACGGGGGCGTCGAAGTCGTCCCGGTCCGCGGCGGGGACCGGGACCGTGTGGGGCGCCGAGCGCGGCACGGGGACCGTCACCCGTGGCCGGTTGTCGCCGTGGGCGAGCCGCAGCCAGCCGTCGTCGGTCCACTCAACCCGCTGGATACAGGTCTCCCGGCCGAGGACACAGCGCGGCCCCTCGGGGGTGGCGACCGGCCGGGACGCGAGATGGACGAGGTACCACTCGCCGTCCGGGGTCTCCACCAGCTCCCCGTGCCCGGCCTTGAGGAGGGGCGCGTCGGGGGCGTCGCGGGTGGTCAGCAGCGATCCGGCGGGGTCGAGCGCGTACGGTCCGGTGAGCGAGCGGGAGCGGGCCATCAGGATGCCGTGGTTCCAGCCGGTGCCGCCCTCGGCGAGCATCAGGTAGTACCAGCCGTCGCGGCGGTACAGGTTGGGGCCCTCGATGAGTTCGTCGTGGCGCAGCAGGTGGCTGATCTCCCCGACGAGCGCCCGCTTCCCCTCGTCGTACTCCTGGAGCACGATGCCCGCGAAGGACGGCCGGCCGGGGCGGTGGTCCCACTGGAGGTTGACCAGCCAGTGGCGGCCGTCCTCGTCGTGGAAAAGCGAGGGGTCGAAGCCGGAGGAGTTGAGGAAGACGGGCTCCGACCAGGGCCCCTCGATCGAGTCGGCGGTGATGAGGAAGTTGTCGACGTCCTTGTAGGGGGATCCGACGGTCCTGACGATGCTGTAGATCAGCCAGAACCGCCCGTCGTGGTGGGAGAGTGAGGGCGCCCAGACACCGGCCGAGTCCGGTACTCCGCGCAGGTCGAGCGTCTCGGCGCGGTCGAGGAGATGCCCGGCGTGCTCCCAGTGCGCCAGATCGGTGGAGCGGTGCACGGGGACGCCCGGGAACCATTCGAAGGTGGAGGTGGCGATGTAGTACTCCGCCCCCACCCGGACGATGCTCGGGTCCGGATGGAAGCCGGGCAGCACGGGGTTGCGGAGATGACGGCCGGAGGTCATACCGGTCCTTCCCTGAGTCCTGGGGTGCCCGTCGGCGGCGGCCGGGACACCGGTGTGCGTCTCAATGTAGAAACCGATTGCTATCAGGGTCAACGGTCCGGACGCAGATCGAGAAACCGGTTTCTACCTGAGGCCCGGTGCCACCGCCGGACCCGGCCCCGATCAGGCGACTTTCCTGGCCCAGGGGGGCGACGTGGCCCGAGACTTCACCTAGTCTGCATGGAAAACGTCACCTGTACGGCCGCACTCAACGGTGCTCCGGCCACGCCCGCCCGAAGGGATACCCCATCCGTGCCCAGCGACCGTTTCGACCACGCCTCCCTCGACTACGTCGAAAGCCATGACCCGGGGCAGGGGCGGCTCGCCCCCCGGGCCCGGTCCGTGTCGGACGCCATGGCCCTTGATCTGGACGGCGACTGGCGCTTCCGGCTCGCGGCCTCCCGGCACACACTGACCCCCGGTTTCGAGGCGCCCGACCACGACGACGCGCGGTGGGACCTCCTCGCCGTGCCGTCGAGCTGGCAGCTGCGGGACGTGGCGGACACACCGCGCTACGGCTCCCCCGCCTACACCAACGTGGTCTTCCCGTTCCCGGTCGACCCGCCGCGCGTGCCCGACGCCAACCCCACCGGCGAGTACCGGCGGGAGTTCCAACTGCCCGCGGAGTGGCCGGAGTCGGGGCGCGGTGTGCTGCGCTTCGAGGGCGTCGACTCGGCCTTCGCGGTCTTCCTGAACGGTGTGCCGCTCGGCAACGGCAAGGGCAGCCGGCTGCCCACCGAGTTCGACGCCACCGACGCGCTGCGCCCCGGCCGCAATGTGCTGGCCGTACGGGTGCACCAGTGGTCGGCGGGCAGCTATCTGGAAGACCAGGACATGTGGTGGCTGTCCGGCATCTTCCGCTCCGTCGCGCTGCTCCACCGGCCGCTGGACGGTGTGGGCGATGTCTTCGTGCACGCCGGTTACGACCGCGGCAGCGGCGAGGGCGTGCTGCGGGTGGAGGCCGGCGCGCCCGGCCGGATCACCGTGGCCGAACTCGGTCTCGACCTCGCCGTCGGCGAGGAGGTCCGCGTCCCCGTGGAGCCGTGGACCGCCGAGACACCCCGGCTCTACGACGCGGAGCTGGCCACGGCGGGCGAACGGGTGCGGCTGCGTATCGGTTTCCGTACGGTCGCGGTCGAGGACGGTCTGCTGCGGGTCAACGGGGTTCCGGTCCTGCTGCGCGGGGTGAACCGCCACGAGTGGGACCCGGACACCGGACGCACCCTGACCCCGGAGACGATGCGCCACGACATCGAGCTGATGAAGCGGCACAACATCAACGCGGTCCGCACCAGCCACTATCCGCCCGACGCCCGCTTCCTCGACCTCTGCGACGAGCTGGGCCTGTGGGTCGTCGACGAGTGCGATCTGGAGACACACGGCTTCGAGCCCAACAACTGGCGGGACAACCCGAGCGCCGACCCGCGCTGGCGCGACGCGTACCTCGACCGGATGAGCCGTATGGTCGAGCGCGACAAGAACCACCCCAGCGTCATCATGTGGTCGCTCGGCAACGAGTCGGGGACCGGCGGCAATCTGCGGGCCATGGCCGACTGGACGCACGAGCGCGACCCGGGCCGTCCGGTGCACTACGAGGGCGACTGGGACAGCGGCTATGTCGATGTGTACAGCAGGATGTACGCGGACCACGACGAGACGGACCGGATCGGCCGGGGCACCGAGGAACCGACGAAGGACCCGGCCCTGGATGCGCACCGCCGCACGCTGCCGTTCATCCTGTGCGAGTACGCCCACGCCATGGGCAACGGCCCCGGCGGGCTGACCGAGTACCAGCGCCTGTTCGAGCAGCATCCCCGGCTCCAGGGCGGGTTCGTCTGGGAGTGGATCGACCACGGGGTGCGCCGCCGGACCCCGGACGGCCGGGAGTTCTTCGCGTACGGCGGGGACTTCGGCGAGGTCGTGCACGACGGGAACTTCGTGGCCGACGGGCTGGTCTTCCCCGACCGCACCCCGTCCCCCGGCCTCACCGAGTACAAGAAGGTCATCGAGCCGGTGACGGTACGGATCGATCCGCACGCCCGCCGGGTCTCGGTGCGCAACGGTCTGGACTTCGCCACCACCGGTCATCTGTCGTTCCACTGGCTGCTGGAGGACGAGGGGGTGGCGCGCGCCGAGGGCGAGCTGACCGTCCCCGCCGTGGCACCCGGCGGTACGGCGGTGGTGGCCTGGCCCGGCGCGCTGACCGAAGCGGCGGCGGCCGGGGCGGCGGGCGAGCGCCGGCTGACGGTGAGCGCGCGGCTCGCCAAGGACGAGGCGTGGGCGCCCGCGGGGCACGAGGTGGCCTGGGGCCAGGCGCTGCTGGCCGCCGCGCCGGCCGTACCGCCGCCGGGCCGGGGCAGGCGTCCGGGCACCACCGCGGAGGGGCTGCTCACCCTGGGCGAGGGCGCGTTCGACCCGTACACCGGCACGCTGGTACGGATCGGGGCGCTGGCCGTCGAGGGGCCGCGGCTGGATCTGTGGCGCGCCCCCACGGACAACGACCTGCGCGGCTGGGGCGGTTCGGTCGCCGAGCGGTGGCGGGCGGCCGGGCTCGACCGGCTGGAGCACCGGGTCCTGTCGGTGGACACCGGCGAGGAGGGGCTCACGGTGACCACGCGGGTGGCCGCCGCGGGCACCGACGCGGCGATGTCGGCCGTCTACCACTGGAGCGCGCCGGAGGACCGGCCGGGCGGGGGGCTGCGGCTGACGCTGGAGGTCGAGCCGGTCGGCGTCTGGGATCTGCCGCTGCCGCGGCTCGGGCTGCGCGCGGCCGTGCCGGGCGCGCTCGACACGGTGAGCTGGTTCGGCGGCGGACCGTACGAGGCGTATCCCGACACCCGGAGCGCCCTGCGGATCGGGCGGTTCACGGCGGGGCTCGACCAGCTCCAGACGCCGTATCTCTTCCCGCAGGAGAACGGCAGCAGGGCCGATGTCCGCTGGGTGCGGCTGACGGACCGGACGGGCGGGCCGGGGCTGCTGGTCGGCGGGCCCGCGCCGTTCGCCTTCGCCGCGCGCCCGTGGAGCAGCGAGGAGCTGGACGCGGCACGGCATCCCACCGATCTGGTCCGCGGTGATCTGGTCCGGCTGACGCTGGACGCTGCGCAGCAGGGCATCGGCAGCGCGTCGTGCGGGCCGGGGGTGCTGCCCGAGTACCGGCTGTTCGCGGGGCCGGTCACCTTCACGCTGGACTGGGCGAGCGAGGGTCCGCTGCCCGCGTAGCAAAAGACGGCACCGGCCTCCCCCGTACGTGCTGGGGGAGGCCGGTGCCGTCTGCCGGGTGCGGTGCGGTCAGCGCTTGATCTCCTTGATGCGGAGCATGCGCGTGATGACCTTGTCCAGCTCGTCGTCCTCGAAGACCTTCTTCCAGTCGTCCTTGACGATCGACTCGCGGCCGTAGTCCATGGCGATCAGGCAGGCGTCGGAGAACGGGTTGTCGCCCTTGAGGGTGTTGGCCAGCGCGACCTGGGTGTGGCCGAGGAGCATCGCGCGGGCGGCGGCCTCCGGGACCCCGACGGTGTGCACCGTCTCGTGCAGGGCCTCGGTGAGCAGCGCGCCGACCATGCAGGCGATGGTCTCGACGAGCGTCGGCTCCAGGACGGCGAGCTGCTTGACGGTCACCCAGTGCACGTCCACGACGGGCGCGTACATGGTGCGGATGACGGCCTCGGCGAGCGGCTGGACGGACGCGTCCGGGCCCTCGAAGGCGGCGACGACCTCCTGGGGGGCGGCGATGCCGCCGAAGGTGTCCGCGTACTCCTCCTTGGTGGTGCGCTCCAGGAAGACGGAGGGGTGGCAGGGGTGGGCGACGGCGTTGTGCACGTCGTCGCGGCGGGTGAGCAGGCCGGCGTAGGCGGCGGCCGGGTCGAGGGTGAGCAGGACGGCGCCGGGCTTCATCAGCGGGACGAGCAGCTCGGAGACCTTGCCGAGGACGACGTCGGGCACCGCGAGGATGAGGACGTCCGCCTGCTTGGCGGCCTCGTCGGAGTCGGTCAGCTCACGGCCGAGCCCGCGGATCAGCTCCTGGCCCTGGGGGGAGTTCTCGGAGAACAGGACCCGGAAGTCGCTCTTGACGAGGTTGTTGGAGACGCGCTGGCCCATTTTGCCGGCGGCGCCGATGACGGCGACGGTCTTGTTCTCGGTGCCCATTACTTGCTCCTCTGAAGTGTGCTGATGCAGTGCCGGGTCCACTGGTCCTCGATCCCGGCAGTGGTCTCGAATCCGTCGTCCTGCCATGGAAGCCAGTGCTCGACGATCTGGTTGATGCCGCGCTGGCCGGGCCGTACGGTCTCCACCAGGTGGGTGTAGTCGAGCAGGCCCTCGCCCAGCGGGCAGCCGGCGTAGGTGAAGCCGACCCAGCCGTCCCTGCGGGTGAAGGCGAAGTCCTTGACGTGGATGTTGACGACGTACGGTGCGGTGGCCTCGACGACGTCCTTGGGCCGCTCCAGCCGGGCGGCGCAGTTGCCGGGGTCGAGGACGACGCCCAGATGGGGGTCGTCGACGGCGCGGACGACGGTGAGCAGGTCGTCGGTGGCGACCTGCTCGTAGGTCTCCAGGCCGAGGGTGACGCCCTGTGCGGCGTAGGCGGGGACGCCCGCGCGCAGCAGTGCGGTGGCCTCGTCGGTGGACGGCCGGTGGTCGTTGGTGTTGAGCATGGAGCGGACGAGGGTGACACCGAGCTTGCCGGCCAGGGCGAGGTAGGTGTCCAGCCGCTCCGCGAGGACGCCGCGGGTGCCGAGTTCCAGGGTGATGCCGAGGTCGGCGGCGGTGGCGCGGATGTCCGCGAGGCGGGCGTCGTCGAAGGTCTCGATCAGCGGGTAGTCGCAGATCTGGAAGACGTCGCCGCCCAGTTCGCGGGTGTTGTGGAGCATCTGCTCCACGGTCAGCGGCTTGGGCGCGCGGGCGGAGATGCGCCAGAAGTAGGCGTAGGTCGACAGTCCGTAGGCCATCAGACGTCCTCCCGTACGGCGGTCGGTGCCGTGGCGCGGGCGCTGATCTCGTCGAGGATGGACTCGACGGCGGCCGGGTCGTGGGCGAAGCGGCCGAGGAAGAGCCCGTCGACGCCCGCGCCGAGCCGGCCGAGGAGTCCGGGGCCCGCGCTGCCGCCGTAGATGACGCGGCTGCCGGCGTACCGGGGGCGCGCGTCCAGCCAGGCGGTGAGGGCGGCGCACACGGCGGTGATGTGTCCGGCGGAGGCGGGCTCCGGCGCGCCGATGGCCCACTGGGGCTCGTAGGCGACGACGACGGAGCCGTCCGCGCCGCCGTCGTGCGCGGCGGTGGCGAGGATACGGGCCAGCTCGGCGACGGTACGGTCGGCGGCCTCGGCCGGCGCGGCCCGGTCGAGTTCGCCGACGCAGAGCACGGGGGTGAGCCCGTTGCGCAGGGCGGCGGCGGTCTTGGCGGCGACGACGGTGTCGCCCTCGCCGAAGAGGCGGCGCCGTTCGGCGTGCCCGACCTCGGCGTAGGCGCAGCCGATCTCCTTGAGGTACGGGCCCGAGACCTCGCCTGTGAAGGGGCCGCGGTCGTCGGTGGCGAGGTCCTGCGCGCCGATCCGGACGCCGGTGCCGGCGAGGACGGAGGTGAGCGGGACGATCGCCGGGAAGGCGGGCAGCACGAACACCTCGGTGAGGCCGCCGGTGACGGCCGGGTGCCGGGCGGCGATGTCGCCGACGCGGCGGGCCCAGTTGAGGGTCTCGTGATGCCCGAAGTACATCTTCAGGCTCACCCCGAGCAGGGTGGGTGCGGACATCAGGCGGCGGCTTCCTCGTCGGTCTCGTAGTCGTTCATCAGCTGGACCTTGGCGGCCGAGGCGGAGGTTTCGTCGAAGCGGTAGGTCAGCCACTCGGCGGCGAGCCGGCGGGCCAGCTCGATGCCCACGACGCGCTGTCCGAAGGTGAGGACCTGGGCGTTGTTGGAGAGGACGGCGCGCTCGACGGAGAAGGAGTCGTGGGCGGTGACGGCCCGGATCCCCTTGACCTTGTTGGCGGCGATGGCCACACCGAGGCCGGTGCCGCAGACGAGGAGGGCGCGGTCGGCCTCGCCGCGCGCGACCATCTCGGCGGCGGCGATGGCGATGGTCGGGTAGGCGGTGTGTCCGTCGCCGTCCACGCCGACATCGGTGACGGAGGCGACCAGGGCGCTGGTGCCGAGATCCGTCTTGAGTATTTCCTTGTAGTCGTATCCGGCGTCGTCCGAGCCGACGACGATCCGCAGCTTGTCACTCATGGGGGGGGTGCTCCTCGGTGGGTGGGTTTCAGTGGCCGGCGAGTACGCCGTGGACGGCGCGGACGATCAGCGCGAGGGAGTGGGCGCCGGCGTCCGGGGTGCCCAGGGAGCGCTCGACGTGCGGCCGGGCGCGGCCGATCCGGGGGACGAGGTCGGCGGTGGCCTTGGCCGCCCCTTCGGCGGCGGTGGCGGCGCGGTCCCAGGCGTCGGCGAGGGCTGCGCCCTCGGCGGTGGCGGTGGCGAGGGTGTCGGCGAAGGGGACGAGGACGTCGACCATGGTCTTGTCCCCGACCTCGGCGCCGCCGAGCCGCCGTACGGCGGCGGACGCCTCGCCCACCCCGTCTGCGACGGTACGGGCGGTGGGCCCGTCGGTGTCGCCGAGGGCGGTCCCCACGGCGTGCAGGAGGACTCCCCACAGGGCGCCGGAGGTGCCGCCCGCGCGGTCGGACCAGGCGTCGGCCGCGGCGGCGAGGACCGTACCGGCGCCGGCCCCGGCCTCGGCGGCCTCGACGGCGGCCCGGTGGGCGGCCGTCGAGCCGCGGCTCATGCCGATGCCGTGGTCGCCGTCCCCGGCGACGGCGTCGATCCGGCCGAGTTCCTCGGCGTGGGTGTTGACGGTGTCCCGGAGGGCGGTGAGCGCGGCGACGACGGTACGGGCCGCCGTACGGGAGGCGTCGGTGGCCTCGGGGACGGCCTCGGCACCGGCCGTCTCGGAGACGGTGTCGAGGACGGCCGGGCCGCCGGCCGCGCGGGCCGCGCCCTTGCGGTAGGCGGGGGTGTCGGCCCCGGCCGTCCAGAGGGTTTCCAGCTCGTCGTCGAGCCAGCAGAGGGTGAGCGAGACGCCCGCCATGTCGAAGCTGGTGACCAGCTCGCCGACCTCGGGGTCGACGGCCTCGATCCCGGCCTCCGCGAGCAGCGCGGCGACGCGCCGGTAGACGACGAAGAGTTCCTCGTACTTGACGGTGCCCAGGCCGTTGAGGATGACGGCGGCGCGGGCGCCGTCCGCCGTGTCCACGCCCTCGGGGAGTTCGGCGAGGAGGGAGGAGACCAGCAGTTCGGCGGTCTCGTCGGCGCTGGGTACGTCCTGCTCGCCGATGCCGGGCTCGCCGTGTATGCCGAGGCCGACCGCCATCCGGCCCTCGGGGACCGTGAACAGGGGGTGGTCGGCGCCCGGGAGCGTACAGCCGCCGAAGGCGATCCCGAAGGAGCGGGTCCGGGCGTTGGCGTGCCGGGCGACCCGTACGACCTCGTCGAGGGAGCGGCCCTCCTCGGCCGCCGCCGCGGCGGCCTTGAAGACCGGGAGGTCGCCGGCGATGCCCCGGCGCTTGTCCGCCTCGGCGGCGCTCGCGCTGGAGATGTCGTCGGTGACCGCGACACAGCGGGTCTCGACGCCCTCGGCGTTGAGCTGCTGGGCCGCCTGGCCGAAGTGCAGGACGTCGCCCGCGTAGTTGCCGTACATCAGCAGCACACCACCGCCGGTGTGGGCGTTCTTGGCGACGGTACGGATCTGCCGGGCGGACGGCGAGGCGAAGACATTGCCGACGGCCGCGCCGTGGGCCAGCCCGGGGCCGACCAGGCCGGAGAAGGCCGGGTAGTGGCCGGAGCCGCCGCCGATCACGACGGCGACCTGGCCGGCGGCGCCCGGGGTGGACCGTACGACCCCGCCGGTCACCGGCCGCACCCAGCGGCGGTGGGCCAGGGCGAAGCCCTCCAGCGCCTCGTCGGCGAAGGCTGCGGGGTCGTTGAACAGGCGGGTCATGTCAGTGCACCTCAAGGAGCGGCTGGTCCGCGGGGTTGGAGGGGTCGGCGGGCCGGCGCCGGGAGAGGATCACCATGAGCAGCGCGGAGAGCAGCATGAAGCCGCCGACGACGAACATGGAGAGGGTGTAGCTCCCGCTGAAGTCCTTGAGCCAGCCGGTGACGTACCCGGCGGCGAAGCCCGCGATATTGCCCATGGTGTTGATCAGGGCGATGCCCGCCGCGGCGGCGGCGCCGGTCAGGAAGCGGGAGGGGATCGACCAGAAGACGGGCAGCGCGGCGAAGATGGAGCAGGCCGTCACGGTGATCACGGCGATGGTCGCGGCCGGTGAGCCCATGTACAGGGCGATCGGGATCGAGATACCGCCGACGACGGCGGGGCCGGCGACATGCCAGGTCCGGGTGCCGTTGCGGGTGGCGTGCCGGGACCAGAAGAAGAGGACGACGGCCGCCGGGAGGTAGGGGATGGCGGTGATGAGCGCCTTGTCCATGACGCTGAACGAGGTGCCGAAGCTGTCCTGGAAGCCGGCGATGATGGTCGGCAGGAAGAAGGCGAGCGCGTACAGGCCGTAGATGAAGCCGAAGTAGACCATCGCGAGGACCCAGACCCGGCCGCTGCGGAAGGCTTCCTTGAGGGCCTCGCGGCCGTGGCTCTCCTTGTTGCCGGTCTTGGTGGAGTTCTCCGCGGCCAGCTCGGTGGTCAGCCAGTCCTTCTCCGCCGGGGTCAGCCACTTGGCGTCGGCGGGGCGGTCGATCAGGTAGAACCAGGCGATGACGCCGATGACGATCGCGGGGATCGACACGAAGAGGAACATCACGCGCCAGCCCTCAAGGCCGAAGAGCCCGTGGTGGCCGATGAGCCAGCCCGCGAACGGGGCGCCGATGACCGTGGTGAGCGGCTGTGCCAGGTAGAAGAGGGCGAGCACCTTGGTGCGGTGCCGGGTGGGCACCCACTGGCTCAGGAAGAGGATGGCGCCGGGGAAGAAGCCGGCCTCGGCGACACCGAGCAGGAAGCGCAGCGCGTAGAGCTGCTCGCTGTTCTGCACCCAGGTGAACAGCAGGGACACGATGCCCCAGGTCACCATGATCCTGGCCAGCCAGCGGCGGGCGCCGAAGCGGTGGAGCGCCATGTTGCTGGGCACTTCGAGGATGATGTATCCGATGAAGAAGACACCGGAGGCGAATCCGAACTGCGCCGCGGTGAGCGCGAGGTCGTGGCCCATTCCGTTCGGCTCGGCGAAGGAGACGGCGGTCCGGTCGAGGTAGTTGATGAAGAACATCAACGCCACGAACGGGACGAGCCGGATCGAGACCTTCCTGATGGCTGATCTCTCCACGGCGGATGGAGACGTGGTGGCACCCATGGTGACTCCCTCGGCTGCGCCGGACAGCTCTGTCCGGACTCGGGTCATAGTCGGTAGCGATCGTGGCTGAAAAAGACAGCGGCACCCGCTCGACCGGCTGATGTGTCATCAAGGTAACCCCCAGAAGAAAATTGGTCACCAATTGACCAATGTGGCGAGCGTCACTCTTTATGTGACCTGCGTCTCTCTTGACAGCGGTGCCCGAGGGGCGAGAATGAGGCGACTCAGGACGTACCTGAACAGCGGGAACACCCATCTGGTGTACTGGTGACCGTGACCAGTCAGCCCGATCAGCCCATGTCCGGTTCGCCGGATCTCGCCCGGCTCCTCCGCCCCGTCGTCCGCGAATCCTCGGTCAGCGAGGTCGCGAAGCGGCTTCTCGACCATCTCTCCGCCGGTGACATCAAGCCCGGCACTCGACTGCCCGCCGAGCGTCAGCTCGCCGAGGCGCTGGGGGTCGCGCGCTCCAGCGTGCGCGGCGCGCTCTCGGCGCTCGATGTGCTCGGCATCGTGGAGATCCGCCCGGGGTCGGGGTCGTACGTACGCGAGGGAACCTCGGAGTTCCTGCCGCGCGCCATCAACTGGGGCCTCATGCTGGGGCAGCGGCGCACCCAGGACCTGGTCGAGGTCCGTACGCACCTCGAAGGGGTCTCGGCCCGGCTGGCGGCGGAACGGGCCGGCGACGAGGACGTGGCCCGGCTGGAGGAGCATCTGCGGCGGATGCGGGACGCGGGCACGGACGCCGCGTCGTTCATCGACGCCGACATCGCCTTCCATCTGGAGACGGCGAACATCGCCGGGAACTCGGTGCTCAGCGACATCCTGCACAGCATCCGGGCGCTGCTTCAGGTGTGGATGGAGCGGGTCAGCGATCTGGAGGGCACGGTGAGCGGCACCCTGTGCGAGCACGACGCCGTGCTCGCCGCCATCCGCGCCCGCGACCCCGACGCGGCGAACGAGGCCATGGCCGAGCACATGCGGATGGCCAGCGCGCGGCTGAGGGAGTCCATTGAGTCCGCCGAGCGGACGGCGGACTGACCTCTCGACGGATTCGCCCTCGCCGGACCGGCCCCCGGCGCACAGACGGAAAACGCCGCCCCGCGGATCGCGGGGCGGCGCTCTTCGTGGGGACGGGAATCCGGTCTACCAGTCGCGGGGCCGCTGATTGTCGCGGTACGGCGCCGGCCCCGCGCTGGGCGCGGGGGGCCTGCGGTCGGCGGATTCGTCGTACACCGGCGGCCAGACCGGTCGGGCCTGGGTGTCCTTCCGCGCGGGCTTGGCGGCCGGCTGGTCCCAGTCCCCCTCACCGAGCACCAGCAGCGGGTCGAACATGACCACGACGCCGGCCAGCACCAGGAAGATCACCGGGCCGAGCAGCATCGGGAACATGATCGAGGAGGCCGAACCGCCACCCGCGGAGACTCCGGTGAGTCCCTGGAGGTGCACGCTGATGGCGGCCATCCCCGTGTAGTGCATACCGGTCACGGCGATCCCCATCACCATGCTCGCCGCCAGGCTCGGCAGGAAGCCGTGGATCGACACGGCGGCCCAGAGCGCGGCGGTCGCCGCGACGACGGCGATCAGTACGGAGAGCACCACGACAGTGGTGTCATATTCCATACGGGCATGCAGTCGCATTCCGGCCATGCCGATGTAATGCATGGCCGCCACCCCGAAACCGGTCAGGGTGCCCGCGACAAGCAGTGTGGTCCGGGTCGCACCGCGGTAACCCACGATGAAGACACCGATACCGACCACGATGATCGCCACCGCGAGGCTGGCGATCGTCGTGGGTACGTCATATCCGATCGGCACTTCCTTCACCTGGAATCCGATCATGGCGATGAAGTGCATCGTCCAGATTCCCGAACCGATGGAGGTCGCGCCCAGGGCCAGCCATCCAGGCTTCCAGGACCGCTCCGTACGGAGCGACCTGGTGGTGCAGCGAAGCCCCAGAGCGGCGCCCAGACATGCCATGAGGTAGGCCGCCACAGGCGTGACGGCTCCATAGTTGAATCCATCGATGGTGCCCTGCATGAGTGGTGTGCCCCTCCCCCTTGTGTGGCTTATGTGCAGAAGCCGTGTGTTTACGGTGGCGACACTATGGCCATAAGGGGTCGTGACAAACATCGTTCTGATCACTTGTTGATAAAGGTGTTCGACTGGGCGTGACCAAAACAGGTCTTACTTCATCTGATATCCGGACATCAACGGACGCGGGCCACAAGGTTGAGTCCCTCCACACATCGCTCGTTCGTGCCGAGCGGAGGCTTCGGTGTTCCCGTCGTCATGGGGGCGCTCCTGGGTGTGGAGCCGCGGGACAGGTAAATGGCCTTGTGGGCAGGCCCGTTGACGCGGCATCGGTGAGTGATCAGCCTATGCGAAGGGGCTCGCCACCGGCCGGGCGGCCCCGCCCACCGGCCCCGCGCCCGGTATGCGGATGACCGCCGTACCGCCGTCCAGATCGACCGTGGTGCGGTGCGGGGGCGCTCCGTCCTCCTCGTCGTCCCGCATGAGCAGCGCCGACTGCCGCTCCTTGAGTTCGTTCTGCTTGCCGGGCGAGAAGCTCGCGTGCAGTTGCTCGAAACCGGTGGCCGAGATCTGGCCCTGCCGCACGCTGTTGCGCCACGGCAGCATGCCCGACCGCCCCATGCGCAGAAGGAGTTGATCGACGAAGGCCACCACGGTCAGCAGGATGACCAGCCCAGGCAGCGTCATGAACACGAGTGTTTCCATGGCTCCAGTGTGCACAGCCCGCCGCCGCCCGGGGAGAGCCTGTGGACAACTCGCGCCCGCCGCGCGGAACCACCGCGCCCCTCCGCGACGTTCCCCTCACAACGCCGTGCGGACGGCGGCTCCACAGCACGGGGAACGGACGGTGGCGATGACCGAGTTGGTATCCGGCGGGAATCTGCCCCTGCCCGACGCGGAGCTGTCCCTCCGCGTACCGGGCCCCTTCGATCTCTCCCTGCTGATCACCGGCGACAGCGGCAAGGTCGCCGGGGACGGCGACTTCGTCTTCTACAACCAGCCGTCGGCGCCCGGCGCCCTGCTGCGCGCGGACGGCGCGGGGGTCCATCCCCGGCGGCTGCGGGCGGGGGCGAGCAGGGTCACCGTGGTCGTCAGCCCCGCCGACCCCGCGACGGCGCTCGGCCGGCTGCCCGTGCCGACGCTGACCGTCACCGGGCCCGGCGCGGGGGTGGTCGCGCGGTTCACCCCCGTACGTCCGACACACGAGACGGTGCTGCTGCTGGCGGAGATCTACCGGCGCGGCGGCGGCTGGAAGCTGCGCGCGCTGGGGCAGGGGTACGCGGACGGGCTGGCCGGGATAGCCCGGGACTTCGGTGTGGACGTGGCGGACGAGTCGGCCGGGCCCACCCCGCCCCGTACGCCCGCGCCCCGGCCCGTACCCTCCGGACCCGCGCCGTCACGGCCCGCCCCCGCACGCCCCTCGGGCGACAGTGGTACGGAGGCGGAGTTCGCGACGCTGGTCGGCGCCGAGCGCGCGCGGGCCGGGCTGGCGCCGGTCTCCGTGGACGCACGGCTGTCGGCGGCGGCCCGGGCCCACGCGGCGGCGATGGCGCGGCAGCGGCGGCTCGACGCGGAGGGCGACGACGGCGTCTCCGTCTTCCAGCGGATCACCGCCGGCGGGTACCGCTATCTCCGGATCGAGCAGCATCTGGTCTCCGGTCCCCGCACCCCCGGCGACTTCGTGGCGTACTGCCTGAGCGACGACGCCACCGGCGGTCCGCCGCGCGATCCCGCGCTCACGGAGGCGGGCATCGGCCGGCACACCGACCCCCGCTCCGGTGACGTCTACTGGACCGCGCTGTGGGCGGTGCCCTTCACGGCGGACGGACTGGCCCGGACCACCGCCGAGGTCCTCGCCCTCACCAACGCGGAGCGGACCGCGGCCGGGCTCCGGCCGCTGGCCGCCGATGCCCGGCTGGCGACGGCCGCGCAGGACTTCAGCGCCGACATGGCCGCACGCGCCTTCTACGCGCACACCTCGCCCGAGGGGCTCCAGCCCTGGGACCGCGCGGCCCGCGCCGGAGCCGGCCACCGGGGGATCGGCGAGAACATCGCCTGCGGCCAGCGCACCGCGCGCGAGGTGGTCCGGGGCTGGATGGACAGCCCCGGCCACCGGGCCAATATCCTCAAACCCGGCTTCACCCATCTGGGGGTGGGGTACGCGGGCGGCGGTCCGGCCGGTACGTACTGGACGCAGCTCTTCGGCGAGGTCTGACCCGCCGCGCCGCGCGGGCGGGGCTCCTCAGCCCGCGCTCATGGCGGTGACGGTGAAGGTGTCGCCGCAGACCACCGGCTCGGCCGAGCGCAGCGTCATGGCGTCCGTGGAGCCCGGCGGATAGATCCTGATGAGGCTGGGCGCCTGCCAGCAGGACGGGCCCTTGATGCCCTTGTTCAGGGTGTGCAGCGTGGTCAGGGCGACCCCGCCGGGCGCGAGCGTCACGGCCGGCAGCCGCTCGCCCTCCTGGGTGGCCGGCCGGCCGATGGGCTCACCGTCGCCCGCGAGCAGCGAGACGCCCGGGAAGCCCTGGAGTGTGCACGCGCTCGTCCCCTTGTTGACGAGCCGCAGGTCGTAGCGGATGTTCCCGGCGCCCACGTCGGGCGCGCTCAGATTCAGCCCGAGCCGCTCCGCCGTACAGCGCGGCGCCGCGGCCGGGGCGGGCGCGGCGGAGCCGGCCGTACCGGACGGAGCGGTACCGGCAGCCGTACTGGCGGCCGTACCGGCAGGAGCCGCGCTGGAAGAAGGCGCGGGGGACGGAGCCCCACCGGAACTCGCCCCACCGGAACTGGCCGCTCCGGAACTCGCGTCGCCCGCGGTCCCCCCGCCGCCTCCCGTGGCGGTCTGTCCACCGCTCCCGCTCCCGCACGCGGCCGTGGCCAGCGCCAGCAGGCCCGCGGCCACCGCCAGCGCCCCCGCCCGCCGGGCCCTGCCCGCCCGCACGCTCTCGAAGTGATCGGACACAGGGTCCACCTGCCCTCCACGTCGTATCTACGCGGTACATATACCCGAATATCCTGGATATACAGAGAGAGTTCCCTCCCGGCCGGGAAGCAAGGACGGCAGGAGTGCCATGGACCCGACCGTTGTCGCCGTCACCGAGTACGGCCGGGTGCGCGGGCGGACCGAGAACGGCGTCGCCGTCTTCCGCGGCATCCCGTACGCGGCGGCCCGCTTCGGGCCCACCGCGCCGAAGACGCCGTACGCGCCCCCGCTGGACCGGCTGCTCCCGGATCCGGAGATCCCCGGCGACGGCTGTCTGAACCTCAATGTGTGGACCCCGGACCCGGGCGGCGGCGGGCTGCCCGTGATGGTGTGGATCCACGGCGGTTCGCTGCGGCACGGCTCGTCGGCCGTGGAGACGTACGACGGCGCCGCGTTCGCCCGGGACGGTGTGGTGCTGGTCTCGGTCAACTACCGGCTGGGTATGGAGGGGTTCGGGATGTTCCCCGACGCGCCCGCCAATCTCGGGCTGCGCGACCAGCTGGCGGCGCTCGGCTGGGTCCGCCGCAACGTGGCGGCCTTCGGCGGCGATCCGGATCTGGTCACCGTCTTCGGAGAGTCGGCGGGGGCGTTCTGCGTGGCCGGGCTGCTGGCGTCCCCGTACTCCGAGGGGCTGGTACGGCGGGCCGTGCTCCAGAGCGGGGTGCCGTCGGCCATGACCCCGGCGAGGGCCCGCCGCACGACGCGGCGCGTCGCGAAACGGCTGGGGGTCGCGCCGACCGCCGCCGCCTTCGCCGCCGTGGACCGGGGTGAACTGCTACGCGCGCAGCGCGAGTCGGCCGGCGGGCACCCGATGTCCGGCGGCGCGGGCTTCGATCTCGTGGTGGACGGGGACGTGCTCCCCGAGGATCCGGCGCGGGCGCTCGTCGACGGCCGCGCCGGCGGGATCGACCTGCTGATGGGCACCACCACCGACGAGTACCGCCTGTGGTTCGTGCCCGGCGGGACAATCGACCGGATCGGCCCGCTCACGCTGCGGCTCGCGCCGGCGCGATTCGGGGTACGGCGCCGGACCGCCGCGGTCTACCGGGCCGGCCGGCCCGGCGCGTCCCACGGCGAGATCCTCGGCGCGCTCGCCACCGATCTGCTGCTGCGCGTCCCGCTCAACCGGCTGGCCGACGCCCGGCGCTCGGCCCCGGCGGGAACGTACTTCTACGAGTTCGGCCGGCCGTCCCCGGTCCTGGACCTGCGCGCGTGCCACGCGCTGGAGATCGGCTTCGTCTTCGACACCCTCCGGCTCCCGGCGACCGAGGCACTCACCGGGCCGGGCGCCCCGCAGCCGCTCGCCGACGCCCTGCACGCCGCCTGGGTGGCGTTCGCCGCGACGGGCGACCCCGGCTGGCCGGCCTGGGACAACTCGCGGCCGGTCATGACGTACGGCGGTACGGGCGGCGCGCCGTACGTCGTCCACGCGCCCCGGGACGACGAACGGCGCGCCTGGGCGGGCCGGGGGGAATGACCAGCGGCCGGCGCCCGACCGCTGTTCTCCCGCTACTCGACGGGCAGGGAGCCCGTACGGGCCACCTCCGCGTACCAGCGCGCGCTGGACTTCGGGGTGCGCCGCTGGGTCGCGTAGTCCACGTACACCATGCCGAAGCGCTTGCTGTAGCCGTACGCCCACTCGAAGTTGTCGAGCAGCGACCAGAGGAAGTAGCCGCGGACATCGGCGCCCGACTCGATGGCGCGGTGGACGGCGGAGAGGTGACCGCGCAGATACGCGATGCGCTCGGGGTCGCGGACCTCGCCGTCGGGGGCCGCGTAGTCGTCGAAGGCCGCGCCGTTCTCGGTGATCATCAGGGGCAGCCCGGGGTGGTCGTCGGCCACGCGCGTCAGCAGCTCGTACAGACCGTCCGGGTCGATCGTCCAGCCCATGGCGGTCCGGTCGCCGGGGGTCTGGTGGAAGGCGACACGGTCGGCGCCGGGCCAGGAGCTGTGCTCGCTGGCGCCGTGGCCGTCGGAGCGGTGGGCGTCGGGGCTCTCGTGGTGCGAGACGAGCGTCGGCGAGTAGTAGTTGACGCCGAGGAAGTCGAGCGGCTGGTGGATCCGCGCGAGATCGCCGTCCCGGACGAACGACCAGTCGGTGACGCCGGCGGTGTCCTCGATGAGGTCCGCCGGATAGGCGCCCCGCAGCATCGGTCCCGTGAAGACCCCGTTGGCCAGGGCGTCGATACGGCGCGCCGCGTCGGTGTCCTCGGCGCCGGGCGTCAGCGGCCGTACGTGGTGCAGGTTGAGGGTGACGGAGATCTGGGCGTCGGCGGGCAGCCGCTCGCGCAGCGCCGCGACCGCGAGTCCGTGGCCGAGGTTGAGGTGGTGCGCCGCGCGCAGCGAGTCGGCGGCGTTGGTGCGGCCGGGCGCGTGGACACCGGACCCGTAGCCGAGGAAGGCGCTGCACCAGGGCTCGTTGAGGGTGGTCCAGGTGGTGACCCGGTCACCCAGGGCGTCGGCGACGATGCCCGCGTACTCGGCGAACCGGGACGCGGTGTCCCGCTCGGGCCAGCCGCCCGCGTCCTCCAGCTCCTGGGGCAGATCCCAGTGGTAGAGGGTGACGACGGGCCTGATCCCCTTCGCGAGCAGTCCGTCGGCGAGCCGGCGGTAGAAGTCGAGGCCCTTCTCCGAGGCGGGTCCCTTGCCGGTGGGCTGGACGCGGGGCCAGGAGACCGAGAACCGGTACGCGCCGACGCCGAGCCCGGACATGATCTCGATGTCCTCGGGCCAGCGGTGGTAGTGGTCGACGGCGATGTCGCCGGTGTCGCCGTTGCGCACCCGGCCCGGGGTGTGGGAGTAGACGTCCCAGATGGAGGGGGTCCGGCCGTCCTCCTGGACAGCGCCCTCGATCTGGTACGCCGCGGTCGCCGTTCCCCACAGGAAACCGGCGGGGAAGGTGAGTGCGGGGGTGGGGGTGGAGGTGGCCACAAGGGTCCTTCCGCAGAGTTCGGACTTACGTGGAACAGCGGTACGTGGAACAGGTGCAGTACGGAACGGTGCCGCCGCCGGGAACGGCGGTGCGCACCACGATGGTGCGGGCGACGGCGGCACCCGGAACGGTGGTACGGACGCGGCGCGCCCGCGCCCCCGCGCGGCTGACGCCGGGTCAGCCCTTCACGGCGCCCTGCATGATGCCGCCGACGATCTGCCGGCCGAAGACGAGGAACATCGCCAGCAGCGGCAGTGTGCCGAGCAGCGCCCCGGCCATGATCACCGACTGGTCCCGGACATACCCCGCGCTGAGCTGGGAGAGCGCCACGGGAACCGTCGGATTCGTCATGTCGAGGGCGATGAAGGGCCAGAAGAAGTCGTTCCACGCGTGGACGAACGTGATCATGAACAGCACCGCCATCGGCGGCCGGGCGATCGGCAGCACGATGGACCAGAAGATCCGCAGCGAGTGCGCGCCGTCGATCCGGCCCGCCTCGATCAGCTCGTCGGGCAGCGCCTCCTTCAGATACTGCCGCATGAAGAACACACCGACCGCGCTGACCAGGGTCGGAAAGATCACGGAGGGCAGCTTCTGCCCCCAGCCGAGGTCGGCCATCATCATGAACAGCGGTACGACACCGAGCTGCGGCGGGACCATCATCGTGCCGATGACCAGCATCAGCAGGGCGTTGCGCCCCTTGAATCGGAGCTTGGCGAAGGCGAAGCCGGCCAGGGTCGCGAAGAAGACCGTCGAGAGCGCGATCACGCCCGCGACGATCAGGCTGTTCATCATCGCCTGGCCCATGGCGGCGTCGGTCCACGCCTTGCCCAGGTTCTTGAACAGGTTCGGCCCGGGGAGGAACGGCGGCGGGCTCTGGGTGATCCGGGTGTTGGTGGTGGAGGCGGCCACCATCGTCCAGTAGAGGGGGAAGAGGGAGACCAGGGCGGCGAAGCCGAGCAGGACGTAGGCGAGCGGACCCGCGTGGTGCTGGCGTCCCGCGCCCGGCCGCAGCGCGCGGCGCAGCCGGCGCTCGGCGGGGCGCGAGGGCGGGGTCCGGTCCTGCGCGTCCGCCAGGACCGGTGCGATATCGGTGGTCATGGGCTGCTGGCTCCCTGGTCAGGACTTGCGGGATGTGACGCGCCCGATGACGCGCTGGAGGACGAAGATGAGGATGAGGATGAGGAACATGGCCCAGGCGATCGCGGATGCCCGCCCCATCTGGTAGTTCTTCCAGCCCTCTTCGTAGAGCAGCAGGCCGAGCGTCTGGTACTGGTTGTCGGCGCCGCCGCTGACCCCGTTCGGCCCCTGTCCGAAGATCAGCGGCTCACCGAAGAGCTGGGTCGCGCCGATCGTGGAGAGGACGATGGTGAAGATGATGGTGGCGCTGATGCCCGGGATGGTGACCGTACGGAACTGCTGCCAGCGCGAGGCCCCGTCGATCGCGGCGGCTTCGTAGAGGTCCCTCGGGATGGCCTGCATGGAGGCCAGGTAGAGCAGCGCGTTGTAGCCGGTCCAGCGCCAGATCACGATGGTGGAGATGGCGAACTGGGCGGGCCACTTCTCGCTCGACCAGTCGATGCCGTCGATCCCGACGGCTCCCAGGGCCCAGTTGACCATCCCGAAGTCGCGTTCGAAGAGCATGGTGAAGACCAGGGCGGCGGCGCCGATCGAGGTCGCGTACGGCACCAGGGCGGCGACGCGGAAGAACACCGAGCCGCGGAGCCGGTAGTTGAGCAGATGGGCCAGGCCGAGCGCCATCAGCAGCTGGGGAACGGTGGAGATGACCCCGATGGTGAAGGTGTTGGTCAGCGCGTTCCAGAACAGGTCGTCCTTGAGGAGTTCGGTGAAGTTGGCGAGCCCGCGCCACTCCCTGGTGTGCATCGTGGACAGCTCGACACGGTGCAGCGAGATCCAGAAGGTGTAGAGCAGCGGGTAGAGGCCGAAGGCGCCGAAGATCAGGAAGAACGGGGCGATGAATCCGTACGGCATGCCCTTGAGGTCGAACCGGTGGATGATGTTGCGCCGCGACTGCTGGGAGGAACCGCCGCCCGCGCCGCCCTTCCCGGGTGGCGCGGCTGACGCGGGGTGCGGCTGCCCGCCCGTGGGGGCTGCCGGGGTGGAGGTGGCCACAAGGGCTTCCTTCCGTGGAGTTTGACCGGTGGTGCGGTGACGGGTGGTGAGCGGGGGCGGCGGTGCCCGGTGGGAGCCGGGCGGCCCGGGCGGCCGGTCCCCTGATCGGGGACCGGCCGCCGGGACACCGTGCGCCGGCCGGACGACGCCGGCGCCGCTGGGGGCGCCGCGATCGTTGTCGGTTCCGACGTCGGTGTCGGTGTCGCTGTCGGTTTCGCGGTGGTGCCGGTGTGGCTGTCGGTGCCGGGTCAGCGCGTCAGCTTCTTGATCCGCTCGTCCGTCGTCTTCCATGCCTCGTCGGCGTCCTTGCCGCGGTCGACCAGCTGGAGCCCCTGCGAGAACGCGTCCTTGATGGCGGCGTCCTTGCGTCCCAGGACCTGCTTGTTCGGGATCTCCTTGGCCGCCGCGCCGAAGATCTGGCCGATCGGCGCGCCGCTGAAGTACTCGGACTTGGCGCTCGTGACCGCCGGGAGGTCGAGCGCGGTCTTCGAGGAGGGCAGGTTGCCGAGCTTCTCGAAGATGAACGCCTGCTGCTCGGGAGCGGTCAGCCAGGAGACGAGCTTCTGGGCCTCCTCCTTGACCTTGCTCTGCTCCGTCACCCCGATGAACGCGCCGCCCCAGTTGGCGCCCTTGGGTGCCTGGGCGACATCCCACTTGCCCTTGTTGGCCGGTCCGGCCTTCTCGCTGATGTGGCCGAGCATCCAGGCCGGGCAGACGGTGGAGGCGAAGGTCGACTGGGCGAGACCCGGGTCCCAGCCCTTCTGGAACTGCGGCAGCTTGGCGGTCAGGCCGTCCTTCGCGGCGGAGACCGCGAGGTTCCAGGCGTCCTGCACCACCGGGTTGTCCTGGTAGATGAGCTTGCCGTCCTCGTCGTAGAACTGCTTCTCATCGCCGTAGATCATCGCGTTGAACAGACCGCTGGAGGCGTCCACGAAGGCGAGCTTCTTGTCCTTCGAGTTCTTCTTGAAGGTCCGGCCCGCCTCGACGTACTTGGACCAGTCCCCCGCCCACAGCTTCGCGACCTCCTCACGGTCGGTCGGCAGCCCGGCCTGCTCGAACATGTCCTTGCGGTAGCAGATCGCCATCGGACCGATGTCCGTGCCGAGGCCCAGCACCTTGCCGTCCTTGGTGGTGACCTGGCTCAGCTTCCAGGGCAGGAAGTGGTCGACGCCCTCGGTCTTCGACAGGTCGATGAACTTGTCGGCCTGGGTGTCGACCACTTCCTTCGCGCGGCCGATCTCTATGCCCTGGATGTCCTTGAGTCCGCTGCCGGCCGCCAGGTGCGTCTGGAGCGCGGTGTAGTAGGTCTGCTCGTCACCGGCGACCTCCGCCTCGATCTTGATGTCGGGGTGGTCCTTCATGTACTGGTCGAGCAGGCCGCTCTCCTTGTATCCCATGACGCCGAAGAGCCCCATGGTGATGACGGTCTTGCCGTCCTTGGCGGTCGCCTTGTCCGAGTCGTCGCCGCTGGAGCAGCCTGCGACGAGCGCGAGTGAGACAGCCGCTGCTGTCGCTGACGCGAGGGTGGTACCGAAGCGATGACGGGCCATGCCCATGGTGCTTCCTCCTTGCAGCGGGGCACGGGCGTGCGCCGGCTGCGGCTCAGGATCGACTGCTGGGAGACCCGCCCCGGACAGAGAATGGGAGCGCTCCCAACGGGTTGTGGAAGACTCTCCGTAGACACAGGGTCGTGTCAAGAGTCGAAGTCGGTTCCGTTGCGCGAATGTGTCCGGGCGGCGGCGTCGAGCGGCCGAAATACCGGCCGGACAGCACAATCCCCTGGTGAGCGCCGTGACGCGGGCCGGGGGTGAGAGTCGGGAGACGCGATGAGCAGCCGTAAACCACCAGGCCAGAGGCCAACTCTTGAAGCCGTGGCCCAGCTGGCGGGAGTAGGCCGCGGTACGGTCTCACGCGTCGTCAACGACGCCCCGGGGGTCAGCGCGCGGGCCAGGTCCGCCGTCGAGGCCGCCATCGCCGAACTCCGCTACGTACCGAATCCGGCCGCCCGGTCCCTGGTCACCAGCAGGACCGACAGCATCGCCCTGGTGATCCCCGAGTCGGAGAGCCGGCTGGCGTCGGAACCATACTTTTCGGCCGTCATCCGAGGGGTGAGCACCGAGCTGGCCGACACGGACATGCAGCTGCTGCTGATCCTCGTCCGGGACGGGCGCGAGCGGGACCGGCTGATCCGCTTCGTGGAGGCGCGCCGGGTCGACGGGGTGCTGCTCATCGCGGTGCACCGGGACGATCCGCTGCCCGCGTTCCTGGAGACGTCGGGCATCCCCACGGTCCTGGCCGGGCGGCGTTCGGTGGCCGAGCCGCTGAGCCACGCGCGCTCCGACAACGAGGGCGGCGCGGAGCAGGCCGTACGGTATCTGCTCGGCCGGGGGCGGAGGGCCGTCGCGACGATCACCGGGCCGCTCGACATGGACGTGGGCCGGAGCCGGCTGCGCGGCTGGCGCGACGCGCACACCGCCGCGGGCGGCCCCGCGCCGGACGAGTCGCTCATCGCCCCGGGCGACTTCACCGAGGAGGGCGGGCGCGCCGCCATGCGTGAACTTCTCGAACGCCGGCCGGACCTCGACGCCGTCTTCGCCGCGTCGGACGTGATGGCGGCGGGCGCGCTGACGGTCCTGCGGGAGCGGGGGCGGCGGGTGCCGGAGGACGTGGCGGTCATCGGCTTCGACGACTCGATCGTCGCGCGCCATACGGTCCCGCCGCTGACCAGCGTGAACCAGCCGACGGAGGAGCTGGGGCGGACGATCACCCGGCTGCTGCTGGACGAGATCGAGGACCCGTCCGCCGAGCGCCGCCATCTGACCCTGCCGACCACGCTCGTCCACCGCGCCACCACCTGAGCCGGTCCGTCGGGCGCCCGGTCCGGGGCCGGGCCGGGCGCCCGACGGCGCCTACGCGGACGCGGGCGCGGACCCGGTCGGCGCGAAGGCGTCGACGCCGGTCAGCCCGGCGGAGAGCCGCCACGGACGCGCCGCCCGCCCGGGGTCGGTGGCATGGCCGTGGACCCCGCCGGAGCGGTCCGGGGAGGCCGGCTCCGCGATGTCGCGGTCCTCGCGGTAGACACCGCCCAGCCCGGCCGGCGTGGGCGAGGTCGCCGCCCACACCTGGGTGGGCGCGCCCTGCTCGGGTGTCTTGAATTCGCTGTTCACCACGGTGCCGTCCGCGTCGATCCAGCCCGCGTCGACCATCTCGCGGCGCTCCGGATGGCGCTGGAGCGGGGTCATGATGCCGCCCGGGTGGAGCGCGAAGGCCCGTACACCCGACTCCCGGCCGAGCGCGTCGAGGTGTACGGCGAACAGTACGTTGGCCGTCCGTCTTGGCCTGGCCGTAGGCGAGCCACTTGTCGTAGCCGCGCTCGAACATCGTGTCATCCCAGCGGACGGGCGGGAGCCGGTGACCGCCGGAGGACACCGAGACCACCCGGGCGCCACCCGGGTCTCCGGGCAGGCCACGATCCCGGCGTTGTTGATCATGATGTCGATGGTGCGGCCCGAGGCGAGGAAGCGGTCGGCGAAGCCGCGGACGCCGTCGAGGTCCCCGGGGCGCGGGGGGTCTCCAGGCCGAGCCCCGAGCAGCCGCCGGTGACGACGGCGAGCCGGCCGGTGAGATCGATGCCGCGGAGAACCCCGGCGGCGGTGCCGCGCGGCCCGAAACCCGAGCCGATGCTGTGCTGAGCGGTAGTCATGCCGGGCACGCTACGAGCGCGAGTGCTCTCGAAGTCAACCCACCGGCCCGGCGGACCCCGGATTCACCCCGGTGGGCGGTTTGCCCGCGATCCGGTTGAGGTGGCCGGATCGCTGCCCGTTGTACGGGTCTGTACCGGGCCCGGCCGCAGGGCGCACCCCGCTCTGGTGAGCGAGTGTCGAATCGCTCGGCGGACCGGGAGCCGCGAACCGCCCACGATCGGGTCACCGATACCCGCTCCGCGCGGCCCAACTGCTAGGCAGGGACGTTCCTGTCCGTACCCGGAGCCCCACTGGAGTCAGCCATGTCCGCCGATACCGTTCTCGCCCAGGGCCAGCCGTCGCCCGGCACACGCCCGTTGATCCCGGGGCAGGCCGCCGACGGGGCGCCCCCCGCCGCGGCGTGCCCGGTCGAGGAGCGTGACTTCACGTTCGAGGGGTTCCGCTACACCTGTCGCGTCGTGGGCCGCGGGGAGCCGCTGACCGAGCCGATCCTGGTCCTCGGCGGCTCCTCGCAGGACCGCAACTCCTGGGTACGGCACGAGAAGACACTGGCTCCGCTGGCACAAATGATCACCGTGGATCTGCCCGGGTACGGCAGCGCCGACTTCCTGCCGGCCGAGCACGGCCTCGATTTCCTGGCCGCCGCCGTCCGGCAGCTGCTGCGCGAACTCGGCGTCGCGCGGGTCAATCTGATCGGGGTCTGCTTCGGCGGCGCCATCGCGCTGCGCTTCGCGCAGCAGTGCCCCGAGGCGGTCGTCCGGCTGATGCTGACCGGTATGACCATGCGCATTCCGGCCAACTACGCCGCGTCGATGGAGCGTTGGGCGGTCATGATCGAGCGCGGCGAGACGACGGCCATCGCGCGTGAGCTGGCCGGTCACTTCATGTCGCCGCCCGGCACCGGACTGGTCCGCAAGCACACGGCCGTCTCCCGCCTCGTCTACCAGCAGATGGTCGGCCAGGACCCCGAGCAGCTGAGCAAGTCGGCGGAGCACAACTCCCGGCTGATGCGGCACGACTGGTACCGGCCGGGTCCGGTACCGGCCGTCCCGAGTCTGGTGGTGACCGGGGAGCACGACACACTGACCACCCCCGCGATGGGACACGAGGTGGTCGCGGCGCTGCCGCCCGGCGCCCGCTATCTGCTGATCGACGAGGCCGACCATCTGGCCCCGGTGGAGCGGATCACGGAGTTCGCGGACCTCGTGGCGCGCTTCTGCACGGACCGGTCGCTGGACGCACTGCCGTACGCGCACGAGCCGGTAAGCCCGGCGGCGGGCGCGGCGACGACGGCGGGCGCGGCGACGGAGAGCGGGACCGCGGCGCCCTGACCGTGCGGTGGCCGGGGCCCGTGTGCGGACCCGGGCCGCCGGCAGGCAGGCTCCTACCGCGCGAGTTCGCGCACCGTCGCCATGTCGCTGAACGGGATGAGGCGGTCACCGACGATCTGGTGGGGCTCGCTTCCCTTCCCCGCGATCAGCACGACATCACCGCGCCCCGCTTGGGCCAGGGCGTATGCGATGGCGTCGCGGCGGTCGGGGAGCCGCTCGTACCGGGTGCCGGTGGTGTCGAGCCCCGGCGCGATCTGGTCCATGATGGCCCCGGGGTCCTCGTCGCGCGGATTGTCCGAGGTCAGCACGCACACATCGGAGTGTGTTCCGGCGATCTCCCCCATCCGGGCGCGCTTGGTGATGTCGCGGTCGCCGCCGCAGCCGAAGACGGTGATGATCCGGCCACGGGCGAACTCACCGATCGCGGTGAGCACTTTCTCCAGCGAGTCCGGCGAATGCGCGTAGTCGACGATGACGGCGGTGCCGTCCGGGGTCTCGAAGCGCTCGAACCGCCCCGGGACCGGCGGCATCCGGTCGAGGACCCCGACGAGACCGGCCAGGTCGTGCCCCAGCAGATGGCAGGCGGCCACCGTGGCCAGGGCGTTGGACACCGAGAACCGGCCGGGGACGGGAATCGCCGCCGGGTACTTGCGCCCTTCGTGGTGCAGGGTGAAGCGGGTGCCGAACGCGTCCATGGTCAGATCGGTCGCCCGGTAGTCCGCGGCGGCGTCGAGCGCGTACGTCACGACGGCCCCGGGCATCAGCGCGGCGATCCCGGCGCCCACCGGATCGTCCGCGTTGACCACCGCGCGCTCGCAGAGCCCCTGGAACAGCCGGAGTTTGGCGTCCCGGTAGTGCTCCATGGTGCCGTGGTCGTCAAGATGATCCTGCGTCAGATTGGTGAAGACGCCGATATCGAGAAACGCGTGGTCCACACGGTGGTGCAGCAGCCCCATGGAGGTGGCCTCCAGGACCACGGTGCCGACCCCGCGCTCACGCATCCGCCCCAGCAGGTACTGGAAGTCCGGCGCCTCGGGTGTGGTCAGCACCGACCTCGGCATGGGGATCAGCTCGTCGCCGATCCGGCTGCCCGCCGTACCGATGACCCCGACCCGCGCGCCCTCGGCCAGCCGCAGTACGGACTCCACCATGTACGAGACCGAGGTCTTCCCGTTGGTGCCCGTCACGGCCACCATGTCCATGCCGCGCCCCGGCTCGCCGTGGTAGCGGGAGGCGACGAGGGCCGCGGCCCGCCGGGCGTCCGGTACGCGGACGACACACACCCCGTTCTGCGCCCACACGGCCGCCGGCACCTCCGGCGTCGACGCGTCCACCAGCACCGCGACGGCGCCGCGCGCGAGCGCCGGTCCGATGGCCTCGGGACCGCCCTCGCGATGGCCGGGGACGGCGATGAACAGCGATCCGGGCGACACCCGGTGCGCGTCGAGACAGACGCCCGCGGTGACCGCCGTGTGCGGCTCGCCCCGCAGAGTCTCGTGATCGTGCCCCGCGAGCAGCTCGCTCAACTTCACAGGGGGTCCTCTCGTCGTGAAGGGCGCGGCGGTCCACGAGTCCGTGGCGACGCGTTGGTACGGGAGGAAGCGGTGGTACGCGGCGGTGATACGCAAGGGAGAAGCCGGGCCTGAGCCGTCGCCGGAAGAGGCGAGGGGCAAGGGGGCGGGGGGCGGGGTGACGGGTGGCGCGCGTCGCTAGCCGTGACCGCGCACGACGAAGGAGCCGATCGCCTTACATGTACCGCCCATGAGGGGAGTGTACGGCCGCGCGGCCCTTCTCCTGTCCGGGCACGACGGACGGGCGGGCCGCACACGGCGGCCCGCCCGGAGAAACCCGCACGCGAAGAGGCGCGAAGAGGCGCTACCCGGCGCTCAGACGCCGCGCCCGTTGCCGGTGCCGCTGGTCTTCGCGGCCTTGATGCCCTTGGTGATCTCGTCCATGACGGCGAGCTTGGGCGCCTTGTCGTTGATGTCGAACCCGGAGCGCACGACGACGAGCAGGTTCGGGGTGCTGGGCGAGGGGAAGACGACCGACTGCACATAGCCGTCGTCGCCCTTGCTGGTGGTCACCTTCCAGCGGACCAGATAGCCCTTCTGACCGGCCACGGTGACCGCCTCGGACTTCAGCTCCTCGTGCGAGGCGATCCCGTAGACCTCGCTGCCGTACGACTCCTCGGCATTGGCCGAGATGTCCTTCTCGGCGGACGCCTTGGCCGTCTTCTCGGTGTTCTTCAGCGCGGCGGCGGGCGCGGAGTTCACCCCGCCGCGCACACAGGTGCCTTCGGAGCCGCCGGGGCAGGTGTAGTTCCCGGTGGTGATCTGGGCGCCGATGACACCGGACACACCGGTCCAGCCGTCCGGTACCGGAATGCTGATCCCGCTGGCCGCGTCCGTGGCGTAACCGTCCTCGGTGGGCACCTGCGGCCCGCTGTTCCCGCCGCCGGATCCGCCGTTGCCGCCCTGCCCGTCGGGCCCCGGGCTCCGCTCCCCCGGGCGCGAGGGCGCCTCGGACCGGGGGGAGCCGTTCCCGGCCGCGTCGGCCGGGCCGCCGCCCCCGCCGTCCCGTCCGAGCAGATAGAAACCGCCCGCTATGGCCAGCGCCACCACCGTCGCGGTGACCCCGACGATCACGCGCCGGCCGGTGGAGGGCGCGGTGGCGGGCGGCAGCGCCGGATACGGCGGCGCGTCCGGCGGACCCCACGCGCCGGGTGGCCCCGGACGGAGTTCGTCGGACCAGGCCGTGCCGTCCCACCATCGTTCCTGACGGGGACCGTCACCTGTGTGACCCGGGTCGGGGTGCCAGCCGGGTGGAGTCGAGTTCGTCACGACCCACACCTTAGGCATACAGTCTGAAAAGCCGGTGAGAGGGCTATGAGAAATCCGCGCCGCCGCCCCGATGTTGGCGCAGTTCCCGCTTCATGATCTTGCCCATGTCGTTGCGGGGCAGCGCGTCCAGATACCGCACGGCGCGGGGCCTCTTGTGCGCGGCGAGCTGCGCCGCCACATGCGCGGCCAACTCCTCGGCGGACGGCGGGGTTTCGTCGCGGGCCGGGACGATCCAGGCGACGATCCGCTCACCGAGGTCGGCGTCCGGCTCCCCGGTCACCGCCGCCTCCCGTACCCCGGGGTGCTCCAGCAGGACGTTCTCGATCTCGCCCGCGCCGATCTTGTAACCGCCGCTCTTGATCAGGTCGGTGGCCTTCCGGCCGACGATCCGGACCTGGCCGTCGGGGTCGCGGATCGCCATGTCCCCCGTACGGAACCAGCCGTCCGTGAAGGCGTCGGCGGTCGCCTCGGGCCGGTTCAGATACTCCGTGAACAGGTTGGGTCCGCGCACCTGGATCTCACCGACGCTCTCCCCGTCGTACGTCCCGATCGCGTCGCCCGCCTCGTCGACCAGCCGCAGCTCCACCCCGCGCAGCGGCACCCCGACGGTACCGGCGCGGGTCTCGCCGTCGGCGCGGACGCTGGTGTTCATCAGCGTCTCGGTCATCCCGTACCGCTCGACGACCCGGCGGCCGGTCGCGGCGGTGATCCGGCGGTGGTCGGTCAGCGGCAGCGCGGCGGAGCCCGAGACCAGCAGCCGCGCCCCGGCCAGCGCCTTGGCGAGCGCGGGATCCGTGCCGAGCGCCTCCGCGAGACGGTGGTACATCGTCGGTACGCCGAAGAACATGGTGGCACCGGAGAGGAGTTCGCGGGTGACGCCCTCGGTGTCGAACCGTCCCAGGTGGCGTACGGCGCCGCCCCGGCGCAGCGGTCCCAGGATGCCGAGGATCAGCCCGTGCACATGGAAGAGGGGCAGCGCGTGGACGAGTACGTCGTCGGCCGTCCACTGCCAGGCGTCCTCCAGCGCGTCCAGTGTGGCGGCGACGGCCCGGCGCGGCAGGACGACGCCCTTGGGCGGGCCGGTGGTACCGGAGGTGTAGACGATCAACGCGGGTGATTCCGGGGCGGGTTCCGCGAAGGACCGCTCCGTCGCCGACCCGGCTCCGGCCGCGGCCGGAGCCACCCGTACCAGCGCCGCCAGGGCGGGCGGGAGCATGACGTCCGGATCGGCGACGACATGGGTGGGGGCGCTGTCCCCGATGATGTGCGCCAGCTCCCGCTCGCCGCTCCCGGGGTTGACGGGGACGACGGGGACCCCGGCGAGCAGCGCGCCCACCACGCCCACCGCCGTGCCGAGGGTGGGCGTGGCCCAGACCGCGACCCGGCCCGCGCCGGTGAGCCCGGCGGCCACGGAGCCCGCCGCGTCGGCCAGTTCGGCGTGGCTGAGGGCGCGGTCACCGAACCGCAGGGCGGGGCGCTGCGCGCGGGCGGCGAGGGCCGGGAGAAGAGGGAACACGCGGTGTTCTCCTTACTGTCGACGGAACCGGTCCAGCGAAGCCTGACACCTCGGGCGCCAACCGGACAGCTCACCGGGTGCGGGCCGGGACCTCTCCCTTCGCCCGGACGCCCGCCGCCGGGCGGGGGACGGCACGGTCCGGAGAGGAAGGGGGAGAGGAGGACGGAGAGGGCGTACGGCGGCGTTCCAGGGCGCCGGAGACAAGGGCGAGGACGAGCGCGGATCCGGCGAGCGCGGCGCCGACCCAGTTGGGCGCGGTGTATCCGTACCCCGCGGCGATCACCAGTCCGCCGAGCCAGGCGGCCAGCGCGTTCCCGAGGTTGAAGGCGCCTATGTTCAGGGCGGAGGCCAGCGTGGGCGCGGCGGCGGCCTGGTCGAGCACCCGCTTCTGGAGCGGCGGTACGGTCGCGAAGCCCAGCGCGCCGATCAGCGCGATCGTGACGGCCGCCGCGGCCTTGTGGTGGGCGGTGAGCGTGAAGAGCGCCAGAACGACGGTGAGCGCGCCGAGCGTGCCGTACAGCAGGGGCATCAGCCGGCGGTCCGCGAACCTGCCGCCGATCAGATTGCCGGCGACCATGCCGAGCCCGAGGAGCATCAGCAGCCAGGTCACCGAGGAGTCCGCGAATCCGGCGGTCCGGGTCATCATCGGGGTGATGTAGGTGATCGCCGCGAAGACCCCGCCGAAGCCGAGCACGGTCATCGCCATGGCGAGCAGCACCTGCACATCGCGCAGGGCCGCGAGTTCGTGGCGCAGCCGTATGCCCCCGTCACGGGGCTGTTCCGGTACGAGGGCGGCGATGCCCACCAGGCCGAGCACCCCAAGCCCCGCGACCAGCAGGAAGGTGGCCCGCCAGCCGGCGCTCTGGCCGATGAGGGTGCCGAGCGGCACACCCACGACATTGGCGACGGTCAGTCCGGTGAACATCAGGGCGATGGCGCCCGCCTTCTTGCGCGGGGCGACCAGGGAGGCGGCGACGACGGCGCCGATGCCGAAGAACGCGCCGTGGGCGAGCGAGGCGACGACGCGTCCGGCGAGCATCACCCCGAAGGTGGGCGCGAGCGCGGAGAGCACATTGCCCGCGACGAACAGGACCATCAGCAGCATCAGCATCCGCTTGCGGGAGATCCGGGTGCCGAGGACGGTCATCAGCGGGGCGCCGAGGACCACCCCGAGGGCGTAGCCGGTGACGAGCAGTCCGGCCGTGGGGATGGTGACGCCGTACGCGGCGGCGACCTCGGGAAGCAGTCCCATGATCACGAACTCTGTCGTTCCGATCCCGAAAGCCCCGATGGCCAGAGCGAGGAGGGCCAAGGGCATGGCGTGCCACCTTTCAAGCGATTGCGTGAGCCTTTTACCGTCACACACAATACTTGCAGACGCGGATTAATTGCAAGCGCGTTATATCGCGGAGGTGGCCTATCCTGGAACAGCGCACCACGGCGCACCCCGCACGTCGCACGCACGCCGTACCGAGCCGTACCGAGCAGGAGGACGTCATGACCGCCGCGGACACCGCGCCCACCGGACTCGCCCAGGGCTGGTGCGCGCTCTCGCTGCTGCACAGCAGGATCGAAGGACACATAGAGCGCGCGCTCCAGGCCCGGCACGACCTCAGCGTCCGCGAGTACTCGCTGCTCAACGTCCTCAGCCGGCAGCACGACGGCGACGGCGGCCATCTCCAGATGAAGCAGGTCGCCGACGCCGTCGTGCTCAGCCAGAGCGCCACCACCCGCCTGGTCACCCGGCTGGAGGACCGCGGCCTGCTCGCCCGGTACCTGTGCCCGACCGACCGGCGCGGGATCTACACCGAGGTCAGCGAGGCGGGCCGGGAGCTGCTCGCGCTCGCGCGGCCGACGAACGACACGGCGCTGCGCGAGGCCCTGGACGCGGCGGCACGGATCCCCGAGCTGGCGCCGCTGGTCAGGACCGTGGAGGCGGGCCCGGGTCCGGACGCCACTCCGGCCTGACGGGCGCCGCCCGTCGCGGGCTCACACACGTGGCCGAAGTAGCAGCCCACGCGACGCGGAGAGCCGGACAGAAGCCCTCTTCGGGCCCCTGTCCGGCTCTGTCTGTCACGTACATCTTCTGCTGCGGGTCCGGGCCGGGCGTCCGGCGGACCTACGGGGTCAGCTGTCGTGCTTCCCGTAACGCCGCTCGAACCGCTCCACCCGCCCCGCGGTGTCCACCACGCGTCCCTTGCCGGTGTAGAAGGGGTGACTCGCGGAAGAGATCTCCACATCGATGACCGGGTACGTGTTCCCGTCCTCCCACTCCACGCGCTCCGCCGCGTCGGCGGTCGAGCGGGTCAGGAAGGCGGTGCCCGCCGCGCGGTCGCGGTAGACGACCGGACGGGAGACGGGGTGGATACGAGGCTTCACCGTTCTCTCCCTCCTTACGACGGAGATCGTCTCCGTCAGGTAGGTACGCCCGTATAACACGGCGCCCACCAGCGGCATTCCCCGCGCCGCCGGTCACCCCGGCAGGGGACACTGGGAGGACGGGCCCCGCTCACGGAGCCCTGAGCACCGGAAAGCGAGCGGCCCACATGGGTGAGTTGATCTTGATCAGGCACGGTGAGACCGACTGGTCCCTGTCCGGCCGGCACACCAGCTACACCGATCTGCCGCTGACCGGGCGCGGCGAGAGCGAGGCCCGCTCGCTGGCTCCGCTGCTGGCGGAACGCCGTATCGGTCTCGCGCTGGTCAGCCCGCTGGCCCGGGCCCGGCGCACCGCCGAGCTGGCCGGTCTCGACCGGCAGCGGATCACTCCCGGGCTGCACGAGTGGAACTACGGCGGCTACGAGGGCGTCACGACGGCCGAGATCCACCGCACGCGCCCCGGCTGGAACCTGTGGACCGACGGGGTCACCCCCGGCCGCCCCGAGCAGCCGGGCGAGAACCCCGAGGAGGTGGGCCGGCGCGCCGACCGGGTGCTCGACGAGGCACTGGAGGCGCTGCGCTCCGCGGACGACGATGTCGCGCTCGTCTCGCACGGCCACTTCCTGCGGGTGCTCACCGCGCGCTATCTGGGGCTCGCGCCGGCCGCCGGGGCGCTGTTCCAGCTCGCCACCGGCACGCTGTCCCGGCTCGGCACGGAGCACGACCGTCCGGTGATCACTGGCTGGAACCTAGGGCCTGTCTGACAAATCCCGCCTGGCTCGCGACGCCTGGCACGCACGCTCGCGGCGTTGTCGGGATCACCCCAGTACGTCCAGTACTGGGGCGACCCTCCGCCTTGCGATCGCACGCACCAGACGCCGCGAGCCCCGCCCTACGGGCGGACGGCGCTATTTGTCAGACAGGCCCTAGCGCTCCCCGAGAGCGTGCGGGACCCCGAGCCGCGGCCACGGCAGAACGTGGCCTGATCACCACATGGCCTGATCGCGCCTGCCGCCCGCACCCACCGCACGCAGTTCACACAGCGGGGCGCCGGCCCGGGGAAATCCACCGGACCGGCGCCCTGCGCGCTCTGCCGTACGAGAGGGTCAGGCGGGGGTGATGTTCTCCGCCTGCGGGCCCTTCTGGCCCTGCGTGACCTCGAAGTTGACCTGCTGGCCCTCCGTCAGCTCACGGTAGCCCGTGGCCGCGATGTTCGAGTAGTGCGCGAACACGTCCGGACCGCCACCGTCCTGGGCGATGAAGCCGAAGCCCTTTTCCGAGTTGAACCACTTCACTGTTCCGCTGGCCATGTTGAGTCTCCGTTTCGAGGGACGCTGAGGCTCCCCGCACGGTGCGGGGAACCGGAGGTGATCGCCCTGGTCCGCAGAGACGCTGAACAGCACAAACGCCCGCAACGGCACGTCACGGGCGAGCGGTACTTCGGAACCACGACAGCTGATCAAGACGCTACATGGCGCGACGCGATACAGCCACAGAAACGACCAACTCTTGCCGTCGCGCCGCCCGATCGGAGCGGCGAACGGCTCCCCGCCTCCCGTTCGCCGCTCCCGCCCGCCGTCGCCCCGCCGGGCTCCCCCGGATGTGCGTGTCTACCAGTGCGGGTGGACCGAGGCCCGCAGCCGCCGGTCGTACAGCTCCTGTACGGCCTCCAGCACCGGCGCGGTCAGCGGCGGCAGTCCGGCGGCGGCGCTGTTGGCGCGGACCTGGGCGACGGAGCGCGCGCCGGGGATGACGCTGCTGACGCCCGGCTGCTGGATGATCCAGCGCAGCGCGGTCTGCGCCGGCGTGGCGCCGCCGGCCACCAGCCCGGCGAACTCGGCGGCCGCCGCGAGCCCCGTCCCGTAGTCGACACCCGAGAAGGTCTCCCCCCGGTCGAACGCCTCGCCGAGACGGTTGTACGCGCGGTGGTCGTCCGCGGCGAAGACCGTCTCCCCGGTGTACGTCCCGGACAGCAGCCCGGAGGCGAGCGGCACGCGCGCGATGATGCCGACCCCGGCGGCCCGGGCCGCCGGCAGCACCTCTTCGAGCGGCTTCGTCCGGAACGGGTTGAGGATGATCTGCACGCTCGCGACCCCGGGCCGGGTGATCGCCGTCAGCGCCTCGGCGCAGGTCTCGACGCTCACCGCGTAGGCCCCGATCCGCTCCTGCGCCACCAGGGTGTCGAGCGCGTCGAAGACCTCGTCGGAGGAGTAGACGGACGAGGGCGGGCAGTGCAGCTGGACGAGGTCGAGGGTGTCCACCCCGAGGTTGGCCCGGGAACGGTCGTTCCAGGCGCGGAAGTTGTCCAGTACGTAGTTCTCGGGGAGCTGCTCGGCGCGCCGGCCCATCTTCGTCGCGACGTACACCCCGGCGTCCGGCCGGTCCTTCAGATAGCGGCCGATCAGCCGCTCGCTGCGGCCGTCGCCGTACACGTCCGCCGTGTCGAAGAAGGTGACGCCCGACTCGACGGCCGCGTCCAGGACGGCGAACGCGTCCGGTTCGGTCACCGCGCCCCAGTCCGCGCCGAGCTGCCACGTTCCCAGTCCGACGGCGGAGACCGCTCGCCCTGTTCTGCCCAAACCACGCTGCTCCATACGGATTAGATTAAGGGCAGAAAATAATTTTGCGGATGCTGCATTTTTGCATACTCTGCAATACGTGAACAGTGACGGTACGGTCCCGGGGCTACGGGAGCGCAAGAAGCGGGCCACCCGGGCGGCGCTGGCGGAGGCCGCGGTGCGGCTGGCCGCAGAGCACGGCGCCGAGAACGTGACCGTCGAGGCGATCAGCGAGGCGGCCGGTGTCTCGCCGCGTACGTTCTTCAACTACTTCGAGTGCCACGACGACGCGTTCGTCATGCTCGACCCGGAGGCCGGGCAGCGGATACGGCGCGCGGTGCGCGAGACGCCCGCCGGCCCGCCCGCGCTCGCCGTCGTCCGCGACGCCATGGCCGCCGAACTCAGGGATGTGGAGGAGCAGCACGAGATCTGGAGCCTGCGGGCCAAGGTGCTCCAGCGCTCCCCTCATCTGCTGGTGCGCGGCCTGGGGCTGCACATCGCCGAGGAGGTTCTGCTCGCCGAGGCGATCGCCGACCGGCTCGCCGGCGGTCCGGTGCCCGACGGCCGCCCGGCGGAGCGCGCCGGCTCCCGGGCCGGCGCCGACGGCCGCGTCGAGTGCGGCCCGCTCGAATCCTCCGGCCTCGGTCTCTACCCGAGACTGCTCGCCGCCGTCGCCACCACCGCCGTCCGGGTCGCCGTCGAGCACTCGTTCGCCCAGGGGCGGCCCGGCACGTTCTCCGGCATCTTCCGGCGCGTCTTCGACCAGTTGGCCGCCGGCCTCGCGGAACCGCCCACCGGCGGCTGAGTCCGCAGTGCCCCACCGCTTTTCGTCTTGAGAGAAGAAGGACACGTGAGTTCAGCTCAGGCGCCCGAACAGGCGCCGCCCTCCATGACCAACCGCCAGATACTCCAGGCGATGTCCGGGCTAATGGCGGGGATGTTCGTCGCCATCCTGGCCGGCACCGTGGTGGCCAACGCCCTGCCCCGGATCATCGCCGACCTCAACGGCAGCCAGTCCGCGTTCACCTGGGTCGTCACCTCCGAGCTGCTCGCCATGACGGCGACCGTGCCCCTGTGGGGCAAGCTCTCCGACCTCTACAACAAGAAGCTGCTGCTCCAGCTCTCGCTGGCCCTGTTCATCGTGGGCTCCCTCCTCGCGGGCTTCTCGCAGGGCGTGGGGCTGCTGATCTTCAGCCGGGTCGTCCAGGGCATCGGCGCGGGCGGGCTGACCGCCCTCGCGCAGATCGTCATGGCGGCCATCGTCCCGCCCCGCAGGCTGGGCAAGTACGCCGGGATCTTCGGAGCCGTCATCGCCGTCGGTACGGTCTCCGGACCGCTCATCGGCGGGGTCATGGTGGACACCTCCTGGCTCGGCTGGCGTTGGTGCTTCTTCATCGGCGTACCGTTCGCGCTGGCCGCGATCCTGCTGATCCAGCGCACCCTGCGGCTGCCCACGACGCGCCGTGAGGTGAAGATCGACTACCTGGGCGCGTTCCTGATCGTCGCGGGCGTCAGCGCGCTGCTCATCTGGACCTCGCTGGCGGGCAACAACTTCGACTGGCTCTCCTGGCAGACGTTCGCCCTGACGCTCACGGGAGTCGCCCTGCTGGGCGCCGCGGTCTACGTGGAGGCCCATGTCCCCGAGCCGGTCATCCCGCTGGACATCTTCCGCAACCGGACGGTCAGCCTCACCACCGTCGCGAGCCTGCTGGTCGGTCTGGCCATGTTCGGCGGCACCGTCTTCCTCTCGCAGTACTTCCAGATCTCGCTCGGCAAGTCCCCCACCGTCGCCGGTCTGATGGGGCTGCCGCTGATCCTCGGGCTGCTGGTCTCCTCGACCGTCGCCGGACAGCTCATCAGCTCCACCGGCAAGTGGAAGATCTATCTGATCGTCGGCGCCGTCACCATGACGGCGGGGCTGGGCCTGCTGGCCACCATCGACGCCGGTACGGGCTTCACCCTGCTCAGCGTCTACATGGCCATCCTCGGTATCGGCGTCGGCCTGCTGATGCAGAACCTGGTCCTCGTGGCGCAGAACGACGTCCCGGCCGCGGAGCTGGGCGCCGCCACCTCCGTCCTGACGTTCTTCCGCAGCATGGGCGGCACGATCGGGACGAGCGTGCTCGGCGCGATCCTGGCCAACCGGGTCTCCGCCGAGATGAGCAAGAGCCTCGGTGACGCGGGCGGCGCGGCCTCCGGCGGCTCCGGCGGGCACGCCGTGCCCGACATGTCGCAGCTGCCCCCGGCGATGCGGGACATCGTGGAGCACGCCTACGGCGTGGCCACGGCCGAACTCTTCCTGGTCGCCGCGCCCATCGCGGCGTTCACGGTGCTCGCGGTGGTCTTCCTCAAGGAGAAGCCCCTCAAGACGACGAGCGGCATGGAGCGGCTCGCCGAGGAAGCGGCGGAGAAGGCCGCCGCCGAGGACCTCCCCGTCAAGGCCACCCCGGTGGGCTGAGCGAGAGCCACGCCGTACGCCCCGGCCCCGGCCGCTCCCCCGTCAGGGAGCGGCCGGGGCCGGTCGCGTTGCGGTCAGTGGTCGTCCCAGTGGCCCTCGTGCTCGGCGTGGCGGTGTCCGTCGTGCACATAGTCCACGTGGTCGCCGTGGGGCACCGCCACATGGCCGCAGCCCGCGCCGTGCCGGTGGTCGTGGCCGCCGTGCGGGGCGTGGCCGCCCGGCTCGCACTCGTCGACGTGGTCCTCGTGGACCTGGTGCAGATGCCCGTCGTGGACGTAGTCGACGTGGTCCTCGTGCGGGACGGCCACATGGCCGCAGCCCGCGCCGTGCTCGTGCGCGTGGTTCGGGTGGGGTGCGTGCGCGGTTGTCGTCATGGTTCCCTCCAGTTGCCTCGGCAGGCGGTGACACCCGGTCGTTCCGGGTGCTGCTGGCCTGATTTCGCCTCCGTAACGACGAACCGCCGACGGCGTCACCGTCCGGTACGGCATTCGGGTGCGACCATCATTTGGTAATGATGTTCATGTCGGGCGCCCGCTCGGGAGCGTCGCCGTTCGCGGCCCGTTCCTCGACGATGTCGAGATAGGAAGCGGCGCGCGCCGCCGCGACGGCGCGGTGGCCCGGCGCCACCCGTTCCAGGGCGCGGCGCCGGGAGCGGCGCGTGAGCAGTTCGACGCCGATCGGGGTCTCCGCCGACTCCAGGAAAGCGCGGGCGCGGCGGCGGGCCCGGTGGCGCAGGACCAGGCAGAAGCCCACGGCGACAAGGAAGTTGACCGCGACCTTGACCGCGAGGCCGCCGGCGGAGTCCAGCACGGGCGCGTCGAACAGCGCGTGCATGCCCATGGCCGTCAGGACACAGGCGGCGGCCGGTACGAGCCGCCGGCGCACGGGCCGGTCGCTGTGCGCGAACAGCACACCGGCGCCGGTCCCGGCGACGGCGCTCATCGCCCAGTGCGAGCCGAGGCCGGTCAGCAGGACCCGGGTGGTGAAGGACTGGGTGACCTCGGTGACACCGTTCACCCCGCCGCCTGCCAGGATCGCGTTCATCGCGTACGTCCAGTTCTCCACCGCCTGGAAGCCGAGTCCGGTGAACGCGCCGAGGAAGAACCCGTCGAGCGGGCCCCGGATCAGCCGGCGGGCGACGAGGGCGATCAGGACGACGCCGGAGAACTTGAGGAGTTCCTCGTTGAGCGGCGCGGTGAGCGCCGCTCCCCAGCGGGAGCCGAAGCCCACTCCGGCGGTCTTGGCCCAGATGGACTGGAGCCCGTCGTTGGCGACGAGGGCGCACGCGGTCGCCGCGGTGGCTCCCCAGGCGACCCCGCTCCACGCCCAGGCGCGCGGCGGATCGCGGAACGGCCGGACCCGGGCCAGGGCCGCCTTGCCCACGACGACCGTGAACAGCAGCAGGACGAAGGCGAGCAACGCGAGATCGGGGAAGACCCGGACGACGGCCGCGAACTCGAAGGCGACGAAGGCGCAGCCCGCCAGGCACAGTACGGCGCAGAGGCAGCCGACCGGCCACCGGCGCAGGGAGCCGCGTACCGCCGTGTACGCCGAGGGCCGCGCCGGCGCGACGACGGGCCTCACGGGCCCTGCCGGGGGAACGACACGCTGTGCGCCAGCGCCGTGGCGGCCCGGACCGCGCCGGCCCCGGCGTCCGGCCGTGCCAGGACGGTGATCTCCACGGCGTAGCCGCCGCCGGGCGGCAGCCAGAGCGTGGCCGTGCCCGTACGGCCGTCCCTGGTCAGCGTCCCGGTGCGGCCCCGGGCGCCGGAGCGCGCGACGATCGCCCGCGGCGCGCCGAGCCGGCTGCCGCCGTCCGCGACGGACTGGACCCGGCGCAGCCCCGCCCACAGCTCGCCGGGCCCGGCGGCCTCGGTGAGTCCGACGTACACGGCGGCCACCTCGACCCCGGCGCGGGTCAGCACGTACGAGGAGCCGGCGTCGCTGCGCGACTTGCTCAGCGACCAGCCGTCGTCGGCCACCCGCAGCAGGGCCGGATCGGGGCCCAGCTCCAGCACGGCGCCGCGCGGCAGCGGCTGACGGTCGTTCAGCGCCCGGTCGATCAGCTGCCAGCCGGCCGTCAGCGCGGCCATGACGAGCACGACGACGGCGACGACCGGCGCCGTCCGCCGGGGCGGATGTCCGGTGTCCACCGGCCGGCAGTCCCTTCAGGGGTCGTGGCGCAGCGGGGTGAGCTGCTCGATGTCGTAGCGCACCCGGAGATCGGCGATCGCCGCCGGGTCCGGGGCGCCGCCGTCCTTGAGGATGTCGAGCAGCTCCTCGAAGTACCGCTCGTGGTCGGAGGGCGGGGACGCCTGGAAGAACATCTTCACGGGCTGTCCGGTCCGGTTGGCGAACGCGTGCGGACAGCCCGGCGGTACGACGATGACGGTGCCGGGGGTGGCCCGTACCGCCGTCAGGCCGGACTCGGACTCCCAGTGGCGCCAGTCGTCGGTCCGTACCCTCGGTTCGAAGGCCAGTACGTCCAGTTCGCCGTCGAGTACGTAGAACAGCTCCTCGCTGCGCACATGCCGGTGGGCGCCGACGTCGAAGCCCGGCGGCACGATCACCTCGAAGCTGGAGGAGACCCGGGAGTGCTCCCCGGTGACCTTGAAGGTCACCTGCTGGGCCGGTGTGCGGATGGTGTTGCCCCCGCCCGGGGGGACGATCAGTCCCTCGGGCCGCGCCAGCTGGGTCATTCGGTCTCCTGGACGGTGAGTGGGTGGCGGCCGGCCGGTGCCCGTTCGGCGCGCGCTCATGATCGCCCCGGCCGGACCGGGCGCGAAGGACCCGCCGGAGTGTGTCGCGGCGGGAGCGGGCTCCGGCCCGGACCGCCCGGACCGAGCACCCCGCACGCCCCGCGTACGCCGCGCACCCGGCTCAGCTCACCCGTTCCGGGCTGCGGCCCGCGCCGGTCAGGATCTGGCGGTCCCTCATGGCGGCGCTCACCGCGCCCCCGGAGGAGGTCCAGCGTCCCAGCGCCATCTCGGCGGTGATCCCGGGGCCGAAGCCGGCGACGATACCGCGCGCGCCGTCGCCCACGGCGCCCTCGTCGAAGAGCCTGCGCACCGCGTCCAGGACGACCGCGCTGGCGATGTTGCCGTACTCGGTGAGGGTGCCGCGGCTGAAGCGGAACGCCTCGGGCGGCACCGCGAGGAAGTGGCTGAGGTCGTCGAGGATCCGGGGGCCGCCGGCGTGGATGATGTAGAAGTCGAGCCCGGTGGCGTCCCAGCCGTGCTGGTCGGCCATGGTGCGCAGGGCGGGCGCCAGCGGTTCCATGGTGGTGGGCACCCGCTTGTCCAGCAGGAAGTGGAAGCCGGTGGCACGGACGCTGTAGGCGATCCAGTCCGTGGTGTCGGGCACGAGGTGGGAGCCGTTGCGCTCCATCGTGATGCCCGTGCCGCCCTCCCCCCGGACGACGGCGGCGGCGACCGCGTCGCCGAAGAGTCCGTTGGAGAGCAGCGAGCCGACACCGAGGTCGGTGGGCTGGTAGCAGAGCGAGCAGAACTCGCACGCCACGATGAGGACGTTCGAGCCGGGGTACGCCCGGCAGAAGTCGTGCGCCCGGTTGATGGCCGCGCCGCCCGCCGCGCAGCCGAGCTGGGCGATCGGCAGCTGGCGGGTGTGGCCGGGGAACCCCATCGTGTTGATCATCCAGGCGGTCAGGGACGGCATCATGAACCCGGTGCACGAGACGTACACGATCATGTCGATGTCCGCGGGCCGCAGCTCGGCGTGGTCCAGGGCGCGCCGCACGACCTCGGGCACCCGGGCCTTCGCCTCGGCCTCGTAGAGCACGTTCCGGTCCTCGAAGCCGGGGTGTCTGAGCGTCTCCTCGATGGGCTGGACGATATGGCGCTTGGTGACACCGGTGTTCTCGATCAGCCGCAGCGCGAGGGGCAGTTGCGGGTGGTCGGCGTGGAGCGAGCGGGCGAGAGCGAGTGTGTCCTCCATGGTGATCACATGTTCGGGAACCGAGACCGCGGGTTTACACAGAGTCGCCACGACACGCTCTCCTTCATTGGTGTTCACTGTGAACTGCGGCCCACACTCACGGATGGCCCACCACCCCGCAACCCGGGACGGTCCGCTGGAAGAGGGGGGTACGGGCTCCCCGGCGGGCCCTCCGGCGAGCGGTGCGCGGCCCGGGCGCGGCAGCTGAGGGAGCGTCCGGGCCGCCCGGTGCGACTACGGAACGTAGGGGAAGGTCGGGGCCGTATCGTCCGTTCAGGGGGTGCCGGGCGGGCCGCGGCGCACAGAGGTGTGACACGGCGGTACGGAGGAGAGCGCGGGAGGACGCGAGCGATGATCCTGTTGACCGGTGTCACCGGCACCGTCGGAGGGCTGGTGGCGCGGCGGCTGCGCACCGGCGAACCGGTCCGGCTGCTCGCCCGCGACCCCCGTCGAGCCGCGGCCCTCGCGGGTCCCGGGACCGAGGTGGTGGGCGGCGACTTCGGCGATGCCACGAGTCTGTCGGCCGCGCTGACCGGTGTCAGGGCGGCGCTGCTGGTGACGGCCGATCCGCTGGCCCCGGAGCACGACGAGCGGTTCGCCGCCGCGGCGCGCGCCCGGGGCGTGCGCCATGTGGTGAAGCTGTCCGCGCGGGCGGTGGCCGAGCCGGACGCGACCGATCTGATCACCCGCTGGCAGCGGTCCTGCGAGGAGGTGCTGCGGGCGTCGGGGATCGGCTGTACGTTCCTGCGTCCGCGGTCCTTCATGTCCAACACGCTGGGCTGGGCGCGGTCGATCCGCGCGGAGGGGGTCGTGCGGGTCTTCGACGGGGCCTCGGCCAACGCGACCGTGGACCCGCGCGACATCGCGGACGCCGCCGCGCTGTCGCTCACCGGCCCCGCCCCCGGTGCCCCGGGCCGGGCACACGCCCTCACCGGACCGGCCGCCCTGGGCGCCGCCGAGCAGCTCGCCGTCCTCTCCGATGTACTGAACCGCCCGCTGCGTCTGGAGCCCCTGGACCGTGACCAGGCCCACCGGGCCCTGCTCGCCCGCTTCCCGGCTCCGGTGGCGGACGCCCTGATGGAGAGCGCCGTCCGGCAGGGCACCGGCGCGAAGGCGGGCGTGGAACCGGATCTGACGCGCCTTCTGGGCCGCCCGGCGACCCCGTACCGCGTCTGGGCCCGGGACCACGCCCGGGCGTTCGGCGCGCTCTGAGCGCGCCGCGGTGGCGATGAGCTGAGTAGGTGTACTCATCCGGCCGGCCCAGGCCGCTGCCTATCGTCACGAATGTCAGCTCATCGGACAGTACGGCGGCGGGACAGCGGGGGCGGGATCATGGGGCGTGCACGACAGCGATGGTGGCCGGGCGGCGCGGTCGGCGGGGTGCTGGTGTGCGCGGTCGCGCTGGCGCTCGGCGGCTGCGGCGTGGTCTCCACGAAGAGCGACCGGCAGCTCGCGGAGAAGGCGGCCGGGGAGCACTACCCCGGGCTGCTCGACGTGGTCGCGGCGCGCACCCTGTTCCCGGCGGCGGCCGGGTCCGAGATCACGTTCTCGCTGGCCGACGACCCGGACGCGGCCGTGACGCTGCGGGTCGACGCCGAGGCCGGCGGCTGCGGCGGCGAGGAGTGCGGCGCCCGGCTGGCCGAGGCGATCGCGGCCGGCCGGCAGCGGGCCGAGGCGCTGCGCGCGATGCGGGCCGCGTTCGCCGGGTGCGGGTACGAGGTCGTCGGGGTGCGCCCCGGTGGTGGTACGTGGACCCCCTGGGTGGTCGCGGAGCCGGCCAACGCCACGGTCACCCGGATCCTCGCGGACCTCGGGACATGTGTCGCGGCCTGGGCCCCGGACGCCACCGGGTCGGTCTCCGTGCACATCGCCGCCCCCGAGGCGGCCGCCGCCCTGCCGGCCGGGAACACCGCGCTGCCCACCGTGCTCCGGCTGTCCGGCGGCGAGCTGCTGGCCGCGCTGGCCGGGCGGCCGTACTACACCGCCTCGTACACCGTGCGCGACGGCCGGGCCGATCCCCGCTCCGGGCGTGCCTACCTCAGCAGGCCCTACGCGGACGGCCGGGCGTTCGACAGCACCGTGACGGAGGCGGTCGGTGCCTGGCTGCGCTCCGTCGAGCCGTCGGCCGAGCCGGGCACGGCCTCGGGGATCTGGTGGCTGAAGCCCGGGACCGTCGACCGGATGACCGGTCATGTGACGTTCTGCGACGCGCCCCGGGCGGACGGACGCCGCTGCGCGGGCGATCACGCGGTCGCCCTGACGGTCGATCCGCGGGGGAATCCGGTCGGAGAGCCGCGGATCATCCGCGACGTACGAGGGCCGGACGGGACGCTCCGGCTCCCCGAGGAGCCCTGAGCCGGGGAGAGGTCAGCCGGGAAGATACGAGCCGGGGAGAGGTGAAGCGGGGTCAGGTGTGCGGCGGGCGCTCCCGGGCGCCCGCCGCGATGCCGTGCGGCGCCGCCGCGTCGATCGCCGCCAGATCCTCGGCGCCGAGGTGGATCTCGGCGGCCTCCGCGTTGTGTTCGAGGTAGGTGCGCCGCTTGGTGCCGGGGATGGGAACGACGTCCTGGGCCAGCAGCCAGGCCAGCGTGAGCTGTGTCGGGGTGACGCCCTTGGCCGCGGCCAGCTCGGTGACCTTGTGGACGACCGCCAGGTTCGCCGCGATGTTCTCCTCGGTGAACCGGGGCAGCCCGCGGCGGGCGTCGTCCGGGGCGAGGTCGTCGCGACGGGTGATCTTCCCGGAGAGAAAGCCCCGGCCCAGCGGGGAGAACGCGACGAACCCGATGCCCAGTTCCCGTACCGTCGCCAGCACCGTGTTGTGCTCCACGTCCCGGCTGAACAGCGAATACTCCGACTGGAGCGCGGTCAGCGGATGGACCGCGTGGGCCCGGCGGATCTGGTCGGGGGTGGCCTCCGAGAGCCCGATGTGGCGGACCTTCCCGGCCCGGACCATCTCGGCCATCGCCCCGACGCTCTCCTCCACCGGCACCCGGGGGTCGACGCGGTGCAGGTAGTAGAGGTCGATGACATCCGTACCGAGATGGCGCAGCGAGCGGTCCACCGCGCGGTGCGCGTACGCGGCACCGCCGTTGAGCCCGTGGGCCGTGCCGTCGTCGTCGAACTCGGTGGCGAACTTCGTGGCGAGGGTGATCTCGTGACGTCGTTTGCCGAGGGCGCGGCCGATCAGCTTCTCGTTCTCGAACGGGCCGTACGCCTCGGCCGTGTCGATGAAGGTGACCCCGATGTCCACGGCCCGGTTGAGCGTGGCGACGGCCTCCCGCTCGTCGCGCGGGCCGTACCAGACGCTCATGCCCATCGCGCCCAGCCCCTCGGCGGAGACGGTGAGGCCCTGCGATCCGAGTGCCACGGTTTTCATGAGGGGAACGCCCTTCCGCTCGCGGTGAACCGGTCTCGCGCCCGTCGCTTCAACGTACCGCCGCCGCCCGGGGGCCGCCCGCGCTACACCCGGCCCCTGCGGGCCGTGGACACCGCCGAGGCCGCCGCGCCCACCGCGATGCCCGCCACGATCAGGGCGATGCTCACCGCGGTCTCGTACCCGTCGAAGAGGTCGTTCCGTGACACCACCGACCAGAGCCTGAACCAGCCGCCGGTCAACTCGTACAGCACGCCACCCACTCCTTGGGAGAGCAGAAGAAAGGACAGGAATCCGAGGAAGGTCTTCACCCGTGAAGGCTAGAAACGGCTTGTCAGGAGCCGCAATCGGCCATCGGCAGCGAGCGGGCCGACCAAAGTATCGGGCGGGCGCGGGACGCCCCGTTCCGAAGTCGCCGCGATCCGGATGTCCGCCCGCCGGGTCACGCCGCCGACCGTCACCGCCAGCGTGACCCGGCCGGGGCGCAGCGCGGTGAGGATGCCGGTGGCCGGGTCGAAGACCGCCGTGTGGTGCGGGCGGGCACCGCTCCGGGAGCCGATACGCAGGGAGCGGGAGCCGGTCCAGTCGGCGCTGAGCGGGAAGGCCGCCGGTACCGCCCGCGCGTCCGCGCCGGTCCCCTGGGTGACCGTCGCCGTGACGCGCGCGTCCGCGCCCGCCGCCAGGACCGGCGGCGCCGTCAGGGTCAGCCCGTCCGTGTGCGCCCGCGTCTGTACGGAGAGCCAGTCGGGCCCGCCGCGCCACGGCCGCAGCCGCGCGTCCGTCCACCGCGCACGGGTCACCCGGTCCACCCCGACCAGCGACCAGCCCGTGAAGCCGCCCCGGCCGGCCGGTCCCGCCGGGGCCTTCCCCGCGTTGCCGTTGACCAGATACGGCACCCCGTCCACCCGCGAGGCGTCGAACACCCCGGCGTGGCCGCCGATGAGGGCGGCGCCCTTGCCCGTCGTCCGGCGGAAGTCCGCGAGCCACCGCTCCAGCAGGGCCGCCTCCTTGCGGTCCCCCAGCTCACTGGCCCGCTGTCCGGTCGGATCGCGCGGCGGTACGTGGGTGACGACGAGGACCGCGCCCACCCGGTCGTCCCGGACCGCCGCGTCGAGCTGGTCGCGTACCGCCCGGATCTGGGCGAGACCGCCGCCGCGCAGGGTCAGCCGGGAGGTGTCGAGCGTCAGGAGCCGGGTGCCGCGGTGGTCGAAGACCCGCTGGGCGGGACCGAAGCGCGCCACGAACCGGTCGATGGAACCGCCCATCACCTCGTGGTTGCCCGGTACGTAGTACCAGGGCAGCGCGTCCCCCAGCTCCGCCGTCAGCAGGGCGTGGGCGAAGTCGAGGTCCTCGGGCGCGCCCTCGTCCACGAGATCGCCGTTGACGATCAGGAAGTCCGGCTTCGCCGCCCGGATCTCGCGCAGGGTGCGGCGGGCCCGCGCCACGATCGCGCTGTCCGGGTCCCGGGCGACGAACTGCGCGTCGGACATCAGCGCGAACCGCCAGTCGCGGCTCGCCGTGCGGGCCGCCGTACCGATCAGCGGACCGGCCGGGCGGTCCGGTCCGGGCAGTTCCACGGCGGGCGGTACCCACGCCGTCAGCTCGTCCACGGTGACCGCGCCGGAGTACTGGCGGTCGGCGGCGGTCTCCGCGAGATAGAAGCGCTCGATGCTCAGCGGCGCGGCGGCCACCGGGGGTACGGCGAACGTCACCCGCCGCCAGCCGGTCCAGGTGAGGTACGGGCCGCGCAGCAACTGGTCCGAGCCGGCCGCGTCCTTGAGGTGCAGCGTGGGCCAGGCGCCCCGGCCGTCTCCCTTGATCCAGAGCGTGAAGGACTGCGGACGCCCCGGCACCGGAAGCGGCCTCGGCGGGTACGCGTAGGCGGCGCGGTTGGCGGTGGACCGGGTGAAGTCGTACGTGAGGGTGAGCCCGGGGCCGGTGTGCCCGTCGGGGGTGGCCGACACCGAACCGGCCGCGCGCGCCTGGCGGAAGGTCCAGGAGGCCGCGTCGTCGAAGCCGGCCACCGGCCGCTCTTCGAGTCCGACGGTGACCGCCAGGACGGCCGTGACTCCGGCCACCGTCGCCGTGATCCGTCCCGCGCCGCCGGCCGGGGCCCGTACGGTGAAGGAACCGTGTCCGTCGTCGGCCACGGAGAACAGCGCGCGGTCGTAGTCGAGTGTGACGTCGGCGGGTTCGACCGGGGCACTGGCGCCGTGCGCGTCGAGACCGACGAAGCCGAAGGTGCCGGTCGCCGCCGCGTCGGCGAGGGCCACCCGCTCGGTGGTCGGCAGCAGCCGGGCGAGCGGGTCGAGCACCGTCAGCTCCGTACCGCCGCCGGCGGGCCCCCGCTCCGCGCGTACCTCCGTGGTGCCGCCGGTCCGCGCGGTGAACACCCCGCCGCCGTCGACCCGGCCCACCGAGGGCCGTACGACGCGCCAGCGCGGCGCTCCGGCCGCCGGTCCGTATGTCTCGTCGTAGCCCGTGGCGACGAGCCGGCGCGTCAGCCCGGGGAAGACCCGCTCCGGGTGGCCGCCCTTCACGGGGTCGGCGGTCGGCGCACCGGCCGGGGGCGTACGGGTCTCGACGCGGAAGCCCGCGAGGCGTCCGCCGCCGGCCGGGGCGGTGATGGCGAGCCCGTTGGGGACCGGGCGCTCGCCGCCGTCGGACGGGCTGTTCACGACGCTCAGGGCGGTGCCGCCGGGGGCGCGGGCGACGAGGGTGGCCGAGCCGCCGCCGTCGAGGTTCAGCGCGTTGTGGGCGCCCGCCCGGCGCATCATCAGCCCCAGCTCGGTCAGGGTGACCCCGCCGCTGTCGGCCTGCCGGCCGTCGACCGTGATCACCTGCATCAGGGAGCCGTCGCGGGAGAAGCCGACGGCGGTGCGCGACGCGGCGGTGTTGTTGCCCTCGCCCTCGTGGCGCTGGGCCACACCGTCCACCACCAGCAGCTCACGGCCGCCGACAGCGGTCCGGGGCAGCGGCCCGCCGTCGGTGCGCGGCCGGTACTCCAGCGCGACGGGGTCACCGGGCCGCAGCGCGGCGAGCGCCCGCGCGCCCGCTTCCCGGCCGATGAGGACGGTGGTGCCCGGCTCGACGGGGCCCGTGCCCGGACGGTCCGTCACGGACCGGACCCGGCCGTCCCGTACGGCCGCCTCGGTGACCGGGGCGGCCCGGTCCACGGTGAACGCGCGGTCGGCGGCGCCCCAGCCGGCCGTGTAGGCGCCGATACCGCCTGCGGGCACCCTGGCCGCGTTGTACGCGGCGAGCGGACGCGGGCCCGAGGGGAGCGTCACCGTACCGTCGAAGTAGAGCCGCAGGAGACGGCCCGCGTTCCCCGGGCCGATACCGACGGCCCGTTCGGCGCCCGCCCCCGCCGACTGGACGAGGCGGCCGGCCGCGAGGGCGGGGCCCTGCGGCGCGCCCGACTCGTTGATGGCGAAGAAGTCCCCGTTGATCGCGGCGACCGTACGGCGGCCGGGCCCCGGGTCGTGCCCGGCGGCGAGTTCCGAGACCGGGCGGCGGTCCGAGACGCGCCCCGTGGAGAGATGGTCGACGCCCGCGCCGGCCGCGAGATCCACGGCGAGGGTGTGCACGCGCAGCCACGCGCCGGCTTCGAGGCGGTCGTACGAGGTGAGCCGGACGCCGGGGGCGACGGGCCGGGAGGAGCGCGCGGTCTCGATCCCGTCGGCGCCGTCCTCGGCGGCCCCGGGGGCGCGCGGCGCGCCCGCGCCGGCGCTCGCGGGCGGCGGCGCGACCGGCCGAAGCGCCTCCGCCGCGCTCCGGGGCCGCGGGTCAACCCCGGAGTCGGCGACCGCGCCGGGGGCCGACGCGAGCGTCCCCGCCAGCAGCGCGGTCAGGGCCGTGGCCAGTACGGCGGTCCGCGCCACCAGCCCCCGCGCCGGGACCGGGTGGTACGGAATCGTCCGCGCGGCTTCCGCTCTGTCCACGACTTCTCCCCGGCACGCCCGGCGGCCACCGTGGCCGCGCACAGAGCAATGAACCAGGCGTCCGGGCAAAGGCCGGGGAGAACACGCGGTGAGGGGGCCGAAGGGCGGCTCTCAGTCCGTGCCGGGCCCGTTCCTGCGCAGGAGCAGCAGCGCCCGGTCGTCGTCGCCGTCGCGTTCCACCACCGCCGCGAAGAGCCGGTCGGCCAGTTCCGGGAGCCCGGCCGGGCCGTCGAGGACGCGGCGGCGGAGCACCTCCAGGCTGTCGCCCAGGTCGGTGCCCGGCTCCTCCACCAGGCCGTCGGTGCAGAGCAGGATCGTGTCGCCGGGCGCGAGCGTCCCGTGGGTGACCGGGTAGCTGATCCCGCCGGGCCCGGCGAACTCGGCGGAGAGCCCGAGCGGCAGTCCGCCGGCGGTGGGCAGCCACTCGCAGCTGCCGTCGGCGCGCCGTACCAGCGGGTCGAGATGCCCGGCGCGCACGATCCGCAGCTCTCCGGTGCGCAGATCGGCCTCCACATAGGTGCAGGTCGCGAAGCGGTCGGTGTCCAGCCGGCCGAGCAGGACCGAGGCACGGGCCAGCGCGGTGTCCGGCGGGTGGCCCTCGGCGGTGTAGGCCCACAGCGCCATGCGCAACTGGCCCATCACCACGGCCGCGTCGGTGTCGTGGCCCTGGACGTCGCCGATCGTCAGCCCCACCCGCCCGCCGGGCAGCGGCAGTACGTCGTACCAGTCGCCGCCGACGCTGCGGCCGATCCGCGCGGAGCGGTACCGTACGGCCGTCCGCGCGCCCCGGACGGCCGGGATGTGGCGGGGCAGCATCGCCTGCTGGAGGTCCTCGGCGAGATCGTGCTGCTGTTCGTAGAGCCGGGTGCGCTGGAGGCTCTGCGCGATCCCGCCGCTCAGCGCGACCAGCAGATTGCGCTCCTCCTCGTGGAAGCCGCCCGGCCGGGGGTAGAGCAGTCCGAGCGCGCCGATCGGCCTGGCCTCGACGATCAGCGGGAGGTACGCGCCGGAGGCGACCGACAGGGGTTCGATGTGCGGCCAGAGCCGCGGGTAGGCGGCGCGGAACTCGGCCCGGGAGGTGAGGAAGCGGGGGCGTCCGGTGCGTACCACCTCGCTCATCGGGTACGGGTCGGCGATCCGCGTGTAGTGCAGCTCGGGGACGAAGGAGCCCGAGCGGGCCTCGGCGAGCAGCCGGATCCGTTCGCCCTCGACGACGCCGAGCATCACGCTCACCGCCATGAGGTGCCCGAGCGCCTCCTCGTCCCGCAGGATGTCCAGGACGTCGTCGACGGTCCCGGCGGAGGCCAGCAGCGCGGTGGTCCGGGCGACCACACCGGTCAGCCGCTGCCGGTCCTCGTCCAGATCGCTTCTGGCGGCGATCTCGGCCAGTTCGTGCCGGGCGCCGCGCACGATGCCGATGATCCGGAGCGGCCGGCCCGCCTCGTCGTGTCTGATGTGCGCCTGGGTGTGCGTCCAGCGGACCGTGCCGTCCCGGTCGCGGATGCGGAAGTACGCGCCGCAGTCGGCGGTCCCCTCCTTGAGCGCCCGGGCCACCAGGGCCTTGAGGCGGGCCGCGTCGTGCGGCGGGATCCGGTCGGCGAGGGCCGCCGGCTCGCCCGTGTACTCCTCGGGCCGCAGGCCGAACACGGCGAGCGCGGTGGGGTCGAGATACAGCGATCCGGTGTCGAGATCCCAGTCAAAACTGCCCATGCGGTTCAGAGCGAGGCTCAGGTCCGGATGGGCGGGCCAGTCGTCCGGCGGCGCGGCGGCCGGTAGTGGTGCACCCCGATCGGCCATGGGGCCAGCCTCTCACCGATCGGCCCGCGGCACGCGCGGAGTGCCTCCGGGGTGGTACGGACGGCGTCGCGGGCCACGCGGGGAACGACCGGTAGAAAGCGATCTCTAGAAAGCGCTTCCTATCGGCCGGGGAGGGGAGCAGACTCGTCTGCGCGCCTCCGTGTCTCCACGCGCCGAGTGCGTCACCACCCACCCCTGAAGAGGATTCCGCTCTCCATGCAGAAACCCGATTCCGTCCCGCGTACGAGCCCGCTGGACCACCACTACTCCGGGGAACACCCGCTCCGCACCCTCGCCTATCTCTTCCGGCCCGACCGCCGCAGGCTCTCGCTCGCCGTGCTGGTCTTCGCCGTCAAGCACATCCCCGTCTGGCTGCTGCCGCTGATCACGGCCAACATCATCGATGTCGTCGTGGAGCACCGGCCGATCGCCGAACTCTGGTACAACACCGGCGTCCTGGTGTTCGTCCTCGTCCTGAACTTCCCGCTGGCGCTGCTCTACGCGCGCCTGATGAGTTCCAGCATCCGCCGTATGGGCCGGGAGCTGCGCTCGGCGCTCTGCCGCCGGATGCAGTACCTGTCCATCGGCTACCACGCCCGGGTCAGCGCCGGGGTCCTCCAGACCAAGGTGGTCCGGGATGTCGAGGGCGTCGAGCAGATGACCCAGCAGAGCGCCGACATGGGGCTCGGCGCGATCATGACACTGGTGGGCGGGCTGGTGGTGATCGGCTTCCGGGCCCCCGCGGTGCTGCCCGTGTTCCTGGTCGTCGTCCCGCTGGCGGCGCTGCTGGTGCGCCGGCTGCGCTCGCGGATCCGCAGCAACAACGAGGAGTTCCGGCTGGAGGTCGAACGGATGTCCTCGCACGTCGGTGAGATGACCACACTGATCCCGATCACCCGCGCCCACGGTCTGGAGCGGACGGCGCTGCACCGGGTCGACCACACGCTGGAACGGGTGCTGTCCGCCGGGTTCCGGCTGGATCTGCTCAACGGCCGCTTCGGGGCGCTGTCCTGGATCCTCCTCAACACGATGGCGGTGGGCTGTCTCGCGGGCTCGGCGGTCGTCGCGTACCACGGCTGGCTGGGTCTCTCGGCCGGTGATGTCGTCATGATCAGCGCCTTCTTCACGGCGCTGACCGCCTCGCTGACCACCTTGATGGGGCTGACCCCGGTCATCTCCAAGGGGCTGGAGTCGGTGCGGTCCATGGGCGAGGTGCTCCAGGCGCCCGATCTGGAGAGCAACGAGGGCAAGGCGGGCGTCGACCGGGTCGAGGGCCGGATCGACTTCGAGGGGATGGGCTTCCGCTACCCGGAGGCCACGGAGGCGTCGGTCCGCGGCTTCGACCTCTCCGTACGGCCCGGCGAGACGATAGCCCTGGTGGGGGCGTCGGGCGCGGGAAAATCCACCATTCTCAATCTGCTGATCGGCTTCATCCGGCCCTCGGAGGGCCGGATCCTGCTGGACGGCGCGGACATGGCGGAGCTGGATCTGCGCACGTACCGGCGCTTCCTGTCGGTGGTGCCGCAGGAGTCGATCCTCTTCGAGGGGACCGTCCGGGAGAACGTCACCTACGGTCTGGAGGGCGGCGCCGACGACGACGCGCTGCGACGGGCGCTGGTCGCGGCGAACGCGACGGAGTTCGTCGACCGGCTGCCCGAGGGGCTGGACACGGTGGTCGGGCAGCGCGGCGCCCGGCTGTCCGGAGGACAGCGGCAGCGGCTCGCCATCGCCCGGGCCCTGATCAGGGACCCGCGCGTGCTGGTGCTGGACGAGGCGACCTCGGCGCTGGACAACCGGTCCGAGGCGCTGATCCAGGACGCGCTGTCCCAGCTGGTACGGGGCCGGACGGTGTTCGTCGTCGCGCACCGGCTGTCCACCATCCGGGGCGCGGACCGGATCGTCGTGATGGACCGCGGCCGGATCGTCGAGGTGGGCAGCCACCAGGAACTGCTGGCCCGGGGCGGTACGTACGCCACCACGCTCCAGCCGCGCCGCTCGGGCTGAGGCTGCGCTGATCAGGTGGGGAAGCGAACCGATCCGAAATGGATGGCGTGTTGGGCGTTACCGCGTGTGGATCCCGGCGTTGAACCGCGTGAAGGCCGCACATCGTGCGGCTGTGCTCCACACGTTCAAGGAGATTCTTGATGTCGCGTATCGCGAAGGCAACCGCTGTTCTCGTCGGCACGGGCGCCGTCCTGGCCGGTGGCGCCGGTATGGCCGCTGCCGACGCCGGCGCCGGCGCCACCGCTGTCGGCTCCCCCGGTGTGCTCTCCGGCAATGTCCTCCAGGTGCCGGTGCATCTCCCCGTCAACCTCTGCGGCAACTCGATCGACGTCGTCGGTCTGCTGAACCCGGCGTTCGGCAACACGTGCGTCAACGCCTCGGGTCACCACGGCGGCTACGGCTACTGAGCCACGGTCACCGACCGCTGAATGACGGTGCGCGGCCCGCGGGCCGCGCGATCCGGTGAGGGACGGCCCCCCGCGTGCGAACGCGGGGGGCCGTCGCGCGTGTACGGCCGGCTCCGTCGCCCGGCTCTACTCGGCGTAGCGGTAGAGCCCGCTGTGGTCGAGGAGTGCGGACGGGGCGACGTTCCACGGCGGGAGGGGTTCCTCCCGGCTGATCACCCGGCCGCGCTGCGGATCGCCCGCGCCAAGCCGCCGCTCGGGCAGATAGCCGGACGCCGGGTGTGCGCGCTGCCAGCGGTCCCAGAGCAGATCGACGAAGGAGTGGTGGAGCCAGAAGACGGGATCGTTCGGGGAGGCCGTGCTGAGCATGGCGCCGCCGACCCAGCGGTGGACCCGGTTGTGGTTGCGGCCGCGCGCGTCGCCGGTGATCCAGCCCTCCAGCCGGTTGCGGAAGCCGGTGGTGACCGTCGAGTCCCAGGGCGCCGCGTCGTACACCGTCTCGTCGAGCGCGGCGGCGATCTCGGCCCTGCTGGGCAGGGAGACCGGGGAGGACGGGCGGCCGAGGTCACGGGTCAGGAACTTCCCCGTCGTCACACCGTTCCTGATGGTCCAGTTGCCCTCCTTGTGGGCGAACGGCCCGGTGGTGACCTGCTGGTCGCGCGCCCTGCCGGTGCCGCCGAGGAAGTCCTCGGCCCAGAGACCGGCGGCGGGGGTGTTGTCGGCCGTCCAGTCCCAGTACGGGACGGTCACCTTGGGGTCCACGCGCTGGAGGGCGCGCTCGAACTCCAGCAGGAACCGCCGGTGCCAGGGCAGGAAGGACGGCGCCATGTGCCCGGCGCGCAGGCCGCCCTGCTGGTCGGAGACGTTGTACTCGTCGTGCAGCCGGACGAAGTCCTCGTACTCGCCGGAGCGTTTCACCGCGAGGACGGCCGCGACGAAGCCCTTCTTCTCGGCGGCGGTGAGATCGCGCTGATTCTTCCTGGTGTACACGGACAGGCCCTCCCCGGGTTCGGACACGTCAGATGTGGTGGGCCGGTACGGCCCCGGCGAGCTGGGCGCCCCTGAGGTCGTCCACCGCCGCCCTGGCCGCCTCGATCGGCGTGGGGAACGGCTCGTAGTGGTTGACCGCGCTCAGATAGCTGCCGTCCGCGCGCCGCATCACATGCAGGGGCCGCCCGTCGATGCGGATGTCGGGCAGGGAGCCGGGGGCCGGGTCGCCGGCCAGGATCCGGATATGGCGTCCCCGGTACATCTCGTCGGCCACCGGACGGGCGCCGTGCCCGTCGCCGGAGCGGCCGGCCCGGAGGATCGGGGTCAGCGCCGCCGTCGTGCCCGTGACCACCCCGAGGGCGAACAGCGCGCGCAGGAACCGGCGCCGGGTGCGGTCGCGGACGGTCGCCCCCGTGCTCCCGGCCCCGTGCCCCCGGCCGTCCCCCGGCCCCGTCCAACTTCCGTCTGTCATCCGGCCTCCGCTCGTCGCACACCCTTCGGTGGGGACAACGAGACGGCGGGGCAAGGGTTATCGGACGGCCGGGAGCGGGACGGAGGGGGGGGACGGGGCGGGACCGCGGGCGGCGGGCGGGTCAGACGATGCCGGTGACCGTCACCGTGATCCGCACCCGGTCACCCGGCCCGGGCAGGACGGCGCCGGCCGCCGCCCCGGCCGTCTCCCGTACGGCGCGGGTGACATCGAGCGTCCGGTGCGCGGCACGGGTGACGAGCTGAATGTCGATCTGCCAGACACCCTCACCGCCGGCCGGCGGCCGTACCCGTACGCCCGCGGTCCCTCCTCCCGTCGCGCCGTCCGTCCCGGCACCGGCGCGTCCGGCGCGGGAGGCGGCGGAGGCGCGGAGCCGGTCGACGATCCCGGGCCGCAGGAACGCCACCCCCGGGACCCCGCGCGCGGCGTCCGCCGCCGCGAGGGACAGTTCGTCCTGGATCTTCCGCTGTGCGCTCATCGGTGTCCTCCCTCCTCGTGCTCCGCGGCTGCCAGGACATCCACGATCACCACGTCGATACGTCCCACCTCGATGCCGATGGCCTCCCTGGCGGCTTCCGCCACCCGTTCCCGTACCGACTCGGCCAGTTCGGGCAGCGGCCACCGCAGTCCGGCGGCCACCTCCAGCCTGACCCGGACCGGGCCCCGGTCCCCCGAGCCCGTGCCAGCCGCCGTCGGGCGCCGGGCGGCGTCCGGGTCCAGCGGGGTGATCCGGCAGCTGCCGGCCCGTACGGACGGCAGGGTCTCGGCGGCGGCGCGGAAGGCGCGGGCGGCCGCGGCCTCCACGATCCAGGCGTCGTCCTCGGGCCCGCCGAGCGGCAGCGGCCGACCGGGGCGCAGCTCCAGCCGCACGATGTCCATGACCCGGCCGGTCAGCTCGGCGAGACCGGTCGGGTCGGGTGCCTCGTCGGCGCGTGCCTCGCGTACGGCGTCGTCCAGGGCGGCCAGATCGGCCAGGGCGGCGGCGCAGTGCGGGCAGGTGGTCAGATGGGGGTCGCCGGCGGTCTCCCCGGCGTCCCACGCTTCCCAGACGGCGCTCAGTTCGCGACCGCAGGGCAGCGGTTCCTCGTCATGGAACTGCTCGTGGATCTGCTCGTGGATCTGCTCGTGCCCGGGTGTCTCCCCCGGCTCCCCGGGGCGGCCCGGGCGCGCGTTCAGCGCCATGCGCTCATCGCCTCCGTCAGGTAGCGGCGTGCTCGGAAGACCCGGCCGCGGACCGCCTGAAGGCTGATTCCGACCGTCTCCGCGATGTCCTCGTACGACAGTCCGTGCAGCTCGCGCAGGACCCAGCAGGCACGCTGCTCCGGCGAGAGCCCGGCCATGGCCCCGGCCAGGGCTCGGGTGGCGGCGTGGGACTCGGCCACGCGGGCGGGTGAGGACTGGTGTTCGGGCGCGGCCGGTTCCGGTACCGAGTAGAGATCGGCGGCCGGGCGGCGGGCGCGTAGCTGGTTGAGGCACCGGTTGGTGACGATCCGGTACATCCAGGTCCTGAAGGCGGATTCGCCGCGGAACTCCGGCAGCTTCCGCCAGGCGTTCACGAACGCGTCCTGTACGGCGTCCTCGGCCTCGGTACGGCTGCCGAGCAGCCGGGTGGCCAGCTGGAGCATGACCGGGCCGTGCCGGCGCACCAGCGTCTCGAACGCCTCTTCGTCGCCTTCGCCCGCGCGTACGGCGAGCAGGCCGTCGTCGGACCGGTCCGGCTCCCGTTCCCGCTCCCGTTCCCGGTCCGGCTCCGGTTCCCGGTCCGGCGCGCGGGCCGGCAGTTGTTTCCCGTTGCCGGGCACTCAGCGGCTCCTCTCGACATCCCCGTACCCCCGCTTTTCCGGGGGCCGAGGGCTTGGACACCTGACACGGGCCATCGTCACGCGCGGAACGCCGTCGGAAGAATTTTCCCGAATCCCGTCGTGTCCGCGTGACGATGTCCCCGATGGTGGGTCCAACGAGTTGAGAGTCCCCGAGATCCGGGCGACCGGACGAGAAGTCAGGAGGCTGTTCCATGACAGCGACGCAGGAAGCTCCCGTGTTCAAGAAGGCCGTGCCCGGACCGGGCGGCGCGAGCCCCGCCCCCGTGGGCTCCACGACCGTGGGCGCCGGTGCGGCGGGCGCGGACGAGCCGGCCGCCACCCGCGGCAGGACCTCGATCGCGGATGTCGTGGTCGTCAAGATCGCGGGCATGGCGGCGCGGGAGATCCCCGGCGTGTACGACATGGGCGGCGGGCTCTCCCGTACGATCGGCGCGGTGCGCGACCGGGTGCCCGGCGGGCGGCCCAATGTGGGGCGGGGCGTCAAGGTGGAGGTCGGCGAGCGGCAGACCGCGATCGATCTGGACCTGGTGGTGGAGTACGGCGTGGCGATCACCGAGGTGGCGCGTGATGTCCGGGAGAACGTCATCGCGGCGGTCGAGCGGATCACCGGCCTCGAAGTCGTCGAGGTGAACGTGACGGTCAACGACGTGCATCTCCCGGACGACGAGCACGACACGGGCGGCGCCGAGGCGCGGGTCTCGTAGCGGCCTGCCGACGCCGCCGCCCGACACCGCCGGTCGGTGGCGCCGGCGTGATCAGGCAGGCTGTGACCTGGCCCGTCGAACCATGACGGCACGGTCGAGTACGCAGGAGGCAGCGTTGTCCGCCGAGGAATCCGGACGCAGGGACGTGAAGGAGACCACCGGGAGCGCGCCGGCGTGGCGCGACCGGCTGGCCGGCGCGCTGCGTCGTACGCCGGTGGCGCTGTGGAACGACGACGCCATGGACCGGGCGGCGGCGCTCACGTACTACGCGGTGCTGGCGATCTTCCCGGCGCTGCTGGTCACCGTCTGCGCCATCGGGCTGGTCGGCCCGGACGCCAGCGGGCAGTTCACCGATCAGGCGGCGGGGCTGGTGCCGGGGCAGTCGCGGCAGCTGGTGCACAGCGCGCTGGTGGAGATGGCGGAGCAGCGGTCGGCGGCCTGGCTGCTGGGGTCGGTCGGCGCGGTCGGCGCGCTGTGGTCGTCGTCCAGCTATCTCAGCGTGTTCCGCCGGGGGCTGCACGCGATGCACGGCGCGGTGGACCACCGGCCGCCGTGGCGGACCGCGCCGCGGATCGCGCTGACCGCGCTCGGCATGCTGACGCTGCTGGTGACCAGCGCCTTCACGCTCGTTCTCACCGGGGAGGCCGCGACAACGCTGGGGCGGCTGCTGGGGATGGGGATGACGGTGTCGCTGGTGTGGCGGTCGCTGAAGTGGCCGCTGCTGCTGGCACTGGCGGCGGTGCTGGTGCTGATGGTGTTCCGGACGGGGCCGGTCGGTACGCGCCGGCTGCGGAGGGCGCTGCCCGGCGGGATTCTGGCGGTCGCGCTCTGGCTGCTGACATCGGCGGGGTTCGCGGTCTACACGTCGCACGCGGGCACGTACAACCGGCTGTACGGCTCGCTCGCCGGGATCATCGTGTTCCTGGTCTGGCTCTGGGTCACCAATCTGTCGCTGCTGGCCGGTGCCCAGTTCAACGCCGAACTCGCCCGGGGCGCCGCGGCGGACACGGCGGGGGCGGACACAACGGGGGCCGACGCGGACGGGGCCGGGGCCGCGCGGGTGCCCGCGCCGACGGGGCCGGCCAGTGCGGAGAAGCGGCCGGGGTGAGCCGCTCCCCCTCGCCGACCGCCGTCAGTGCCGCGCGCCGGCCAGTGTGGAGGCGCGGACGACCAGTTCGGGCTGGAGCACGATGCGCCGGTGCCGGTGCGCGGCGGCATCGTCGCCGGTCTCCTCGATCAGCAGATCGGCCGCGGCGCCGCCGAGCCGGCGGGCGGGCTGGCGCACCGAGGTGAGCGGCACGGCCGCCGCCGCGGCGAACTCGATGTCGTCGTAGCCGACGAGGGCGATGTCCTCGGGCACCCGTACCCCCGCGTGGTAGAGGGTCTGGAGGACCCCGAGCGCGAGCAGGTCGTTGGCGCAGAACACGGCGGTCGGCCGGGGCGCCATGCCGAGCAGCCGCGCCCCGGCGTCCCGGCCCGCGGTGACATCGAGCCGCGCGGCCTCGACATGGCGCAGCGCGGCGGGCGGCAGGCCGACCTCGGCGAGGGCCCGCAGCGCGCCGTCGCGGCGGTTCTGGCACTGCGTCAGATGCATCGGTCCGCTGACGTACGCGATGTCGCGGCTGCCGCGGCGCAGCAGATGGCGGACGGCCAGCGCGCCGCCGTTGACGTCGTCGACGGAGACCGAGCAGCCGTCGGCGCTGGGCACGACCCGGTCCACGAAGACGAACGGGATGCCATGGCGGCGGAACGCGTCGAGGTTGCGGCCGCTCATGTCGGCGGGGGTGACCAGGACGCCGCGTACCCGCTGTTCGGAGAAGAGGGTGAGATAGGCGGCCTCCTCCGCCGGGCTCTCCGCGCTGTTGCAGAGCATCACCCCGAGCCCGGCGGCGCGCGCGGAGCGTTCCGCGCCCGAGGCGACGCCCACGAAGAACGGGTTGGCCATGTCGAGGACGAGTACGGCCAGGATGCGGCTGCGGCCCGCGCGCAGCTGGCGCGCGGACTCGCTGCGTACGTAACCGAGGCGTTCGATGGCGGACAGGACGCGCCGGCGGGTCTCCTCGGTGACGGAGTCGGGGCGGTTGATCACGTTCGAGACGGTGCCCACCGAGACACCGGCCGCCCCGGCCACGTCCTTGATGCCCACCGGCCGTCTCATCGGACGGCGACTTCCACCAGGTCGAGGCCGGTCAGTCCGGCCAGCGCGCGCAGTTCGGGGAGCAGCGCGCCGGTGGCCAGGGCCCAGTGGTGGCCGACCCCGCTGGCGCTCCACGCGTCGGTCCACTCCCCCGGGTCGCAGCCGAAGGAGACCCGGGAGGTGGTGTTGCCGATCTCCAGGTGCGGTCCGTCGACCACCTCGCCCTCGGCGGCGATCAGCCGGTAGCGGCCGTCGCGGGTCTGGCCGAGGCCGACCAGGGTGACGGGTCCGTGCCGTACGTCGAATTCGACGGAGACGCCCCAGCCGCGCTTGCCGTGGTAGACGCCGAGTCCGCGCAGCAGCGGTTTGCGGGCGCTGATGGCGAGGTGTCCGGGGCCGTCGTGGCCCATCTCGACCACGTCGGCGGTGAAGTCCAGCGCCTGGAGTTCGGTGAAGGAGCCGCCCGCGCCGAGGCGGTCGGTGATCAGCATGGCCAGCGAGGTGCGCAGTTCGTACTCCCCGCAGGCGGGCACCCCGCGCGAGGTCAGCAGGGAGGAGCCCAGGATCATTCCGGCGCCGAGCCGTTCGTGGACCTCGCCGTTCAGTCCGCGGTGGTAGTACGCGAGGGAGTCCAGGTCGAAGTCGGCGACGAGCCGGTCGAGGCCGACGGCGACGCGGGCGGCCCAGCGCAGGTCGTCCTCGTCCACGGAGGCGGCGATGTCGAAGACCTCCCGGGTCCGGTCCAGCTGCGCCGTGATGTCGCCGTCCCGGGCCTCCTCGACCCGTACCCGCAGATCGTCGAACTCGACGACCTCCACATGGCCGCCGAGCTGTCCGGGGACCATGGTGAGGTCGGTGGCGACGTCGTACATGCCGGGGTAGAGGTGTCCCATCAGCCCGTGCCGGCCACCCCGGAGCGCCGCGCGGACCCCGGCGGCGCGGATCCAGCGGCCGATGCGTTCCCAGGCGCGCTCGTCCTCCAGATGGCCGGAGACCGAGCGGAAGGGGACGCCGACGCGTTCGAAGGCGTTGGCCATCTCGGGCAGCGGGCAGGCGCCGCAGTACGCGAGCCACTGGCCGGTGTCGAACGAGGCGTGGTCCATGGCGGGGCTGGGCTGGAGGTTGATGAGCAGCACGGGCGCGCCGCTGCGCTGGGCGACGGGCACGAGCATCGTGGCGGTCATATAGGTGGTGAGGAAGCCGACGATCAGGTCGCAGTCGGCGGCGCGCAGCCGCTCGGCCGCCGCCGCGCCCTCCTCGGCGTCCGAGATGAAGCCGGCGTCGACGACCTCGGCGTCGAACGCGCTCAGGCGTTCGGTGACGCGGGCGGCCGATCGGCGCAGCCGCGGGAGCAGCTCGGGGAACTGGGGCCAGTACGCTCCCAGTCCGCCCGCGACCAGGCCGATCCTGGGTTTCCTGGCGACGGCGGGGGTCCGTGCGGTCATGGGGTTCCTTCGGTCGGACAGCGGCTTTCGTGTCTCAGGACGGGAGCCGGAAGTCGATGACGCGCAGCGCCGAGGGCGTGGTGCCGCTCGACCTCTGCTGGTACATGTACGACAGAACACCGTCCTGGGCGAGCCGGGTGTCGTCCACCACGACCTCGCCGAAGGCGTTCAGCCCGTTGGCGTCGAAGAGGGTCTTCCAGTCGGTGTACCCGGACGCCTTGGACGCGGCGGCGATCCGGCCGTAGGGCAGGACGGCGTAGGCGTTGTCGTACCGGTCGAGGACGAGATGGGTGCGCTGGCTGGAGTTGAGCGGGACGGGTATCTCGGTCTTCTTCCAGGCGCCGGCGGCGTTCCTGACGAGATGGAAGGCGCGGCCGTTGGCCGTCCGGTCGGCGACGTAGTTGGTGGTGCACTGGCCGAAGCGGCCCGGGACGTAGCTGATGACCGCCTGCGGGAGGCCGGCGGAGTCGGTGGCCTGGCTCTCCTGGTTCATCAGCGAGTGGTCGGGGTTGAGGGCGTCGACGACCGTGCCGGCGTCGTTCACCGTCACCGGGTCGCTGCCGCCGGTGGTGCCGACCTGGGTGCCGGCCGCGTTGCGCCAGGTCCGGCCGCGGTCGGTGCTGTACACGTAGCCGGTGTCGTGGTTGGTGATGCCGCCGCTGTTGCACATGACGGCGGCGCTCTGCTCGCGCCAGGTGTAGAAGGCGTGGAGCCGGCCGTCGCTTCCGTAGTCGATGCCGTGCAGATACATGTTGCGGGCGGTGCTGGAGCCGTGCTCGCTGGTGTAGGTGCCGGTGGAGCCGGACCATTCGCCCAGGGCGGTCCACTTCGTGCCGTCGTACTCGGCGAGTCCGTTGCGGCCGTTGCCCGAGATGCCCGCCCGGTAGCTGAGCTGGAGGCGGCCCTCGGGGGTGGCGACGAACTGCGGGTAGGTGAACTGCGAGGTGAGCGCGAGCCCGTCCAGTGAGGTCTGTACGGAGCCGAACTGGCCGCCGGTCCAGGCGCGTGCGGCGGGGTCGTCGAGGAGTCCGGCGGCGGATTTGACGTAGAAGAAGCCGTTGCTGTGCGAGTCCATGTTGAGGTGCAGCCGGCCGTCGACACGGGAGAGGCCCATGGAGATGACGTTGTGGGAGTCGTTCGCGGTGAGCTGGTGGGGCAGGCGTACGGTCGCCCAGGAGGAGGCGCCGAGCGCGCGGCGGCCGACGACGGCGGTGCGGTCGGCGGTGTACCAGGCGGCGTACTGATAGCCCCGGTAGGTGAGCAGTCCGTTCTTCTGGAAGGCGTTGTTGTTGACCAGGCCGTTGTACGAGACGAAGTAGACGGCCTGGGCGTCGAGCTGAGTGTCGGCGAGCGGTGTGACGGCCGGGGCGGGGTCGGCGGCGAGGGCCGTACCGGTGGCGCCGGGCAGGGTGGCGGTGGCGAGGAGCACGGTGGCCGCGGTCGCGGTCGCGGCGGTCCTGAGTCTCATGTCCGTATCTCTCCGTTGAGTGCGGAACTCCGGTACGGGACGGGGCCGGACCCCGGTGGGGCCCGGCCCGGCCGGCCGCTCAGGCCAGGTGGAAGACCTCGGTGAGCGGTTTCATCGCCTCGTCCGGCCGGTCGCCGTCGAGGGATTCGAAGAAGGGGGCCATCTCCTTCTGCCAGCGGGCGTTGACCTCGGTGGCCGCCATGGCCGCCTGGGCCGCGGCGAAGTCCCCGTCCGCCAGCTCCAGATAGCCGACGAGCAGTCCGTCGTCGCGCAGGAAGAGCGAGTAGTTGTGCCAGCCGCTCTCCGACAGGGCGCGGAGCATGTCCGGCCAGACGGTGGCGTGCCGCTCTCGGTACTCGGTGATGCGGTCCTGGCGGACCTTCAGCAGGAAACAGACGCGCCGCACGGGTGCTGGCCCCTCTCGGAGGTCGGATCGGAAGTCCGATCGGAAGTCGGGTCGAAAGCGGTCGGAAGCAGATCAGAAGTCGAACTTGTCGATGTTCTTCTTGTCGAAGACGGTCGGCTCGCCGAGGATGACCTCGCCGTCCTTGCCGATGGTGTACTCGCCGAGCGTGCCGGCCTTGAACGTCTCGCCCTCGGCGCCGGTGATCTGCCCGGAGGCCAGGGAGGCGGCGGCGTACGAGCCGAGGTAGCCCAGCTCCTCCGGGTTCCAGAGGGAGAACTGCTCGACGGTGCCGTCCTTGACGTACTTGCGCATCTGGTTCGGGGTGCCGAGGCCGTTGAGGACGACCTTGCCCTTGTACGAGGAGTCGCTGAGGTAGCGGGCGGCGGCGGCGATACCGACGGTGGTGGGCGAGATGATGCCCTTGAGGTCGGGGTACGCCTGGAGGAGACCCTGGGTCTGCTGGAAGGATTTCTGGTCCGCGTCGTCGCCGTACGCGACCTTCACCAGCTCCATGTCCTTGTAGGCGGGCAGCTTCAGCTCGTCCTTCATGAACTCGATCCAGGTGTTCTGGTTCGTGGCGTTCTGGGTGGCCGAGAGGATCGCGATCTTGCCCTTGTGGCCGAGCTGTTCGCCGAGGTGCTGGACCAGGCTGCGGCCGATCTCCTCGGAGCTGGCCTGGTTGATGAAGAGCTGGCGGCAGTCCTTGGCGGTGTCGGAGTCGTACGCGACGACCTTGATGCCCTTCTTCATGGCCTGCTTGAGCGGACCGCACACCGCGTTCGGGTCGTTGGCCGCGATCAGGATGGCGTCCTGGCGCTGCTGGATGAGGGTGTTGATGTACGAGACCTGGGAGGAGGCGCTGGCGTCGGAGGGACCGACCTCCTTGCCGGTGGCGCCGTACTCCTTGGCCGCGGCGATACCGGCCTCGTCGACGATCTTCTCGTAGGGGTTGTTGATCTGCTTGGGCAGGAAGGCGAGCTTGAGGCCCTTCTTCAGGGGCGCGTCCGGGTCGGCCGAGGCGGCGGTGGAGGTGTCCGTACCGACGGTGCTGTCGTCCTGCTTCACGCTGTCCTTGGTGGTGCCGGAGCAGGCGGTCAGGGCGACGGCGAGGACACAGGCGGTGGCGGCGGTGACGGCCGCGCGGCGTCGGGCGGGGTGACGGATCGGCATGGCGGGGTGCCTTTCTGAAGGGTCGGGTGGCTCGGCGTGGTGCGACGGGCGGTACGGCGCGGTGCGACGGGCGGCGGACGGGGCTTCAGGGCGTGGGGGCGGCGGTGTCGTCGGCCGCGCGCCGGTGCCGGCGTTCGACGGCGGCGGCGATCAGGCGGGGGGTGAGGACGGAGGCGACGAGCAGCAGGCCGGTGACGATGACCTGGACCTCGTTCGGCACGTCGTTGAGGGTCAGCAGGTTCTTCAGGACGCTGATCAGCAGGACGCCGGCGACCGCGCCGAAGAGCGTGCCCCGGCCGCCGTCGAAGTCCACCCCGCCCAGCAGGACGGAGGCGATGACGAGCATCTCGAAGCCGAGCCCGTTGTCGGCGCGGGCGCTGCCGTACCGGAGGGTGAAGACGATCCCGGCGAAGGCGGCGAACGCGCCCGTGACGACGAAGAGAACGAGTTTGTAGCGCTTGACCCTGATCCCGGCGAAGTAGGCGGCCTCCTCCTGCGCGCCGATGGCGAACAGGGACCGGCCGAAGGCGGTGGAGTGCAGCAGGACGGCGGTCGCGATCGCCAGGACGATGAACAGCGCGACGGGGTAGGTGACGAAGGTGCCGGGGATCGTGGTGGTGTCGACGGCCCAGTCCGCGTACGTACGGGGGAAGTCGGTGACGGCGTCGCTGCCGAGCGCCACGGAGGCGAGGCCCCGGTAGAGGGCGAGGGTGCCGATGGTGACGGCGAGCGAGGGCAGTCCGACCCGGGTGACCAGCCAGCCGTTGAGGAGTCCGCCGGCGACGCCGACGAGGAGCACGACGGGGACGATGGTCTCGAAGGCCCAGCCGGCGTTCCACAGCGCGCCGGTCAGCGCGCTGCCCAGACCGAGCATGGAGGCGACGGAGAGATCGACCTGCCCGGCGACCACCAGCAGGGTCATCGGCAGGGCGATCAGGGCGACTTCGGCGATGTCGTTGAACGCGAAGGCGAGGTTCTCGCCGGACGCGAAGCCGTCGGTGCTGCCGAGTCCCACGACGAAGACCGCCACCAGCAGGGCGCCGACCGCGGTGTCCCAGCGCAGTCCGACGGCCCTGACGCGTTCACCGGGGGTCGCGCCCCGCTCGTGCGGTGCCGTCGCCGGGGGCGGCGGCGCGGTCTGCGTGTCAGGCGCCATTCCCATGTCGGGCGCTCCTCTTCCTCAGTGCTGCGGTCATGCGCAGGGAGACGATCCGGTCGACGCTGATGGCCGCGAGGAGCAGCGCGCCGGTGATGGCGCCCTGCCAGAACGCGTCGACCTTCAGGACGATCAGCGCGCTGCCGATGGTGGTGAGCAGCAGGGCGCCGAGCGCCGCGCCCCAGACCGTTCCGGTGCCGCCGGTGATGGCGACCCCGCCGACGACCACGGCGCTGACGACGGTGAGTTCCCAGCCGTGGGCGTTGTCCGCGACGACCGTGCCGAAGCGGGCGAGCCACAGGGCGCCGGCGAATCCGGCGACGGCGCCGGAGAAGGCGTACGCGCCGAGGACCCGGCGGCGGATCGGCACTCCGGCGAGCCGGGCGGCCTCGGGGTTGGAGCCGATGGCGTACAGCTCGCGGCCCGAGCGGTAGGAGCGCAGGAAGTACGCGGTGGCGGCGAGCAGGGCCAGCGCGATCAGCGGCAGATAGGGCACGCCGAGGACGCCGCCGCTGCCGAGGCGCAGGATGGCGTCGGGCACGTCGTTGGCGCTGATCTGCTCGCCCTGGGCCCACCAGTAGTCGAGGCCCTGGATGATGTAGAGCATGCCGAGGGTGACCACGAGCGCGGGCACCCGGCCGAAGCTGACCAGTGCGCCGCTGACCAGTCCGCAGACGGTGCCGAGGGCGATGCCGAGCAGCAGGACGGTGAGCACGCCGTGGTCGCTGCCGGCGACGAACTTGCCGCAGGCGAAGGCGGAGAGCCCGACGACCGAGCCGACCGAGAGGTCGATGTTGCGGGTGACGACGACCACGGACTGGCCGACGGCGAGCAGGACCAGGATGGAGGCGTTGAGCAGGAGGTCCTTGACGCCCTGGTCGTCGAGGAAGCGGGAGTTGGAGATCCAGGTGAAGAGGATGAGCAGCGCCAGGGCTCCGGCGATGCTGATCTCCCGGGCCCGGAACACGGCGTCCACGAGCGAGCGCGCCGAGCGGGCGCCGCCGGTGTCCGTGGGGGGCTGGTCGAGAAGTGTGGTCATGCCGTGGCCCTTTCGCCTTCGCCCAGTCCGGTCGCCGCCGCCATGACGGTCTCCTCGGTCGCCTCGGCGCGGGGGATCTCGGCGGTGAGCCGGCCCTCGCGCATGACGAGCACCCGGTCGGCCATGCCGAGGACCTCCGGCAGGTCGGAGGAGATCATGAGGACGGCGAGCCCCTCGGCGGCGAGCGAGGAGAGCAGCCGGTGCACCTCGGCCTTGGTGCCGACGTCGATCCCGCGGGTGGGTTCGTCGACGATGAGGACGGCCGGTTCGGTGGCCAGCCACTTGGCGAGGACGACCTTCTGCTGGTTGCCGCCGGAGAGCACACCGACCGGGTCGGCGAGGCGGTTGTACTTGAGCTGGAGGCGTACGGCCCAGTCCGCGGCCCGGCCGCGCTCCAGCGGACGGCGGACCAGACCGGCGCGGCCCAGCCGGTCCAGGCCGGTGAGCGCGATATTGCGTTCGATGGACATGTCCATCACCAGTCCGCGCTGCCGCCGGTCCTCGGGGACCAGCGCGAGTCCGGCCGCCATGGCGGCGGTCGGTGAACCGGCGGGCAGCGTACGGCCGTCGACGGTCACCTCGCCGGCGTCGGCCCGGTCGACGCCGAAGACGGCCTGCGCGACCTCGCTGCGGCCCGCGCCGACCAGCCCGGCGAGCGCGACGATCTCGCCGCGCCGTACGTCGAAGGAGATGTCGTGGAAGACGCCCTCACGGGTCAGTCTCCGGACCGACAGCGCGGTGTCGCCTGCGGTGGTCTGCTGCTTGGGGTACAGCTCGCCGAGGTCGCGGCCGACCATGGAGCGTACGAGATCGTCCTCGGTGAGTCCGGCCAGCGGCAGCGAGGAGATCCAGCGGCCGTCCCGCAGGGTGGTGACCCGCTGGCAGAGCGCGAAGATCTCCTCCAGCCGGTGCGAGATGAACAGGACGGCGGCGCCCTCGGCCCGCAGGGTGCGCACGACGGAGAAGAGCCGGGCGGTCTCGCCGCCGGTGAGGGCGGCGGTCGGTTCGTCCATGATGAGGACCCGCGCGTCGAAGGAGAGCGCCTTGGCGATCTCGACGATCTGCTGGTCGGCGATGGAGAGGCCACGGGCGGGCCGGTCGGGTTCGAGGTCGACGCCGAGCCGCTTCATCAGGGCGGCGGTGGTCTCCCGTACGGCGGCGCGGTCGATACGGCCGAAGGAGCGGCGGGGCTGACGGCCCATGAAGATGTTCTCCGCGATCGACAGATCGGGGAAGAGGGTCGGCTCCTGGTAGATGACGGCGATACCGGCGTCCCGGGCGTCGGCCGGGCCGTGGAAGACGACGGGCTCGCCGTCGAGCAGCACGGCGCCGCTGTCGGGCCGGTGCACCCCGGCGAGCGTCTTGATCAGCGTGGACTTGCCCGCGCCGTTCTCCCCGGCGAGGGCGTGGACCTCACCGGGGAGCAGACGCAGGGAGACATCCCGCAAAGCCCTGACAGCGCCGAAGGACTTGCTCACGTCCTTGAGGGCCAGGACCGGGGCGGGACCTGTGGCGGGCTGGTTCATGGGGGCTCCTCAGCGGTAATGGCCGGAGAGCACCACCCGCCGTGAAAGGTTTCAAAGAAGTTGCACGGAAGCTAAACGTCGCCCAGGGACGGCGTCAATGGGCCGCGCACGACATTTTCCGGGGGCTTCCCCCGCGCGCCGCAGGGGGCTCACGGGTGCTGCGCGGAGGGTTGACACACGTGGTCCACTCCCATAGCTTCACCGCGATGAAACGATTCATAAGGAATCGCGACACCGACTCGCCTGGCGAGTCCGCACCACGGGAGCGCTGAGAGATGACGGGTCGATCCGCCGTGTCCGCTGTGAAGGCGGCGCTGAAGTCACAGGCCGTCGAGACGCCGTCGTGGGCGTTCGGGAATTCCGGTACGCGGTTCAAGGTGTTCACCCAGCCGGGCGTGCCGCGCACCCCGGCCGAGAAGCTGGCGGACGCCGCCCGGGTGCACGCCCACACGGGCGTGGCGCCGACGGTGGCCCTGCACATCCCGTGGGACCGCGTCGACGACTACGCCGGGCTCGCGGACGGGGCGCGGGAGCTGGGGCTGCGGATCGGGGCGATCAACTCGAACGTGTTCCAGGACGACGACTACAAGCTCGGTTCCGTCACCCATCCGGACGCCGCCGTGCGCCGCAAGGCGCTGGGGCATCTGCTGGAGTGCGTGGACGTCATGGACGCCACCGGGTCGCGCGATTTGAAGCTCTGGTTCTCCGACGGCATCAACTACCCGGGCCAGGACGACATCTCCGCGCGCCAGGGACGGCTCGCCGAGGCCCTGTCGGCGGTGTACGAACGGCTCGGTGACGACCAGCGGATGCTGCTGGAGTACAAGCTGTTCGAGCCCGCCTTCTACGCCACGGACGTACCGGACTGGGGCACGGCGTACGCGCACTGCCTCAAGCTCGGTGAGAAGGCCCAGGTCGTCGTGGACACCGGGCACCACGCGCCGGGCACCAACATCGAGTTCATCGTCGCGCTGCTGCTGCGGGAGGGGAAGCTCGGCGGCTTCGACTTCAACTCGCGCTTCTACGCGGACGACGACCTGATGGCCGGCGCCGCCGACCCCTTCCAGCTGTTCCGGATCATGTACGAGGTGATCAGGGGCGGCGGGTACACCTCGCGGACGGCGTTCATGCTCGACCAGTGCCACAACATCGAGGAGAAGATCCCCGCGATCATCCGCTCGGTGATGAACGTCCAGGAGGCCACGGCCAAGGCGCTGCTGGTGGACGCGGACGCGCTGGACGCGGCGCAGCGCTCCGGGGACGTGCTGGCCGCCAACGCGGTGCTGATGGACGCCTTCAACACCGATGTCCGCCCGCTGGTGGCCGAGGCGCGCGCGGAGCTGGGCGCGGACGCCGACCCGGTCGCCGCGTACCACGCCTCCGGTTACGGCAAGAGGATCGCCGCGGAGCGGGTCGGCGGCACCCAGGCCGGCTGGGGTGCCTGAGCGCCCGTCGGCCGCCGCCGCCGGGCCCGTACCCGTACTCCGTGCCCCGTCCACCCGTAGAGACCGCACTTCACCGAGGGACATGATGAACGACCAGCCCCGTCTTCACCCCGAGGCCGAGCAGTTGCTCGCCCGTTCGCACCGGCTCGGCGCCGATCCGCGCAACACCAATTACGCGGGCGGCAACACCTCCGCCAAGGGCTCCGCCACCGACCCGGTCACGGGTGACGAGGTCGAGCTGATGTGGGTGAAGGGATCGGGCGGCGATCTGGGCACGCTGCGGCCGGAGGGCCTGGCCGCGCTGCGGGTCGACCGGCTGCGCGCGCTGAGCGGTGTCTATCCGGGGGTCGACCGCGAGGACGAGATGGTCGCCGCGTTCGACTACTGCCTGCACGGAAAGGGCGGCGCGGCCCCGTCGATCGACACCGCGATGCACGGGCTGGTCGACGCCCCTCATGTGGACCATCTGCACCCCGACTCGGGTATCGCGCTGGCCTGCGCGGCCGACGGCGAGAAGCTGACGGCCGAGTGTTTCGGCGACACGGTCGTCTGGGTGCCCTGGCGGCGCCCCGGCTTCCAGCTCGGTCTGGACATCGCCGCGGTCAAGGCGGCCAACCCGCGGGCGATCGGCTGTGTGCTCGGCGGCCACGGCATCACCGCCTGGGGCGCGACCTCCGAGGAGTGCGAGCGTAACTCCCTGCACATCATCCGCACCGCCGAGACGTTTCTCGCCGAGCGGGGCGCGCCGGAGCCCTTCGGTCCGGTCCTGCCGGGGTACGAGCCGCTGCCGGCGGAGCAGCGGCGCGCCCGGGCCGCCGCGCTGGCGCCGCTGATCCGCGGGATCGCCTCCACCGACCGGCGGCAGGTCGGGCACTTCACCGACACGGAGCCGGTCCTCGACTTCCTCGCCCGCGCGGAGCATCCGCGGCTGGCCGCGCTGGGCACCTCCTGCCCGGACCACTTCCTGCGCACCAAGGTCCGCCCGCTGGTCCTCGATCTGCCGGCCGGCGCGCCGCTGGAGGAGGTACGGGAGCGGCTGGCCGCCCTGCACACCGCGTACCGCGAGGAGTACCGCGCCTACTACGAGCGGCACGCGGTGCCCGGCTCGCCGGCGATGCGCGGCGCGGACCCGGCGATCGTGCTGGTGCCCGGGGTGGGCATGTTCTCCTTCGGCAAGGACAAGCAGACCGCCCGGGTCGCCGGGGAGTTCTACCTCAACGCGGTCAACGTGATGCGCGGCGCCGAGGCCGTCTCCTCGTACGCGCCGATCGAGGAGTCGGAGAAGTTCCGGATCGAGTACTGGGAGCTGGAGGAGGCCAAGCTGCGCCGGATGCCGGCGCCGAAGGCGCTGGCCGCGCGGGTCGCGCTGGTCACCGGCGCGGGGTCGGGGATCGGCCGGGCCATCGCGCACCGGCTGGCCGCCGAGGGCGCGTGCGTCGTGGTGGCCGATCTGAACGCCGGGGGCGCGGCGGCGGTCGTCGAGGAGCTGGGCGGCGCGGACCGGGCCGTGGCGGTGACGGTGGACGTGACGGACGAGGCGGCGATCGGGGCGGCGTTCGACGCGGCCGTGCTCGCCTTCGGCGGGGTGGACCTGGTCGTCAACAACGCCGGTATCTCGATCTCGAAGCCGCTGCTGGAGACGACGGCCCGGGACTGGGACCTCCAGCACTCCATCATGGCGCGCGGGTCCTTCCTGGTCTCGCGCGAGGCGGCCCGGGTGATGACCGATCAGAAGTCCGGCGGTGACATCGTCTACATCGCCTCCAAGAACGCGGTGTTCGCGGGCCCCAACAACATCGCGTACTCCGCGACCAAGGCCGACCAGGCCCACCAGGTGCGGCTGCTCGCCGCCGAGCTGGGCGGACTCGGGATCCGGGTGAACGGGGTGAACCCCGACGGGGTGGTACGCGGTTCGGGGATCTTCGCGGGCGGCTGGGGCGCGGAGCGGGCCGCGGTGTACGGCGTGGAGGAGGAGAAGCTCGGCGAGTTCTACGCGCAGCGGACGATCCTCAAGCGGGAGGTGCTGCCGGAGCATGTGGCCAACGCGGTGTTCGCGCTGACGGGCGGTGAGCTGAGCCATACGACGGGGCTGCACATCCCGGTGGACGCGGGGGTCGCGGCGGCGTTCCTGCGCTGAGCGCGCGGCGGGTGCGGGGTGTACGGGACGGGCTGCTCCGGCCCCGTACACCCCGCACCCGTACCCCTCGTATCTCCCTGCGTCTCCCTTCTCTCCTTGTCCCTCCCTGTCTCCCTGTCTCCCTGTCTCCCTGTCTCCCTGTCCCCTTCACGAGGTCTGCCGTGTCACTCTCCGAACCGCTTCCCTTCGCCGCCGTCGACCTCGGCGCGTCCAGCGGGCGTGTCATGGTCGGGCATGTCTCCGACCGGGGCGCCGGCACGCTGCGCCTCGACGAGGTGCACCGTTTCCCCAACCGGCCGGTGCGGATCGCCGGCACCCTGCACTGGGACATCCTGTCGCTGTACGGCGGGGTGCTGGACGGGCTGCGGGCGGCCGGCGCCGCCGCCGGGCGCGCGCCGGCGAGTGTCGGCGTCGACACCTGGGCCGTCGACTACGGGCTGCTCGACGCGTCGGGGGCCCTGCTCGGCAATCCGGTGCACTACCGGGACGCCCGTACGGAGGGCGAGGGCGAGAGAGCCGGCGCGGTGCTGGGGCCCGCCGCGCTGTACGCGGCCACCGGGCTCCAGTACCTGCCGTTCAACACGCTGTACCAGCTCACGGCCGCGCGCGGGAGCGCGGCGCTGGACGCGGCGCACCGGCTGCTGCTGATCCCCGACCTCATCTCGTACTGGCTGACCGGCGAGGCGGGTACGGAGCTGACCAACGCGTCCACCACCCAGCTCATCGATCCGCGGGCGCGGGACTGGTCGCCGTCGGTGGCCGACGCGCTCGGTATCGATCTGGGGCTGTTCGCGCCGCTGCGCGGCCCCGGTGACCCGGCCGGTGTGCTGCTGCCCGACGTGCTGGCCGAGACCGGGCTGACGGGTCCGGTGCCGGTGACGGCCGTCGGGTCGCACGACACGGCCTCGGCCGTCGCGGCGGTCCCCGCGTCCGGGAACCGCTTCGCCTATGTCGCCACCGGCACCTGGTCGCTGGCCGGTCTGGAACTGGACGCGCCCGTGCTGACCGAGGAGAGCAGACGGGCCAACTTCACCAATGAGCTGGGGGTGGACGGCACCGTCCGCTATCTGCGGAACATCATGGGGCTCTGGCTGCTCCAGGAGTGCCTGCGCACCTGGGAGGCCGAGGGGGCGCCCCGGTCGCTGGACCGGCTGCTGGCCGAGGCCACCGAGGTGCCGGGGCTGCGGTCGTACGTGGACGCCGACGACCCGGCGTTCCTGCCGCCCGGCGACATGCCGCGGCGGATCGCGGACGCCGCGCGCCGTTCGGGCGGGAAGGCCCCGGAGAGCCCGGCCGAGATCACCCGCTGTGTGCTGGACTCGCTGGCCCTCGCCCACCGGCGGGCGATCGAGGACGCGCAGCGGCTGTCGGGCCGGGCCGTGGACACCGTGCACATCGTCGGTGGCGGCGCCCACAACGAGCTGCTGTGCCAACTCACCGCCGACGCGTGCGGGCTGCCCGTGGTGGCCGGGCCGGCCGAGGCGGCGGCGCTCGGCAACGTACTCGTGCAGGCGCGCGCCGCGGGCGCCGTCCGCGGCGATCTGTCCGATCTGCGCGCCCTGCTGCGCGCCACGACGGAGCCGCGCCGGTACGAGCCGACGCGCGACCGGGATGCCCGGCGGGCCTGGGACCGGGCGGCGGCTCACGGGGAGCGCGCGCCGATATGATGACCGGCGCGAGCAGGGGTACCGCGTGAGGTGACCCACGGGATGTGACAGGACAGGCAGGACGCGTGGCGCAGACGGTCGGCATCAAGGACGTGGCCAGGATGGCCGGTGTCTCGGTCGGCACTGTCTCGAACGTGCTCAACAGGCCGGAGAAGGTGTCCGAGCACACCCGGGTGCGGGTACGGGCGGCCATAGACCAGCTCGGTTTCGTCCGGAGCGAGACGGCCCGTCAGCTCAGGGTCGGCACCAGCCGCATTCTGGCGATTCTGGTGCTGGACATGGCGAATCCGTTCTTCGTCGCCATCGCGAAGGGCGCGGAGCGCGCGGCGCGGGAGACGGGGCTCGGGGTGATGCTCTGCAACAGCGCGGGCAGCCCGGCCGAGGAGGCCGAGTATCTGTCGCTCTTCGCCGAGCAGCGGGTGCGCGGGGTACTGCTGACCCCGGCGGACGCGACGGGCCGCAATGTGCGGGAGTTCGCGCGCCGGGACATTCCGTTCGTCCATGTGGACCGGGCCGTGCCGGCCGCCGAGGGCTGCTCGGTCTCGGTGGACGATGTCGCCGGGGGCGCCCTCGCGGTGCGGCATCTGCTCGCCGCGGGGCACCGCTCGGTGACGTACATCAGCGGCCCGATGTCGCTGCCCCAGTGCCGCGACCGGCACTCGGGCGCGCTGCGCGCCCTGCGCGAGGCGGGGCTGCCGGACGGGGCGCTGCGCCATGTGGAGTCGGCGCGGCTGGACGTGGCCTCGGGCATCGACGCCGGGGCCCGGCTGCTGGGCCTCGCCGAGCGCCCCACCGCCGTCTTCTGCGCCAACGACCTGCTGGCGCTGGGGGTGCTCCAGGCCATGTACGGGGCCGGGGTCGATGTGCCGGGCGATGTGTCGATCGTCGGGTACGACGACATCGAGTTCGCCGCGGCGGCGGTCGTCCCGCTGACCTCGGTACGGCAGCCGGCGGACGCGATGGGGCGGACGGCCGCCGAGATGCTGATGGCCGAGACGGGACCCGGCGCGGAGCGTCATACGCACCGTTCGGTGGTGCTCCAGCCCGAACTGGTGGTCCGCAGCTCGACCCGGCGGCCGGCGGCGCGCTGACCGTCCGCGCGGCTCAGGCGGGCGCCGCGTAACAGCGGACCGTGACCGTCCGGTCCGGGCTCCAGCGCTGCTCCACGACGGCCAGCAGGTGCCAGCCGAGGCGTTCGTAGAGCGCCGCCGCCGCGGTGTCGGAGGCGACGACGTCCAGTACGGGGTGGAGTCCGCGCGCGGCGGCGTCCCGTACCGCCCGGTCCAGCAGCAGGGCGCCGAGGCCGTGGCCGCGCGCCGACGGCGAGACGAACAGCCGGCTCACCACCGCGCTGCCGGCGGCGGGCCGGCCCGTGCGCGCGCTCCACAGCCCGGGCGCCGCGTCCCCGTCGCCCGCCGGGGACAGCGCCAGATGTCCGACGATGCGGCCGTCCAGCTCGGCGACCCAGCCGGCCAGCTGTCCCGGGGGCGCCAGCCAATCGGCGGGGATTTCGGGCCAGTTCACCGGGTAGCCGTCGCCCCGGTGCACCTCGGCGAGCACCCGCGCGCACGCCTCCAGGTCACCCTTCTCCCGTGGCCGGATTCGATGTGCCGGGCCGGCGTTCTCGTCCATGGAACCGATCGGTCGTATCACCGGATCATGCAACCACACCATGGTCAGCGGCACGCACACGCTCCACCGCGATCCAAACCGAGAGGCGAAGAGTTGGCGACTTCACGCCAAATACCTGGTGCGAGAGCGGTCGTTGGTTCAAGATCGGGTCAATAAATCACCAACCGAAATCCATGGCCAAAGATCTCACGGATAGTCTCCGGCCGTGATATCGACCAGACACGCACCCTCCACCACCCCCACCACCCCCACGCTCGGCACTCCTCGCCGTTCCCTGCTGCGCGCGGCCCTCGCGGGGACGGCCGCGACGGCAGGTGTGGCACTGACGGCACCCTCTGCCGGAGCCGCCGGCCGGCCCCGCGCCGAGCGCCCCCGCCCGACCACCCCGGACGCCGCGCTCCGGGAGCTGGCGGAGGGCAACCACCGCTGGCGCACCTTCCGGGAGCAGCACCCGCACGAGACACGGACCGTGCGCGAGGCCCTTGTCTCGGGCCAGCACCCCTTCGCCCTCGTGCTCGGCTGCATCGACTCCCGGGTCCCCCCGGAGCTGGCCTTCGACCAGGGACTCGGCGACCTGATGACCGTCCGCTCGGCCGGCCAGGTGCTGGACGAGGCCGTCCTCGGCTCCGTCTGCTACGGCGCCCTGGAGCTGGACATCCCGCTGATCCTCGTCCTCGGCCACCAGTCGTGCGGCGCCGTCAAGGCGGCGGTCGAGACGGAGGAGAGCGGGGGACACCTTCCGGCGCACATCCAGTATCTGGCCGACGAGATCCGCCCGGTGATCGACCACAGCAAGGAGGGCGCCGAGCGGGTCGACTCCACCGTGAGCGCCCAGGTCGAGGCCGTCCGCAAGCGGCTCGCCGCCGAACCCGATCTCGCCGCCAGGGTGGACAAGGGCACGCTGGCCATCGTCGGCGCGCGCTACGAGCTGACGACCCAGCTCGTCCACCGCATCGGCTGATCCTGGCTCCCGCGCGCCGCCGTCCCGCTCCCGCCGGAGCCGGGCGGCGGCGCGCCGCCGTACACGGCGCGCGGTGCCCGGACGCTCCCGCCTCACCGGCGCGGCCCCTCACGCCGCGTCACGGTCCCCGGCGCAGGCGTCCGTTCCTCTCTCCGGTCCTCCCTCCGGCGGCCGGGGAGCAGGACCCGTCCGCCCCTCAGCCGGGCCAGCAGCCCGCCACGACGGGCTCCACAGGACGTTTCCCGCGCGGCGGGCGGACCGGGGGCGGGACGGGTCCGGCCGTCGCCGTCGGGGCGCGGAGCGGGCCGTACGGACCGGGCCTCCTCCAAGAGGCTCCCCAGGACGGCCCGGTGCCACTGGATCTCGTCCGGATCGTCCGCCACCACCAGCCGGCGCACCGTCTCCCGCGCCGCCTCGGACTCCTGGTACGCGGGCGTGAGACGGGGCCGCAGCCGGGTCAGATACGCGCGCTCGTACGGATCCCGCACCAGCTCCGCGAGATGGGCCGGGTCCAGAACGCACCCGGCGACGGCCGCCCGCTCCCAGGGATCGTCGCTCTCGTGCAGCAGCCGGCCGACACGCCTGCCGCGCCAGTTGCGCGGCCTGCGGTCCTCCCCCGCGTCGAGGCCCGCGCGCAGGGCCTCCGGGAACCGGCCGGTGAGCAGGACCGGTTCCGTCGCGGCGAACGCCCGCAGGTCGTCCGCCAGATAGAGCCAGACCACCGCCCGGTACCGGTTCAGATAGAAGCTCACCGGTGCGACAAGGCCGGCCCGCGCCAGCCGGGTGAACCGGCCCGGGCTCACGGACAGCAGCTCCGCGCCCTCGGCCGTGCCCACCGTCCGCACCCGCTCCCGGAGCGTCTCCGGGAAACCCTCGGCGGCCCGCAGCCGCTCGATCTCCTGACGGCTGACCCGGCGCCCGCCGCCGGCCCCGGTCGCCCCGGCGGTGGTGCGGATATGGCCGAGCTGGGCGGCGAGCGCGAACTCGCCCCGCCTCAGCTCCAGTTCCCGAGCGGCCGTGTTGACCCCGACCGTCTCCGGCTGCCGTGTCCTGGCGTCATTGATGGACATGCTGGTCCTCCCCCGTGAGCATCAATTACTCTCGGTGACGACCATAGCGTGGCGCGCAGACCCCCCGCCGGGCCTGTGGATAACTCGCCGCGCACGGCAGAACCGGCCGGGCGGTCAGAGCCCGCTCAGGCTCGTGTGGTCCGGCTGCCGCGCCGGCACACCGAGATGCTCACCGACCCGGTTGACCAGCAGCGTCATCTCGTATGCCACCTGACCGACATCCGCTTCCGCCGTGGTCAGCACACACAGGCAGCTGCCCTCCCCCGCCGCCGTGACAAACAGGAGCGCCTCGTCGAACTCCACCATCGTCTGTCTCGCCTGTCCCGCCCTGAAGTGCCGCCCCGAGCCGCGCGCGAGGCTGTGCAGCCCGGAGGAGACCGCCGCGAGATGCTCCGCGTCCTCGCGGGCCAGCGCCGAACTGGCCCCCGTCACCAGACCGTCGTTCGAGAGCACCAGTGCGTGTTTGATGTGCTCGACCCGTTCGGTCAGGTCGTCCAACAGCCAGTCAAGGCCCTTTTCGAGTGACATTTCCCGCCCCTCCCCGTTCATATGTTCCCGTATCCGCAACGCCCGTAGCGTTCCGTACCCGCCGCCGCGACGCAAGCGGCCTCCGGATCGGCACGATCCGTGAGCCACACATCGCGCCGATTGTCCCACCGGCGGAAAATACGGTCATGCCGACAAACATGAGCAAGGACGAGTGGCATGCCTTCGTCTCCGAGGGCACGCGCACCGGAAAGCTGTGCACCGTACGGGCCGACGGAAGCCCGCACATCGCGCCGGTCTGGTTCGTCATGGACGGGGATGATCTCGTCTTCAACACCGGCAAGGAGACCGTGAAGGGCCGCAACCTGCTGCGGGACGGCCGGGTGGCCCTCTGTGTGGACGACGAGCGTCCGCCGTTCGCCTTCGCGGTCGTCCACGGCCGGGCCGAGACCGACGAGGATCCGGCGGAACTCCTCAAATGGAGCACCCGGATCGCCGCGCGCTACATGGGAGAGGAGCGGGCCGCGGAGTTCGGCCGGCGCAACGCCGTGCCGGGCGAGCTACTGGTGCGGGTACGGGTCGAACGGGTCTCGGCCCTCGCGGACATGACCGGCTGACCGGATGACCGGCCGAGCAGCAATACCGGCCGGCAGAACCGATGGGCTGAACCGATCGGCGGGCCGGTCCGGGGGATCATGTCCCCATGACCCGCGACCACACCCGTGTCCAGGAGTTCTTCGCCGCCCGCGCGGCCGGCTGGGACCGGCGCTTCCCCGACGACGGCCCGGCCTACACCGCCGCCGTCGCCGCGCTGGGGCTGCGCCCCGGTGACGCCGTGCTGGACGCGGGGTGCGGCACGGGACGCGCGCTGCCGGCCCTGCGGGCCGCGGTGGGCGAGCGCGGAACGGTGCTGGGCGCCGATCTCACCCCGGAGATGCTGGCCGAGGCCGTACGAGCGGGCCGGCGGCGCGGCGGACGGCTGCTGCTCGCCGATGTGACGCGGCTGCCGCTGCGCGACCGCGCGCTGGACGCGGTCTTCGGCGCGGGGCTGATCGGCCATCTCCCGGAGCCCGGACGGGATCTCGGCGAACTGGCCCGGGTGGTGCGGCCGGGCGGCCGGCTGGCGCTGTTCCATCCCCTAGGCCGGGCCGCGCTCGCCGCCCGGCAGGGCCGCCGGATCACCGACGACGACGCACGGGCCGAGCCCCGGCTGCGCCCCCTGCTCGCCGGGGCGGGCTGGCGGCTGGAGTCGTACACCGACGAGCCGGGGCGTTTCCTGGCGCTGGCCGTCCGCCGGGACTGAACGGCGCGGCGGCCTGGGGGCAGGTTCCGCGAGTGGCGCCCCACGGGCGGTGGCGGCCTACAGCGGCTTTTCGAAGAACGTGCTGTCCGCGTTCCCCCGATACCGCCCGAATCCCGCCGTCGGCCCGTACCCGCTGGACCGGTACAGGCTGGTCGCCTCGCCCAGCAGATGGCCGGTCTCCAGCACCATCCGGATCCGTCCGGCGCTCCGCGCGCTCTCCTCCAGCGCGGCCAGGATCCGGCGCGCCAGCCCGCGCCCCCGGGCCTCCGGGGCGACGAACATGCGCTTGACCTCGGCGTCGCCCGGCGCGTACCCCTCCTCGCGGCTGTCCTGGGCGCGCCAGCCGCCGGAGGCGACGGCGGTGTCCATGTCGTAGGCGAGGAGGTACAGACCGCTCGGCGGCTCGAAGTACGAGGGATGCAGGGGTGTCGCGTCGTCGTAGCCGAACCGGCGGCGGTACTCCTCCTGTACCTGCTCCGCGAGGGCGACGGCGTCGGGGTGGTCGTAGGCGACGGGAATGATTTTCACGGCTCCGAACTCTACGGACCACCGCGCCGGGACAGGGATACGGGCCCCGGCCCACAGGCGTACGAGGCCCGGACCCCGGCATACGAAGGCCCGGACCGCCGCGAACGGACGGTCCGGGCCCCCGCGCACTCCCGGGATGGGCCGCCTGCCTCAGCGGCCGATCTCCTTGCGGTTGATCCGGCGCAGCCTGCGGCGCTGCGACGGGTCCAGCATCAGATACGCGGCTGCCGGCACTCCGATCACCACCAGCAGGGAGAACCAGAATCCGATCAGCGGCCAGAGAAGAAGGCCAACGGCCACTCCCCCGATGGCGATCTTCGCGTTTGTCGACATCTTCCACGCCTCCTCTGCGGCCGTGCCGCTCCGTGTCCAGTGAACGTACGCGGCGGGCCGCCAGTTCCACTATGCGCCGACGCGTAGCGGTTCGCCGACCTCGTGCATGTATCCGAGGGCCTGCCGGTACGACTCGATCAGCCCGGTCTCGGTGTACGGGAGCCCCAGCTCCCGGCAGTGCCGCCGTACCAGGGGCTGGGCCAGCCGCAGATGGGGGCGGGGCATGCTGGGGAAGAGGTGGTGCTCGATCTGGTAGTTCAGCCCGCCGAGGAACCAGTCCGTGAGGAGGCCGCCGCGGACGTTCCGCGAGGTGAGGACCTGCTTGCGCAGATGTCCCCAGTCCGCTCCGTTCTCCCCGTCGGCCATCTCCATGCCCTTGTGGTTGGGGGCGAAGGCCATACCGAGGTGCAGCCCGAGCAGCATCTGGTGGATCAGGGCGAAGACCAGTGCCCGGCCGGCGCTCATGGTGGTGAGGAGCAGCGCCGTGTAGGCGGCCACATGGACCAGGAGCAGCGCGCCCTCCACGGCGCGGCGGCGCGGCGGCAGGGTGGGGCCGGTGCGCGAGAAGACCGCCTGGAAGCCGTACACCTTGAGGGCGATGCCCTCCAGGGTGGTCAGCGGGAAGAACAGCCATGCCTGGTGGCGGGTGAGCCAGCCGCGCAGCCCGGTGCGCCCGGCGGTCTGGTCGGAGGAGAAGACGAGGATGTCCGCCTTCACGTCCGGGTCCTTGTCCAGGTGGTTGGGGTTGGCGTGGTGCCGGTTGTGCTTGTCGTTCCACCACTCCTGGCTCATCCCGAGCAGCAGATTGGCGTGCACGAGCTGGATGACGCGGCCCCGGCCCCGGTCCGCCGTGATCTGGCCGTGGCCCGCGTCGTGGCCGATGAACGCCGTACGGGCGGAGACGATCGCCAGGGGCGGGGCCAGGAGCAGTGCCCACCAGGAGGAACCGAGAAGGACCAGCCCGGTGACGAGCGCGGCCAGGAACACGAGGTTGACCGCGATGCTCCGGGCGTACCAGCCCGCCCGGCGCTCCAGCAGGCCCTGCTCCCGCACCACCCGCAGAAGGGGGGTGAACTCGCTGCCGCCCGTGCGACCCGCGCCGTCCGCGCGCCGGGGTGCGGACACGGGCTCGGGCTCGGGTGTCGCGGGCTCGGGTACGGGTATGGGCACGGGCTGCGCGGCGAGCGGTACGGCGGGAGGCGCGGCAGCGGCTCGGGGCATGGCTGTCTCCGGTCTGTGGGCGTCTGTGAGCGAATGAGGTGAACGGGGAGGCCGGGAAGGGGCCGGGAGGGGTACGAGCGGGACCGCGCTCGACCTCTTGCAACGTACGGCCGCGCGACCGGCCGGGACCATGAGGTAATCCCCCGGACGGGACGGGGGTTTCAAGGAGGCCGCGTGGGGTGCTGACCTCAGCCGCGTGCTCCGGGAGGCGTCGATGTGGGGTACCCTCGGCCGCTCCGACCCCCAGTAGTCAAACTTGAGGAATGCGTCTCCCCGTGCACAGGCTCCCCGCGGCGGCACCCGCCACGACATCCGCCACGACACCCTCCGGGATCGCCGGACTCGCCCGCTGTTCCGCAGTCTTCCTTCCCTCCGATCCGGCGCGCGCCGGCCGGATCGCCTACTGGCACGCCGAGGGCGCGCGGCCGGCGGCCGTTCCGGGTTCCTGGGAGGAGCTGGTCGTCGTGGACACCTACGGCGGCCTCCTCACGGCCGGGGCGCTGCTGGTGCCCGTGGCGGACGCGCTGCCCCTCCTGACGAGGGGACGCACCGCGGCGGACGCCTCACCGTCGGCCGCCTTCTGGGGCACGGCCGCGCTGCTCGCCCTCCGGCTGGCCGCCCAGGGGCGGATGCTGCCGGGCCTCACCGAGTCGGACCACGACGCGTGGCGGGCCGGGCCGCTGACCGCGGACGACCTGGATCTGATCCGTACGCTGGCGGCCTCGATGCCGCCCACCGCACACGCCGTACCGCTCGACGCCGGGCAGGACCCGCTGCTGCTCCCCGACCCAGAGCGGCTGTTGCGGGAGTTCCTCGACGCGGTCGTCGACGGGCTGCCGCGCACCCCCGCAGCGCCGGTCGTCACCGCGGGCGCCGCCTTCGCCGCCGTACCGCCCCAGCGCTTTCCCGAACTGCGGGACTGGGCCGGTGAGGTGGCCGCCGGGCACGACGCGGGGGTACGGCTCTCGCTCCGCGTCGAGCTGCCCGGCATCGGCGACGGTATCGACGGCGCCGGCGGTATCGACGGCGGCATCGGCAGCGGACCGGACGGCGGACCGGAGCCCGCCGTTCCGGGGGCGGCCTTCCGCGCCGTCCTCCAGATGCACAGCGTCAGCGACCCGGCGACCGTCGTGGACGCGGGCGCGGTGTGGTCGGGCGACGCCGGTACGGCCTTCGGCCCGCGCGCCCGCATGGACGCCCTGCTCGCCCTGCGCCGGGCCGCCCGCGCGTGGCCGCCGCTGGCCCCGCTGCTTTCCGCCGCCGTACCCGACGGGATCGAACTGGCCGACGAGGAGGTCACCGAGCTGCTGGGTGACGCGTCGGAGGCGCTCGCCGCGACCGGTGTCCAGGTGCACTGGCCGCGCGCGCTGACACGCACGCTCACCGCGAGCGCGTCCATCGGTCTGCGCGGCGACGACACCGACGACGGAGAAGGCGGCGCGCTGCCCTCCTTCCTCTCCGCCGACGCCCGCGCCTCCTTCGTCTGGCACTTCGCGCTGGGCGACCGGACCATCGACCGGGCGGAGCTGGACCGGCTCGCCGAGGCGAGCCGTCCCGTCGTCCGGCTGCGCGACCAGTGGGTGCTGGTCGATCCCGCGCAGGTCCGGCGCGCCCGCGAGAGCCGGGACCGGACACTCACCCCGGTCGACGCGCTCGAAGCCGTACTCACCGGCTCCACCGAGATCGGCGGCCGGCGCTACGCCGTCCGCCCCACCGGGCCCTTCGCCGGCCTGCGCGACCTGCTGGCCGACCCGGAGCGCGCCGGACGGGAGGCGGAGCCGGGCATCGCCCAGCCCGCGGCCCTCACCGCGACGCTGCGCGACTACCAGCTCCGCGGTCTGAACTGGCTGCACCGGATGACCTCGCTCGGTCTCGGCGGCTGTCTCGCGGACGACATGGGGCTCGGCAAGACCATCACCCTCATCGCGCTCCATCTGCACCGCCAGACCGATCCGTCGGCGGCCGGTCCGACCCTGGTGGTCTGTCCCGCCTCCCTGATGGGCAACTGGCAGCGCGAGATCGAACGTTTCGCCCCCGGTACGCCCGTCCGCCGCTTCCACGGCGCCTCGCGCACCCTGGAGGCCCCGGCGGACGGCGAGTTCGTCCTCACCACGTACGGCACGATGCGGCTGGACGCGGCGCGGCTCGCGGGCGTGGACTGGGGCCTGGTCGTCGCCGACGAGGCGCAGCACGTGAAGAACCCGTACAGCTCGACCGCGCGACAGCTGCGGACCATCGGCGCGCGGGCCCGGGTCGCGCTCTCCGGCACGCCCGTGGAGAACAATCTCTCCGAGCTGTGGGCGCTGCTGGACTGGACGACCCCGGGGCTCCTCGGCCGCCTCGGCACCTTCCGTACCCGGTACGCCGACGCCGTCGAGCGCGGGGAGGATCCGGCGGCGGCCGAGCGGCTCGCCGCGCTGGTCCGGCCGTTCCTGCTGCGCCGCCGGAAGTCCGACCCCGGGATCGCGCCCGAGCTGCCGCCCAAGACCGAGACCGACCGGGCCGTCCAGCTCACCGCCGAACAGGCCGGACTGTACGAGGCGGTGGTACGCGAGACCCTCGCGGCGATCGCCGGGGCGGGCGGCATCGAGCGGCGCGGACTGATCGTCAAGCTGCTGACCTCGCTCAAGCAGATCTGCAACCACCCTGCGCAGTATCTGAAGGAGGAGGAGCCGCGTCTCGCGGACCGGTCGGGGAAGCTGGAGCTGCTGGACGAGCTGCTCGACACCATCCTGGCGGAGGGGGCGAGTGTGCTGGTGTTCACGCAGTACGTGCGGATGGCGCGGCTGCTGGAACGGCATCTGGCGGCGCGCGGGGTGGTGACGCGGTTCCTGCACGGCGGTACGCCGATCCCGGAGCGCGAGGCCATGGTCGACAGCTTCCAGAACGGCGAAGTGCCGGTTTTCCTGCTGTCGTTGAAGGCCGCGGGCACCGGGCTCAACCTCACCCGCGCCGAGCATGTCGTGCACTTCGACCGGTGGTGGAACCCCGCCGTCGAGGCGCAGGCCACGGACCGGGCGTACCGGATCGGGCAGAACCGGCCCGTACAGGTGCACCGGATGATCGCCGAGGGCACGATCGAGGACCGCATCGCCGGGCTGCTGGCCCGCAAGCAGCGGCTGGCGGACGCCGTGCTGGGCTCGGGCGAGACCGCCCTGACCGAACTGACCGACGCCGAGCTGGCGGATCTGGTGGAGCTGCGAGGAAGCGCGCGATGAGCGAGACGAACCGTACGGCCGACGCGACGGAGATGACGGAGACGGCGCACGCGGCGGAGGACGAGGTACGCACCTTCGCCGCCCAACCGCCTGCCCGGGGAAGGGGTTTCGCGGCCACCTGGTGGGGCCGGGCCTGGCTCCAGGCGCTGGAGGACACCGCCCTCGACGGCCAGCAGCTGCCGAAGGGGCGCGCGCGGGCCCGCGCCGGCGCGGTGGGCGCGGTGTCCGTACGTCCCGGCCGGATCACCGCTGTCGTACGGGACCGGGACGGCACCGCCCACCGGAGCGATGTGCTGCTGCGGCGGCTGACCGACGACGAATGGGACCGCTTCGTGGAGATGGCCGTCGACAGCGCGGGCCATGTCGCGGCGCTGCTCGACCGGGAGATGCCGCCGCACCTGATGGAGGACGCGGCGAGCGCGGGAGTGGAACTGCTGCCGGGTGTGGGCGACTTGGAGGCGGAGTGCGGGTGCGGGGCGTGGGACCACTGTCCCCATACGGCCGCGCTCTGCTATCAGTTGGCCCGGCTGCTGGACCAGGATCCTTTCGTTCTGCTGCTGTTGCGCGGCCGGACCGAGCGGCGGCTGCTGTCCGCACTCCAGTCGCGCGGCGCGGCGCGGGCCGCCGGTGCGGAGCGCGCGGCCGGGGAGGACCGGGGACCGGCGGGGGTCGACGCGGCGGCGGCCTTCGCGGCGCGTGACATCCTGCCGCCGCTGCCCGCTCCCCCGCGGGCGCCGGCCGAGCCGGGGCCGTCGCCGTCCCTCAACACGGAGACCGCTCCGCCCGCCGGAGCGGAGGCGGCGGCCCTGGAGTTCCTGGCCGCCGCCACGGCGGCGCGCGCCCTGCGGCTGCTCTCCGACGCGCTCTCGCCCGGCCATGAACTCCAGCCACTGGAAGCTGAACTGACGGTTCGCCAGGACGGTGTACGGCTCGCCGCCACCGCGCCGGGGCGTCCGGCCCTGATCGACGAGCGGCTGGCGTCGGGCACCGGCCGCCCGCCGGCCGAGCTGGACCTCGCGGTGCGCGCGTGGCGGTACGGGGGCGCCGCGGCCCTGGCCGTACTGGACGAGGAGTGGGAGCCGGGCCCGGCGGACCTCGCCCGGGCGCGCGCCGCCCTCGACGCCGCCTGGGCGGACGGCGGCCGGCCGGGTCCGGCGCCGGTGCACGCGGGCGCGGCCCGCTGGACCGTGGCCGGGGACTCTGCGGGGCTGCGGTACGGGAGCGACGGCCGATGGTGGCCCTACGACGTGACGCACGGCCGCTGGACCCCGGCCGGACCCGGCGCCCACGACCCCGCCGCGGCCCTGGACGGTATGACGGACGGCTGAACACACACGGATGACCACGTACGGCATGCCTGCTTCCCGCGCACGGCACGCCGCGTGCCCATGTGCCGCTTGCCGCAAGCCGCTTGCCCCGCCCGGCCGCCGGCGCGACGATGGCCCTGTCCGGTGAACTCGGTGAACTCCGACCGGGGAGGCGTCGTTGACCGACCCATGGGTGGCGCTGGAGCCGGGCGCAGACCCGGCGAAGCGCCGCGGTGCGCTGCGCCGCGCGTACGAGTCGTTCGCGGCCGGCGGACGGGTGGAGCGGCCCGTACGGCCGGTGGTGGCCGACTCGTGGCGGCGCTCCGCCCGCGCCCGGGTCTGTCCCGAGGGCGGTGCGGATCCGCCGGGAACCGAGCTGGCGGACGACGAACTCACCGCGTACCGCGACGCCCATCCGCTCTCCCGGGTGATGCCGCTCTTCCGTGAGCTGATGGGCGCGTACGCCATGGACGGCGAGCATCTGATGGCGGTGTGCGACGCGCACGGCCGGCTGCTCTGGGTCGAGGGGCACCGGGCGACCCGGCTGCTGGCGGGCCGGATGAACTTTGTGCCAGGGGCGCGCTGGGCGGAGGGGGTCGCCGGGACGAACGCGCCGGGGACCGCGATCGCCGTGGACCGGCCCGTACAGGTCTTCGCCGCCGAGCACTTCCGGCGGCCCGTGCACCCGTGGACATGTGCGGCGGCACCGGTCCACGATCCGCGTACCGGACGGCTGCTGGGCGCGGTCGACATCACCGGCGGGGACCGGCTGGCCCATCCGCACAGTCTGGCCTTCGTGACCGCGGTCGCGCGGGCCGCCGAGTCGCAGCTCGCGCTGGACGCGCCGCCGCCCGCCACCGGGTCCGTACGGCTCTCCGCGCTGGGCCGGGACGAGGCGCTGCTGCTGACGGCCGGCCGTACGGTACGGCTGAGCCCCCGGCACAGCGAGCTGCTGACCCTGCTGGCGCGCCGCCCGGAGGGCATCGCCGGGGACGAGCTGCTGGTGGAGCTGTACGAGGAGGAGTCGGTCACCCCGGTCACACTGCGCGCCGAACTCTCCCGGCTGCGCGCGCTGCTCGGCCCCGGGCTGCTGCGGTCGCGCCCGTACCGGCTGGCCGTGCCGGTCGACGCGGACTTCGACACCGTGGCGCGGCGGCTGGCGTCCGGCGCGGTGACCTCGGCGATGCACGCGTACGCCGGACCGCTGCTGCCGGGCTCGCAGGCACCGACGGTGGTACGGCTGCGCCGCCGCCTCGCGGACCAGCTGCGCGCGGCGCTGATCGCCCGGGGGGATCCGGGCCTGCTGGCGGACTGGGCGTACAGCCCGTGGGGCGAGGACGACCTGGCCGTGTGGCGGGCGCTGGCCACCGTACTGCCCGGACCGCAGCGCCCGGCGGCGCTCGCGCGCGTACGGGAACTGGACGCCTGGCAGCGCGGCTGACCCGGCGGACGCGCAACCCACTCGCAACGTTCCCGGCCCTAGCGTCGGCCCCGGCGCCGTCCAACGGCGGGCGGCGCGGAGCTTCGGGAGGCCCTGGAGATGACCCGTTACGCAGCGCCCGGCAGCGAGGGCAGCATCGTCTCGTACGAGTCCCGCTACGACCACTGGATCGGCGGCGAGTACGTCCCGCCGGCCCGGGGCCGGTACTTCGAGAACCCGAGCCCGGTCAACGGCCGCCCCTTCACCGAGATCGCGCGCGGCACCGCCGAGGACGTGGAACGGGCGCTGGACGCGGCGCACGGCGCGGCCCCCGGCTGGGCGAGGACCTCGGCGGCGGACCGCGCCCAGGTGCTCCTGCGGATCGCCGACCGGATGGAGGCGCGGCTGGAGGAGCTGGCGGTCGCGGAGAGCTGGGAGAACGGCAAGCCGGTACGGGAGACGCTGGCCGCCGACATCCCGCTCGCCATCGACCACTTCCGCTACTTCGCGGGCGCGCTGCGGGCCCAGGAGGGCACACTCAGCGAACTCGACGACGACACCGTCGCGTACCACTTCCACGAGCCGCTGGGGGTCGTGGCGCAGATCATCCCGTGGAACTTCCCCATCCTGATGGCGACCTGGAAGCTGGCGCCCGCGCTGGCCGCGGGCAACACCGTCGTCATCAAACCGGCCGAGCAGACCCCGGCGTCCCTCCACTACTGGCTGAGTCTGGTCGCCGACCTGCTGCCGCCGGGCGTGGTCAACATCGTCAACGGCTTCGGCGTCGAGGCGGGCAAACCACTGGCGTCCAGCCCGCGCGTGGCGAAGGTCGCGTTCACGGGCGAGACCACGACGGGGCGGCTGATCATGCAGTACGCCTCGGAGAACATCAAGCCGGTCACCCTGGAACTCGGCGGCAAGAGCCCGAACCTCTTCTTCGACGACATCTGGGCGGCCGACGACGACTTCCGCGACAAGGCCCTGGAGGGCTTCACCATGTTCGCCCTCAACCAGGGCGAGGTGTGCACCTGTCCGTCGCGGGCGCTGATCCAGGGCGGCCACTACAACGAGTTCCTCGAAGCGGGCGTGGCCCGCACGGAGGCGATCGTCCCCGGCCATCCGCTGGACACCACCACGATGATCGGCGCCCAGGCGTCCCACGACCAGCTCCAGAAGATCCTCTCGTACCTGGACATCGGCCTCCAGGAGGGCGCCAAGCTTCTGACGGGCGGCCAGCGGATCGAGTACGACGGCGAGCTGGCCGGCGGCTACTACGTCCAGCCCACGATCTTCGAGGGCCACAACCGGATGCGTGTGTTCCAGGAGGAGATCTTCGGCCCCGTCCTCGCGGTGACGTCCTTCAGCGACTTCGACGACGCCATCAAGACCGCGAACGACACCCTGTACGGCCTGGGCGCCGGCGTCTGGACCCGCGACACCAACACCGCGTACCGCGCCGGCCGCGCCATCCAGGCGGGCCGCGTCTGGACCAACTGCTACCACGCCTACCCGGCCCACGCGGCATTCGGCGGCTACAAGCAGTCCGGCATCGGCCGCGAGAACCACCGGATGATGCTGGACCACTACCAGCAGACAAAAAATCTTCTCGTGTCGTACTCGCCGAAGAAGCTGGGCTTCTTCTAAGGGGACGAAAAAGAGCGCCTGACCAGCAACAACGCTGGTCAGGCGCTCTCGGATTCACCGAGTCGAGACGCGTGTAAAAAAGTGAGCATACTCCCGATATCTCCCACTGGTACCCCACCTCTGGCCAGCTGTTCCGGGGCATTTCCGGGCCAGGATTCCACTCACCCACCCTGCGCGACTTCGTCCTTCGGCCCCTCCCACCGCCGCATCGAGTCCTCGATCAGGCCGTTGGCATGGTTCCGCGGGCGTATTCATCACGGGTGAGACCAGCCTCGCGCGCTTCGTCGGCGGTTTCCGGTGCTGTCCAGCGCGTCCCTCCACTCATCCGGCGGATCAACCTGCCAGGCGTTCTTGTCGAAGGCCCACGAGTACAGCGCTCTTCGCAGTACGCCCGGCGACCGTTTCCCAGCCCAACGGTCTACGCGCGTCGACTCGTTCTTGATCCGCGTTGACGACTCGTTCTTGATCCGCGTTGACGAGGAGGCGAACCCTTCGCTTGGATCTCGTTGACCAGCGCGCTCAGCAGCGCGTCAACGCGTGAGACACGAGGAGGCAGAGGTGAAGATCATTACTGCCACGCTCGGTGCGATCACGCAGGGCGGTCAGACCATACCGGCCGTGGACCGACACCGGTGATCGGTACCGGTTAGAAACCGCAAGCCAAACGCGACGGCAGCAACGAGCCCGCCACCGCCATGGTCACGGCAGGCGCGACGGGCCGGGAGCAACCCGGCCGGGCTACGGTCCGGTGGCGCCGGGCGGGACGGAGTTCGGGCACCATCGCGGAAACGGTTACGATGCATCTCCGCTTGGGCGCGGTACCGACCATCGACGCTGAGGAACAACTCCGCCGTCACGTGGCTGGCCGCTCGCTGCTCCTGGACAACTGCGCGCATGTACTCCCCGGCTGCCGACGACTCGTGGCCGCTCTGTTCAACGCCTCGGGCGGGGCGCGGGCGCTGACCAGCAGCAGAGAGTCACTGGGGGACCCGGCTCCGTCGCCTGCGCGAGCGGTGGCCCGAGTACCAACCGCTGTCCGTGGCACCCCGGTAGGGAATTGCACGGGCGCCGCGATGCGGGATCGCCCCCGCCGGACACCCGGACGCATTCGGGCACGAACGAGTGGGAAGCAAGGAATTGAGCGACAGCGACCGCGGAGCAATTGACGACGGGGCCGACTCCTCAGTCTGGCGACTGGCCGGCGCGCCACTCGTCGCCGCATCGAATCCGGGTAGCCTGTCCGGTTCGCGAGTCGCGGTCAAAGATCTTTTCGCTGTCGCCGGTCACGCGATCGGAGCGGGAAATCCCACATGGCTGGCCGGGGCGCCGGTCCAGGCGACCCATGCCCCAGCCGTCCAGGCCCTGCTGAACGCGGGAGCCGATATCACCGGGATCGCCCATACGGACGAACTGGCCTACGGCTCGCTCGGACTGAACGCGCACTACGGCATGCCACCGAATCCCGTGTCACCGGGGCGAGTGCCCGGCGGGTCCTCCAGCGGCTCGGCGAGTGCCGTCGCGCTCGGGCTGGCGGACATCGGCCTGGGTACCGATGCCGCGGGATCGGTGCGCGTACCCGCCTCCTACTGCGGGCTGTACAGCATGCGCCCGACACACGGCATGGTCCCGAACACCGGTCGGGTATCGCTCGCCCCTTCGTTCGACACCATCGGCTGGATGACCCGAACGCCGGGACTGCTGAAACGGGTGTCCGACGTTCTTCTCCCCTCGCGACCGGCGCGGCCCGTCGATCAGCTCGTCCTGGCCGCCGATCTGTTCGACCTCGCGGACCCCTCGCTGCGTCCGCGGCTCCTGGAGTCGGCACACGCGTGGGCGGACTCGCTCGCCGTTCCAGTGCGGGTGCGGGAGAACACGTGCGCCTCCCGTCTCGACGCCTGGGCGGAAGCTCTTGGTGTCGTCCAGGCCGTGGAAATGTGGCAGGTGCACGGCGTGTGGGTCGAGGAGCACTACGAGAGTGTCTCGCCTTCCGTCGCGGAAACGATTCTGGCGGGCGGCAGCATGCCGGTCGAGTATCTGGCCTGGGCCCGGGACGTCATGAGTCAGGCACGGCTCGCGCTCACCGAACTCCTGCCGCCGGGGACAGCCCTGCTCCAACCCGCGGCCCCGACAGCGGCTCCTGAACCCACCGGCAACGGCATAGCCCTGCGCACCGCCACCGTGCTGCTCTCCTGCGCCGCGAGCACAGCGGGCCTCCCGGCGCTGACCCTGCCGGGCCTCCGGGGGCCTGACGGCGCCATCGGCCTCGGCCTCGTCACGGCCGCCGGAGGCGATCGCGCACTGACCGCCCTGCTCACGGACCAGGACACCTGTCAGGACACCGTCTGGCCCATCGGCCCGGCACCCAGCGCGTAGCCACAGATCATGAGCTGAACACGGCTCACCGTCCCGGCCGGTCCACGCGGTTCACCTGGCGACGGCCCGCTGTACCGCCACTCCGTCCGGTCGTACTTCTTCGGCGCCGTGTGGGCGCGGACTCGCGGCCTCGACGTCGATGGTGAGCTGTTCTTCATCTCGGCGCTGCTGCGCGACCTGGGCCTCCTGCCGCTCGTCGCCGTGGTCGCAGATCGCCGTCCTGGCGAACGCCGAAGTTTCAGTGCCGGGGCCGGTCCATGAGCAACAGGCCCACGCCCCCCGTCCGCGGTCTCACGGCGCGACGAAGGCAACGCCCTGTCGCCGGTGCTCCGGTCGGTCGACCGGAGCACCCGCGTCGGCTCGGGCAGAACAGTCCCGGTGGACACCGCTGGGCGCTATCCGCACCTCAACCACACGGATTCCGCCCGCCGTCAGTGGCTTCGATCTGACCGCCACGCGTTTCTTCTCTCGCGGAGACACCTCCGACGAGACCGCCGGTAAGATCGCCTCCGTGGCGAAGGAGGAGACGACACCAGGAAAGCCGGCAGCGTCCGGTGGGCGGCAGAGACGAAGGCGCCCCGACGATCCCGGTCGGCATCGTGATCCTGTCGGCACCCGACAGGCCATTCTGGCCGCGGCCGGTGCGGAGTTCGGCGTCCATGGTTTCAGCGGAGCGCGGGTGGTCCGTATCGCGAAGGCCGCCGGTGTCAGCCATCAGCTGATCACCTACTACTTCGGGGGTAAGCGCGGGCTGTACGAGGCGTTGAGCGAGCGGTGGCTGACGGAGTCCATGCGGCTCAGCCAGGCGCTTCCCTTCGCCGAGGCAGCCCGGAGGTATGTCCACATGGCCCACGAGGATCCGGGGTGGGTTCACACACTGACGCGCGAGGAACCCGGCACTCGTCCGCCCTCCGAGAGCGAGCGGGCCGCCGAGCTGTTCAAGAGCGTCGAGGTACTCCGTGAGCGGCAGGCGCGCGGTGAGATCCGCTCCGACCTCGATGTCGGAGCGCTGTCCCTCGTCCTCTTCGGCGCCTCGATCGCCCCCGTTGCCCTCCCTTGGATCGCACGCGAATTCACCCGTCAGGACCCCTCGTCGCAAGAGTTCATCGACCACTATGCCGAGCAGGTCGCCCACATCATCTCCGCACTCACCGCCGTCACGGGCGACGAGGCCGCGGCGAACAGTGCGCTTGTGGAGGGCGAGCCCGAGGAGTGACGTTGTCCGTGCGCGAGGCGTGGCGGGTTTCCTGGGGCCGATACGGTCCGGGCGGCGTCGTTGCCCGCGCACGGTGGGCGCGTCGAGGGCCTGCAATGGCCCATGCGACACGGTGTCAACGCGTCGGCAGACTGGAGCGCCGGACCACCAGCTCCGGCTGGAGCACGACCCGGCGGTGCTCGTGCGGTGTCCCCCTGTCTTCCGACTGGGCCTCCGCCAGAAGAAGCTCGGCGGCCAGGGCTCCCATGCCGACGGTGGGCTGACGGACCGAGGTGAGGGGGACGGCCGCCGCGGCGGCGAACTCGATGTCGTCGTATCCCACGATGGCGAGGTCGTCGGGGACCGTGACGCCGGCCGCGTACATCGCCTGGAGGACACCGAGAGCGAGCAGGTCGTTGGCACAGAAGACGGCGGTCGGGCGGTCGGCGAGGCCGAGGAGGCGGGCGCCGGCGTCCCGGCCCGCGGCGACATCGAGGCGTTCGGCGGGCAGCTCACGCAGGGCGCTCTCGCCGAGGCCGACCTCGGCGAGAGCGTTCAGGGCTCCGGTTCGGCGATCGGCGACCTGGTTGAGGCCGGGCGGTCCGCTCACGTACGCGATCGACCGGTGCCCGGCGCCGATCAGGTGGCCTGCGGCAAGGGAGCCGCCCACCACGTCATCCACGGAGACCGAGCACTCGCCGGCGCCCTCGGAGACACGGTCGACCCACACGAACGGGATTCCGTGGCGACGGAGCGTATCGATGGTGCCGCCAGTGGCGTCGGCCGGGGTGAGCAGCACGCCCCGTACCCGTTGCTCGGCGAAGAGAGCAAGGTATTTGGCCTCCTCTTCGGCGTTCTCGGCGCTGTTGCAGACCATCACACCGAGCCCGGCGTCGCGGGCGACCTGCTCAGCACCCCGTGCCACGTCGACGAAGAACGGGTTTCCCATATCGAGGACGAGCAGGCCCATGATGCGGCTGCGGCCCGCTCGGAGTTGCCGCGCGGACTCGCTGCGGATGTAGCCGAGCCGGTCGATCGCGGACAGCACGCGCGCCCGGGTCTCGGCCGTGACGGTGTCCGGGCGATTGATGACGTTCGACACCGTGCCGACAGAGACTCCGGCGGCGCGCGCGACATCCTTGATACCCACCGACTGAACCATCGGACAGGGACCTTCCTTGAATGAGGACGGCCGGCCCTCGGATCACCTGCGGACACAGGTGGCCGATGGTCCGGCCGTCCTCGCGGGCAGTGGTGCGAGCCCGTGGCCGGAGGCGCTTCGAGCGGATTCGGCCACACAGCCGCCGGGGTGCGGGTGCTCGGTACGTGCGGTCGGTGCTCAGAAGTTGAACTGATCGATGTTCTTGGCGTCGAAGACCGTCGGCTTGCCGAGGCTGATCACACCGTCCTTGCCGATGGTGTAGGTGGTGTCTCCGGCCTTGAAGGTCTCTCCCTCCTTACCGGTGATCTGGCCGGAGACCAGGGCGATGGCTGTGCGGGCGGCCAGATCGCCGAGCTTCGCCGGGTCCCACAGTTCAAAGGCGTCGACGGTGCCGTTCTTGACGTACTTGCGCATGTCGTTGGGGGTGCCGAGACCCGTCAGCTTGACCTTGCCCTTGTACTTGGAGCCGGACAGGTACTGGGCGGCGGCCTTGATACCGACGGTGGTCGGGGAGATGATCCCCTTCAGGTTCGGGTATTCCTGGAGCAGTCCCTGGGTCTGCTGGAAGGACTGCTGGGCGTCGTCGTTGCCGTACGCGACCTTCACCAGCTTCATGTCCTTGTACTTCGGGTCCTTCAGCTCCGCCTTCATGAATTCGATCCAGGCGTTCTGGTTCGTCGCGGTCTGCGCCGCCGACAGGATCGCGATCTCCCCCTTGTAGCCAATCTGCTCGGCGAGCAGCTGGACCTCGGTGCGGCCCAGGTCCTCGCCACTGGCCTGTGAGATGAAGGCGTTGCGACATTCGGGGTTGGTGTCGGAGTCGTAGGTGACGATCTTGATGTTGTTGCTCATGGCCTGCTTGAGGGCGGGGCACAGGGCGCCCGGGTCCTGCGCGGAGACCGCGATCGCGTCGACCTGTTGCTGGGTCAGTGTGTTCACGTAGTTGACCTGGCCGGAGGTGTCGGTGGCGCTGGAGGGGCCGACCTCCTTGTAGGTGGAGCCCAGTTCTTTGACGGCCGCCTCGCCACTCTTGTCGGCGGTGGTGAAGTAGGGGTTGTTGACCTGCTTGGGGAGGAAGCCGACAGTCAGGCCCTTCTTGGTGGCCGCGTTCGGGTCGGCCTTGCCGGCCGTCACGTTCGAGCCGCCGCTGCTCTTGACGTCCTCCTTGCTGGTGCCGCCGCAGGCGGTGACGGCCAGGGCGAGAGAGGTGACAGCGGCAAGGGCCGTACCGGCACGGCGAATTGTCGATCTGGGCACGATGTACATCCTTTACGAGGGTTATGGAACTGATGAGGAAGAAGCGGCTTTGGACGGTGGGAACCGCGTTACGCCGGGGGCGGGACTCCGGGCAGCTGTGGTGCCGCGGCGGCTCTGTGTCCGGCTCTCGCGACGACGATCTGCCGTGCGACCCGAGGGCCGAGCACGGAGACGACGAGCAGAGCGCCGGTGACGACGATCTGCGACTGGGCGGACACGTTCAGGAGGCTCATGACGTTCTGCAGCGCGCCGAGCAGGAAGACGCCCGCGATCGCCCCGCCGAGGGTGCCCTTTCCGCCGTCGAAGTCGATACCGCCGAGGAGGACGGCGGCCACGACGGAGAGTTCGAGCCCGGTGGCGTTGTCGTAGCGGGCGCTGGAGTAGTGCAGCGCCCAGAAGACACCGGTCAGGGAGGCCATGAGACCGGTCACCGTGAAAAGGATCAGCTTCTGCCGCTTGACACGGATGCCCGCGAAACGCGCGGCTTCCTCACTCGCGCCGATCGCGAACAACGACCGTCCGAACGGGGTGGCGTGCAGGGCCACGACGGCGATGGCCAGCAGGACGAGGAAGGGCAGAAATGCCTGCGGGAGGAAGCTGTCCCCGATGCGGCCGGCCGAGAAGTCCAGGTACGGCTCGGGGAAGCCGGTCACCGCGTCGGAGCCGAGCACGATCTGCGCGATGCCCCGGTAGGCGGCGAGGGTACCGATGGTGACGGCGAGCGAGGGCAGGCCGAGCCGGGTGACGAGCAGGCCGTTGATCAGCCCGCAGACCACGCCCAGCAGCAGGCAGATCGGGATGATCGCCTCGATGGTCATGCCCTGGTTCCACAAGGCGCCCATCACCGCGCCGGACAGCCCGGCCGTTGAGGCGACCGACATGTCGATCTCACCGGAGACCACCAGCATCGTCATCGGCAGCGCGATCAGCGCGATCGGCAAGGTGTTGCCGATCAGGAACGACAGGTTCAGGGCGTTGCCGAAGCCGTCCACGAAGGAGAAGGAGAACAGCAGCAGGACGATCAGGAGGGCGCCGACGACCGTGTCCCAGCGGACGGCTCGGGTGAGCGACTCAGGCATGGCCGGTGTCTCCCTTCACAGAGACGGTGTGGGCGGCGGCCGGCTGACGGGCCGCCGCCGACTTCTTCTTCAGCGCGGAGGCCACCCGCAGAGCGACGATCCGGTCGACGGAGATGGCGAGGACGAGCAGGATGCCGTTGATGGCGAGCACCCAGACGGAGCTGACGCCGAGAGCGGGCAGCACACTGTTGATCGAGGTCAGCAGCAGCGCGCCGAGCGCCGCGCCGTAGACGCTGCCGGACCCCCCGGTGAAGACCACACCACCGACCACAACAGCGCTGACGACGGTCAGCTCGTAGCCGCTGCCGGTCCCGGAGTCGACGTTTCCGAACCGGGCCAGGTACATCGCGCCGGCCAGGCCGGTGAGGGCTCCGCAGAAGGTGTACGCGGCGAGGGTCCGCTTGCGGACGGGAATGCCGGCGAGACGGGCGGCCTCGGGGTTGGAACCGAGCGCGTAGATCTCACGCCCGCTTCCGAAGTGCTTGAGGTAGTAGGCGGTCGCCCCCACCACGGCGAGCGCGATGAGCGCCAGCCACGGCACCGCGGAGACACCGCCGGAGCCGAAGTCGACGAAGCCGCCCGGAAGATCGGCCGCGGTGATCTGGCGGGACCCGACCCAGATGGAGTCGATGCCCCGGATGATGTAGAGCGTGCCGAGGGTGACGACGAGGGCGGGCACCTGGCCGAGGCTGACGAGGAGACCGTTCAGCAGGCCGAAGCCGATACCGAGCAGGACCGCCAGGGCGATCGCCACGACCGGGTTGCCGCCGTCCTGGAGGTAGATACCGGCGGCGAAGGCGGTGATGCCGAGTGTCGAGCCGACGGAAAGATCGACGTTTCGGGTGAGGACGACCAGGGACTGGCCGGTGGCGACCAGCACCAGGATGGTCGCGTTCAGCAGCAGGTCCTTGATGCCCTGCTCGGACAGGAACTCGCTGTTGCCCGCCTGAGTGATGGCGATCATCACCAGGAACACGCCCAGTATGGCGAGTTCGCGCATCTTGAACACGCGGTCCATGAGGCGCGTGCCGCTCTCCTCGGCCGCGGGGGTGGGGGTGGGAGCCGTGACCGTCATGCGGCCCTCCCGGTGGCAGCGGCCATCACGGATTCCTCGGTGGCATCGGAGCGGAGTATCTCGGCGGTGAGCCGGCCCTCGTGCATCACCAGCACGCGGTCGGCCATACCGAGGATCTCGGGCAGGTCGGAGGAGATCATCAGTACGGCCACCCCGCCGGCGGCCAGCTCGGACAGCAGCCGGTGCACCTCGGCCTTGGTGCCGACGTCGATGCCGCGCGTCGGCTCGTCGACGATGAGCACCTTCGGCCCGGTGGCCAGCCACTTGGCGAGGACGACCTTCTGCTGGTTGCCGCCGGACAAGGTGTTGACGGTGTCCGCGATCCGGGCGTACTTCACCTGGAGCTTGACCGCCCAGTCCAGGGAGCGGCTGCGTTCGGCGTTCCGGTCCATCAAACCGGCCCTGACAGTTGTACGCAGGCCGGTCAGACCAATGTTGCGCTCGATGGACATGTCCATCACCAGGCCCTGGGCGCGCCGGTCTTCGGGGACCAGTGCGAGGCCCGCGGACATCGCGGTGGACGGCGCGCCGTTGGTCATCGCGCGCCCGTCGATCTCCACCTCACCGGCGTCCCACCGGTCGATCCCGAAGACCGCTCGGGCGACCTCGGTGCGGCCGGCGCCCACCAGGCCGGCGAGACCTACGATCTCGCCACGCCGGACCTCGAAGGACACGTCCGTGAACACGCCCTCGCGGGTCAGACGCCGGACGCTGAGGGCGACCTCGCCGGGCTTGACGTCCTGTTTGGGGTAGAGCTCGTCGAGGTCACGGCCGACCATCCGGCGCACCAGGTCGTCCTCGGTCATGCCGTCCAGCAGTTCACTGGAGATCCAGGCCCCGTCACGCAAGGTCGTCACCCGCTGGCAGATCTCGAAGATCTCTTCCAGCCGATGAGAGATGAACAGCACCGCCGCGCCCTGTTCCCGCAGGGTGCGCACCACGCCGAAGAGACGGGCGACCTCGCTGCCGGTAAGGGCGGCCGTCGGTTCGTCCATGATCAGGACTCGGGCGTCGAACGAGAGTGCCTTGGCGATCTCGACGATCTGCTGATCGGCGATCGAGAGGCCGCGGGCAGGGCGATCGGGGTCGAGGTCGACACCGAGCCTCCGCATCAGGGCGACGGTGGCCGCGTGGGTCGCCTTGTGGTCGATACGGCGGAGCGCACGCCGGGGCCGGCGTCCCATGAAGATGTTCTCGGCGATCGAGAGGTCCGGGAAGAGCGTGGGTTCCTGGTAGATCACGGCGATACCGGAGTCACGGGCGTCGGCCGGACCGTGGAAGGCGACGGGCTCGCCGTCGAGCAGCACCTGGCCGGCGTCCGGTCGGTGCACCCCGGCAAGGGTCTTGATGAGGGTTGACTTGCCTGCGCCGTTCTCTCCGGCGAGGGCATGTACCTCACCGGGGAACAGCTCCAGGGAGACACCCCGCAGGGCGCGTACGGCACCGAAGGACTTGGCTACGTCCTTCAGTGCCAGCACCGGGGCCGGTCCCGCGTCGGACGGGTGAGTCATGGATGGCTCCTCGACGACGCCCGGGGCGGGCCCTCACGGCGTCGTGAAAGGTTTCAAGTGGGTTGCCGGGACGTTAGGCATGCCGCCCACATCACGTCAATGGATTCTTGCAAATTATTCAGCCGTACACGGTCACGGCAAGATCACAAGAGATCCGCATGAGTGAAGGGGTTGACACTCCCGCGACCCACACCTAGCTTTCCGTGTTGAATCGTTTCATAAAACTCTTCGCGAGAGCTGTCCGGGCCGCCGCCTCGCACGAACCTCGCCCGCCCGTTGACCGCGCTCTCACACACCCAGCCCGTAGGAGCCCCCATATGACCGACCTTGCCGCGGTGAAGGCCGCGCTCAGGAACCAGGCCGTTGAGACGCCGTCATGGGCGTACGGAAACTCGGGGACCCGCTTCAAGGTGTTCGCTCAGCCGGGTGTACCCCGTACCCCGTACGAGAAGCTGGCCGACGCCGCCGCGGTACACACACTCACCGGTGTGGCCCCGACAGTGTCTCTGCACATCCCCTGGGACAGGGTCGACGACTACGCGGCGCTCGCGAAGTACGCGGACGAACTCGGCGTACGGGTGGGTGCGATCAACTCCAACACTTTCCAGGACGACGACTACCGGCTGGGCAGTGTCTGCCACCCCGATGCGGCGGTGCGCCGGAAAGCCGTCGGCCATCTGCTGGAGTGTGTCGACATCATGGACGCGACGGGGTCCGGGGATCTGAAGCTGTGGTTCGCCGACGGCACCAACTACCCCGGGCAGGACGACATCCGCGGTCGGCAGGACCGGCTGGCCGACGCGCTGGCCGAGGTGTACGCGAGGCTCGGGGACGGACAGCGCATGCTGCTGGAGTACAAGTTCTTCGAACCGGCCTTCTACGCGACCGACGTACCGGACTGGGGCACGGCCTACGCACACTGCCTCAAACTCGGCGACAGGGCGCAGGTGGTGGTGGACACCGGCCACCACGCGCCGGGTACCAACATCGAGTTCATCGTCGCCACACTGCTGCGGGAAGGAAGGCTCGGGGCGTTCGACTTCAACTCGCGTTTCTACGCCGACGACGACCTCATGGTCGGCTCCGCGGACCCGTTCCAGCTGTTCCGGATCATGCACGAGGTCCTCCGCGGCGGCGGGCTCACCTCCGCGGTCGCCTTCATGCTCGACCAGTGCCACAACATCGAGGCCAAGATCCCGGCAATCATCCGGTCCGTGATGAATGTGCAGGAGGCCACGGCGAAGGCACTGCTCGTCGACCAGAAGGCACTGGCCGTCGCCCAGTGGGAAGGTGACGTGCTCGGCGCCAACGCCGTGCTCATGGACGCGTACAACACCGACGTGAGGCCCCTGCTCGCCGAAGTCCGCGAGGACATGGGCCTGGACCCCGACCCGGTCGCCGCGTACCACCGCTCCGGCCGGCACCGGCGCGTCGTCGCCGAGCGCGTCGGCGGCACCCAGGCCGGTTGGGGCGCCTGACTCCCCCGCCACGCACCTCCGCACCGTCCGACAACTCACGGAAAGAAAACCGACCATGGCACCCCATCACGAAGCCGCAGCTCTCCTCGCCCGGTCGCATCGGCTCGGCTCCGATCCGCGCAACACCAACTACGCGGGCGGCAACGCGTCGGCGAAAGGCACCGATACCGATCCTGTCACCGGCGGAGAAGTCGAGCTGATGTGGGTGAAGGGGTCCGGCGGCGACCTCGGCACGCTCACCGAGGACGGGCTGGCCGTGCTGCGGCTGGACCGGCTTCGGGCACTCGTCGATGTCTATCCCGGTGTCGCGCGCGAGGACGAGATGGTCGCCGCGTTCGACTACTGCCTGCACGGCAGGGGCGGCGCGGCCCCCTCGATCGACACCGCGATGCACGGGCTGGTCGATGCCGTCCATGTGGACCACCTGCACCCGGACTCGGGCATCGCGATCGCCTGCGCGGCCGACGGGGAGAGACTGACCGCCGAGTGCTTCGGCGACCGTGTGGTGTGGGTCCCGTGGCGGCGACCCGGATTCCAGCTGGGGCTGGACATCGCAGCGGTGAAGGCCGCCAACCCGCAGGCCGTGGGCTGTGTCCTCGGTGGGCACGGCATCACGGCCTGGGGCAGCACGGCGGAGGAGTGCGAGAGCAATTCGCTGTACATCATCCATACCGCCGAGACCTTTCTCGCCGAGCGCGGGAAGGCGGAGCCGTTCGGGCCGGTCATCGAGGGGTACGCGGCGCTGGGCAGCACCGAACGCCGGGAGCGGGCCGCCGTTCTCGCTCCCGTGATCCGTTCGCTGGCCTCCCGGGACCGGCCGCAGACAGGCCATTTCACCGACTCCGGTGTCGTCCTCGATTTCCTGGCGAGCGCCGAGCACCCGCGCATCGCCGCGCTCGGAACCTCCTGCCCGGACCACTTCCTCCGGACCAAGGTGCGGCCACTGGTCCTTGACCTGCCGCCGTCCGCGCCGCTGGAGGAAACGGTGGCACGGCTGGAGGAGTTGCACATCGCATACCGGGAGGAGTACGCCGCCTACTACCAACGGCACGCCGAGCCCGGCTCCCCCGCGATGCGTGGCGCGGACCCGGCGATCGTACTGATCCCCGGGGTAGGCATGTTCTCCTTCGGCAAGGACAAGCAGACAGCGCGCGTGGCCGGCGAGTTCTACGTCAACGCCATCAACGTGATGCGCGGCGCCGAGGCGGTGTCCTCGTACGCGCCGATCGAGGAGTCGGAGAAGTTCCGCATCGAGTACTGGGCACTGGAGGAGGCCAAGCTCCAGCGCCTGCCGAAGCCCAAGCCGCTCGCGACGCGCGTCGCCCTCGTCACCGGCGCCGGCAGCGGAATCGGCAGAGCCATCGCGCACCGGCTGGTGGCCGAGGGCGCCTGTGTCGTCGTCGCCGATCTGAACACGGAGAGCGCCGAAAAGGTCGCCGAGGAACTCGGCGGGGCCGACAGAGCCGTCGCCGTCACCGTGGACGTCACCTCGGAGGAACAGATCGCCGCCGCGTTCAGGACCGCCGTGCTCGCCTTCGGCGGGGTCGACCTCGTCGTCAACAACGCCGGCATCTCCCTCTCCAAGCCGCTGCTGGAGACGACCGCCAAGGACTGGGACCTCCAGCACGACATCATGGCCCGCGGGTCCTTCCTCGTGTCGAAGCAGGCGGCACAGGTAATGATCGCGCAGAAACTGGGCGGCGACATCGTGTACATCGCTTCCAAGAACGCCGTCTTCGCCGGGCCCCACAACATCGCCTACTCGGCGAGCAAGGCCAACCAGGCCCACCAGGTACGGCTGCTCGCCGCCGAACTGGGCGAGCACGGCATCCGGGTGAACGGAATCAACCCGGACGGTGTGGTACGCGGATCCGGGATCTTCGCGGGCGGCTGGGGCGCACAGCGGGCCGCCACCTACGGCATCGAGGAGGACAAGCTGGGCGCGTTCTACGCGCAGCGGACCCTCCTCAAGCAGGAGGTGCTGCCCGAACACGTGGCGAACGCCGTGCTCGCGTTCACCGGAGGCGACCTCACACACACCACCGGGCTGCACATACCCGTCGATGCCGGCGTCGCGGCCGCCTTCCTGCGATGAGCGCGACCGTACGGTCGTACGCGGCCGTCGACCTCGGCGCGTCCAGCGGGCGCGTCATGATCGGCCGAGTGGGTACGCAATCGCTGGAACTGGCTGAGGCACACCGCTTCCCCAACCGGCCGGTCCGGATCCCTGAAGGGCTGCGCTGGGATGTGCTGTCCCTGTACGCAGGAGTACTGGACGGGCTGCGGGCGGCCGGCCAGGTGGATTCCGTCGGCATCGACAGCTGGGCCGTCGACTACGGCCTGCTCGACGCCGACGGGGCCCTGCTCGGCAACCCGGTCCATTACCGCGACACCCGCACCGAGGGCGTCGCGGAGAAAGTCTGGGCCACCGTCCCGGCAGCCGAACTGTACGCGGCGACCGGAGTGCAGTACGCCCCGTTCAACACCCTGTACCAGCTGACGGCCGCGGCCTCCTCATCCCAATTCACCCGTGCTCGGCGCGTGTTGCTCATACCCGACCTGCTCACCTACTGGCTGACCGGGGAACAGGGAACCGAGCTGACCAACGCCTCGACCACCCAGCTGATCGATCCCGGGACGTGCGAGTGGTCGTACGGCATCGCCGATCGGCTCGGCATCGATCTCGGCCTGTTCGCACCGCTGCGACGCCCCGGCGACCCGGCCGGCTCGCTGCGGGCCGAGGTTCTGGAAGCGACAGGACTCAAGGGCCCTGTGCCGGTGACAGCCGTCGGGTCGCACGACACCGCCTCCGCCGTGGCCGCCGTGCCCGCCACCGGAGAACGGTTCGCGTACATCTGCACCGGTACCTGGTCCCTGGCGGGCCTGGAGCTGGACACACCGGTACTGACCCGGGAGAGCCGCGCCGCCAACTTCACCAACGAGCTGGGGCTGGACGGCACGGTCCGCTACCTGCGCAACATCATGGGCCTGTGGCTGCTCCAGGAGTCCCTGCGAGCCTGGGGCAACCCGGATCTGGGCGTACTGCTGCGGGAGGCGGCCGAGGTTCCGGCACTGCGGTCGGTCGTCGACGCGGGTGCCGCCGCGTTCCTCGCGCCGGGCCGGATGCCGGAGCGTGTCGCCGAGGCGTGCCGCGCCTCGGGACAGCCGGTACCGGGTACGCCCGCCGAGGTCACCCGCTGCATCCTCGACTCCCTCGCCCTCGCCCATCGCAGGGCCGTCGCCGACGCGCAGCACCTCGCCGGCTACCCGGTCGATGTCGTCCACATCGTCGGTGGCGGCACCCGCAACACACTGCTGTGCCAACTCACCGCGGACGCCTGCGGGCTGCCCGTTGTCGCCGGACCGGCCGAGGCCGCCGCCCTGGGCAACGTTCTCGTCCAGGCCCGTGGGCACGGGCTGGTCGGTGATCGCCGGTCGATGCGTCAGCTCATCAGAGAAACACAGCCGTTGGCCCGGTACGAGCCACGGGGCAGCGCGGCTTCCTGGCAGGCGGCCGAGGGCCGGCTGTCCCGCGCGTGACGGCCCGCCTGCCGATGCGGCTCCCGACCCGTCCAACCATCAACTTCAAGGAGCCGCGATGCGCGTCGCACTGTTCCTGACCTGTGTCAACGACACGCTCTATCCGGGAACCGGCCGGGCCGTGGTGAAAATCCTGACCGGACTGGGCGTGGAGGTCGACTTCCCGATGGCCCAGACCTGCTGCGGGCAGGCCCACTACAACACCGGCTACCGCCACCAGGCGGAACCACTCGCCCGGCACTTCTCCGAGGTCTTCACAGGGTACGAGGCGATCGTGACACCGTCCGGATCGTGCGGAGCGATGGTACGGGAGCTGTATCCACGCATGGGCGAGCGAGCCCGCGCCGAAGGACGCGGGAACACACTCGCTGCCGCCCTGGAGCCGGTCGTCCCCAAGACGTACGAGTTCACCGAGTTCCTGGTGGACGTACTCGGAGTAACAGATGTCGGCGCCTACTACCCGCATACGGTGACCTATCACCCGACCTGTCACGGGATGCGGAGCCTGGGGCTCGGAGACCGGCCCCTGCGCCTGCTCCGGGCTGTCAAGGGGATGGAGCTGGTGGAGCTTCCGGGAGCGGACGAGTGCTGTGGCTTCGGCGGGACCTTCGCGCTGAAGAACTCCGACGTCTCGGCGGCGATGGGTGCCGACAAGGTCCGCAACGCCGAGGCCACCGGTGCCGAGGTGCTGTGCGCCGCAGACAACTCCTGTCTGATGCACATCGGCGGGACCATGACCCGGCTGAGGACAGGGATCCGGCCGGTGCACATCGCGGAGATCCTGGCGAGCACGGAAGAGGAACCGGCCGTATGAGCGGAACATTCGTCGGGATGCCGGCGTTCCCGAAGGCCGCGCACGACGCGGTCAACAACCCGACCCTGCGCGGCAATCTGCGTCATGCGACACAGACCATCCGTGGGAAGCGGGAGAAGGCTGTGGCGGAGCTGTCCGACTGGACGGCCCTGCGCGAGGCCGGAAAACAGATCAAGGACCACGCCCTCCGTCATCTCGACCGCTATCTGGTGCAGTTGGAGGAGTCGGTCACCGCGGCGGGTGGCACGGTCCACTGGGCCTCCGACGCCGACGAGGCCAACCGGATCGTGGCCGGGCTCGTCAAGGAGACCGGTGAGTCGGAAGTCCTCAAGGTCAAGTCGATGGCCACCCAGGAGATCGGGCTCAACGAGGCCCTGGCGGCGGAGGGCATCGCGGCGTACGAGACGGATCTCGCCGAACTCATCGTGCAGCTCGGCGAGGACCGGCCCTCGCACATCCTCGTCCCGGCGATCCACCGCAACCGGGGCGAGATCCGCGACATCTTCGCGCGCGAGATGAGCGAGTGGGGCCGCCCTGCCCCCGAGGGCCTGGCCGATACCTCGGCCGAACTCGCCGAGGCCGCCCGGCTCCATCTGCGCGAGAAGTTCCTGCGCGCCAAGGTCGGTGTGTCCGGGGCCAACTTCATGGTCGCGGAGACCGGCACCCTGGTCGTCGTCGAGTCGGAGGGCAACGGGCGGATGTGCCTCACCCTGCCCGAGACCCTGATCTCCGTGGTGGGCATCGAGAAGGTCGTACCGAGCTGGCGCGACCTGGAAGTCTTCCTCCAGACCCTGCCGCGCTCCTCGACAGCCGAGCGGATGAACCCGTACACCTCGACCTGGACCGGCACAACGGACGAGGACGGACCGAAGACCTTCCATCTGGTGCTGCTGGACAACGGCCGCACCGACACCCTCGCCGACGAGGTCGGCCGGCAGGCGCTGCGGTGTATCCGCTGCTCGGCCTGTCTCAACGTCTGCCCGGTCTACGAACGGGCCGGCGGACACGCGTACGGATCGGTCTACCCGGGGCCGATCGGGGCCATCCTCAGCCCCCAGCTCCGCGGCACGCAGAGCGAGATCGACGCCTCGCTGCCGTACGCGTCCTCGCTCTGCGGGGCCTGCTACGAAGTGTGTCCCGTCGCCATCGACATCCCCGAGGTCCTGGTCCATCTGCGCGAACGCGTCGTCGAGGGCGGGCCGGTGACACGGGAGGGCACCAAAGTGGTACTGCGGCCGGCCAAGGGGCATGCCGCCGAGCGTACGGCGATGCGGGCTGCGCGCTGGGCGCTCGGCCGCCCCGGCGTCCTGCGCACCGGGCAGCGGCTGGCCTCGCGCACCCGGCGCCTTCACCCTCGTACACTGCCCGGCCCCGGCAAGGCATGGAGCGGCACCCGGGATCTGCCCGCCCTGCCCGACGAACCGTTCCGCGACTGGTGGCAGCGTGTGCACGGCGGAGAGGGCGACGAGAAGTGAGCAGCAGGGAAAGGATTCTGGGCCGGGTGCGGCGCGCGCTGGCCGACGTACCGCAGGACGACACACCGTACGAGGACGCCATCGCACGCGGCTACTTGCAGGAGCACGACGCCCGGAGCCCGGAGCAGGCGGCTGATCTCCTGGCGGAGAACCTCGCGGACTACCGGGCGATCGTGCACCGCTGCACGGCCGACGACCTGGCAGCGACGATCGCCGGGCTGCTGTCCGCCCGGGGTGCAAGGACGGTACTCGTCCCACCGGGCCTGGACCTCGGCTGGCTCGCGGCGACCGGGGCGGAGCAGCTGCCGGACCACGCCGACACCACCCCGCATGAACTGGACCGGATCGACAGTGTGGTCACGGGCTGCGCGGTCGCCGTGGCCGAGACCGGAACGATAGTGCTGGACGGCGGCCCCGAGCAGGGGCGCCGGCGCATCACACTCGTCCCGGACCACCACATCTGCGTCGTACGGGTCCCCGACCAGGTCGTCTCTTCCATTCCGCAGGCCCTCAGCTGCCTGAACCCGGCACTCCCGTTGACCTGGATCTCCGGCCCATCGGCAACCAGTGACATCGAGCTGGACCGAGTGGAGGGAGTGCATGGCCCGCGCATGTTCGAAGTCGTACTGGTGACAGGCATGCCGGACGCCGGGGCCGTCGCGTAGCCGCGGGGACGACGCCCCGACGGGCCGAAACCCGTTGGCTTCCGCTCCTCGTGCTACGGGAGCCCGGCGGCAGGTGTGGCGAATGGCTCTGTGACCGGATTGTCTGCGAGCGCGTCGCCGCCGCCCTGACGCACGGCTCCGGACGCCCTGAAGCACTCAGTGACCGCCGAAGAGCCCGCAGCGCCCCGATCGGTCTCGCCTCGGCCGGGGGCCAACCGTCATGACTCCCCGCTGCTCGTGCCCACCCTGGAGGCCGCGAAGAGGCAGATGGGACGTGGAGAAGAACGACCCCGCCGATGTCGTGCGCGCCGCCCTCGACGGTATCGAGGCCGGGAAGGTGGAGATCCTCGCCGACAACAACTCCGTCCAGCTCAAGGCGGCCCTGTCCGCCGACCCTAGCGTGCTCTGTCCGCAGGCGGTTCCCGCCGCCTGACGCGCTCCACACGCGCGTCCGCCGCGCCACCGCTGGGACGCCTGCCCGCCACGAGAACCAACCGGAGCCGCACCGTGCCGAGGCCGGCGCCTGGGCACGGTGCGGTGTTCCACGAAGTGAGGTCGGTGTGTCAGCGAGCGTTGAAGCGGTACGAACCCGCTCGGGCCCGGTACACCTTGTAGGAGGCACCACCGGAGGTGTCGTCGCGCAGGTGGGTGACTCCCCCGGGCGCGGTAACGGGCTTGTTCTGGGTGGGGACCCAGATTTCAGCCTCGGTGTTGTACGGAACGGTGACCGCCAGGTCGATCCTGCCGTCCGGGCGCCGGCGCCACTCCGAGGACACCTTGCCGCGCACGGTGTCGATCGAGGCGCTGACATGGTCAAGGGTCGCGGGCGCCAGATCGATGTCCTCCGTGTTCTTCGGGATACGGCTGTTGACCGCGGCGACAGGTATGTACGGGCGGATACGCAGCGATTCGTATGCGGTCGAGGTCGGCTTGATGCCTGCCAGGCTCTGGTAGAACCAGGTGGCCACATTGGAGCGGTAGTGGTGGTTGACCGAGAGCCGGTCGGTCCACTGCTCCCACAGAGAAGTGGCGCCCTTGGCGATCTGGTAGACGTAGCCGGGCAGGCCGGTCTGGGTGACAGCTTTGAGAGCGATGTCCGTGTAGCCGTACTCGCTGAGGATGTTGAACTCGTAGCGCGAGCCGTACATGTCGTTCTGGATGTGCTGGTCCGCGGCCACGATCCGGTCGGCGAGCAGCTTGGCGAGGGCCTTCTTGTTCTCCTCAACCGTCTTCGTGCCTGCCAGGTAGCGGGGGTCGCCGGGGCTCAGGTCCGATCCGGGCACCAGATCGAAGGCGATGGCCAGCGCGTTCTCGCTGGAGATGCTGCCCTGGGTGAAGTGGCCCTGTCCGGCGTCCCAGTAGTTGGCGACGAACGCCTTGCGCAGGGTGCGCGCCAGCTTCGCGTAGTACGAGGCGCGGCCGGTGCGGCCGAGCCCGCGTCCCACCTCGTCCATGTAGTCGCAGAAGTGAATGTAGAAGGCGAGACTGATAACGGCGTTGCTGCCTGGGCTCTCGGCGCCGGAGTAGGCGCCCAGGGAGGCTTCGAACTTGTAGTCGTTCTCCGCGGTGAACAGCGTCTCGTAGTACTTCAGGAGGGTGTCCTGGTGGTCGTACAGCTCGGCGAACAAGCTGCTGTTGCCGTAATACGTGTACAGCTCCCGGGGCATGACGAAGAACGCCGAGTCCCAGGCCGGCACCGCCTTCCACGCCGCGTCCCAGCCGGGGGTGTGGTCGTAGCCGTAGCCGCCCTTGGCGATGGGGACGAACATGGGCAGCTGGCCGGTGGAGATCTGTGCGTCGGGGTAATGGCGCAGGTAGTTGGTGAAGACACCGTTGACGTCCCAGGTGAGGGACTGCGACTCCGAGCTGGCCATGGCGTCGCCGGTCCAGCCGTTCTTCTCCCGTGAGGGGGTGTCGGTGGGCTTCTGCACCAGGTTGTTCTGCTCGGACCACTCCAGATTGCGCTGGAGGCGGTTGATCAGGGCGTTGCCCGTGGTGAAGGTACCGGTGCGGGCGAAGCCCGTACGGGCAACGCCGACGGTGAGCAGATCCGCGTCCCGCTTCTGGCTGGGGGCCCGTCCAAGGACGGCCTCAAGGTTGTGGACCTCCAGGTAGCGGAAGCCGAAGTGGCTGAACTGCTGTTCCCAGCTCTGCGTGGACCGTCTACCGACGGTGTAGTAGTGGGTCTGGAGGTTGGCGTCGTGCTGGAAGTTCTCCTCCTCGACGGAGAACGGGGCGGCCGTTGTTCCGTCGCCGCCGGTGATCCGGTTGCCCCCGCGGATCCGCAGGGTGAGGCCCTCCCTGCCGGAACGCACATCGGTGAGCGAGATACGGACGAGGCCCGTCAGGATCTGACCGTAGTCCAGGATCCAGACCCCCGAGCGGGGTGCCGTCTCGGTGAACGAGATCGGGCGCAGCGTCTGGTTCACCAGTACCGGCTCCGCCTCGTGGGCCCGGACGACCGCCGGCCGGAAGCCCTCGGGAGTCGTTGTGGCCGGAAGCCTCCCGTGGTACTTCGGCGAGGGGCCCGCACAACTGCCCGGCGGGATCAGCACGGTGGCCGGACTCCAGTCGCGGCCGGTGCGGTAGCCGGCCGAGGTCCAGTCGCCCAGCTGCTCGGCCCTGCGGGCATCGTATTTCTCGCCCGAGTACACAGAATCGAACGTCGTCGGGCCGTCCGTGCTGAGCCAGTTCTTGTCCGTGACGAGCGTGGTGGTGGAGCCGTCGGTGTAGGACACGACCAGTTTCACACGCAGACGGGGCTGGCCGGCGTAGGGGGCGAGCTGCCAGTACCACTCCTGGGGTGTGGTCAGGCCGTACCAGCCGCGTCCGAGTTCGGCGGCGACGACGTTCTCCCGGCCGGTCCGCAAGAGCGCAGTGATGTCGAAGGTGTCGTAGAGCACCGTACGGTCGTAAGCACTCTGGTCGGTGAGCAGACGGGGCACATTGGTCCGGTGACGGTTCGCCTGCTTGCCGTCGACGGTGATCGGGTCGCCGTTGACGGTGAAAGTAACACTGCCCGCGGCGCTCAGATGCAGACGGGCCCTGTCGATGCGTCGCCCTCGGGGCAGTGTGAACGCACGGCGCAGTACCGGAGCCGGGCCGGCGATGGGCAGCATGGTGTTCTTGGCGGGGATGTAGGGGTTCTTGGGCGGGAAGGTCAGGCCGTCGAGGGTGCCGGTGCCGGCCTCGAACGGGTTGGCGCCGGTGGTGAGGTCGGCGGAGAAGTCGGGGGCACCGGTGCCCGTCACCTTGACACTGCGGATGACGGCCGATGTGCCGCCGCCGAAGCCGAAGCTTCCGTGGCGGCGGATCTGGTCTCCGGTGATTGTGCGGCTGTCCACTTTGACACCGTTGACGGTGGTGGTCACGGCCAGCCCGCGGACCGCGACCACCACCGTGTGGTCACGAGTGGCCCAGGTGTCCTTGGTCAGTCCGGCCGCGGCGGGGAGTGTGACCGTGCCGACCGGGACGCTGCGGGTACCCGAAGCGGTGGGGTTGGTCTCGCTCTGCGGGTCGTAATGGTTGACGCCCCAGTTGGGCTGTGAAGTGCCGTCGTCCACCCAGGTGTTTCCGGCGTAGTGGCGGGTCGCCATCACCAACTGCATACCGTCGCCGGTCTGCCGGACAGTCCAGTCGAGCCCCTCACCCCAGGACTTGCCGATGGGTTCGGCGCGCATCAGCAGGGACAGTCCGGCGGCGGCGTCGGAGCCACCGCGGAAGACGACGGTCGCGGTCAGGTCCTTCCAGTCGTGGTCCCGCTCCTCGCGTCCTCCGATCCAGTGGGCACCCGACCAGTCCTTCTCCCCCTTCAGCAGGCCGGTCTCCCACACCGCGGGCTTGCTCCAGGCTCCGGGGGTGCCCTTCTCGTCCCAGGTCCGCACCCGCCAGGAGTACGCCTTCTCGGACCTCAGCGCGCCACCGCCGTAGCTCACTTCGGTGCTGTTGGTGCCCGCCACCTTGCCGCTGCGCCAGACGTCCGCCTTGCCGGGCCCGGTTCCGACCTGAATCTCGTACGCGGTCTGCCTGGCCACCGGGGGCACCCAGGAAAACGTCGGCGAGGTTTCCGTGCCCAGTGGCTTGACCCGCGAGTTCACCTGCAACCTCACAGGAGCGGATCCATGCCGGCCGGCTACCGTCCCGTTCGCCGCTGTGGCGTTCGGCGCGGCGGCGAGCGGGAGGGAGGCCCCAGCTGCCGCCGCCGTCATGATGCCGAGCATGTGCCGGCGGCTCAACGCACTTCTGTTCTCCTCGGCCACGGCTCAAATTCCTTTCATAACCGTGCTGGACGGGGGTGTCACTCCCCCGGAAAGCCTGGACTCCCGCGGCTGCGCGCAGGGCGGCTACAGGGGCAACCGATACGTTGAAACGTTTCAATGCCCCATAGGTGGAAAGCTTATGAACAACCCGGGCCGGAACGCAATGCCCCGGGGCCTCAGCGATACACACTCCGGCCCGCAGTCGCGGTCGGCACACGGCCGGGCTTCCCCCGGTTCCGCTCTTGCCGTATGACGGGCGCGGAAGGGAGGGCGGAGAACGCGGGGAGAGCGCAGATCGCGCACCCCGGCGCGAGCAGGTATACATCGAGCAGCATGACCATGCCCTGCTGACGGACCATCAGCGCTGGTGCGGATCGCGGGCGGCCTGGTCATCGCCCGGCCTCACCTGTCGACGGAGCCGTCGGCCTGATCCTGCTGCCCAACGCCGCCGCTGACCAGATTGCGCCCGCCCGCCACATCACGCCGGCCAGTCAGGTAACTTCGGGTACGTCGCCCGCCGGGCGCTCGTCCGGGCGAACCGCACCCCCGACGACGCCAAGCTCGGCAAGGTCCTGATGGGCGCCCCACGGGCTGGCCGCCATCTCCGGCTCCCCCGGTCGCCCTCCAGGACTGGGCCCGTCCGAATGGCCATCGCAAGCCTCCACACCGAGCGGCGCGTCGGCCTGGGTACACAGGAATTCGTGGACGACATGTCCGTGCGGAAGATCGGGCGCATCGTCGATGCGATACGGCAGTCCGGCAGACCCGAACCAAGAGGTCGTCGCAGTGCCGTGGCAACGAAAACGCCAGCTCCCGGATCACCTTCCTTCACACAGGTGTCAGAGTGTCTCTCCGGCGTCCGCGAGGAGCGTGCTTCCGGTCATGATGAGCGAGAGGTCGCTTGCGGCGAACAGTACGACCCGTGCGATGTCGTCCGGCGTTCCCAGTCGGCCGATCCGGCTCTGGGTCATGACGTCGACCGGCGGGATCTCCACACCGGCCAGGGCCGCGGCCTCGGCCGCCTCGCGCGCGGCGGCGATGTTGCCCTCGGTCGGCACGTAGCTGGGCGCCACGCCCAGCACCCGGATGCCGAGCGGGGCGAGGTCGACGGCGAGCGACTTGGTCAGCCCCCGCGCCGCGTGCTTGGAAGCGACGTACGCGGCCATGCCCGGGAACGCGACCTGGAAGCCGGCGGTGGAGATCGTGTTTACGATGACTCCGCCCTTGCCGCCAGCAGACATGCGGCGCGCGGCCTCGCGCGAACCGAGGAAGACTCCGCGAGAGTTGACGGCGAAGACCTGATCCCACATCACGTCGGGCATCTCCAGCGCGGGCGCGTTCGGGAACAGCCCGGCGTTGTTGACCCAGATATCGATCCCACCGAGTTCCGCTACTGCCAGGTCGGCGGCGGTGGCCACCGCCTCGGTGTCGCTGATGTCCGCCCGCGCGCCGAGGCCCTTGACTCCGTAACGCGTGGCGAGCTGCTCGGCGGCGGCATGTGCGCGTTCCTCGTCGAGATCGAGAAGGAGCAGGTCGGCCCCGGCCTCCGCGAAGCGCGCCGCAATCGCCTTGCCGAGGCCTTGCGCACCGCCCGTGATCACGGCACAGCGACCACGAAGGGAGATAAGTTCCGATATCGGAGCATTCGAGACATCAGGGAATGGGAACGACATGGGGGCCTCCAGCATCCGCGGACATTATTAATGACAGAGTATGCCATTAATGGTGCCGGGGCGACGACTACGCTGAGTGGATGCCTGGACAGAAACCGCAGCGCGGACGCCCACCGCTGGCGGACGTCGGACTGCTGCGCGAGCGCGCGATCGGAATCCTGCTTCGCGACGGCTATCCGAACGTCAGCATGGCGCGCCTCGCCGACGAAGTCGGTTTGAGCGTGCGTACCCTGCACCGGTACTTCCCGACGAAGGCAGACATCGTGTGGGGCGGGACCGAGGCCGCCCTGGACCTGCTGCGTCGCCATCTCGACGAGACCGATGCAGATCTCCCGATCCTTGAGGCGATCATCGTGGCCGTCGTCGGCGTCTTCTCCGAGGACACCGACGAGCCATCCCTCAGCCGCGCCCGACTGCGCATCATCGCCACGACCCCGGACCTGCGGTCCACCCGTCCGGAGACGTATCACGGATGGCGCGACGAGACCATCGCGTTCATCGCCCGGCGAACAGGCGCCTCCGTCCACGACGTCAGCGCTCGCGCCGCAGGTGCCGCTGTTCAGACCGCGATCACGGAGTCACTGACCTGCTGGGCCGCGGATGACAGCGGGGAGAGCCTTGCCGATACCGTCACATGCGCGCTTCTCGGCCTCGGGGCGCTCGCGGCGCCGCCGGGCCGCTCCACCGCCGGGTGACGCCTCACGACCGCGGCACGCGCCGAGGAAGCCGTTCAGGCCGTCGACACAACCACACATAGGGGGAGTCATACGCGGACACGCTCACCCGGCGCCCGGTGCGAGCGACCCTCGCACAGGCGGACTCGCCACCTCGGGCGGCAGGTTCAGCACCCACCTCACGCCCGCGCAACCGATCAAGACCAAGATCCGGACCATATACGGGCCAAGGCCCCAGTCAGAGTGAGTGCGATCTTCGTTCTACCTGGTCACAACAGCGCTGGTCGGGCGCTCTCGGATTCGCCTGCCCACTCGCGCATCGGTGCGGCACCGAGATTCGGACGGGCCGCCAGGGAGGGGCAGGCCGGATGAACCCGGGAGAACGGCGGCGCGCGGATCGACCTGGGGGCGGGCGGGTGTTGAGTGGGTGTGGACGAGCCTCGCGCGCCCCTCTCGCGCCTCTGCCCACTCGTGCTGTCGTCCTGCCAGGCTGACGATCAAGGAGTCGGCCGCCGGGATACGGCTCGCGGCCAGGCTTCCCCCCACTACGACGACAAAGGGAATTCCCGCAATGAAACGCATCACCGCGTTCGCCGCCGCCACGATCCTCCTGACAGGGGCCCTCGGTGTCGGCTCCACCGCGACAGCCGCGGGCAGCGCCCCGTCCGCCGCCGCCTGGATGACCTGCGTACACGGGAAGTTCTGCATCTACAGCGGCTGGGACGGCGGCGGAAGCAGCTGTCAGTGGGTACCTGACCAGCCGAACACCGCCAGCGGCTGTCCCTTCATCCAGCGGGGTGCGGTGGTGAAGTCAGTCGCGAATGAGACAGGCAAAACGATCAAGTTCTACAAGAACACGAACTACAAGAACAAGATCGGCTCCTCCAAGGCCGGAACGCGCGGCAACCTGGAGGGGAACTACTCGATCCGCTCCTTCAAGGACTGACCTTCACCAAGCTCCCGCTCACGGCGGCCACGGCCCTGCCCCTGCCCGGCAGGCCGTGGCCCCCACCCGCCGGCATCCAGTCGCATGGAAACGCTGCGCCGGCCCGCCTCGCCGCGCGCGACGTCCCTCCGCGGGCCGGAGCCTCTTCATGAATCAATGAATTGCAAAAATCTGCAATTAGCTACATGCTGTGTTGGCCTGCCCGCGGGTAGCTCGGGCGGGGCATCGGAGGACGCCGTGGCGTCTCCGCGATGTCGGGGCAGTGGGCAGCGAGGGAGTCCGAGGGGCGTGCCGGTTTCGCTGCGTCAGGGCTTGACAGTGGTGTACGCGCCGGTGGGTGGGGACGTGGCGGAGTTGATACGGGCCGCGCTGCGGATCTTGACCGAACTGCCGTCCGGGCGGCACGAGTTGCTGACCGCGTTGCGGGAAACCGAGGTCTCCGTCCGGTGAGCGCGTTGCTGGCCCGCTGCTGGGGCCGGGTGCGGTCGCTGCTGCCGGCCCGTGCCGATTTCGTTGTCATGGGCCGTGATCCGCGTCGTGATCTGCTCGCCGGTCTGACGGTCGCGATCGTGGCGTTGCCGCTCGCGCTGGGCTTCGGTGTCTCCTCCGGGCTCGGTGCCGAAGCCGGTCTGGCGACCGCTGTGGTGGCCGGGGCGCTGGCGGCGGTGTTCGGCGGCTCCAACCTCCAGGTGTCCGGGCCGACCGGGGCGATGACGGTGGTACTGGTGCCGATCGTGGCCCGGTACGGGCCGGGCGGGGTGCTGACGGTCGGGCTGATGGCGGGTGTCCTGCTGCTCGTGCTCGCGCTGCTGAGGGCCGGCCGGTACATGCGCTACATTCCGGCGCCGGTGGTGGAGGGCTTCACGCTCGGCATCGCGTGCGTCATCGGTCTTCAGCAGGTGCCGAACGCCCTGGGAGTGGCCACACCGGAGGGTGACAAGGTCCTGGTGGTGGCCCTGCGGGCGGTCGAGGAGTTCGTACGGGACCCGAACTGGACCGCCGCCGCCCTCACGGTGGGCGTGGCGGCCGTGATGCTGCTGGGTGCGCGGTGGCGCCCCGCCGTACCGTTCTCGATCGTCGCCGTGATCGCCGCCACCCTCATGGCTCAGCTCTTACACCTGGACGGCGCCGCTCCGATCGGTGACCTGCCCTCCGGACTGCCCGCGCCCTCGCTGGGATTCCTTGATCCGTCCGCGCTGGGGTCGCTGCTCGCCCCGGCGGTCGCGGTCGCGGCGCTGGCCGCGCTGGAGTCGCTGCTGTCGGCGACCGTCGCGGACGGGATGACGGTGGGGCAGCGGCACGACCCGGACAGAGAGCTGTTCGGGCAGGGCATCGCGAACCTGGCGGCCCCGTTGTTCGGCGGGGTCCCCGCCACCGCGGCGATCGCCCGGACCGCTGTCAATGTCCGTACCGGCGCCCGGTCGCGGCTCGCCGCCCTCACCCACGCCGCCGTTCTGGCCGTCATCGTGTTCGCCGCGGCCCCGCTCGTCTCCAGGATCCCGCTGGCCGCGCTGGCCGGGGTGCTGCTGGCGACCGCGATCCGGATGGTGGAGGTCGGCACACTGCGGGCGATGGCCCGTGCGACCCCTTCGGACGCGATCGTGCTGACGCTGACCGCCGTCGCCACGCTCGCTCTCGACCTGGTGTACGCGGTGATCATCGGTCTGGTCGTGGCGGGCGCGCTGGCGCTGCGGGCGGTCGCCGGCCAGGCCCGGCTGGATCAGGTCGACTTCACTGCGGATCTGCCCGGCGGGCACAGCGAGGAGGAACACGCGCTGCTGGCCGAGCACATCGTCGCGTACCGGATCGACGGGCCACTGTTCTTCGCCGGCGCCCACCGCTTCCTCCTGGAACTCTCCGAGGTCGCCGACGTCCGCGTGGTGATCCTGCGCATGTCGCGGGTATCGACGATCGACGCCACCGGCGCCCTGGTCCTCAAGGACGCGGTGGAGAAACTCAACCGGCGCGACATCGCCGTGATGACCTCCGGGATACGCCCCGGACAGCGGCGCGCCCTGGAATCGGTCGGCGCTCTGGATCTGCTCCGGCGGGAGGGCCGCGAGTACGCGACCACACCGGAGGCCATCGCCGGGGCCCGCGCCCACCTCCACCGGGCCGGACTCTGGCCCACCGCCCCTGCCGCCGTTCCTGCCGCCACCGAAGAGGCTTCCCGATGACCATCCCCTCCCCGAGCTGGTGGCCAACAGAGTCCAGCACGCCGCCGCGCTGTCGCCGCTGGATCACACTTCCCCTGTGAAAACCGAGGCAGCAGCCGATGACCCGTCAACCGGCGCTATACCCCCCGTCCTGGCCCGGGGTGGCAGCGCCTGAACTCGCCGCGGTCCCCGCGATGACACCCGCTGCAAGTGATACGCAGCAACGACCAAGACCCTGAAGGTCAAGTGCAGCCCGTCCGGCATCAAGGCCGGCACAAAGGTGCGCGGCATCCGTCTGGTGGACGGTGTGGACGGACACGACATCGACTGCAGGATCGACGGGTTCGGCCCCATGCAGCTCAAATCCAGCGTGGTCAAGACCTGACCCGGCCGGTGTCTGTGCCGTCGGCCACCGCGGCCTCGCCCGGCTCCTCCTTGCGCAACCCGTCGAGTGCAGGTGCTCCGGCGGCACACGCCCCGGTGCGGGGCCGGGCGGGGAACTACGTGGTGGGGTGGGTCAGGTTTTTTGGCAGAACGGGGATTTGCCCATGGTGGACTCGATGCCGCCGAGGATCAGGGCCTGGAACCGGTCGGCGCCGGGGAAGGTGCCGTCGGTGGTGAATGCCTTGGCGTCATGGCCCAGAGTGGTAAGCCAGGCGCGTCCGCCGTCGTAGTACTGGCACCAGGCGACGGGGTGGTGGCGGCCGTGTCCGGGGTGGCCCTGGTTGCCCGTGGCGCCGTTGGCGAGGGTGGACTCGTCCACGGAGGCCAGGACGCGGACCTTCGAGGGGGCGGGGACGAGGTTGTACCACTCGTCGGTGAAGTCCCAGCGGGCCGGGAGATCCGCGGTGGAGGAGTCGCGGGGGTTGTGCACGAGGACCGTGCCGCGCTGGGCCGGGCCGTGGTCGTAAAAGTTGGCGCCGCCCAGCAGGCCCTCGTACCAGGGCCAGTTGTACTCCGTACCGAAGGCGTTGTGGATCCCGACGAAGCCTCCGCCGCCGCGGAGGTACTGGCGCAGGGAGGTCTGCGCGGCGTCGTCGAGCGCGTCGCGGCTCGTGGAGTAGAAGACCACCGCGTTGTACCGGAAGAGCCGGGCGGGAGTGGCGAGTTGGGTGACGTCTTCGGTCCAGTCGACGGTGAAGCCGTTCTCCGTGCCCATCGTGACCAGCGCGTTGTGTACGACGTTGGCGGGGGTGAGCGTGGGGTTGAGGCCGGTGCCGAGTGCGGGGCCGAGGTTCGCGTGGCGGGGGCCCGCGGTCCGTGTGTAGAGGAGCACCCGGTAGCCGTGGGTGGCCGGGGAGAAGTTGCCCCAGTCGTGGTAGCACCTGGCGTTGGTGCCGCGGCAGACCCCGTAGTCGGGGGCGCCGAGTTCCTGGGCTCCGGCTGCGGCTCCGGCCGCGGTTCCGGTTCCGGTGGGTTCCCCGGCCCCCCGCGCGGACGCCCGGAGGCCGAGGACGCCGGCCAGGGCGATCAGGAACGTGGCACCGACCGCGGCCACTACGGACAGTGTCGTACGTGCGGGGCGTGGTCTGGACGTCATGGCGGCCGGTCCTCTCACTGGACGACGATCTTGCCGGTGGACTGGGGGAAGACCGGGTCGTTGTAGAAGTACTCGCCGGGCTTGCCGAAGGTGTGCGTGTACGACTGGCCCGGCATCAGCAGCCCGGTGTCGAACTCCGCGTCGAAGAAGGCCGCCGCGCCGTGTGCCTGCCGGTTGCCGGCGGGGTTGGTGAAGGTGACGGTGGTGCCGGCCGGGACCGTCAGGTGCTGGGGCGCCATGGCGTTCTGGGCGACCGTGTTCTCGGTGGTGCCGGGGGCGCCCGTGGCGGTGCTCCAGACACGGCCGAGGGTGACGGTGTTCTGTGCCGTCGCACCGGTGACGGCGGCGGTACGGATCTGGTTGCGCCGGGACGGGGCGGTGGGCGCGGGGGCCTGCCCGACCTCGCCGCCGAGCTTGAACGCCCAGAGGTGGTCGCCGCGCGGGATGTCGGGGAAGGGGAGTCCGTTGCCCCCGGCGAGCACGGCGATGTACTGCTCGCCGTCGATCTCGTACGACACGGGGATGGTGTTGACCCCGGCGCCGCACTGCCAGGTCCACAGGGTCCTGCCGTCGGTGTCGTCCATCGCTTCGAGCACACCGTCCGGGCGGCCCTGGAGGAGGACACGGCCCGCGGTGGTGAGGATGCCGTTGCCGTGGGCCAGTGACCAGGGGCCCTCCTTCCGCCAGCCGACCGTGTTGGTGCGGGGGTCCATCGCGACGAGGCCGCCGCCGAACAGCTCACCGAGGGGCCGGGCCGTGTTGACACGTCCGCCGCGGGTGTTGGAGTAGGAGGAGTTGACCAGGCCGTAGCCGACGTAGACGTATCCGGTACTCGGGCTGAAGGAGGGGAAGCCCCAGTCGGCTCCGCCGCCCGCGCCCGGGAAGATGATGGTGGCCCGGTCCCAGAAGACCTCGTACAGACCGCCGGTCGGATAGAAGGGCACGGGGCGGGTCGTGCTGTCGAGTTCCGGATACGGGGAGACGAACGGCTCGCCGCCGGGGAAGGGCTGCGTGGGAGAGGTCTTCTGGAGGGCGTGCTGGGGGACCTGGCGCTCCTCCATGCCGTGGATCGCCTCGCCGGTCCGCCGGTCGAGGATGTAGTACCAGCAGGTCTTCGAGCCGTAGACGACGACCTTGCGCTTCCTGCCGTCGATGAGGAGGTCGGCGAGCACCGGCGCCATGACGTTGTCGGCGTCCCAGATGTCGTGGTGGACCGACTGGAAGTGCCAGCGCCGCTTGCCGGTCCTGGCGTCGATGGCGACGATCGCGTTGGCGAAGAGATTGTCGCCGCCGCGCGAGGAGCCGTCGGTGCGGGGGTACGGGTTGCCGAACGTCCAGTAGACCAGGCCGAGTTCGGGGTCGACGGCCGGATGGATCCAGGGGACCGCGCCGCCGGTCTTCCAGGAGTCGCCCTCCCAGGTGCCGTGTCCGAACTCCCCGGGTCCCGGCGGGCCCCAGAAGGTCCACACCACCTCGCCGGTCCTGGCGTCGAGCGCGTATCCGCGGCCGCGCGCGCCGGCCGTCGAGCCCTCGGTGCCGATGTAGAGCAGGCCGTCCCAGTGCACGACCGCGCCGGCCAGGCCGCCGCTGTTGCCGCCGCACTGGCCGCTGTCGTTGTCGCAGCCGCCGTCGCCGCCGTTGTCCTCGACGATCAGCGGCTTCCGCCAGACGATCGCGCCGGTCCGCCGGTCGAGGGCGTAGACGATGTTGGCGCCCGAGATGGTGAAGACCTTGCCCTCCGCGACGGCGACGCCGCGCATGTTGGTGGTCTCGTTGCCGAGTTTCGTCCGCCAGAGCACCTCGCCGGTCCTGCCGTCGACGGCGAAGACGTTCTGCTGGGTGGTCTCGACGTACAGCACACCGTCCTGGACGACGATGGTGCACTGCTGGTACGCGCCGGTGGAGCCGCCCTCCAGGTTGATGTGCCAGGCGCCGCCCAGCCTCTTGATGTTCCGCGGGGTGATGCCCCGGAGTGTGGAGTAGTTCTGGTTGCCGTAGTTCCCGCCCACTTTGGGCCAGTTGGCGCCGGTGGTGCCGAGTGCGGCGGACTGCGGGGGCACCGGGAGCGCGAGGCCCGAGGGCGCGTCGGGGGCGCCCTTCGAGGCCGCTTCGGCGGTGGAGGCCAGGGAGGAGACGGTGGCGGCGCTGCCCGCCGCGGCTGTCAGGAGAAAGGAGCGTCTTTCCATCGTTCAGTCGCCTCGATTCGATCAAGGTCCGCTGGATGGGTTGAGCGATCCGCAGAATGGGTTGGTGTGAGGTGAGGTCACGTTAGGGACGGCGGTGCGTCCATGACAAGACACGCGGCAGAGGATTTCCGGGCGGTACGGGTCGAGCGGGCGGTCCGGGTCAAGCGGGCGCTACGGACGCGTTGCCGGGGCCACCAGGTGGACCGGCACCATGGAAGGCGGCATGGGGCTCTTGTTACGGCGCCCCTGTCCGGTCTCCTCCCACGCGTGTGCCAGGATTCCGACACTGCGGCTCAGTACGAAGAGACCGCGGGCCAGCGGCGCGGCGAAGCCCAGTTCGGCGTAGATGACGGCGGTGGCGCCGTCGATGTTCATGGGCACGGGCTTCCTGCCCTCGCGCCCCCGGTTGAGCCGTGTCTCCACGGCGCGGGCCGCCCGCAGATGGGCGCCCTCCACCAGGCCGTCCGCCACCGCCCGGTCCACCAGGGCGAGCAGCGGGTCCCGGCGCGGGTCGCGGGGGTGGAAGCGGTGGCCGAAGCCGGGCAGATAGCGCGAGCGGTCCCGCCACTCGCCGACCACCTCCGCGACGGCGAGGTCGAACTCCCTTCCGCTTCGGTGCCGTTCGGTGATCTCGCTCAGCAGGTGCACACACTGCTGGCCTGCCCCGCCGTGCACATCACCGAGCATGTTCACCCCGGTGGCCACGGCGCTGTTGAGCCCCACCCCGCAGGTGGCGGCCATCCGGGCGGCGGCGATCGAGGGCGCCTGCGGTCCGTGGTCGACGCCGGCCACCAGCGCGGCTTCCAGGAGCCCCGCCTGTTCGGGGCGGGGCAGTTCGCCCCGGAGCAGCAGCCAGATCGTCTCGACGAAGGTCGCGCGGCCGATCAGGTCCTGCACCGGGTGTTCGCGCAGTTCGATGACGCCGGGTTCGATCCGGCTGACGGCGGTCGCCCACCACTGCGCCACCAGTCCGTCCTGGGGCCCGGCCGTCATGATGCCTGGGCCTCGGTGGAACGGCGGTGTGCCCGCCAGCGTGCGATCAGCCGGTCCCGTTCCCCGCCGTGCTGGTCGAGCAGCGGCGGCGGGGCCTGCGGCGGGAGGGGTTCGCCGTTGACCAGGACGCCGTTGCCGCTGACCCTCAGGGTGCGACCGGAGCCGTCCGGATAGGGCAGGTCGGTGAAGAATCCGCGGTGCGCCAGCTGCTCCAGTTCCACGGCCTCGGGGACCGTCAGGACGCGGGCCGCCGGGACCCCGGCCGCGGACAGTGTGGTCTCCCACTCCAGGGCGGTCCGCCGGCGCAGCGCCGCGTTGAGCGCGGTGTTGAGTTCCGCGCGGTGCCGTTTGCGGGCCTCGCGTTCGGCGAAGCGCGGGTCGTCGATCAGCTGGGGCAGCCCGGCGACACGGCAGAGCGTGCGGAACTGCTCCTGCCGGTTGGCCGCGATGTTCAGTCCCCCGTCGGCGGTCTCGAAGGTCCCGGACGGGGCGGCGGTGGCGTTCTGGTCGCCCATCGGTTCCGGACCGACCCCGCTGACCAGGTAGTTGGAGACGGCCCAGCCCATCGCGGAGAGGGAGACCTCCAGCATGGAGACGTCCAGCCGGGCCCCGTGGCCGGTCCTCTCCCGTCCCAGCAGGGCCGCGCTGATCGCGAGGGCCGCGCCGAGGCCGCCGAGCGAGTCGCACACGGGGAAGCCCACCCGCAGCGGGGCGGTGTCGGTGGTGCCGGTGATGCTCATCATCCCCGAGAGACCCTGGATGATCTGGTCGTAGGCGGGTGCGGCGCTCATCGGCCCCGACTGCCCGAAGCCGGTGATCGCACAGCTGACCAGGCCCGGGTTCAGCTCGCCCAGCCGGTCGTCGCCGTATCCCATCCGGGCCAGCACCCCGGCCCGGAAGTTCTCCAGCAGGACGTCCGCGCCGCGCACCAGTTCCTCGAAGGCGGCCCGGTCGCCGGGGTCCTTGAGGTCGAGTACGAGTGATTTCTTGCCGGCGTTCTGGGCGAGGAACGACGCGCCGACACCGGCCTTGTTCAGCTCCGGATCAGGGCCGAGACTCCGCGCGAGATCGCCTCTGCCCGGCTGTTCGACCTTGACGACCTCGGCGCCGAGGAGCATGAGGTGGTAACTGCAGTACGGTCCCGCGAGCACATTGGTGAGGTCGAGTACGCGGATTCCTGAGAGCGGTCGTTCGGGCATGCACCGGCTCCTTCTGGCGGTTCCAACGGCTTCCGTGCTTCCTGGGCGTTCGTGCGGTCTGTGCGGATGTCGCGGTGTCTTCCGACGCGCGGTCATCTCGACGGGCTGAGCGGGTGGTCGAAACCCTGCTCGGACATCTGGCGGGCGACTTCGGTGAGCGCGGCGGCGAACCGCTCGACGGTGGGCTCGGGGAAGCGGTGGCTGGGTCCGCTGAGCGAGAGCGAGGCGACGACGGCTCCGCCGCGGCCGACGACGGGGACCGCGACGGCTGTGAGGCCCTCGTCGCGTTCGCCCCGGCTGACCGCGACACCGCGCTCCGCCGCCAGGTCCGCCCACACCCGCAGCTGCCGGGCATGCCCCTCGCCGTGCGGGGAGCCCGCGGCGATCCGGTGCAGCAGGCCGTCCGATGCCGTACGCAGCAGGATCTTGGACGAGGCGCCCGCCCACAGCGGGAGTTCGTCGCCGACCCGGACGACATGCCGCAGCGGCTGCGGGCTCTCCTGCTGGGCCACACAGACGCGGGACAGACCGCGCAGCATGAAGAGGTTGACCGTCTCCCGCTGCTCCTCCGCCAGCTCGCGCATCAACTTGCGTGTCTCACGGGGCAGTTCCCAGCTGGTGTGCGCGAGATGGGCCCAGCGCCACAGACCGGGCCCCGCGGTGTAGCCGGCCGGGGTGTCCCAGAGCAGACCGCTCTGTTCCAGGGTCTGCACCAGCCGGACCACCGTGGTCTTGGCCAGGCCGGTGGCATCGACGATCTCCCTCAGGGTGACCGTCGGCCGGTCCTCGGTCAGCAGTCCCAGGATGTCCAGAGCCCTGCGCACACTGCGCACCCCGGCCGGCTCGGCCGCCCGCTCATGGTCGGTGTCGCTCACGTGCCTTCTCCATCCGTTTCGTAACTTCCTCGAACAGCCCTCTTGTCACCGCGAGTTGGCGCCCGTACGTTACACGCCGACCCACAGAGCAGTCCACCAGTACCACTGAGCGGTTTTCTGGGAGATCTGATGCTCGATTCCCTTCTCAAGGCCGGCCTGGACGCGACCGTGGCCGAAGCGCCTCCTCATATCGCCGGCCAGTGGGGTGGCGACGGCCCGGCGGTGATCCGTACCGGCCCGTATCTCCGGCGAGGTGTCAGCCGGACGTCCACCGCGACCGGCGAGGAGATGGCCCGCGCCCTCGCCTACGCCCGCTCCTCGGCCCGTACGGTGGGCGGTCTCGCGCCCGCCCTGCGCGCCGACATCCTGGAGCGGGCGTCCCGCGCCGCGACGGCCCACCGCGAGGGGCTGGCCCGCCTTCTCGCCCTGGAGCTGGGCAAACCGGCCAAGGACGGACTCGGCGAGATCGACCGGGTCGCGGACACCTTCGCGGTGTGCGCGTCGGAGGCGCGCCACATCGGCGGCGAGACCCTGCCCGTCGCGGGCTGGGCACGCGGCGTCGGCAACACCGCCTTCACCTATCGCGCACCGGCCGGGGTGGCCCTCGCCATCACCCCCTTCAACGCGCCCGCGAACCTGCTCGCGCACAAGCTCGGCGCCTCTTTCGCCGCGGGCAACACCACACTCGTCAAGGCTCCGCCGCAGGCACCGGCCGCCACAGCCGCGATCGTGGCGCTGCTCCTGGAGTCGGGCATGCCCCCGCAGGCGGTGCAGTTGCTGCACGGCGGCGCCGAGGTGGGTGCGCTGCTGTGCGCGGCCGACGAAGTGGCCGTCATCAGCTTCACCGGCAGCGCCGCGACCGGCCGGGCCGTCGCGCGTGCCGCCGGGGCCAAGCGCCTGGTCCTCGAACTGGGCGGCAACGCCGCCACGATCGTCTGCGAGGACGCCGATATCGGGCAGGCCGCGAGGGAGTGTGCCCGCACCGGATACAGCAATTCCGGCCAGAGCTGTGTCTCCGTCCAGCGCGTCTATGTCCACCGCTCCCGCTACGGCGCCTTCCTCGACGCGTTCACCGCCGCCGTCGACACCCTGAAGGTCGGCGACCCGCTCGACCCGGCCACCGATGTGGGCGCGATGGTCGACGAGGAGGCCGCCGAACGTGTGGTCCGCTGGTCGGCCGAGGCCGCCGCCGCCGGCGCCCGCGTCCTGCGCGGCGGCACCCGGGACGGCGCCACCGCACGGCCCACCGTCGTGGCGGAGCCCCCGCCGGACGCCTCGGTCGTGGTCCACGAGGTTTTCGGAGCGCTGGTCGCGGTGCTTCCGTACGACGACTTCGCCGCGGTCATCGACACCTGCAACTCCAGTCCCTACGGGCTGCAGGCCGGGCTGTTCACCCGTGACATGGGCCGGATCATCACCGCCTGGCGCGAACTGGATACCGGCGCGCTGATCGCCGGCGGCAGCTCCAACTACCGCCTCGACCATGTGCCGTTCGGCGGGGTGAAGGACTCCGGCTTCGGCCGGGAGACCCCCCGCTCGATGATCGACGACTACACGGTCGTCAAGACCCTCCTACTGCGCGGCCTGTCCGTCTGGGGCGACACCACCGCCCTCGACACCACCGCCGTCAACGCACCCCTCACCGACCGGGAGACCGACGTATGACCGTGACCGCCGCCGAGGCCCTGGTCGGCCAGCTGGAGTCGTACGGCGTCGAGTACGTCTTCGGCACCTGCGGCCACACCAACATCGCCCTGCTGGACGCGCTCGGCCCCAGCCCGATCGAGTTCGTGATCGCCCGCCACGAGCAGACCGCCGCGCACGCCGCCGACGGCTACGCCCGCGCCTCCGGAAAGCCCGGTGTCCTGCTCACCCATGTCGGCCCCGGCATGATGAACGCGGTCACCGGAGTGGCCACCGCCGCCCTCGACTCCATCCCGCTGATCGTCATCTCCGGCGACATCCCCTCCTACTACGCCGGCCGCCACCCGCACCAGGAGGTCAATCTCCACGCGGACGCCGACCAGACCGCCATCTACCGGCCGTTCACCAAGAGGGCCTGGAATGTCCACCGCGTCCAGGATCTGGCCCGTACGACGGAACGCGCGTTCTGGACCGCGACCTCGGGGCGGCCGGGGGCGGTGCTCGTCAACGTCCCGATGGACCTGTTCAACCGGCAGGTGGAGGAGTACGCCGACGCGTACCCGCTGCCCGGCGGCGCCGCGCTCCCGGGGCTCGACCGGGACACGGCCGAGCGCATCGCCCAGTCGCTGCTGACCGCCGAACGCCCGCTGATCTACTTCGGCGGCGGACTGCGTGAACCGGCCGCCCGCCAGGCCCTGTCGGCGCTCGCCGAGCACCTCGACATCCCGCTCGCGCACTCGCTGATGGGCAAGGGCACCCTGCCCGACAGCCACCCCCTGCTGCTCGGCATGCCCGGCTTCTGGGGCCTGGAGACCACCCACGCCCACACCAGGGGCGCCGACGTGGTCCTCGCGCTGGCCACCCGGTTCGCGGAGACCGACGCCAGCTCGTGGGACCCGGCGTACACCTGGACCTTCGGTGACCGGCACAGCCCGCCCAGCGAGCTGATCCAGATCGACATCGATCCGGCGGAGATCGGCCGCAACTACCCGGTCGCGATCGGTGCCGTCGCGGATGCCGGGGACGCGGTACGGGCCATCGGCGAGGCCGTACGGGCCGCCAGGCCGGAGCCGCTGCGCCGGGCCGGGCTGCGCGACACCATCGCCACCGCCCGGCGGGCCGTCTTCGACACCGCCCGCGAGGACGGCCGCGGCGACGACTTCCCGCTGCGGCCCCAGCGCATCCTCGCCGATCTGCGGGCCGCGCTGCCCGACGACGCGGTGCTCGTCACGGACGTCGGCTGGAACAAGAACGGTGTCGCCCAGTGCTACGAACTCCCCGACGGCGGGCGCTTAATCACCCCCGGCGGGGCCTCGACCATGGGCTTCGGACCCGCCGCCGCGGTGGGCGTACAGCTGGCCCGGCCGGACCGCGTGGTGGTCGCGCTGATCGGCGACGGCGGGATGAGCGCACAGCTGCCCGCGGTGCCGATGGCCGTCGAACAGGGTCTGCCCGTCATCTTCGTGGTGATGAACAACCGGGCCCACGGCACCATCGCCGACCTCCAGCTCTCGTCGTTCGGCCGGTCCTACGGCTGCGCGTTCACGGATGCCGAAGGACGGCCCTACAGCCCGGACTTCGCACTCCTCGGCCGGTCCTGCGGCGCCGACGGACACTCCGTCACCGCGCCCGCCGGCCTCGCCAAGGCGCTCACCGACGCGATCGCGCGGCGCAGGCCCGCCGTCATCGACGTACCGATGGTCAACGAACCCGTGCCGACACCGGGCCACTGGAACATCAAGGACATCTTCCGCGGGTCCTTCGCCGACTGACCCGCTCCCCCGCAGCTTCCCGTCCCGCTCACAACGAGGTGACCTCATGACCCGCAGCAGCACCCCACGACCACCCACCACCACCCGGGCCGCCGTGTGCGCCGCCGCCGTGCTGGCCGCCGCCCTCACCGCGTGCGGCGCGCCCGGCGAATCGGCCGACAACACCGGGGCGTCGTCCGGTCCCATCAAGGTCGCCGTCGTCAACGCGCAGAGCGGACAGCTCAGTTCACTGGGCGACTGGGAGTACAAGGGTGCCAGGCTCGCCGTCGACGAGTGGAACAAGAAGGGCGGCATCGACGGCCGCACCGTCCAGCTGAAGCTCTTCGACGACCAGGGCGACCCGACCACCGGGACCAATATCGCCCGCAGGCTGGTCAGCGAGAAGTACGTCGCCATGATCGGCACGGCGGAGAGCGCGGTGACCATCGCCATGGGGCCGGTGCTCCAGCAGGCGAAGATCCCCAACATCACCTCCGGCCAGTCCGACGGCCTGGTCGCGCTGAAGAGCCCGTACCTCTTCCTCAACGGGCCGACCAGCACCACCTACGACACCACGCTCGCCCAGCACCTGGTGACGGACAAGGGGTACCGGAAGATCGCCATGATCACGAACAACGGCTCCTTCGGGAAGGGCGAGCACGACGCGTTCCTCACCTCCGTCAAGGGGCTCGGGGTGACCCCGGCCACCGACCAGGTGGTCACCACCGACCAGAAGGAGTTCAGCGCCGCGCTGACGAAGATCCGCTCGACGAAGCCCGAGGTCATCTTCATCGGCTCGGAGGAGGTCGAGGCCGGGCTGATCGTCAAGCAGGCCCGGGACCTGGGCATCACCGCGCCCTTCGCGGGCGCCGCGCCGCAGGGCACCCCCGTCTTCATCGACACGGCGGGCAAGGAAGCCGCCGAGGGCACCATCGTCAGCTCCCCCTATCTCAGCAATGACGTCAGTGACGCCTCGAAGAAGTTCGCCGCCGCGTACCTGGCCGCCTACGGCGAGGAGGCGGAGATGCACGGTGCCAAGGCGTACGACGGGGCGAACATCCTGCTGAGCGCGCTGGAGACCAGCAAGGGCGCGGTCGGCGAGGAACTCGCGGACGCCATCCGCGCCACCCGCTACCAGGGCCTGCTGGGTGACTTCCGGTTCGACGGGACGGGAGTCGGCATCACCAGGACCACCATCGGTGTCATCCGCGACGGCAAGCTCGTCCCGCAGCAGTAGGCCCGAGGAGCGCCGACGTGCAAGAGACACTGCAAACACTTGTCGGGGGCCTGAGCCTCGGGGCGGTCTACGCCCTGGTCGCCATGGGGTTCTCGCTGGTCTACCGCACCATGGGCCTGGTCAACTTCGCCCACGCCGACATCGCCATGATCGGCGCCTACGCGGCCTCCACCTTCTATCTCACCTCCAAGCTGCCCTTCGCCGTCGCGATGGTGGTCGCCATCGCGGTCACCGCCGCGATCGGCCTGGTCATCGAGCGGGTACTGCGGCCTCTGGAGAACAAGGACTTCGATCTGATGCTGATCGGCACGATCGGCTTCGGCATCGTCCTCCAGGCTGTCGCCATCCTGATCTGGGGCACCACCGGCCGGGCGGTCCGCTCGCCCGTCCCGTCCGCCCCGTTGGATCTGTTCGGGATCCGCGTGCGTACGTACGACCTGCTGGTGATGGCCGTCGCGGCCCTCGCCGTGCTCGGCCTCGCCTGGTTCCTCGCCCGCACCAAGCGCGGCGCGGCCATGCAGGCCGTCGCCATGGACCACGAGGCGGCCACCGCCGTCGGTATCGACGTCGGCCGCAGCAACGCCCTCGCCTTCTCGATCGGCGCGGGCCTCGCCGCCCTGGCCGGCGGTCTCGTCGGACCGATGCTGTACGTCGACGCGTCGCTCGGCGGCGCGCTCGGTATCAAGGGCTTCGCCGCCGCGATGCTCGGCGGCTTCGGGTCGATCCCCGGAGCGGTCGTCGGCGGGCTCGCGATCGGTGTCCTCGACTCCTACGCCGCCGGCCACTTCCAGGGCTACTCGGTGCTCGTGACCTTCCTGGTCTTCACCGCCGCCATCATGATCCGCCCGACGGGCGTCTTCGGGGAGAGGACGGTGAGCCGCGCGTGACGTTCCGTGCCGGAGGAATCGGGGTCCTGGCGGTGGCCGCCTGGCTGCTGCCGTACGGCCTGGGCGGCTACGCCATCCATGTCGTCAACATCGCACTCATATATGCCCTGCTGGCCATGGGCATGGGCCTGGCCATGGGGATCTCCGGGCAGATCAATCTCGCCCAGGTCGCGTTCTTCGGCGTCGGCGCGTACACCCTCGCCATCCTGACCACCGGCTACGGACACGGGTTCTGGACGGCAGCCGCGCTGGCGCTGCTCGCGACCCTGGTGACCGGCCTGTTCGTCGGCATACCGGCCCTGCGTATGCAGTCCCACTACCTGGGGATCGTCACACTCGGGCTGGCGCTGGGCTTCATCAACTGGATCACCAACGCCTCGGTCACCGGGGGCGCCGACGGTATCTCCGGAATCCCGCTGCCCAGCCTGCCCGGCGTCGATCTCTCCAGCGAATACCTCTACTACTACCTGGAGTTGACGGTCTGCGCGGTCGGCCTCGGCTTCGGGCTCTTCGTCGTCCGCACCTCGCTCGGGCGGCGGCTGCGCGCGATGCGCGACGACTCGCTGGCCGCGGGCGCGATGGGCGCGGAGATCCCGCTGCTGCGCATGACCGCGTTCCTGCTCGCCAGCCTGTACGGGGGCCTGGCCGGAGTGCTGTACGCGGGCCTCATCCGCTATGTCGCCCCGGAGACCTTCTCCATCGGCAATATGTTCCTCCTGCTCGCCATGGTCATCATCGGCGGCCGGCGCTCCCTCGTCGGCTGTGTGGTCGGCGCGGTGGGACTGACACTGATCCGCGAGTGGCTCTCCGACTTCTCGACGTACGCACAGCTCGGTTACGGCGTGGTGGTCGTCCTCATGGTCGTCTTCGCGCCGACCGGTCTCGCCGGAATCCCCTCCCGCGTAAGGGAGTTCACGCGCCGGAGGCGACGCGGCGACGCCGAGGACCGTGCCCGGCTGCGTCCCTTCCGGCCGTACGACGTGGTCAAGGCGCCCGACGACGGGCACGGTCCGCTCCTCGACATCCGGTCCGTCACCCAGGACTTCCGCGGGCTGCGCGCCCTGGACGAGGTCTCCCTCACGGTCCGCCCCGGCGAGATCCGCGGCATCGTCGGGCCCAACGGCTCCGGCAAGACCACCCTGTTCAACGTGATCAGCGGCTTCTACCGGGCCACCTCGGGTCAGGTGCGGTTCGGCGGCCGGGCCACCACCACCGCCCGTCCGTACACGCTCTCCCTCCTCGGCATGGCCCGCACCTTCCAGAACCTGCGGCTGTTCGGCCGGCTGACCGTCCGGGAGAACATCCTCGTCGCGCTCGACCGCACCCGGACCCACTCCCTCTGGCAGTACGCGGTGTGGCAGCCCGGTGTCGTACGCCGGGAGCGGTCGCTGCGCCGGGAGGCCCAGGAACTCCTGGAGCGGTTCGGGCTCGCCGACTTCGCGGAGGCCGCGCCGGGCTCCCTGCCGTACGGCATCCAGCGGCGCATCGAGATCGCCCGCGCCATGGCCTCCCGGCCCCGGCTGCTGCTCCTCGACGAACCGGCCGCCGGGCTGAACGGCGAGGAGGTCCAGGAACTCGCCCGCATCGTGCGCTCCATCCGGGACGGCGGCACCACCGTCGTACTGATCGAGCACAACATGGGCCTGGTCATGTCGCTGTGCGAGCGTGTCACGGTGCTCTCCGGCGGTGTGGTCATCGCGGAGGGCACACCGGCGGAGGTGGTCGCCGCGCCCGAGGTGATCGAGGCGTATCTCGGGGACGCCGCGCCGGCCGACGTCCCGCGGCCGGAACCGGCCCCGCCCGCGCCCCAGCCCGCTCCCCCGGCCGGGGCACCCACTCCGAAGGAGACAACCCGGTGAGAACGACGAGGACGTTTCCCTTCCGGCGACCGGCCGCTCCCGCCGCCACCCCCGGCTCCGCGGCCACCCTCACCGTCGACGATCTGTCCGTGCGCTACGGCGGGGTCCGCGCGGTCGGTTCGATCAGCTTCAGCGTGGGGCCCGGGGAGTCCGTGGGCATCATCGGCGCCAACGGCGCGGGCAAGACGTCCACCCTCAAAGCGCTGATGGGGCTGGTACCGCGCGGCGGCGGAAGCATCACACTGGGCGGGCTCGACCTGACCCGGGTGCGGGCCCGCGACATGGTGCGGCACGGCATCGGCTACGTACCGGAGGGCCGGCATGTGTTCCCCGGTCTGACCGTGGAGAAGAACCTGCTGCTCGGCGCGTACGCCCGCCGCTGGGACGCCGGGACCCGCGCCACGCTGGCCGAGGTGCACCAGCTCTTCCCGGTGCTGGGCGAGATGGGGCAGCGGCTGGCCGGCGCGCTGTCCGGCGGGCAGCAGCAGATGCTCTCCATCGGCCGCGCCCTGATGTCCCGGCCGCGCATCCTGCTGCTCGACGAACCCTCGATGGGGCTCTCCCCCAAGCTGGTCGGCGAGATCCTGAGCGCGCTGACGCGGCTGCGGGAGGAGGGGATGAGCCTGCTCCTCGTGGAGCAGAACGCCACACTCACCTTCGGCGCGACGAGTCACTGTCTGGTGATGGAGAACGGCGCCGTCGCCATGACCGGAACCTCCGGGGAACTCAGCCGGGATGTCCGGGTGCGCCGGATCTATCTCGGGCTGTGAGCCCTTCGGCGCAGTGCTCCGGGGCTTCGCGGAACAGTTCCCCGTCCGCGAGCGGGACGCCGCCGCTCCGGGGCCGGACGGGAGGTTAGGGTAACCTAATTTCATGCTGGCCACAGTCCCGGAACGCACCTACGGCGAGGTACCCGCGGCGGGCGCGCTCCGATGGGACGAGCCGTCGGCGGGCGGCGCCGAGGTGTCCGCCCCCTATCTGCTCACCACCGCCGTCTACGCCCCGCCCGCGGTGCCCGTCACCACCGGTGTGCACACCCACTCCGACGGTCTCCTGGTCTGGCCGCACCACGGTTCACTGACGCTGCACACCCGTCACACCGTGCGCCGGCTCGTCCCCGGGCAGGGGATCTGGCTGCCGCCCGGCACTCCGCACGACGCGTCGTCCGATCCGGGGAGTGTGAGCTGCTACACCTATGTGACCAGGGCGGCGATTCCACCGCACTGGTCCACCCCGCGTCCGCTGCGGGTGCGGCGCGCGCTCCAGGAGATGCTGCTCCACCTCGACTCCACCGCCATGCCCGACGATCTGCGGCTGCGGACCCAGCGCGTTGTCATCGAGCTGCTGGAGGAGGATCCGCATCCCGCCATCGATGTGCCCGTACCCGAGGACGGGCGGATCCGGTCGCTGGCCGATGATGTGATGCGCGATCCGGAGAGCGATCTCTCGCTGGAGGCGTGGGCGGCGCGGCACGCGCTGAGCGTACGGACCGTCACCCGGGCGTTCGGCCGCGATGTCGGTATGTCCTTCGCGCGGTGGCGCGCGCTCGTACGGATGTCGGCGGCGACGACGCTGCTGGCGCAGGGGTGTCCGGTCAATCTGATCGCGCACCGCTGCGGCTACTCCACGACGAGCGCGTTCTCCGCCGCCTTCCGCCGGGTGACCGGCGTCAGCCCGACCGAGTACCTGCGCGAACAGACGGTGCCGGCGCCCGCCGGCCGCTGATACCCGCAGCACACAGCGCCAGCGCTCCGGGGTGTGGCCAGATCTCGACACATCGTGGCCCGTACGCATCCCCCGGCGAGGGCCCGGTTCCTTAGCGTTCATTCAGGTGAGGGTTACCTAAGTTGAGCGTGGGTCGAGCGTGTACGTATCGGCCCCGCCCCGGTCGCCCCGCCGCCCCAGCCGCCGCCGCGCCCTCGCGGTGTGCGCACGATCCGAGGAGAAGCATGTCCATATCCATCCCGGCCGGACGCGGACCGGGCGCCGTGGCGCGTCTCGTGGCGCTGGCGGTCGCGGCCGTCGTCGTACTGGCGGGCTGCGGAAGCGGCTCGTCCGAACCGGCGGGCGCGGCGAAGGCGAAGGAGAAGGCCAGTGCCGCTCCGGGCGCGTTCCCCGTGAGCATCAAGCACGGCCACGGGACGACGACGATCGAGAAGAAGCCCCGGCGCGTCGTCGCCGTCAGCTGGATGTCGCTGGACGTGGTCGCGGCGCTGGGCACGGTCCCGGTCGGCGTCGACGAGCAGTGGGGCGGCGACAAGCAGGGCTACACCCCCTGGTTCCGCAGCACGGTCGAGAAGCTCGGCGGGCCGCTGCCCGAGACGCTGAACTACGGTGACGCGGGCGAGATCGACTTCGAGCAGATCCTCTCGCTGGAGCCGGACCTGATCGTCGGCCTGTACTCCGGCATCTCCGATGTCGACTACAAGCGTCTCACCGAGATCGCGCCCACCATCCCGTATCTGAACAAGCCCTGGGACGGGGGGACCTGGCAGGAGATGACCCGCACGATCGGCACGGCGCTGGGTGAGACGGAGAAGGCCGAGAGCCTCGTCACCGACGTCGAGGGCCAACTGGCCTCGGTGACCGAGGACCACCCGGAGTTCAAGGACAAGACCTTCACCTACGGGCTCGCCCTCTCCAAGGGATCGACGGAGCTGGGTCTGTATCTCAACTACGACGCCCGCGTCCGGCTGCTGACCGAGATGGGCTTCAAGAACACCCCGTCGATGAAGACGATCGCGTCCACCGCCAAGGGCACCAACTGGTACGGCGGGGTCAGTCTGGAGAAGCTCGACACGATCGACGCCGATATCTTCGTCGGCTGGGCCAACGGCGCCGAGGAGGTCTCGTACTCCCTCAAGGACCCGCTGTTCTCGCGCTGGAAGCCGATCGCCGGGAAGAACTACGCGTTCGTGCCGGACGCGACGCTGGGCATGGCCACCAGCGGGCCTTCGGTGCTCTCCATCCCCTGGGCGCTGGAGCGCTACGTCCCGATGCTCGCCGACGCCGTCGCGGGCAAGGGCAGCACCGGCGCGGGCTCCTGAACGCCGTCCGCCGCTCCCCCAGGTGACGCCCTCTCCCAAGGACAACCATGACGACCGCCCCACCCACGGGTGACCTCACCACCGGTACGGAGCACGATGTGCCGGTCCCGCGCCGCGGCGCGGGACCGGCCCGGCCCGGCCGGCGGCGCCCGCTGATCCTGCTGGCCGCGATCGGGCTGCTGCTCGTCGTCGCCGTCCTCAGTGTGATGGTCGGCGCCCGCGCCATCGCTCCCGGCACGGTGTGGGACGCGCTGCTGCGCTTCGACGACTCCGACGAGCATGTGATGGTGCGCGAACTGCGGGTGCCGCGCACGGTGATCGGGCTGATCGTCGGCGCGGCCCTGGGCCTCAGCGGCGCGCTGATCCAGGCGTTCACCCGTAACCCCCTGGCCGATCCGGGCATTCTCGGGGTGAACGCGGGGGCGAGCCTGGCGGTGACGTTCGCCGTCGCCGTGCTCGGGTACACCGGCGCCGGCCAGTTCATCTGGTTCGCGCTGGCGGGGGCCTTCGGGCTCACCGTGCTCGTCTACACGCTCGGCTCGATCGGCGCCGACCGGGGCAGCCCGGTGAAACTCACTCTCGCGGGCGTCGCGTTCACGGCCGTGTGCGGCGGCTTCACCTCCGCCATGGCGCTCAAGAACACGACCACCTTCGACGTCATGCGGTTCTGGGGAGTCGGCTCCATCGGCGGCCGCTCGCTCGACATCCTCCCCGTCGCCCTGCCCCTGATCGGCGCCGGGCTGGTCCTCGGGCTGTGCAGCGCGGGCTCGCTCAACGCCCTGGCGCTGGGCGACGATCTCGCCAGGTCGCTGGGCACCCGGCTCGCCCTGACCCGGGTGGTGCTGGTCCTCGCCGTCACCCTGCTGGCCGGGACCGCGGTCGCCGTCGCCGGTCCGATCTCGTTCGTCGGGCTGATGGTGCCGCACATCGTCCGCTGGTTCGTGGGACCCGACCAGCGCTGGATCCTGGCCGTCACGGTCGTCGTCGCGCCCGCGTTCCTGCTGGCCGCCGACATCATCGGACGGGTGATCCTGCCCTCCGGCGAGATGCGGGTCGGGCTCGTCACCTCGCTCGTCGGCGCACCCGTACTCGTCGCGCTCGTCCGGCGCCGGAAGGTGAGCGCGCTGTGACGACCGTAACGACGAAGCGGCCCGCACCGGACCGGGTCGACTTCGGGCGGCCCGTCTGGACCTGGCGGCGGGCCGGCATGGCCCTGCGCGTCGACCGGCGGTCCGTCCTCGTCTGCGCCGTCCTGGCCGCCACCGTGGCCGCCCTCGGCATCCTCACCCTGGCCACCGGGTCCATCTCGCTCACCCCGGCGCAGGTGTTGTCCGCCCTCTTCGACCCGGACGCCGACTCCCGTACCCGGCTGGTCGTCGTGGAGTGGCGGCTGCCCCGGCTGCTGTTCGCGGTCATCTGCGGAGCGGCGCTCGCCATCAGCGGCGCGCTCTTCCAGTCCCTCACCAGGAACCCGCTGGGGTCGCCCGACGTGATCGGCTTCGCCTCCGGGTCGTACGCGGGCGCGAGTGTGGTGATGCTGCTGCTCGGCTCCGCCAACTACCTGGCGGTCGCCTCGGGTTCGCTGATCGGCGGGGCGCTCACCGCGCTGCTGGTGTATCTGCTCGCCTACCGGAACGGGCTGGCCCCCTTCCGGCTCATCATCGTCGGGATCGCCGTCGGCGCGTTCCTCAGCTCCTTCACCTCGATGCTGCTTCTCTCCGTCAGCCCTCAGCAGGCGATGCTCGCCGCGACCTGGGGAGCCGGTTCCCTCAGCGGGCTCGGCTTCGAGCAGCTGCGGCCGGCGGCGGTCGTCTTCGCCGTACTGCTGCTCTGCTCGGCGTTCGTGTCACGGCCCCTGGTCCATCTGGAGCTGGGCGACGACGCGGCCGTGGCCCTCGGGGTCGGCGCGCAGCGCGCACGGCTCGCGGCCACGCTCGTCGGGGTCGCGCTCACCGCGCTGGTGACCGCGGCGGTCGGCCCGATCTCCTTCATCGCGCTCGCCGCGCCGCAGATCGCCCAGCGGCTGACCCGCGCCTCCACCACGGTACGGATCGTCCCGGCGGCGCTGACCGGCGCCGCGGTCCTGGTCGGCGCCGACTTCATCGCCCAGCGCGTCGACCTGCCCGTGGGGGTCGTCACCGTGTGCGTCGGCGGGGCCTATCTGGCCTGGCTGCTCGCCCGCCAGTACGCGGGGCGCCGCGGATGACCGCCGTACTGCGCCCGCCCGCCCCACAGGCGACCGCCGCCCCCGCCGCCCACCCGCCAGGAGTACCCGTGACCACCACGACACAGCCGACGCAGCCGGCACCGCGCACCCGGACCCCGGTCCCGGCCCGGCTGGAGGTGCTCGACGCGTCCCTCGGCTACGGCCGGCGGCCCCTCTCGGCCCATCTGGACGTACGGATCCCGGACCAGTCGTTCACCGTCGTCATCGGCCCCAACGCCTGCGGCAAGTCGACCCTGTTGCGCGCCATGTCCCGGCTGCTCCGGCCCAGCGCCGGAGAGGTCGTCCTCGACGGCCGATCCATCGCGCGGTACGGCTCCAAGGAGGTGGCGCGGACGCTCGGACTGCTGCCGCAGACCTCCCTGGCACCCGACGGGATCACCGTCGCCGATCTGGTCGCCCGGGGACGCCATCCGCACCAGAAGCTGATGCGCCAGTGGACCGAGGAGGACGAGAAGGCCGTACGGGACGCCATGGCGGCCACCTCCGTCACCGAGCTGTCCGGCAGACCGGTGGACGAACTCTCCGGCGGCCAGCGCCAGCGCGTCTGGGTGGCGATGGTCCTCGCCCAGCGGACCCCGATCCTGCTGCTGGACGAACCGACCACCTTCCTCGACATCGCCCACCAGATCGATCTCATGGAGCTGTTCACCGATCTGCACCGCGCCGGGCACACCCTCGTCGCCGTACTCCACGACCTGAACCACGCGGCCCGTTACGCGACCCATCTCATCGCCATGCGCGACGGCCGGGTCGTCGCCGAGGGCCCGCCGGAGGAGGTCGTGACCGCCGCCCTCGTGGCGGAGGTGTTCGATCTGCCCTGCCGGGTCGTCCCCGACCCGGTCACCGGCACGCCCATGGTCGTCCCCCTGGCCCGGCAGCGGGAGGCCCGGTGAAGCGGACCGGCGCGGACCGTACCGGCGGGCGCGGTCCCGGTGCGCGCGGCGGCGTTCCCGGGCCGAACTCCGTCCCGGCGCTGTTCCGTCTCGCGCTGCTGCGCGACGGGCGCGGACGCCGGCTCGCCCTCGTCACCCTCGCGTTCATGGTCCATCAGATGTGCGAGGCGCTGGTCCCGGTCCTCATCGGTGTGATCATCGACCGGGCGCTGGCCCCTTCGGACCGTACCGCCCTGCTCTGGTGGCTCGGTGTGCTCGGCGCGGTCTTCGTCGCGCTGTCCCTCTCGTACCAGCGGGCGTCGAGGGCCATGGTGGACGTCTACGGCTACGGTGAGCACGCGCTGCGGCAGCGGGTGATGGCCCGGCTGCTGGACCCGCGCTCCCTGCGCCGCCGGCCCGGCCCGGGCGAGGCGCTCTCCCTGGTCTCGTCCGACACCTACCGGGTCGCCGGGGTCTCCTGGAGCGTCGTCCAGCAGGTCTCGACCATCACCGCGATCCTCACGGCGTCGACGGCGCTGCTGGTCATCTCCGTGCCCCTGGGCCTGGGCGTCATCGCCAGTACGGTGCTCGTGCTCGTCGTGATGCGCCGGATCTCGCTGCCCCTGGAGGCGCGGGGGCTGGCCGAGCAGGGTTCGGCGGCGCGGGCCGGCGAGGTGGCGACCGACATGATCACCGGGCTCCGGGTGGTCATCGGCATGAACGCCCGGGCGGAGGCCGCCCGCCGCTACCGCGCGGCGAGCGAGGAGTCGCGGCGCGGCGCCGTGGCCACCTCGCGCTCGGTCCTGGCGTACGGCAGTCTCAGCCTGCTGCTGTCGGGGGTGTTCCTCGCCGCGCTCTCGACGGCGTCGGGGTATCTCGCTCTGGGCGGCGCCCTCACGGTCGGCCAGCTTGTCACCGTCCTCGGACTCGCCCAGTTCCTCCAGGGCTCGCTGGCCCATGTCGGTACGTTCGCCTCCAACTGGACGCACAAGCGCGCCTCCGCCAGACGGCTGGGCGAGCTGCTGGACGAACCGCCGCTGATCGGCCCCGCCGAGGCCACCACCGGCGCCACCGCCACCGATGTTTCCGGCCGCGCGCTGCGGTGGCATCCGCCCGAGCACGGCGAGCCGCTCGATCTGCGGCCCGGTGAACTCCTCGGTGTCGTCCCGCGCCACTCCGGGCACGCCCGGGAGCTGAGCGACCGGCTCGGCTACCGCGTCCCGCTCCGCCGCGGCGAACTCCTGGTCGGCGGTGTCGACGCCGTCGACCTCGGCCCGGATGCGGTGCGGGCCAGGATCGCGGCCCCGCCCCACCACGGCGCGGTGTTCTCCGGCACACTGCGCTCCAATCTCGTCGGCGAGGGGCGCGAGAGCGACCCGGCCGTGCTCGGGGCCGCGATGCTCGACGACGTACTCGACCTGGTCGGGGGCGACCGGGCCGAGGTCGGCGAGCACGGCCGCCGGCTCTCCGGCGGCCAGCGTCAGCGCCTGCTGCTCGCCCGCGCGCTGCACAGCGACGCCGAGGTCGTCGTCCTCGACGAACCCACCACCGCGGTCGACCCGGTGACCGAACAGCGCATCGCCGAAGGGCTGCGCGCCCTGCCCGCCACCACGCTGCTGATCACCTCCAGCCGGATCCTGCTCTCCGCCTGCGACCGGGTCGTCGACCTCGGCGGCGCCGTTCTCGACGGCTCCGGTCACGGCGATGCCCACCCGGCCGGCGTCCTCCCCGAACCGAACGGAACCACCAGGTGACCCCCGCGCAAGGCCCCCTGCCCGTCGCCGACCCCCGCCGTACCCGTCAGGAGTTCGTCCGCCGGCTCGGCGCGCACCGCGGCCGGCTCGCCGTCTCGATGCTCACCCTGCTCGCCGGTACGGCCGTCACCCTCGCCACGCCTCCGCTCCTCGGCGCCGTCGTGGACACCGTCGCAGACGGGGGCGCGCGGAGCCGGGTCGCGGTGCTCGGCGCCGCCCTCGTCCTCGTCGCCGTCGCCGGAGCCGCGCTCGCCCACGCCGGCGGCCGGATGCTGGTCGTCCTCGTCCAGGGGGTGCTCGCCGCCCTGCGCGAGGACGTGTTCGAGACGGCGGTCCACCTTCCGGCGAGCACCCTGGAGTCCTCGGACAGCTCCGATGTCGTCTCCCGGGTGACCCGCGATGTCGAGGCGGTCTCCGAGGCCGCCTCCGATGTGCTGCCCGACATCACCGGCGCGAGCTTCACGATCGGGCTGAGCCTGGTGGGCCTCGCGCTCCTCGACATCCGCCTCGCGCTCGCCGGCCTGGTCTGTCTGCCCGTCCACATCCTCGCCACCCGGCAGTTCCTCGCCCGCTCGCACCCCGTGTACGGGGACATCCGCCGGCTGGAGTCCGCCCGCGGCCAGTCCGTCATCGAGGCGGTGCACGGCGCCGAGACGATCCGCGCGTACCGGACGCAGGACCACCACCTCGGCAGGCTGGCGGACCACAGCGAACGGGCCGTCGCACGGCAGCGCGACGGGGCACGGCTGCGCAACCGCTTCACCGGACTGCTCAACGCGGCGGAGTTCCTCGGCCTCGCCGCCGTACTGGTCACGGGCTTCGCGCTGCTCGGCTCCGGGGCCGTCTCGGTGGGCACCGCCACGGCGGCGGCCCTCTACTTCCACCGGCTCTTCGGGCCGGTCGGGGCGCTGTTGGGCAGCCTGGACGACATCCAGCGGGCGACGGCGGGGCTGTCACGGCTGGTGGGGATCACCGACCTTGGCCGTGACGGCGGCTCCGGAGGCAGCGCTTCCGGCGGCTCCGGAGAGGTCGGCGTCAACGGCTCCGGCAGCTCCGGCGGTTCGGCCGTCGACGTGAAGGGCGTCTCGTTCTCGTACGACGGCACCCGCCAGGCCCTGCGCGAGGTCTCGCTCCGTATACCCGCCGGTACGAGCCTCGCGCTCGTCGGCGCCAGCGGCTCCGGCAAGAGCACGCTGGCCCAGCTGATCGCGGGTCTGGGCGAGCCGGACCACGGGGAGATCACCGCCGGGGAGCCGGGGGCCGCCCGGAGCCCGTCCCGGTATCTGGTCACCCAGGAGATCCATCTGTTCGGCGGCACCCTGGCGGACAATCTGCGGATCGCCCGGCCCACCGCCACCGACGACGAACTCCGCCGGGCGCTGCGCGAGGCCGGGGCGGACTGGGCGCTGGAGCAGGAGCGGGGGCTCGACACCGTCCTCGGCCCCGGCGGCACCCCGCTCGACGACGGAGCGGTCCAGCACCTCGCGCTGGCCCGCGCGCTGCTCGCCGACCCGGACATCGTCGTCCTGGACGAGGCCACCGCGCAGTCGGGGCCGCGGACCCGCGCGCTGCTGCGGACCGCGCTCCAACGCGTCACCCGCGGACGCACCAGTGTGATCGTGGCACACCACCTGGAACAGGCCCGCGACGCGGACCACATCGTCCTCCTCCGGCGCGGCGAGGTCGCCGAGCGAGGCACACACGGCGAACTGCTCGCCCTTGCGGGCGAGTACGCCGGCCTCTGGCAGGCGTACACCGGCACCACCACCGGCACCGGCCCGCGCGAGAACCCACACCCGATCCCCGTCCCCACTCCGCACACGCACACGCACACGCACACGAAGGAGCAGCACTCATGACCATCCACCGCGCCGTGGTGGCCCGCGTCCGGCCGCTCACCACGACCATGGCCCGCGTCACGTTCCACGGCGAGGGACTCGCCGCGTTCACCTCCACGGGTGTCGGCGACGAGTACGTCCGGCTGTTCTTCCCGCACGGTCCCGACCGTACGGATGTCTCCCTGCCCGACGCGACGGACAACGGCGGCCGGCGGACCCCCGAGGGGCGGCCCGAGGCTCCCGTACGCACGTACACCGTCCGGTCGGTCCGTCCGGAGGCCGGCGAGATCGACATCGACTTCGTGCTGCACGGTCACGGGACGGCGTCCGGCTGGGCCGCCGCCGCCCGTCCCGGCGATGTGATCGGGCTCAACTCCCCCACCGGCCTGTACGCTCCTCCGGCCGATCTGAGCTGGCAGCTCCTGGTCTCCGACCTGAGCGGGCTGCCCGCCGTGGGACGTCTCATCGAGAACACCCCGGACCGGGTCACGACCAGGGCCGTCCTCGAAGTCCCCGACCCGTCCTGCGTCCAGCCGCTCCCGGAGCGGCCCGGTGTCCGGGCGACCTGGGCGTACGGTGGCAACGGTCACGGCCCCAGCCGGCTGGCGGAACTGGTCGGCGCCGCGATCCCGCCGCACACGGACCTGACGGGCGGCTACATCTGGGTCGCCGGCCAGACGGACGCCCTGCGTGCCGTACGCCGCTATCTGCGCAAGGAGCTGAAGCTGCCCGCCGAGCGCTTCAAGGTGGTCGGCTACTGGATGCCGGACGGCGACTCCTGGACCCGGCGCTACGAGGCGCTGCCGACCGACGTACGGTTCGAGCTGGAGAGCATGTGGGACAACCCGACCGATGAGCCCGAGGATCTCGCCGTCCGCTACGAGGACCGCCTCAGCACGCTCGGGCTGTGACCTCCGGAGGGACGGCCCCGGCCGCTCGGCCTATACGCAGTCCGTGTCGACGGCGGCGGAGCGGGTGAGGGCGGAACCCCGCTCGACGGGGCGCGAGGCATCGCGCGTCCAGCCGGACCAGGAGTCGACGTAGAGGCCCACCTGCTGCCCGAGGAGGGCTCCGACGAACACCAGCAGGGAGCTGGACACACCGCCGCCGCAGTAGGCGCCGACCTCGTGGCCGCCGATCGCCCCGCGTGACAGGAACCATTTGCGCAGTTCCACGGGCGGTCGGAGCAGCCCGTCGGGAGCGACCAGTTCGGCGGAGTGGGCGTGGACCGCGTGCGGGATGTGGCCGGTCCCCGGATCGTCCAGGGCGCCGTGGTAGGCGTGCGCGGGCCTTGAGTCGAGCAGTGTGCCGTAGCGCGAGATGTCCAGGACGTCCGCCGCGTCGAGAACGCGCCGGCCACCGGCGGCCGGCGGCACCGGCTCGGACGGGCCGGTCACCGGGCCGGTCGTCCGGATGTCCTGGAGCGGGGTTGTCGGACCTCCCGCGCGGACCCAGGCGGGCAGGCCGCCGTCCAGGACGCGTACGGAACGGAAGCCCGCCCAGGTGAGGACGTACCACGCGCGGGTGGCACTCGACAGCTCCTCGGTCCGGCGGGTGTAGAGCACGAGGTCGTCGGCGGGCCCGGCGCCGTGCGCGGCGAGGGTGTCGCGCACGGCGCCGGGCGCGGGCAGCGGGAGATGGCCGCTGGTGGCGGTCGGGAGGCCGGCGAAGTCGGACCGGACCCGGGCCCGGCGCGCCCCGGGGACGCTGCCGGAGACCGGATCCGGGCCCTGCGCCATCGACCGCCAGGGCGCCACCTCGACGAACACGCACCGGGACCGCTCGGCGTACGCCGTCCGGGCGTCGACGAGAGCGGCGCGCGCGGTCGTCGTCATTCCTGGGATCCCGACGCGTGGGGCACGAAGGTCACCGGGAGGCTCTCCTTGAGGGCGTTGTAGATACGGCACCGCTTCTTGTACTCGGCGACGAGTTCCTCGGCCGTGACATTGTCGACGCCGTCGATGAAGCACTCCATGATGAGCGTGCCCAGGTAGTCCCCCTCGGCCTTGCGCTCGATACGGGCGAAGATCTCGACCTGGCGCTCCGGCTGTCCGCTCTCCACGAAGTCGTACCGGAAGGCGTTGAGCGCGCAGGAGACGAGGGAGGCGACGAGCAGGTCGAGCGAGCCGGCCTCCTCGCCCGGTCCGCCGCTGCGCACCGAGCCGTCCGACACGATCTCGAACCCGGGGCCGCCGATGAGGTAGCGGCCGCGTATGTCGGTGGTCCGGCCGTGCAGATTGCTGATCACGGTCACTCTGTCGCTCATCATGGGATTCTAGCCAGCTCCGCTCCCGGTGCTAGGACCGCGGTGAGTGGGGTGCGTGAGGCGAGTGGGATGCGTGGGGTGTGTGACCGGTCGCGGAGTCCGGGGTCGGGACACCGCCCGTGGTCGCCGTCCGCAACTGGTCGGCCAGCAGCGACACCACGCGGGTGAGCGAGCGGTTGTCCTCCCGCAGGACGGCGATCAGCTGTTCCAGCTCCTCGATCCTGGCGAGCAGTTCGCGCCGGCCGGAGCCGCGCTGACGGCCGCCGGGGGCGGTGGAGGCGGTACGGGCCGGCTCCCAGGCGTCGGCGTGGCCGTCCGCGGAGTCGTACTCGTAACTTCCGTCGTCGTACCGCGCGAGCCACTTGCGCAGGGACTGCGGGCCGACCTCGAACTCCTCGGCCACCTCGCGGACGATCGAGCGGTTCTCCGGCTCGTCACGGCGCCGTTGCAGCACGCGCTCGACCGCGCGCTGCCGTACCCCGTCGCTGTATTTCCTGTCGAACACCACGCCGGCTTCCCCGTTCAGGAGACTGCAACATTGTTGTCACGATACTTCAGAAACTTCCGTGTCAACATATCGGCTACGAAGAACTCGTACCCAGCTACTAGCTTTTTTACATCTCCGAACCACCATCCCGGCTGCGACATATAGCCGTTGGAACCGGGGCGGAGCCAGCGACGGGGCCGGCCGCGCGGTGTTGTGCGCGTCTGCCGTCATGTGCGACACGGAAGTGGTCGCTCGCCCCGGCCGATCGAGAGGAAACCACAGGCCGTGTCCATTTCACGCCCGCGGCGTCAGTTCGCCGCAGCGGTCGCCACACTGTCGCTCCTCGCCACCGCCGCATGCTCCAGCGGTGGCGGCGAACAGGGTGAGCGCAGTGACACCGGAGCCCAGGTGGCCAAGAAGGACCGCTCCGGAGGCACACTCAACATCGGTCTCGGCGCCGACCCCGGTGGTGTCGACGCCGCCGTCGTCAACCAGGTGTGGCGTACGGTCGCCCGCGCGCTGGCGGACTCCCTGGTGTTCTACAACCCCGAGACCAAGCGGGTCGAGCCGTGGCTCGCGACGAGCTGGACGGTGAGTGACGACGCGCGGGTGTACTCGTTCGAGCTGCGTGACGACGTCACCTTCCACGACGGCACCAAGCTCACCGCGAAGGTCGTCAAGGCCAATCTGGAGAGCTTGAACCGGCCGGGCATCCACTCCAGCGCGAAGACCGTCGTGCAGGGCATCCGCACGATCAAAACGCCTTCGGAGCACAAGGTCACCGTCGAGTTCGCGGAGCCCAACGCGGCCTTCCTGGTCTCGCTCTCGCGGGCGTACGGCGGCATCGTCTCGGAGAAGACGGCCCGGCTCCCGGTGGAGAAGCGGCAGAACTGGCTGGACGGCTCGGGCCCGTTCTACCTGGAGGAGTACGTCCCCAACCAGCGCATCGTCCTGAAGAAGCGCGCCGACTACGACTGGGCGCCGAAGTACTTCGACCACGACGGGCCGGCCTATCTCGACGAGGTCGTCTACAAGATCATCCCGGAGGACTCGGTCCGCAACGGCGCGGTCATCGGCGGCGACGAACTCCAGTTCATCTACTGGGTGAACGCGAAGTACCTCCCGCAGTTCGAGAGCGCCGGGCTGACCATCTCGAAGACGCTCAACCCGGCGACCGGCACCGAACTCCCGGTGAACACTTCGTCCACGTTCCTCAAGGACGTACGGGTACGCCAGGCCCTCCAGTCCGGGGTCGACCGGGACGCGTTCGTGAAGATCGACTCGGGTGGTATCGACGAGCCCGCGACCGGCCCGCTGAGCAAGGACAACCCCTACCACTCCGACCAGAGCGCGCTGCTGAAGTACGACCCCGAGCGCTCCAAGTCGCTGCTGAAGCAGGCCGGCTGGACGAAGACCGGCAAGGACGGCATCCGGGTCAACGCCGCCGGTGAGCGGCTGTCGCTGCGGGTGCCGGCGGACGACGCGGGCTGGCAGGTGCTCCAGGACCAGTGGAAGAAGCTCGGTATCGAACTCGTCCTCGACCCGCCGCTGCCCGCCGAGGCCAACGAGAAGCTGCTCAGCGGCGAGTACGACATCGCCTACTGGTACGCCTCGTCGCCCGACCCGGACGTCCTGCGCGCCAACTACGGCAAGACCACCGGGTCCAACCGCAGCTTCATCGCGGACGACGACAAGACGGGCAAGAAGCTCGACCGGCTCCTCCAGGAGCAGAACCAGACGATCGACCAGGCCGAGCGGCAGAAGCTGGTCGACCAGGCATCGCACATCCTCGTGGAGCAGGCGTACGAGATACCGGTGTCGAACGACATCGACATCTGGGCGTACTCGCCGCGGCTGCACGACATCAAGCCCGTCGGTCTCGACCAGTATCTGATCAATGCCTGGCTGGCGAAGAAGTAGCCCCGTGGCACGATACGGTCTGCGGCTCCTGTACGGCGTGATCGTGGTGTGGGGCGCCTTCACCGGAGCGTTCTTCCTGCTGTACGTCGTGCCCGGCGACGCGGCGGGCGGTCTCACGGCCGGCGCCGACGGTGCCGATGTCAAGCAGCTCCTGGCCGAGCAGCGCGAGCTGCTCGGTCTGGACCGCCCGGTCCATGTGCAGTACTGGGACGCGCTGAGCGGCGCCCTCGGCGGGGACTTCGGCCAGAGCGTCTACCAGCGCAGGCCGGCGGTGGAGGTGTACTTCGAGTCCTTCCCGCAGACGCTCCAACTGGCCTTTCTCGGGCTGCTCCTCGCCGTTGTGCTGGGCGTGACACTGTCGGTGGTCATCGAGCTGACCGACTGGAAGTGGGCGCGCGAGCTGCTGATCTCGCTGCCGCCGGTCGCGGTGTCACTGCCCCCCTTCCTGGTCGGGCTCCTGCTGCTCCAGGTGTTCGCCTTTCAGCTGCACTGGATCAAGGCGGTCGGCGACCAGGGGTTCGGCGGACTGCTCATCGCCTCGGTGGCCCTCGCGGTCGCCGGGGGCGGCAGTGTGTCCCAGCTGCTCACGGCCAACCTCCGCTCCGCGCTCACCTCCCCGTACATCGAGACGGCCCGCAACTGGGGGCTCAGCCGGTTCGACATCGTCGTCCGGCACGCCCTGCGGAACGCCGCGCTGCCGGTCATCACCTCGCTGGGCACCACCGTCGGTGTGATGGTCGGCGGGACGGTGCTGACGGAGACGGTGTTCTCCCGGCTCGGGGTGGGCCGGCTCGTGGTGGACGCCGTGAACGGCCGTGACATGCCCGTCGTCCTGGTCGCGGTGACCATCAGCGCGGTGATCTTCGTCGTCGTGAACTTCGTCGTGGACGCGCTCTACCCCCTGCTCGACAAGCGCATCCGATGGGAGGGATGACATGGCGGCCCTCGAAGTGAAGCCGTCCGAGCCACCGGCCGGGCAGCCGTCCGGACAGCCGGCCCGGCGCTCGTCGGTGCTCGGCGGACGGCCGGCCCGGCTGCTCCGCTCGCCCGGACTCCTCCTGGCGTACGTGTGGATCGCCGTGATCCTCGCCGCCGCGATCCACCCGGGCCTGTTCGCGCCGGACGACCCGCTGCGGCAGGACGGGGCGCGGATGCTGCTCGCGCCGAGCCTCGACCACCTCTTCGGCACCGACGACTTCGGCCGTGACCAGTTCACCCGCACCGTGTGGGGCACGAGGCTGTCGCTCCAGGCGGCCCTGATCGCCGTCGCCATCGGGCTGGTGAGCGGCTCGCTGATCGGTCTCGTGGCCGGCGCGCTGCGCGGCAGGACCGACAGCGTGCTGATGCGGATCATCGACATCATGCTCGCGGTGCCCAGCCTGATCGTCTCCCTCGCGATCATCTCCGCCCTGGGCCGCGGGACCCTCAACATCGCCATCGCCATCGGCATCAACAGCACGGCGGGATTCGCCCGGCTGATGCGGTCCGAGGTGCTCAGGGTCAGCAACGCCACGTACGTCGAGGCTTCGGTCTTCGCCGGACACGGCTATGTGCGCAGGCTGTTCTCGCATGTGGTGCCCAACGCGTCCCGCTCGGTGCTGGCCGCGGCGACGATGGACATCGGCACGGCGGTCCTGACCGTCGCCGCGCTGAGCTTCCTGGGACTGGGCGCGCCCCCGCCGACCCCCGAGTGGGGCCTGCTGGTGGCCGAGGGCCGCACCTTCATCGGCGTCCAGTGGTGGCTGAGCCTGCTGCCCGGCCTGGTGATCGTGCTGACCGTACTCGCCGTCTACCGCGTCGGCAGATCGTTCAACCGAGGGAGGACCAGTGCCGTCGCCTGACCGCGAGAGCACACCGCTGCTGCGGCTGCGCGGGGTGAGTGTCGAGTTCGCGCTGCCCGGCCGCGCCGCCACCCCCGTGCTCGACAAGGTGAGTCTGGACGTCCCCGAGGGGTCAATCCGGGCCGTCGTCGGCGAGTCCGGGTCGGGCAAGTCGACCCTCGGCCGGGTCATCACCGGGACCCTCGCCGGGAACGGGCGGATCACCGCGGGCGAGGTCGTCCTCGGCGGCCGGGCGCTCACCGGCCTGTCCGAACGGCAGTACCGGGCCGTACGCGGCAAGGAGATCGGCTACATCCCCCAGGACGCGCTGCTCGGCCTGAACCCCCTGCTGCCCGTCGGCGTCCAGGCCGGGGAGCCGCTGCGCGCCCACAAACTGGCGTCCCGCGCGGAGCGCCGCGAGCGGGTCATCGACCTCTTCGCGAAGGTGGGACTCCGCGATCCCGCCCGGCTGTACGACCGCCGTCCGCACGAGCTGTCGGGCGGAATGTGCCAGCGGGTACTGATCGCCGCCGCGATGAGCACCCGGCCCCGGCTGCTGATCGCCGACGAACCGACGACCGCGCTCGATGTCACGGTGCAGAGGACCATCCTCGATCTGCTGTCGAGCCTGGTGGAGACCGAGGGGCTCGGGATCCTGCTGATCACCCACGATCTGGGGGTCGCAGCCGAACGGGCCGACGGTATCGCCGTGGTGAAGGACGGGCGGATCGTGCGCGGCGGGCCGACCGACGAGGTCGTCGCCGCGCCGGGCGACCCGTACACGGAGCGTCTCCTGCGCTCGTCCTCCCTCGGGTTCTCCGGTTCCCGGACCGCGGAGGCCCGGCTGGAGTACTCACGTACCGTGCCCGCGGACGCCCCGGTCACCGTCGAGGCGAAGGAGATCGGCAGGACCTTCACCGCCCGCCGGGGCGCGGAGCCGGTCACCGCGCTGGCCGGTGCCTCGTTCCGGGTGCGCAAGGGGACCACCCTGGGGATCGTCGGTGAATCGGGTTCCGGCAAGACGACCTTGGTACGGATCCTCGCCGGTCTGACCCCGGCGGACACGGGCTCGGCCGAGATCGACGGCGAACCGGTCGTCCACCACCGGCGGGGAGCCGGCCAGGCCGGTCTCTACCGCACGGTGCAGATGGTCTACCAGGACCCGTACGCCTCCCTGAATCCGAGGTCCACGGTCCGCGCGATCCTCGGCGAACCGCTCACCGGCCACCGGTACGGGACGGCGCGGGAACGTGCCGGCAGAATCACCGAGCTGCTGGACGTCACCGGTCTGCCCGCGTCCGTCGCCGACCGGTACACGGCCGAACTCTCCGGCGGCCAGCGGCAGCGGGTGGCCATCGCCCGCGCGCTGGCGCCCCGGCCGGACGTCGTCATCCTGGACGAGCCGGTCTCCGCCCTCGATGTGACCGTACGGCGCCAGATCCTCGACCTGCTCGGCACACTCCAGCGCGAACTGGCGCTGACCTACGTCTTTGTCTCGCACGACCTCGGGGTGATCGCCGAGGTCTCCGACGAGATCCTCGTCCTGCGCCACGGACATGTCGTCGAGCACGGCACCGCCCTGGACGTCCTCACCGCGCCACGGACCGACTACGTCAAGCGGCTGCTGGCATCGATCCCCGGTGCCGCCACGGCCGGCGCGGCGCTGTCCTCGTAGAGAACCGCAACTGGAAGGAACACGCACCATGCCCGAGCGACAGCTCCATCTGGGCTATATGCACTGGCTCAACGGCACACACTGGGGCGGCTGGCGGCATCCGGACGCGCCCACCGCGCACGCCTTCGAGCTGGAGTACGCGACGAAGGCGCTGCGGCTCACCGAGGACGCGAAGTTCGACTTCTTCTTCCTCGGGGACACACTGCCCGGTGACCTCGCCGCGGAACAGTGGATCACCACACACAACACCGGACGTCTGGAACCCTTCACCCTGGCCTCCCAACTCGCCCTCCAGTCATCGAGGATCGGGCTCGTCGTGACGGCGCACCCGACGTTCTACGAGCCGTACATCCTGGCGCGGCTGACGGCCTCCCTCGATCACCTCAGCGGCGGACGGCTCGCGTGGAACGTGGTGCTGGGCGCCTCCGACCTCGCCGCGCGCAACTTCAGCCTGCCGGACCTGGGCGGCACGGCCCGGTACGAGCGGGCGGACGAGTTCATCCATGTCGTCCGGCGGCTGTGGGACAGCGTCGAGAACGGCGCCTATCTCCAGGACAAGCGGACCGGGCGCTACGTCGACGAGAGCAGGATCCACCGGCTCGACTGGCAGGGCACCCACTTCCAGGTGGCCGGCACACTGCCGCTGGAGCGTCCGCCGCAGGGCCATGTCCCGCTGCTGTACGCGGGGGCCTCCGAGCAGTCCCGCGAACTGACCGCGAAGTGGGCCGACATCAACTTCACCGGACCCGCCACACCGGCGGAGTCGCTCGCGTTCAACACCGATGTACGGCAGCGGGCCGAGCGCCTGCGGGGACGCGTGGACCCGATCTTCTTCCTGCCGGGGATCACCCCGCTGATCGGTGACACCCGGGCGGCGGCGGTCGAGCTGTACGAGGAGCTGAACGCGCTGCTGCCGTACGACGACGACATCGTCGAGGGCGACCAGGACGAGGCGTTCTGGTCGGGTCCCGAGGGGGCCCGGATCAGCGCGTCCCCGTTCCCGCTGCCCAAGGGGTTCCGCAGTGTGCGTTCCCTGTCGGAGCGGGTCGGCGCCGATCTGCGGCCGGCCGGCATCGACGGCGCCGTCAAGCCGGACACCGCCGCGGACCTCAACGCCTACGGCCGCAGGCTGCTGACGCTCGTGGCGGAGCGTACCGGCCGCACCGTGGACAACGGGGGCGTCCGGGTCAGGGATGTGCTGGCGGCGTCGATCGCCGGGAACTTCCCCCTGGTGATCGGTACGGCCGGGCAGGTCGCGGACACCCTGATCTACTGGTTCGACCAGGGCGCCGCCGAGGGGTTCAACGTGAGCACGCCTTTCCTGTGGGAGCAGTTGGAGCGCTTCACGGGCGAGGTGGTCCCGATCCTCCAGGAGCGCGGTGTGTACCGCACGGAGTACACGAGCGACACCTTCCGGGGCCACTTCGGGCTGGACATCCCCCCGAACAGCTTCACCACGACGGATCAGGAGGAACGACCGGTATGAGCGGCCGTCGCAAGCTCCGCCTCGGTCTGGCGGCGTACGGTACGGGCTGGGACCTGGACGCCTGGCGGCTGCCGGAGGCGACCAACTCCGGTCTGCGCGACCCCGGTGTGATCCTGGACATCGCCCGGACCGCCGAGCGCGGCACACTGGACTATGTCTTCGCCGGCAGCGCCCTGGGCAGCGAGCCGGACCGGCTCAACCGGATCTACCGCTGGGACAACTTCGTCTACGCCGGTCACGCCGCGGCGATCACGCGGAACCTCGGGTTCGTCATGTCGGTGAACTCCTCCTTCGAGCATCCGTACGCCGTGGCACGGCAGTTGGCGACCCTGGACCACTTCAACCGGGGACGCACCGCGCTGAACGTCGTCTTCGGCATCGACCGCGACGGCGACCCGGCCGGCAACTACGGCAAGAACCCGGTGCCGACGGAGGAGACGAAGTACGCGCGCGCCCGGGAGTTCACCACCGTCGTCAACCGGTTGCTGTACGAGAGCTGGGACGACGACTTCCTTCTGGACGACCGGGCCGGCGGCACCCTGATCAGGCCCGGGTCCTGGCATCAAACGGACTTTCACGGCGAGCACTTCGACGTCCGGGGCCCGCTGAACGTCCCGCCGCCGGTGCAGCGCCACATCCCGGTCGTCCAGGTGGGGCTCTCCGAGGAGTCCCTGCGGTACGGCGCCGACTTCGCGCAGGTGCGGTTCTCGCCGTACTTCGGGATCAGCCGGGGCAAGGAGGAGTACCGCAGGCTCAAGGAGCGGGTCGCGGCCAACGGGCGCGACCCCGACAAGTTCAAGATCATCCCGGGGATCACCTTCCATCTCGCCGGCACCGCCCGGGAGGCGCGTGCGAAGTTCAACGAGATCAACGCCTTTCAGCTGGAACAGGCGCTGCCGGCCGCGTTCTCCCGGGCTCTCGGTATCGATCTGTCGCGGGTCCGCGACAGCGAGCGCGTCCTCGACGTGGTCGACATCGAGGCGATCGCGGACGACGCGCTGCGGCCGCTGATCAGCGACCGCGCCCGGGACACGGCCAACGACCGGGAGCTGCTGCGGCAGATCCTCACCACCCAGATCGGTGAGGACGCGAGCCTGCGCGAGCTGTACCACTACGTGCAGCGGTCCCGGCACGAACAGCAGCCGGCCGTGGTCGGTGACGCGAAGGCCATCGCCGACTGGCTGGAGGAGAACCTGGAGGAGGAAGTCCTCGACGGGGTCCAGCTGTTCCCCCCGTACCACCGCGGTCCGGCCGATCTCTTCGTCGACCTCGTCGTCCCGGAGCTGCGGCGCCGCGGCATCTTCCGGACCGCGTACGAGTCCTCGACCCTGCAAGGTCTGCTGGACACCGACGATTTCTGAGGAAGGAGAGCAGTGTCCCCCATTTACCGACTCCCCGAAGGCCATCGCCAACTCGGCACCTCGGGCCTCGTTCTGTCCGAGATCGGTATCGGTGCCAGCACCTTCGGCCGGTCGGGCATGCGCGCGAGCGGCCAGGAGGCGGTCACCGCGATCGTCGACCGGGCGATCGGGCTCGGTGTCACCTACTTCGACCTCGCGGAGGGGTACGGCGACCGGCCGGGCCTGAGCGAGGAGCTGTTCGCCGCCGCGCTCGGTGCCCGCCGCGAACAGGTCGTCATCGGCACCAAGTTCGGGCTGAACCTCTACCGCGAACGCGGCGCCGCCTATGCGCGGCCCGGGTCCCGCAAGTACATCGTCGCCGCGGTCGAGGAGTCGCTGCGGCGGCTGCGTACCGACTACATCGACCTGTACCAGATCCACTTCCCCGACCCGTTCACCCCGGTCGAGGAGACCCTGTCGGCGCTCGACTCGCTGGTGCGGGCGGGGAAGGTGCGGTACATCGGCGCGTCGAACTTCAGGGCGTGGCAGCTCGTCGACGCGGAACACATCGCGCGGGCGCGGGGGTTCAGCCGGTTCGTGTCGACGACCGACGAGTACAGCCTGCTGTGGCGCAAGCCGGAGGAGGAGCTGATCCCGGCGCTGCGCCACCACGGGCTGGGCTTCATCCCGTACTTCCCGTTGCAGAACGGGCTGCTCACCGGCAAGTACTCGGCGGGGCACGCGCCGGACGACGCCAAGATCACCAATCTCAAGCGCTATCTGCTGGGATCGGCGCCCTGGGAGGCGCTGGCGAAGTTCGAACAGTTCGCCCGTGACCGGGACATCAGCCCCGGGACGGCGGCGCTGGGCTGGCTGCTGGCCCAGCCCACGGTCACCAGTGTGATCGCGGGGGTGACCGGTCCGGCGCAGCTCGACGAGAACGTCCTGGCCTCCCGGTGGACCCCGACGGCCGAGGAGGAGGCGGAGCTGCGGGGCCTGTTCACCGGCGATCTGTCGGGCGGCCCCGGTGTGGTCGACCGGGGCTGAGGAGCTGGGGCGCGGTGCCCCCGGGGCGTTGCCGGGGGCACGGCGCCCCGGCTCCTCCCGGGGTCACCGTGCCGGCGGTGGGTGGGCGCCGCCCGGCCGGGCCCCGGTCGCGGCCGGCCGCGCGGGATCGGTGATCCAGGCGGACCACGAGCCGGGGTACAGCGCCGCCTCGATGCCCAGGGAGGCGAGTGCCAGCACGGTCGTCGTCGCGGACACCCCGCTGCCGCAGTACGCGCCCACCGCGCGTCCGTCCAGGTGCGCGGCGTACAGGGCGCTCAGTGTGGCGGGGCCGGCCAGCTCGCCGTCGGCGAAGTTGTGCGAGCCGGGGACGGTGTGCGCGCCGGGGATGTGGCCGGTTCCCGTACGGTGCGGGTCGCCCACGTATGCCTCCGTGGCGCGCGCGTCGAGGAGATGCCCGGCGGCGGCGAGCCGGCCGGCCTCCTCGGCGGTCAGCAGCGGCAGCGACCCGGTCCGTACGACGGCCGTGCCCGCGCCCGGCGGGGGCACCCCGGTGTCGAGCGCGCCGCCGATCCGCCGCCAGGCGGACAGACCCCCGTTCAGATAGCGCACATCCGCCACCCCGGCCCAGCGCAGGACCCACCAGGCGCGGGTGGCGACGGCGGGGCTCTGCCGCGTGTGGACGACGACCGTGCTGTCGTCGTCCACACCCCACACCCGCAGCCGCTCCCGCAGATCCTCGGCCCGGGGCAGCGGACCGGCACCGGCCCCCGCCTCCGGCGGGCCGATCAGGTCCTCTTCGAACGGCACGAAGTAGGCGCCGGGCAGATGCCCCGCCAGATAGGAGCGCCGTGCCTCGGTGTGCTCTCCTGTCTCCCGGCCGACCTCAAGGACGACGACCTTCGCACCGGCCCGCAGAGCGGCGTCGAGTTCCGTCGCGGACATGGTCACAGCCGTCGTTGACACTGGGCGCATTACCGCACTCCTCCTCCTCGATAACTAAGTAAAAACTAGCAACACCGGAGCAGTGTGCTACATAGTTTTTATTAAGGCTCGAATAAGTCGCGGTACCGCATGTCGTACGCGCGCGTACACTCCGGGCCATGAACGTGGTGTGGGTCGCGGACGCGCACGGAACGTACCGGAACCTCCTGCCGGAGGCGCTCGACCGGCGTGCCCGGCTGGTCCGCGGCAAGCCGCGGGCGGGGACGACGCCGCCTGCGAGGAGGTGCGGGAGCTGGGCGCGGGAGCGTCTGCGCCGTGCGGCGGCCGGGGCGGTCTCGGGGCGGGGCCGGGTCGCGCCGCTGGAGCTGGCCGGGCCGGTCGATGTCGAAGTCGACCTCGCCGGGCCGCACATGGTGGATCTGGCGACCCTCGTTCCCGGCGTGTCACGCGCCGGGAACGGCCGTACGGTCGCCTTCACCACCGACGGCTTCGCCGACGCCTACCGGCTGATCGTGCTGCTCGTACAGCTCGCCTCCGTCAAACCCGCATAGCCGCGCCTGGCACGGCGCTCTGTCAGTCCGACTTCGGGGGCTTCCGCGCGTCGAAGGCGAAGAGGGTGTTGCTGGACGCGACGACGACCACCGCGCGCCCCGCGACGGCCACCCGCGGGCTCGCGCCCTGTTCGCCCGTCAGGCCGTCGGTCCGCGGATCCGTGGTCCACAGGATCCTGCCGTCGTCCGGCGCCAGCGCGACCACCCGGCCGGTGGCCGAGCTGAAGTACCGGGCGTCGGCCTCCGCCGCGGGACCCGACGCGCCCTCCACGCCCGTCTGCCGGGACCACTTCTCCCTGCCGGTGGCGGGTTCGAGCGCGGTGACGAGACCGCTCTGCCGGCTCACGTAGAGGGTGCCGTCCGTCATACCGGGCGTCCCGGGGTAGGTCTTGGCCAGCCGGGAGTACGTGACCTTCCGCGAGACCAGGTGGACCCGCGCCACCCCGTCGTAGCCGGTCGGTTCCACTCCCTCCCTGTGCTCCTGGAGGAGCACGAGCGCGCCGTCGGCGGCGCCCATCGGCACGGCGGGGCCGTCCACCGCGATGGGCCGGCCCAGGGTCCCCGAGGCGCGGTCCACGGTACGCAGGGTGGGGTGGCGCACCTCGAAGGCGTTCAGCTCCGCGACGGTCGCGCACATCGCGACGAGCCGCGAGCCCGCCAGGACGGGAGCGCACTGGGTGCCCACGGGGAACGGCGACTCCCAGGCGAGCTTGCCGCTGTGCGCGTCCCTGGCCTCGAAGCGGGAGTTGGCGGCGTCGACCGTCACCACGAGGGAGCCGACCACGACGGCGTCCTGGGTCCGGCCCGTGACGGCCGTCGACTGGGCGCCGGACGCCGCGGACCACAGCTCCCGGCCGCTGTCCGCGTCGACGGCCACCACCTCGGCGGCGAAGTCCTGCGCGGCGCCCTCGGCGGCGAAGCGGTAACCGAGCACCGTGTCGTGGGTGGCCCCCACCAGGTGCATGCCCTGGGCGGGTACGCCCGGACTCTTGACCGTCCACACCTGCGAGCCGTCCACGAGCCGGATACGGGTGGCGACGACTCCGCCGCCCCCGCAGAACAGCGCCTCGCCGCTCACGACGCAGCGCAGCTCGTCGGGTATGTCCTCGCGGCCTCCCAGCACCGTCCTGTTCCACGACCGGAAGCCGTCCGGCAGCACGCCCCCCGGCGCCGCGACGCTGTTGCCCTTGTCGCGGGCGCCGTTGGCCTTGCCGACGCTGTCCCCGTCGGCCCCGCCCGCCTGCAACACGGCCGCTCCCCCGCCGATCGCGGCCACCGCGACCGCGGCCGCGAGGACGGGACGCCAACGGCGCCGCAGCCTGCGGCCGATGGGGGTGCCGGAGCTTCCCGCATCGGCACCGGCCGGGGCGGTGTCCGACGCGGTGTCCGGGGCGGCGGTCACCGCGGTGTCCTGGGCAGCCGCGGGGGTGGCGTCGCGGGCGGTGCCGGGGGCGGTCTCCGCGGTGGAGGTCGGCGCCGGGGTGTCCCGCGCCGCCAGGTGATGCTGGGTGGCGATGTCGCGGGTGTGTCCGGCGCCCAGCCCGTTCGCGCCGGTCACCCCGAGGTCGGCCGGCAAGTCCCTTAGCAGCACGAGAAGTTCGTCCGCCGAGGGGCGCCCCTCGGGCTCCTTGGCGAGACACGACTCGACGACCGCGCGCAGCACCTCGGGCACCGGACCCAGCGACGGCTCCTCGTGCACCACCTGATAGGCCGTCAGATACGGGCTGTCCGCGTCGAAGGGCCCGCGCCCCGTCGCCGCATACACCAGCAGGGTGCCCAGCGAGAAGACATCGGACCGGGGCCCCACCCCACGCGGCGCCTGCAACTGCTCCGGCGACATGAAGGGCGGCGTACCGATGACCCGTCCCGTCATCGTCAGTGTCTGCTGGTCCGCGGCGCGCGAGATGCCGAAGTCGATGACGCGCGGGCCCTCGGGCGAGAGCACCACGTTCGAGGGCTTCAGATCACGGTGGACGACGCCCACCCGGTGGATGTCGCGCAACGCCTCCGCCAGCCCGATGCCGAGCTTCCTCAGCTCCACCCCGTTCAACGGGCCCTTCGCCGCGATGAGCTGGGCGAGCGTGGGCCCCTCGATATAGGTCGTCGCCATCCAGGGCTGCTCGGCCTCGGGGGCGGCGTCGACCACGGCGGCCGTGAACGCGCCGCTCACCCGCCGCGCCGCCGCCACCTCCTGCCGGAAGCGGATACGGAACTCCTCGTCCCCCGCGAAATGCTGATGGATCAGCTTGATCGCGACAGGCCGCCCCGAGCTGGTACGGGCCAGGAAGACCGTGCCCATGCCCCCCGAGCCGAGCCGCGCCTCCAGCGGATAACCGCCGATCTCGGCTGGATCACCTCCCCGCAGCGACACTTTTCCCGACCTTTCGTCCCCCGTGCACCTCTGTCACCACGGGCCTTGCGTATCTGTCCTGGACACAAACTAGCCGCAGGGCAGTGCAGAAGAACAAAGCGGGTGACGAACAAGGGTTCTACGGCCGCTGGCGACCGCCCCGGACGGCGGAACGACCACCCTCGACGCGTCCGGTAAATATCTCAATAAGCGTATAGGGGAGTGTTCCGCCGCTCCGGTCTCGCCGGGGCGGCGGAACACTCCCTTCCATCTCTGGATTACTACGGGATCACTGGCTGAGCAGGTACGCCTTCTCGATCGTGACCTCGTAGGCGTTGCCGCTGGTGTCGGTGACTTTCGCCTTGAGGGAGACCGAGGTGGCGGCCGTCGGGTGGGTCAGGGTGATGTGGTGCCTGCCGTCGGTGCCCGTGCCGTAGGTGACGGGCGTGTTGGTCCACGCCTTGCCGCCGTCGTAGGAGACCTGGACGGTGAGCGACCCGAGGTTGTGCTGCGCCGGTCCCCGTACATGGAGCGGGAACGTGACCGTCTCGCCGGCCTTCGCCGTGCTGGTCAGATCCAGACTCGGCGTGAAGCGGACGATGTTGATGGGCAGGCTCTCGACCGTGTCGCCCTCGGGGGCCTTCGAGGTGAACGTCCAGGCCGCCACCAGCCGGCTCGTGACACTCGCGATCTCTGTGGGGCGCGTCGCCTCCGTGCTCACCTTGTACGTGGCGGACCCGTCGGGAAGGTCGTCTACGAGCCTGCACGGCCCGAGCTGGTAGCTGGGGACGGTCTTGCCGTCGACCGTGACCGTGGTGCGCTGGGTGGTGACCTCGGAGTTGCCGCGGTGGCCGACCCCGTCGGTGAACTCGTTCACGCAGACGTCCATGCCGTCGCGGGACCGCTCGCTGCCCCCTGCCCCCTCCTTCGGGCTGAACACACCGACGTTGAAGGTCTCCGAGTACGTCTTCCCCGCCTCGAAGGTCCTGGGTTCCGCGGACAGCAGCTCGATACCGTTCTCCACGCCGTACTGAACGGCGCCGAGTTCCCAGGTCAGGTACTTGGGCATGGTGAAGTAGGTCTTGGCCGTGGTGGGCAGGGCGAGCGGCTCGGTCAGCAGGCCGAAGCCGTACCGCGACGGCCCTGTCGTATCGGTCCAGCCCGGCGCGAGAGAGCCTATACGGTTCTTGGTCGAGGAGCCGAACCTCGCGTTCATCAGGGCCAGTTCGCTCATGTCGGCCGTGTGGGTGAACCCCGTGTAGAACGAACCGGTGCGGTTGTAGAGCAGGTTGTAGCTGGTGCTGCCCTTCTGCCAGAGCCCACCCACCTGCGCGTTCATCAGCGCCGTCGGGACCTGCGGGCCGACATGGCCGACGCGTATGTCGCCCATACTGAACAGGTTCCAGTGACTGGACCGAACCTCGCCACCCGCCTTCACACCGAAGCCCACATATCCCAGGACAAGCTTGGCGGAGTCCGGCGCGGTGATGCTGACCGGCTTCGCCGTGCGGGCGTCGAAGGTGACGGTGGACTCCTCGACGAGGTTCAGCTTCGGCTGGACCAGCCAGGCCCAGTCTCTGCCGGTCTCCACCATGGAGCTGAGCGTGTACGGGCCCTTCGGAAGCCTGATCCTGACAGAGCCGTCGCTGCCGGCCGTCACGTCCTCCGAGTAAGGGCCGTCGTGGCTGAACACCCAGGCCGACGACTTGGAGGGCTTGCCGTTGTTGTCGATGAACTTCAGCGTGACGTCGTACGACTCGGCCTCACGCTCGACCGCGAAGGTCGTGCGGACGTTCTGGCTGCCGTCGGTGGACCTGGCGACGACCGTACCGGTGAAGACACCGTCCGTGCCGCCGATGTTGGTGTTCGCCCGGAGGTCGATGCTCGTCCTGCCGCCCGCGGGGACGGTGACCTTGGTGGCGCTGAGGACGAAGAAGCCGTCCGCGACCGGCTTGCCGCCGGGACCGGTCGTCTCCAGCGACACATCGAGCGTGACGGGCGCCGTCCCGGTGTTGTTGTACGTGATCTGCTTCGTGACGGGCAGGTCGTAGGTGTGCGGCCACGGCGCGATGCCGAAGTTCAGTCCGACCTGCTCGCTCAGGACGGTCTGCGTGATCGCCTTCGTCAGGTCGGCACGGCCCGCGCCCTGCTGGAACACACTCTGTCCCGCGCCGGGCCTGGCCGAGGAGACCAGCGCCTTCTTGATGCGCTGGCCGCTCCAGTCCGGGTGCTGCTGCGCGAGGAGCGCCGCGGCGCCCGCGACATGCGGGGTCGCCATCGACGTACCGGACATGGCCACGTAACCGTCGGCGGCCGGGCTGCCGTCCATACCCTTCGCGGCCTTCGCGGCGACGATGTCCACGCCCGGCGCGGTGATGTCCGGCTTCAGCGAGCCGTTGCTCGTCGGGCCCACACTGGAGAAGCCGGCGATCCGGTCCTTGCCGTCCACCGCGCCCACCGTGAGCGCGGAGGTGGAACTGCCGGGAGAGGAAATCGTGTTCGCGTCCGGACCCTCGTTGCCGGCGGCGACGACGAAGAGGATGTCGTGCTCGGCGGACAGCTTCTTGACCGCCGCCTCCAGCGGGTCGGTCCCCGGGGTGTCCACACCGCCGATGCTCATGTTGGCTATCTTGGCGCCCTGGTCGACGGCCCACTGCATGCCCGCGATGATGCCGGACTCGGAGCCTTCGCCGCTGTCGTCGATGACCTTGGCGTCGATGATCTTCGCGCCGGGCGCGACCCCGAAGTACTTCCAGCCGGACTTGGCACCCGAACCGGCGATGGTCGACGCGACATGCGTACCGTGGCCGTGGTGGTCGACGGTGTTGCCCGAGCCCGAGAAGTCCTTGCGGGCGATCGAGACACCCGCGAGATCGGGGTGCGTCTGGTCGACACCGGTGTCCAGGACGGCGACCTTCACGCCCACACCGGTGTAGCCGGCCTGATAGGCGCTCCCTGTGCCGATCTGCGCGCCGCTCTTGTCCAGCAGCGCCGTGCGCTTCCCGTCCAGCCACACCCGCTCGATACCGGGGGCGGTCTCGCGGTCCTCGTTCGGCACGTCGATGGGCTCGGTCAGCGCGTCCCAGACCTCGGCCGCCTCCTCCTTCGGCGCGGTGAGCGCCTCGCCGTCGATCGCCGGGAGCGAACGGCGTACCGCGACATCCGCCTCCGCGATGGCTGTCCTGGCCTCCGCCTTGCGGGCCGCGTTCTTCCCGTACGAGACGATCAGCGGGAGCGAGGCCCGCCGCTCGTCGCCGTACCCGGCCTTCCGCAGCGCCGTCACATTGAACAGCCGCTGGTCCAGCTTGCCCTCGGCCACCAGCCGGGCGGCGTCGGCCGGCAGGACATGCACCTCGTCCCCGACGGTCCTGATGTTCATCCGCGTGCCCTCGCGGCCCTGGCCGGGCTCCACCCGTGTCACCCGGCCCTGGGTGTCCAGATGGACCTGGTCACCGGTGATCAGGGTGACGGTACCGCCGGCCCCGGCCCGCGGTCCCGCCACTCCGGCCGCCCCGCCGTCGTCGGTGACGGACGCGGTGGCGGTGTGCGCGGTGGCACCCGATACCAGCCCGGCGGTGAGCAGGGCGGCCACCATGGCCGCGCCCGCTCTTCTTCTGTGAGTACGCAACACTTCCCCAACTGTTGAAGCACTGACCCGAACAAGACTCCCGAGGCGCTGTGCGTCCCCCTCGGACACACCTCGGATTGCGCCCACCACCGGGACCCGCGCAGCGCACGGCGCAAGCAACTCTCTTGCCAGCAAGCGCAGTTGGCGTGGATCCCGGTTCTTGGTGAACTTCGGGCGATAAGACGGTCAGCGACCCCGGTCGGTTCTCCGTGCGATCAATTATTTTTTCGCGTACCGCAGCGGCCCCGCGCCACACTTCTCAGGCGTCGGGCAGTGACGCCGCGAGGTGCTCCCACGCGGCGTGCACCTCCTCCCCGACCATCCCGAACTGCGTGATGACCGCGACACAGCGTCCGTCCTCGTCGTCGAGTTCGATCGCCGAGGTCGGGCCGTGCGCCGCCGGGGACCGGACGAGGTGGCAGGCGCGGACGCCCTTGAGGTCGATCTCCACGGAACTCTCCGCGACGGCCGCGAACACCCGGCCACCGATGGTCCTGTCGGTGACATGCACCCGCCCGCCGCACGCCTGCATGGCCGCCGGGGCGAACACCGCGACGCCGATCGGCAGCCCGACGGAGCAGACATGGTCGAGAACGTCGGGCACGACACCGGCGTCGATCGCCCGGTGCTCGCCCCGGTACCGGTCGAAAGCGGCCCGCCGGGCGATACCGCCGTCCACGAGGACGGTGTCGAGCTGCGCGAGCTGGTCGCCGTTCTCCCAGGCCGGCACCTCGGGGGCCGCGGCCGGTCCGGCGGCCGGGGCCCCGGCGTCGACCGTGCCGGCGAGTCCGGCCAGCAGCCGGTCGCCCTCGGAGAGCAGGCGCCCCTGGTGCACGGTCCGGCCGGCCGCGTCGTACAGATGGAGGGCGACCGTGCCGCTGCTCTCGTCCCGCGCGACCACGGCCGAGGCGACACCGCCGCTGTCGAGACGCAGCGCGATCGAGCCGGGGTGGACGGCGAACGCGTCGCCGCGCAGGCTCGGGAAGGCGTAGTTCCCGGCCTGGTCGATCCGGGCGACCGGTCCTCCGGTGACCGCCTGGACGTACTGGAAGAGCGTCAGGCAGCGTGCCAGTTCCGGCATCCGCGGGTCGATCAGCCGGGTGCTGCTGTGCCGCCGGCCGCAGCAGTCGAACGCGCAGGCCCCATATGGTCCGGGGTCATGATCCGTCATGCTCAGTACACGTCCCGTACGTAGCGCTTCGTCCGGCGCAGGCTCGCGAGGTACTCCGCCGCGTCGTCGTCGCCGCGTCCGCGCTGCTCCGCGATGACGCCCAGCAGCGCCGCCTCGACGTCCTTCGCCATGCGGGAGGCGTCGCCGCACACATAGAGGTGCGCGCCGTCCTCCAGCCAGCCGTACAGCTCGCGGGAGCGCTCGCGCATCCGCGTCTGCACATAGATCTTCTCGGCCTGGTCGCGCGAGAACGCGAGGTCCAGTTCGGTGAGCACGCCGCTCTCCCGCAGCTGGATCAGCTCGTCCTCGTACACGAAGTCGGTCGCGCGGTTCCGGTCGCCGAAGAAGAGCCAGTTCCGCCCGGCGGCGCCCTTCGCGGCGCGCTCGTGGAGGAAGCCGCGGAACGGCGCGATGCCCGTACCGGGGCCGATCATGATCATGGGGGCGTCGTCGTCCGCCGGGACGCCGAAGGAGGCGTTCGGCTGGAGGTAGACGCCCGCGTGCGGGTCCTCGCCCGTCCGGTCGGCCAGATAGGTCGACGCGACGCCGCCGTACGTCCGCTGCCCGGTGCCGTGGCGGACGGAGGCGACGGTGAGGTGGATACGGTCCGGGTGGGCCAGCGGACTCGACGAGATCGAGTACTGGCGCGCCTGCAACGGCCGCAGGAGCGGCAGCAGTTCGGCGAGACCCGGTGCGGCGGCCCCGGCGTCGCGGAGCAGGTCGAGCACATCCCGGCCCCAGAGCCAGGAGGCGAGGTCGGAGCGGTCGCCGTGGGCGACGACGGAGGCGAGGCCGCTCGACGGCGCGCGCTCCGCCAGTTCGGCGATCAGCTCCTTCGACGGGGTGCGGATCTCGCGTTCCGCGCGCAGTACTTCGGCGAGCGGGCGTCCGTCCGCCTCCTCGTCACCGCGCGCGCCGAGGTGGGTCAGGAGCGCGCCGACGAGCGCGTCGTCGTTCCGCGGTACGACGGCGAGGGCGTCACCGGCCTCGTACGTGATGCCGCTGTCGCCGAGGTCGAACTCGTAGTGCCGGATCTCCTTCGCGCCGTGCGGCGCGGACAGCAGCCGGTTCACGGCGAGCCGGGAGCGGTAGGGGGTGCGCTTGTTCCAGGGCGAGAGGGTACGGGGGGCCGGGGCGGCAGCGCCCGGACCGCCCGGACCACTTTGACCGTCGGGACCACCCTGACCGGCTGCCGCGGAGGCGCCGGTCTCGGCGGCGATCCGCTCCAGGACCGCCGCCGTCCACACCGCCGCGGGCTCCTCGAAGTCGATGTCGCAGTCGACGCGGTCGTGCAGCCGGGTGGCGCCGAGCTGCTCAAGCCGGGTGTCGAGGAGCTTCGCGGCCTGGCAGAAGTCGTCGTACCCCTTGTCGCCGAGCCCGAGGACCGCGTACCGCAGACCGTCGAGGCGTGGCGCGGTGCCGGCCTGGAGCGCCTCCCAGAACAGTCCGGCGTTGTCGGGCATCTCGCCCTCGCCGTACGTCGAGACGACGACGAGCAGGTGGGACATCGTGGCGAGGCGCTCGGGCGTGACGGCGTCGAGCGCGGTGGCGCTCCCGCCGAGGCCGTGGGCGCGGGCCCCGGCGACGGCCTGGTCGGCGAGGAAGCCGGCGTTCCCGGTCTGGGTGCCGAACAGGACGTCGACCGTCGCCGCGGGCGCGTCGGCCGCGGCGGTGTCCCGGCGTCCCGCGGCGGCGATTCCGGCGATGAATCCGGCGAGCCAGGCTTCCTGGCTCGCGGAGAACGGCGCGTCGACGGGGATGAGGGACCCGGTCGGGGGCAGGGGGGTCACGCGGTCACCGTCTCGGTAGGGGGCTGCGGGATCCGGTGGTGGCGGGCGGCGAGGCCGGCGAGATCGTCCAGCGCCGCGTTGGCGAGCAGCTCGTCGAACCGGGCGGCCCGGACACGTCCGGCGTTCTTCGTGGTCTGGTGGATGATCCAGCCGTAGGTGCCGGGGGCGTCCACACTGAGGTTGTTGCGCTGCTTCAGCGCGCGCTTGTAGGTGTCGAGGCGCTGGATGGCGATCAGTGTGGCCAGTTCGTCGTCGCCGAACCGCTCCAGTGTGCCGCGCAGATACTTCACGACGCGCTGCTTGACGAAGAAGTCCTCGGTGAGCACGAGGTTCCGTACGGCCTCGGCGACCCGGGGGTCGTCCGGGCCGCTCGCGCCGGGCACCCGCTTGAGCGCGAGTTCCTGCGCGACGCCGAGCACCGTGTAGGACGACAGCAGCGAGAACATGTCGTCGCCGCCCTGGTCGCCGAAGGCCGGGGCACGGCCGCCGAGCACGGTGCGGCGGTCGCGGTAGTCGACCTTGAACGCGCGGAGTTTGTCCGTCGCGATGGAGGTGGCCAGTTCGTCGAGGAGTTCGGCGCGGGTGGCGGCGGCGAGGATGTCGCCGGCGTCCTGGTAGAGCAGCAGCGCCCGGGGCATCCCGCAGTACACGTGCTTCCGTTCGGCCTCCCAGTCGTGGAGCAGCCGGGCGGCGAGCGCGGATCCGGTGGCCTCCAGGTGCCAGGTCAGGAGCAGCCGTACGGCCTCCTCGTGGAAGGCGCCGTGCGCGGTGTCGGTCACCGGGAACACCAGCAGCGAGTCGGCGCTCACCCGGCCGTTCAGTTCGCCCGACGGGTCGTACTGGTAGAGGAACCCGCCGCTCATGCCGTTGCCGAGGCCCTTGCCGAAGCCGCCGAGGTTGAGGACCGTACCGCCGGTCATGTATTCGCAGCCGAAGTCGCCGAGGCCCTCGACCACCGCGGTCGCGCCGGAGTTCCGCACGGCGAACCGGTCACCGGCCTCGCCCTGGACGAAGGTCCGGCCGCCGGTCGCGCCGAACAGCGCGAAGTTCCCGATGAGTACGTTGCCGCCGGGCTCGGCGCTGCCGCCGCCCGGGGCGCGGACGACGATCCGGCCGCCGCTCTGGCTCTTGCCGACGCCGTCGTTCGCGGTGCCGGTGTGTTCCAGGGTGATGCCGTCGTTGCAGAAGACGCCGTACGACTGTCCGGCGGAGCCGGTGGTACGGATACGGACCGCGCCGTCCACGAGGCGGCGGCGGCCCCGGTCGTCGGTGGTGACCGCGGGGGCGCCGGCGGTGTCCCCGGCGGTCAGCTCGTGGTTGAGCAGCCGCTCGACGTCGATGCCGAGCTGGCCGCCGACCGACTTGTCGCTGTTGCCGAGGCGGATGCCCTCGACCAGCAGGGCCGGCTCGCGCCGCTCGACGAGTGCGGCGCGGACGCGCTCGATGAGGGCGTCGTCGGTGGTGAAGTCCTTCTCCAGGTACTCGGGGTCCGCCACGGTCTTCTCGGGTACGCGCGCGAGCAGGCGCCGGACGTCCAGGCGCCCGACGCTCGCGGGGTGGTCGAGGAGTTGCAGCAGGTCGGTGCGGCCCCGGGCCTCGCGCAGGGACCGCAGACCGAGGCGGGCGAGGATCTGCCGGACGTCGTGCGCGATGTTGAGCAGGTACTGCGCCAGGGCGCGCGGGTCGCCCTCGAAGGTCTCGGCGTTGGTGGTGAGTCCGGCGGGACACTTCACGTTGCAGTTCTTCGCCATGACACAGCCGAGCATCATGAGCGCGGTCGTGCCGAACTCGAAGCTGTCGCCGCCGAGCAGCGCCGAGGTGACGACGTCGCCGCCGGTCTGGTGGGCGCCGGAGCAGCGCAGGACGACCTTCTGCCGGAGCCCGTTGGCGACGAGCGCCTGGTGCACCTCGGCGACGCCGATCTCCGCCGACCGTCCGGCGTACTTGAGGCTGGTGACGGCCGCGGCGCCGGTGCCGCCGGTGTTCCCGGCGACGTTGATCACATCCGCGCCGGCCTTCGCGACGCCGACCGCGATGGTGCCGATGCCCTCCGAGGACACGAGCTTCACGACGACCCGTACGCGGGCGGCCTTGCAGTCGTGGATGAGCTGCGCGAGGTCCTCGATCGAGTACGTGTCGTGGTGCGGCGGCGGTGAGATCAGCTCGATGCCGGGGGTCCCGCCGCGGGCGGCGGCGATGTCGACGGTGACCTTCCGCGCGGGCAGCTGGCCGCCCTCGCCCGGCTTCGCGCCCTGGCCGATCTTGATCTCCAGCTCCTGGAGCATCGGGTCGGCGAGGTAGCCCGCCCAGATGCCGAAGCGGCCGGACGCGAACTGCTTGATGCGGGAGCCGCGCAGGGTGCCGTAGCGGGTGTGGTGTTCGCCGCCCTCGCCGCTGTTCGACAGGGCGCCGACCATGTTGGTGCCGTGGGCGACGGCCTCGTGCGCGGTCGCCACCAGCGCGCCGTGGCTCATCGCTCCGGAGGCGAGCGCGGGGGTGATCCCGTGCGCGGGCTGTACCTCGGAGAGCGGGACGCTGCCGGGGGCGGCGCGCAGGAGGGTGAGCAGGCCGGCGGCGGTGCCGGTGGCGGTGACCAGGACGCCGTCGGCGGCCACGTCGAGTGTGCCGACCTCGCCGGGGTGCGCGAGCGCGAGGCCCTCGGCGAGGGCGGTGTGGCGCTCGACGCCGTCGGGCCCCGGTGCGCCGAGGCGCAGCCGTACGGTCACCGCGTCGGTGGACCGGTCCACGACGGACGCGGTCACTCCCCGGACGGTGACGCTCGCGTTGCCGCTCGTCGAGAACCGGCCCAGTTCGCGGGCGAAGTCCTCGGCGGTGCGCAGCTCCGTGACGTCCGCGGGCAGCGCGAGCACGTCGCGGAGCGCGGAGGGGCGGCGCGAGCGCTCCTCGTGCGTGGTCCGGAGGAAGGCGCGGTAGCCGGGGGTGATCCGGAAGGCGTCGATCTCGGCGTCGCTGAGCGCGTCGTACCCGGTGTTCCGGTACGCGGCGTCGGTGATGCCGAAGGCGTCGTCGAGCTGGCCGAGGGTGAGCAGGCGCAGCGCGTCCGGGTCGCCGCTCGCGCTCTGTCGGCCGAGGTCCGGCCGCTCCTCGGTCATCCCGCCGAAGCCGCGTACGGCCGTGATGCCGAACGAGTGCCCGGCGCCGTCCGACCGCTCCTTGAACAGGCCGAGCAGCGGGATCTGCTCCTCGGTCTCCACCGTACGGGCGCGCTCGTGCCAGTCGGTGGCGGCCTGCGCGATCCGGGCGAACCCGACACCGCCGACCGGGGCCTCCATGTGCGGGAAGGCCCGGGCGAACACGTCGTCGCGGGTGTCGAGGTAGTTCGGCTCGAAGAACTCGCCGCCGATGTAGCTCTCGGCGGTGCACAGTCCGACGCGGCCCATGGTCTTCGCGAGGGACTTCTCGGCCGCCTTGCGGAATCGCGCCAGCGCCCGGTCGGTCCCGGTGACCTCGCCCGCGGGCGCCGGTGCGCTCGGGTGCCGCTCCTCGGCCCGCAGCCGTGCGCTGAGGCTGTAGACCGCCGAGGCGCCGAAGCCGAGCGCGGTCGCGACATGGTGGGAGGAGGGCAGCTGGCCGCTCTCCACGACGACCGAGACGCGCAGCCGCAGTCCGGCCTCGATGAGGCGCTGGTTCACGGCGGCGACGGCGAGGATCACCGGCAGCGGGGCGCGTGCCGACGAGATGGCCCGGTCGGTGAGGACCGCGATGCCGCCGCTCCGCGCGGCGAAGCGCTCGACGCCGTCGCAGAGCCGCTCCAGCGCGGCGCGCAGCGCGTCGGCGTTGGCGGTCTCGTCGCCCGGTACCGGTTCGTACAGCATGGGGAAGCGCTCCAGCGGCACGATCCGCTGGTCGCGCAGCCGGACCATGTCGAGATGGCCGAGCACGGGCGAGGAGACGACGAGCTGCCGGCCGCCGATGCTGCCGGTGCCGTCGGGCTTCGGGCCCAGGGCGACCCGCATGCTCATGCCGTCGGCCTCGCGGATGCTGTCGAGCGGCGGGTTCGTCACCTGGGCGAAGCGCTGCGAGAAGTATTTCGCCATGCCGCCCTCGGTGTCGCTGAGCGCGTTGATGGCGTTGCCGTACCCCATCGCCGAGATCCGCTCCGACCCGTTGTCGAGCATCGGGTCGAGCAGGAACCGGAAGCTCTCCTGGTTCAGCGCGTACGCCACGTACCGGCCGGCGAGGGTGAGGTCGCCGTCGTAGCCGAGTGTCGTCGTGCCGCGGTAGTAGTCGGGCGCGGGCAGGTCGTCGAGCCGTACCCGTGTCGCGTCGAGCAGTTCGCTGTACGGGCGGCGCGCGGCGAGGGAGTCGAGCACCTCGCGGGTCCGCATCCGGCGGCCGGTGCGGTGGTCGACCACGAGCATGCCGCCGGCCTCGATCCGGCCCCGGTGCACGACCTCGGCGTCGGGGAACGCGACCTGTCCGGCCTCCGAGGACACCATGAGGTACTCGGCGGTCTCGACGGTGCGCAGCGGGCGCAGGCCGAGCCGGTCGAGCCGGGCGCCGATGACATCCCCGTCGCTGAAGATCACGGCGGCCGGGCCGTCGTTCTTCTCCTCGTACAGCGAGAAGTACTCCAGCATGTCCCGGACGGCGGCGGGCAGGGTGCGGTCGTTCTCCCAGGCGGGCGGCATCAGCGACACGACGGCCTCGACGATGTCCAGGCCGTCGTCGAACACCCGGCTCTGGAGGGTCTGGTCGAGCCGGCTGGAGTCGGACTGCCCGGGCGGGCGCACGATGCTGCGGGTGCGGGCGCGGGCGAGGGCGTCGTCGGAGAGCCGGTTCTTGCGGTCGGTGTTCAGCTCGCCGTTGTGCGCCATGAGGCGGAACGGCTGCGCCATGGTCGGGTGCGGCTCGGTGTTCGTGGAGAAGCGGGTGTGGAAGTACAGCGACCGGACGGAGTGCCGCGGATCGCGGAGGTCACGGAAGTACCCGACGATCTCACCGGAGTTGAGCCGCCCCTTGAGCACCTGGGTCCGCGCGCCGAGCGAGAGCGGATACAGCCCGGCGTAGGTGTCGTCGGCGTAGGCGACGGCCTCGACGGCGAGCAGGGCGCGGTTCGCGGCGGCGTCGACGGCGGGGCGTGCCCACTCCTCCGGGGCCCGGAACACCCACTGCACGATGGGCAGCTGGTACTGCTCGGCGGCGGGCCTGGCGACGGAGTGGTCCACGGGTACGTCGCGTACGAGCAGCACCTCGAAGCCCTGTTCGGCGATGCTCCGGCGGACGAGGTCCACCGCCGCGTCACGGCGCCCGGCGCCGGCCGGCACGAAGCAGTTCGCGACACCGAAGTGCCCGGCGCGCAGCTCCTCGCCGGTGAGCGCGGCGAAGAACTCGACCGACAGGTCGACGCTCACGCCGGCGCCGTCACCGACCCCCTCGGCGGATTTTCCGCCGCGGTGCGGGATGGCGCGGAGCGCTTCGTCACCCCGGCGGATGACGTCGTGGCTCGGCGTCCCGTCGAGGCGGGTGAGGAAGCCGACGCCGCAGTCGCTGTGGTCGAGGGCAGGGTCGTACAGACCGAAAGGAAGCTGATTCAAGTGCGGGTCCTGTGAGCGGGTTCCGGCAGCGGACGGCCAGGCTGCGTCGGTGAAGCGCTCGCCGCGGGCGGACCGGTGTGACGGCCGAGGCCCTGAGTGGTGCAGGTCGCAACGGTAAGGCTTACCTAACTTCTACCGCAAGTACCTGGCCTGCGGAAAAGCGTCCCGCCACGGGGTTCGCTCCCCCTTGGTCGCCTTCGTCCGGCGGGGAGGCATACGATGCGCCATGTCCTGCGACCGTCACCTCCTCGGACGCGCACGGCGTCGTGCGACCGCGATCAGTCAGTTCTCCGCCGGCGCTCCGGGCCCGGAGACGGGAAGCCCGCCCAGTTAAGGAGCCACCCCCTTGACCGCCTCGCACCCCTTTCCCCTGGAGCCCACCCCCATCCATGTGTCCGACGAGGTCCTCGACGATCTGCGCGCCCGTCTCGCGCAGACCCGTCCGCCGCTGGACGAGGGGAACGGGGACTGGTCCTACGGCGTCCCGGCCGACTACCTCGGTGAGCTGGTTGCCTACTGGCGGGACGGCTACGACTGGCGCGCGGCCGAGGCCGCCATCAACGCGTACGAGCACTACCGGGTGGACGTCTCGGGTGTTCCGGTGCACTTCCTGCGCAAACCGGGCCGCGGCCCCCGCCCGATCCCGCTGATCCTCACCCACGGCTGGCCGTGGACGTTCTGGCACTGGTCGAAGGTGATCGGCCCGCTCGCCGACCCGGCCGCGTTCGGCGGTGACCCCGCCGACGCGTTCGACGTCATCGTGCCGTCCCTGCCCGGCTTCGGCTTCCCCGGCCCGCTCACCGGCTTTCCGGACGTCAACTTCTGGAAGGTCTCCGACCTCTGGCACACCCTGATGACCGAGACCCTGGGGTATGAGAAGTACGCCGCCGGGGGCTGCGACATCGGCGGGATCGTCTCCAGCCAGCTCGGCCACAAGTACGCCGACGAGCTGTACGGCATCCACATCGGCTCCGGGCTGCCGCTCGACTTCTTCTCCGGCCCCCGCGCCTGGGACTTCGCCCGGAACCGGCCCCTCACCGACGAGCAGCCCGCCGATGTCCGCGCCCGTGTCATCGAGCTGGACCACCGCTCGGCGTCCCACCTCAACGTCCATATGCTCGACGGCGCCACCCTGGCCCACGGGCTGAGCGACTCGCCCGCCGGACTGCTCGCGTGGCTGCTGGAGCGCTGGAACGCCTGGAGCGACAACGGGGGCGACGTCGAGTCCGTCTTCAGCAAGGACGACCTGCTCACCCACGCCACGATCTACTGGGTGAACAACTCCATCGCCACGTCGATCCGTTACTACGCCAACGCCAACCGCTACCCCTGGGCGCCCGCCCACGACCGCACCCCGGTCGTCCAGGCCCCGGTCGGCCTCACCTTCGTCACCTACGAGAACCCGCCCGGCATCCACAGCGCCGAGGAGCGCGTCCGGGCGTTCACGTCCGGCCCGCAGGCCGCCTGGTTCAACCATGTCAATGTCAACGCCCATGACCACGGCGGCCACTTCATCCCCTGGGAGAACCCGGAGGCATGGGTGGGCGATCTGCGCCGTACCTTCCGCGGCCTGAGGCCCGGCGGGGACGGGGCAGCACCGGATTCCCTGATCTGACGACCTCGCGTACGGCGCCGTTCCGTCAGGGGATTTCACGGAGAACGGTGAGGCCATTCCCCCTCCCTTTCCGGCCGTCGCCTTTCTGTCCTCGCCGGCGAATGGCCGTAAAGGAAAGCGCAGTTGACGGCGCGTGGGCGAAGGAGGCATACGGAAGCGGCCCGTGATGCCGCCGCCATCCATGGCGAATATGCCCGGCAGTCGTGCCGACCGCGTCGCGGGCCTTTTCTTCCGGGTGGTGGCGGCTCCGGGCATTCCCACGCGTGGCCACCGCCGGCGGTGGCGGCCGGCGGTGGCGAACTCCTCAGCGGTCAGCGGACTGTCAGCGTCCGTCAGCCTTGCCGTACGGGAATGCGGCGTGCCGCTGCCGGGTCAGGCGACGCGACCGGCCTTGAGGGCGGTCGCGATCTCGACGACGCGGGTGGCCTGGTGGCGGGCCGCCCCGAGGGACTCCTCACCGGGTGCGCCGGTACCGGCCACGTGGGAAGTGCCGTACGGATTGCCCTGCTGGGCCTGGACGGGGTTGGTGTAGCCGGGGGGCACGATGACGCCACCCCAGTGGTAGAAGGTGTTCGCCAGCGCCAGGATGGTGGATTCCTGGCCCCCGTGCGGGGTGCTGGAGGCGGTGAAGGCCGAGTACACCTTGCCCGCGAGCTTGCCCTGGAACCACAGCGGACCGGTGGTCTCCACGAACGCCCGCAGCTGGCTGGCCGGGTTGCCGAAGCGGGTGGGGGTGCCGAGGAGCACCGCGTCGGCCCACTCCACATCGTCCAGGACCGCCTGGGGGATGTCGGCGGTGTCCGCCACGTGCTGGGCCCACTCCGGCCTGGTGTTGATCACCTCCGGCGGCACCGTCTCCGCCACCTTGCGCAGCCGCACCTGCGCCCCGGCCTTCTCCGCCGCCTCGGCGGCGGCCTGCGCCAGGGCGTGCACGGTGCCCGTCGAGCTGTAGTAAATGATCGTGACGTTCACGGATTCCGACATCGGAGTCTTCCTTCAGCACGTGGATAGTGTCGCTTCATCGGGTACGACGAAGCAGCCCTCCGAGATGTGAGGTGCCGCGTCCGCCTCACACTTCACCGCGGTGTCTCGTCGTACGAGCGGGGACACAGCGACCGAGGGAGTCCGCAGGACCATGAGCAACGCATCCGGCCCCGAGCACGACCGGCCCGATCCGGGCCTGAGCGCGATCATCAGCGAGCGGAGCCAGCTGATCAACCTCTCGTACCGGCTCCTCGGCTCCCTGACCGAGGCCGAGGACGTCGTGCAGGAGACCTACACCCGCTGGTACGCCATGTCCGCGAAGCAGCGCGAGGCCGTCGAGTCCCCCGGTGGCTGGCTGACGACCGTCGCCAGCCGTATCTGTCTCGACCTGCTGGGCTCGGCACGGGCCAGGCGGGAGCGGTACGTGGGCTCATGGGTCCCGGAGCCGCTGCCCGGGGGCATGGAGTGGATCGGCGGACGAGAGGGCGGCGGCGCCTCCGCCGACCCGGCCGACCCCGCCGACCGGGTAACCCTCGACGAGTCGATCAACATGGCCTTCCTCGTCGTGCTCGATCTGATGACCCCGGCCGAGCGCGTCGCGTTCATCCTGCACGACGTCTTCCGCTACTCCTTCAGCGAAGTGGCCTCGATCGTCGGCCGCACGCCGACGGCCTGCCGGCAGCTGGCGTCGTCGGCCCGGCGCCGGATCCGCACCTCGCGGCCGGCGACCGCCCCGGCGGCCCCGCCCGCCGATGTCGTCCGGGCCTTCAAGCAGGCGTGGGAGGCCAAGGACATCGACGCCCTCCTCACCCTGCTGGCCCCCGACGCCACCGCGACCGGCGACGGCGGCGGGCTCGTACCGGCCGCGCTCCACCCGGTCGAAGGCGCCGAGCACGTCGCGCGCTTCTTCGCCGGCCGCATGGACGCGGTGGCCGGTGTGACACTCCTGGAGCGTACGGTCAACGGCCAGCCCGGTCTGGTCGCCCAACTGGACGGCGTCTCCGTGTCGGTGCTGGCCTTCGAGGTCAAGGGCAGCCGGATCGAGCGGATCTGGGCGGTGCTCAACCCGGACAAGCTCCGGCCCTGGCGGACCGGCCGGTCCACGCCCGCACTGCCCGACGGCACGACCGACAGCACAACCGACGGCACCATCCACGGCACGACCGACCGCGCGGCCGACGGCACTACCGGCTGACGACCGACGGGCGCCGGCCGACTCCGCTTCCGGACCGCCGGCCGGCGCCCCGGCCCTTTGGGGGACCGTCCCCGGGGCCCTCCCCGGCCCTTCCCCCCAGCGCTTTCCCGGATCTGCCCCCGGGTGGTTCGACGCCCGCGAACCTCTCTCCGACACCATTCCGCCAGGAAATGTATGCGATCCCGGCGTGCGGAAGCGTGTCCTTGACAGCGATCAACTCAATAAACATACTCACGTAATCAAGCGCGTGGGGTACGGCAGCACTTCATGGTGTTCCGCATCCGGTGAGTATTCAAACTTGATGGGGGTACGGGCAATGACAGGTGACCGGACCGGAGTTGTCATCGCGCCCCCCTTTCTCCCGCCCCAGGATATCGCGGACCACATATCGGGGCCGCGCCTTGCACGGTGATGGCGAACAGCGCCCGTACATCAGCATTATCGGCGCGCATCGTCACCGCCTTCTCCCCCCGCGCTCCGGAAGGACAACCGATATGGGTAACGCGAAATTCGCCACAAAGATATTCCAGGAATCTCCGGAACTCTTGCAATGGAGAGAAGAACGGTTACCCATAAAACAGAGTCCCGCGCCTCCCCCGGTGGAACTCCGGGCGCTGGGCCCGCTGGAGGCGCTGGCCGCCGGACGGCCGGTGGAGCTGGGCGCGCCCAAACAGCGCAAGCTGCTCACCCTCCTCGTCAGCCGGGTCGGCCGGCCGGTGCCGGTGGACGTGATGCTGGAGACCCTGTGGGGAGAGTCCCCACCGCCCTCGGCGGTGACCTCGCTCCACGCCTATGTGGCCAACCTCCGCAGGGCGCTGGAGCCGGGCCGGGCCCCGCGCACACCGACGAAGGTGCTGCACACCAACGACCGGCGCTATCTGCTCGACATCGGCTTCGTCGAGGTGGACGTCCACGCGTTCGAGGTACGCGCCAAGGCGGGGTGGACGGCATGGAACCGGCACCAGCCCCACGAGGCGCTGGTCGAGTTCGAGGCGGGACTGGCCCTGTGGCGCGGCGAGGCGTACACGGAGGTGTCCCACTCGGTTCATGTGGCGGCCGAGGCGGCCCGGCTGGAGGGGCTGCGGCTGTCGGTCGTCGAGGGGCGCTGCGCGGCGCTGCTGGCCGTGGGGGCCCACGAGGTGGCGGTCGCCGAGCTGGAAGTCTTCGTACGGGCGCACCCGTTGCGCGAGTACGGCTGTGAGCTGCTGAGCCTGGCGCTGTACCGGGCCGGGCGGCAGGCCGACGCCCTGGCCGTACTGCGGACCAACCAGAGGCGGCTGGGCGAGGAGCTGGGCATCGACCCCCGGCCGGCCCTGCAACACCTCGAACGCGAGATCCTGCGCCACGCCCCCGCCCTGGACTGGCGGCCGCCCCGCGCCGACCCGATCGTGCCGGCGCGGGGCGGCGGCGAGGTCGCACCACAGGTCCGGGCGCCCACCCCCGCGCGGTCCGGACCGACCGCGGGTGAGGAGCACTTCGTCGGCCGCGAGGCGGCGCTCCGGCAGCTGGCCACGGTCTCCGCCGCGGCGGCGGCCGGCCGGGGGCGGGTGGTGGCGGTGTCCGGTGAACCGGGCATCGGCAAGACCGGTCTGCTGCGGCGGTTCGCCGAACTGACCGAGGGGGTGCCGGTGTTGTGGGGAGTGTGTCCCAGCCATGTGGCCACACCGCCGTTGTGGCCCTGGCGGCAGGTGCTGGGCATGGCGGGCGTCCACGCCCCGGGGCGTCCTGTTCCGGAGGCCGTGTCCGAGGTGATCCACGGGGACACGGGACACCCGCCGGACGGTACGGACCCGGACGCCACCACCTTGCGGCGGTTCGACGCGATCGTTCACTACCTGACCGGTGTGTCCCGGACCGCGCCGCTGGTGATCGTCCTCGATCATCTGCACCAGGCGGACCCGGGCTCGCTGCGGCTGCTGGCCCATCTGGCCGAGTCGGTACGGACGAGCCGTCTGCTGGTGGCGGTCTCCTACCGCTCCGACCGGGCGACCCCCCTGGCCGAGACAAGGGCCGCGCTGGCCCGGGCGGAGATGACCCGGGTGGAGCTGAGCGGTCTGAACGTGGCGGAGACCCGCGCGCTGGCGGGCGCGATGCTCCGCCGGGAGGTGAGCGGGGCCGCCGCCGACGAACTGCGCCTCCGTACCGGGGGCAATCCGTTCTATCTGCGCGAACTGATCAAGATCCTGGACTGCGAAGGACGCCCGAGCCCGGCGCGCGCGGCACCGCTGCCGCCGCCCGTACGTGAGGTGGTGCTGCTACGTGTCGGACAACTCGGCCCGACGGCGGTCGAGTTGTTGTCGGTTGCCTCCACCGTCGGTCTCACCTTCGCCATCGATGTGGTCGCCGAGGCGTGCTCGATCGAGATCGGTGAGGCGCTGAAGGTCGTCGACACCGTCGTCGCGGCGGGGCTGATAGAGGAGGAGCCGCAGCGGCTGGGCTGGTACTCCTTCACCCATGCCCTGACCGCCGAGGTGCTGTTCCAGACCATGGGGCGGCTGCGCCGGGTCCATCTGCTGCGGCGGGTCCGTGCCGCGGACCCGCACCGTCCGCGCTGGTGAGCCCGGCCGCGGGAGGCCGGCGGGCCGGCACCAAGCCGACGCCAAGCCGGTGAACAGTCCCGCTCAAGTCCCGTGCGCCACACTGATGGACCTACGCCTCACCACACGGCCCGGCCGGCCGGGCCGACGCCACGTACAGCATGGGGGAGCGTGACGCGCGTGTCAGCGCTGTCAGCAGCGGAGAGGGACTGGCCACCGTACGGGGGAAAAGTGAAGATTCAGGTTCTGGGCACATTCGGAGCGGCGGTCAACGGGCGGTCGATCGTACCGACGGCCGGCAAACCGCGGCAGATCCTGGCCCTGCTCGCCCTCCGTCCCGGGCAGGTGGTGCCCGTCACCACGCTCATGGAGGAGCTGTGGGCCGCCAAACCGCCGCAGAGCGGGCTCGCCACCCTCCAGACCTACATCCTCCAGCTGCGCCGGCACCTCGGCGGCGCCATGGGGCCCGGGGCCGCCCGCACGGCCAAGGAGGTGCTCGCCACCCGGCACAACGGCTATGTGATGGAGGTGCCGGCCGACTGTGTCGACCTGCACACCTACGACCTCAAGGTCGCGGAGGGCCGCTCGGCCTTCGAGGCCGGTGACGACACCGTCGCGGCCGACCGTTTTCAGCAGGCGCTCGCGCTGTGGCGGGGGCCCGCGCTGGTCGACGTACGGGTCGGTCCGGTCCTGCGGATCGAGGTGATGCGCCTGGAGGAGAGCCGTCTGGGCACCGTCGAGCGGCGGATCGACGCCGATCTGCGGCTGGGCCGGCACACCGAACTCATTCCGGAGCTGACGGAGCTGACCGCGCGGCACCCGCAGCACGAGGGGCTGCACTCGCAGGCCATGGTGGCGCTGTACCGGTCGGGGCGGCAGGCGTCGGCCCTCGATGTCTACCGCGGTCTGCGCGTCCGGCTGATCGAGGAGCTGGGCGTCGAGCCCTCGCCGCAGATGCAGCGGCTGCATCAGGCGATGCTGGTCGTCGACCCCCGGCTGGGCGTCATCGCCGGACCGCGGCCCGTCTCGACGTTCGACCTCTACGCCGCCTGAGACGGTCCCGACCGCCGGCGGCGTCGGCCGGGGCACCGCACCGGTGCCGTACGACGCCGCCGCCGGGAATCGCGGAGCCGGCCGCGCGGTGTGCCGGGCAGTGTGCCGCGTGGTGTGCCGCGTGGTGTGCCGGACGGCTCAGCTCCGCCTTGTCGCGCTGATGACAACACGGTTGATGATGGCGTCCGCCGGAATCTCGGCCGGCTCCTTCGCGCTCACCTCCGTGACCTCGAACCCGCACTCCTCCAGCCAGCTCCGGTACGTGGACACCGTCTGAAGCCCGCCGCGCCCCATGACACAGCCGAGGATGTAGGCCGGGAAGAAGTCGGCCTGGTAGTCACCGGCGTCCCCGATGTCCTCCGGATACACGGCGGCGAGGACGACGATCCGACCGCCGGGCAGCAACGCCCGGTGCGCGTTCCTGAGGATGGTGAGGACGTCGTCCTTGTCGTACATGTCCACGAAGTGTTTGAGCAGCAGTACGTCGTAGCCCTCCGGGAGGGACTCCAGGACCTGGCCGCCCACGAAGGAGCAGTCGTCCGTCAGACCGTGTGCCTCGAAGGTCCGCAGACACTCGGCCTCCAGCGCGGGCCGGTCGAAGGTGGTCACCCGCAGACCGGGCGACCCCTTGAGCTGACAGGTCATGACCGCCCCGAGCCCGGTACCGCCCAGCACATCGAGCACCCGCGCCCCGGCCGGGATGTCGAAGCTGCGGAAGAACCAGGGATACACACTCGCGGTCTCGTTCCGCGCCAGCGGCCCCCACGCGGCGCGCACCTCCGCGACCTGGGCCGCCGCCTCGAACATCGTGCCGTCGAAACCGTAGAACTCCTTCAGACCCACCACACTGCCGGTCGTCACACTGTCGGCGAGGTAGTACAGCTGCCGCAGCATGCCCGTCTTGATCATGCCCATGAAGGTCAGGGCGCGCTGGAGGTCCGCCTCGGGGACCTCCGCGAGCCGGTCGAGGGTGTAGCCGCCGGTGGCCGCGTCCCGGGCGACGAAGCGCTCCTTCTCCAGCAGATACAGCAGCTGCTCCACGGCGTCGGGCTTCGCGCCCACGAGCGCGCCGAGTTCGGCCGCGGTCAGACCGGCCTCCTTGCGCAGCGCGTCGACGATGCCGAGTTCGAAGCAGGCGTACAGGTTCATGAATCTCGTGGGCCCCACCATGTACTCGCGCATCCGGGCGAGTACGGCTTCGGAATTGGACACGGATATCCTCTCGGATCGACGTTCCGGACGCGGACCGGTGCTCCCCGCGCCCAGTATCGACGGCGCCACTGGAGCGCCGGTGGAGTGTGACTCCGGCGCGGCTGGGGAGATGTGAAGGGGGGTACGGATCGGGCGTCGCGGTAGGCGACCCGCCCGGCCATGTCCGCCAGTTCGCCACGCCACACGTCGTCGACGGGGGCGTCGGCGAAGGCGTCCAGCAGGTCGTCCCGGAGCTGGCACGCCTCCCCCACCGCCTCGCCGTACTCCCTGAGGGCGGGGACGACGGGAGTCTCCTCGGGTACGTACGGGAGGGGCAGGTGCGCGGGAGAGCCGCGACGTCGTGCGGGCGGATCCGCCCGAGGCGGTCTGGAGTTCTCCTCTAGGGACGATCGACAGCGAACAGTGAGCGTTGACACCCCGAACCACCCCGTGGAAGCCTCCTTGTGCGCGGGGCGGAAGCACACGACCGGCGCCGGAGGTACGGAACGTACACACCGCGCCCTCGGTGTCCCCCCTCGGTGTCCCCCCTCGCCATCCCCCACCCCCTCCCCCACCCTCTTTCCTTCCCGTCGATGGCCGATCACCGCATCGCGTCGAATCGAATCGACGGCGACAGCGCATTCACCTCGACGGATCACGCCGTCGATGACGGGCGCCCTGAATTCCCCCTCGGACCCAGGAGACCGCATGGAATTACCCACCTGCCCCGAAGCTCCTCCACGGGAGACCGGCGGGGCGACCGCATCCGTGCTCAGCGCCTCGCGCCTCCGGGAAGTACGGGGCGATCTGCTCGCGCTGCCCGATCTCTACCGGGACAGCCTGCACCACGTCGCGCGCACCTCCGGACGTATGCACCTCACCCGAGTGTCCGGGAGCCGGAGCACGGATCATCTGAGCATGACCGCGCTCGACGCCCGGCACAACATCCTCACCATTCTTGAGTCATGGGCCGGCCTCGTCGCCGAAAAGGCCGGCGGAAAAGCCCCCACACGCTCGGTTCCGCATCTGGTCGGTTTTCTGCTGCGCCATCTGGAATGGCTCGCCGAACAGCCGCCCGCGGCTGAATTCGCCGACGAGATCAGCGCCCTCCGGCGGGAACTCCTGCGCACCATCGACCCGGAACCCGGCGAATCCCCCGCACTCACCCGGGACTGCGTGGTGGCCGGCTGCACCGGAGAAATCACCACCGGGACCGGAACCGGAACCGCAAACAGCATCCGGTGCTCGTCGGGACACACCTGGGACGTGCGCGAATGGATCACGCTGCGCCCCCTCATCGAGCGCCGTGGGAAGGGGGCTGACGTATGAGCAGGCCGCCACGCCACCGGCTGCTGCCCACCCGTGTGGCCGCACTCGCCGCGGGAGTGTCCGAGGCGACGATCCGCAAGTGGGTGAGCCGCGGGAAGATCACCCGCTACGGGACCCCCGGCCGGGCCGAGTTCGACTTGGACGAACTCACCGAGATCGTGATGCGCCGACGGAGCTGAGCGCTCACCTCCCGCCGGCGGCAGGCAGCCGCCGGGTCAGCGCGCGGTCCGTGAGTGGCCCCGCGGCCCCGGTGTAGGCCGCCGGCTCGAACAGGTCGGCCGGCCCGGCGGCGAGGAGTCCGGCCACCCGGCTGTCCTGTCGCAGGACATCGGCCAGCGGTTCGCCGGTACGCGCGGATCGGGCGGACGCCTCGTTCAGCAGGTCGCGCGCCCGGGCCTTGCCCAGCAGCGGGGCGAGCACCGCGGCGATCCGCTCCGAGACGATCCGCCCTCCGGTGATCCGGGCGTTGGCGCGCATCCGCCCCGGATCCAGCGACAGCTGGGAGACGAGCGGACCCGCCTGGTGCGCCGCGCCTCCGGCCAGCCGCAGCAGGGCGCGCAGCGGCTCCCATTCGGCGTGCCACGCCCCGGCGGACCGTTCGTCCTCGCTCAGCAGACAGCCCAGCACCGTCGCGGCGAGCTGCGGCGCCTGGAGCGCGGCGGACCGGATCGCCGTCGCCAGCACCGGATTGCGCTTGTGCGGCATCGCCGAGGACACACCCCGCGCGCCGGTCGCCGGCTCGTGGACCTCCGCGACCTCGGTACGGGTCAGGGAGAGCACATCGACGGCGATCTTGCCGAGGGCTCCGCACAGGAAGGCGGCGGCCGTGGCCGCGTCCACCACGGGCGTACGGAGCGTGTGCCACGGCACGAGGGGCGCCGACAGCCCCAGTTCCTCCGCGAACGCGTCCGTCAGCTCCACCGCGTAGCCCGCCGGGTCGGCGTCCGGCGCGTTGACCAGATATCCGGCCAAGGTGCCCGCCGCGCCGCCGAGTTGGACGGGAAGCCCGTCGGCGCTCAGCGCGTCGAGTCTTCCCACCGCGTCCAGGACGAGATGGCGCCAGCCCGCCGCTTTGAGACCGAAGGTCGTGGGCACCGCGTGCAGGGCCAGGGTCCGGCCCGCGATCAGGGTGTCCCGGTGTTCCCGGGCGAGTGCGGCGAGCGCCTCCTCGACCCGTTCGAGGTCGGCGCGGATCAGCCGCAGGGCCCGGCCGACGACCAGGACGGTCGCCGTGTCGAGGATGTCCTGGCTGGTCGAACCCCGGTGCACGTACGGGGCCGCGGCCGGGTCCCGGGCCGCCACCAGCGCGGTGAACTCCCGTACCAGCGGCACCACCGGGTTGGCGGACTCGCGCGCCTGCCGGGCCAGGGCGGCCAGGTCGATCCGGTCGGCCCGCGCGGCCTCGGTGATGACCCGCGCGGCGCTCGCGGGCACCGTGCCCAGCCGGGCCTGCGCCCGGCTCAGCGCCGCCTCGGCGTCCAGCATCGCCTGGAGCCATGCCCGGTCGGAGACCGCGGCGGCGACGGGAGTGGCCGCCCAGACCGGGGACAGCAGGCCCAGGTCCCCGTCCGCCGACCCCGGGCCGGCTCCCTCGTCCGTACGCGCCACCGCGCCCGCGCCCGTATCCGTAGCCGGGTCTGCCGTCGTGAAGCCGGTGTCAGTGGGCATAGGTGACTCCTCGTCCTTCGTGAGCCCGCTGTCCGCTCCCGGCCCGCCCGCCGCCACCGCCACAGGCGAGGGCCGCGCGGGCGAGGGCGTCCGCGTGGGTGAGCGTGAGCGAGTTGACGCCGGGGCGGATGCCCGCGGCCGTCACCCAGTGCACGGTCTCCGTGGGCACACCGAACGCGAAGCGGTTACGGCGCGCCCGCCCCGCCGCGTCGATCAGATGGAACGGTGACCCGGTGACGGCCAGTCCGTCGCTCTCGTACGTGCCTCCTGAGCGGGTGCGGACGCGGTAGGGGGCACACTGCCCGCCGGCCAGCAGACGGCGCAGCAGCGGATCGTCCGTGCGCCTCAGTGTGATGTCGGGCAGACGCGCCTCGACCAGCGCGTCCGCGTGGATCTCGGAGCCGGGCACGAGCGGCGACCGGGCGGTGTAGCCACCGCCGTCGACCGCCACCCGCAGGCCCGGTCCGATCACCGTCAGCACACCGGCGTCGATCAGGGCGGTCATCTCCTCGACGCGTTGTGCGGGCGGCCCGATCGACAGGAACGCGTTGAGCGGGGTGTACCAGCCGTCCAGGTCCGTACGGTACGAATCGCCGTGCAGCCCCCCGTGGTCGACGGCGAGCCGGACCTCGTTGCGCAGGTCCCGCAGGACGTCGAGGGCGGCCTTGAGCGGGCCGCCGACATTGCCGCGCCGGGCTTCCGAGACATCCGTGCGCAAGTGGTCGAGGAGCCACTCGGTGAAGTCCCCCGGGCCGGTGAACTCCCGGTCTCCGTAAGGGCGTGCGATCAGCTCCCAGTCCCAGCGGTGCTTCTCGCTGATGCCGTACGCCGCGAGGACGGTGTCCGTGTCCCGCCGGGCCGGTCCGGCCGCCAGGTAGTCGCCCTGGAACCGCTCCGCGCCGGCGCCGTGCCCCCGTGAGGTGAGCAGCGTCCGGTAGTAGACGGTCTCGACCTCCCGGGAGATCAGCGGCCACAGGTCCGTCCTGAAGTCGAGGCCCGTGCGCTCGTGGGTACGGCGCAGCTCCGCGACGCGGCCGGCGGTGAGCAGCAGCGGCTCGTGGCGGCCGTGCGGGCCCTTCTCGTTGTCTCCCCGGGCCTGGTACGGGACGCCCCGCCGGGACCCCGCGTAGAGGCGTGGTTCCCGGCCGCAGGGGTGGTAGACGAGCCGGCCGGCGGCGCGTGAGTAGGTGCCGCCGCGGCCGGCGGTGAGTCCCGCCATGTAGTCGAAGAAGTTCAGTCCGAGTCCGCGCAGCAGCACCCTGGTGCCCGGAGCCAGCACGTCCAGGTCGACGTCCGCCGGGTTGGCCGGTGCGATCCGTACGGCGCCGGCGTCCCGGGCCCTGGCGGCGAAGGCCCGCTCGGGGGCGGGGGCGCGGGCGGGCAGGTGTCCTTGGCACAGGATCACGGCGTGCAGGCCCGTCAGTACGGTCCCGTTGTCGAGCATCACCCGCTGGAGGGATCCGTCCCCGGTGTCCGGGTCGTCGTCGAGGGCGACCGCGCGGCAGGCGTGCGCGGTGACCGTCAGCCACCCGGGCGCGCCCTCGACCACACGGCGGTACGCCCACCGCAGGTAGTGGCCGTAGAAGGCGCGGGTCGGGTAGGTGTCCGGTCCCAGCGCGCGGGCCTCCTCGATGACATGGGCCGGCCGGCTGTCTGCCGTACGGTCGTCACCGGTCCGGCCGTTGACGAGTGCCGCGGCCCACTCGTACAGGCTCGGCCCGGGTTCCAGCGGGCCCCGCAGGGTCACGGTGGCGTCGGTGAACACCGAGATCTGCCCGGCCACGGTGTTCATGAGCAGGTGGCGGGGCTGGTCGGTGCGCCACACCTGGCCGGCGCCGGGCGGGTAGGGGTCGATCACATGGACGTGGACCGTGCCGTCGCCGGGCCGCGTGCGGGCGTTGGCGCAGAGCCGTTCCAGCACCGAGAGCCCGCGCGGGCCGCTGCCGATGAGGCCCACGGTGCATTGTCTCGTTGTCATGCTTCCTGTTTCTGCCGATCCGGTCGGTCAACCGCGGCACTGGAGTGACTCGTAGACGCGCTGGTGTCCGCGCAGGGCCGCCAGCCGGTAGGGGCCCGTGGTCTCGGCCGGGGTGCGGTGGTCCCCGCCGTCGGCCGGGAAGGAGTGTCCGTGCAGCTCCCGGTAGCGGGCGTGGCCGACGGGCCGGCGCCGGTCGATGGCCTCGCGGTGTGCCTTGGTGCGCAGGTGTTCCCGGTAGCCGGGGACGACGCCGCCCGCGAAGAACTCGGCGACGCTGCCGGAGCCGTAGCTGAGGAAGCCGATGGCCCGGCCGGTCAGGTCGTCGGCCTGGTCGAGCAGCGCGGCGAGGGCCAGGTACACCGAGGCGGTGTAGCTGTTGCCGATGACGTTGTTGTAGGCGGTGGTCAGTGCGAGGTCCCGGGTGATCCGGTCCTCGTCCACGTCGTAGCCGCAGTGGTTCAGCAGGTGGCGGTGGGCCTTGTGGGCCATTCTCGTGAACGGCTGGTGGTAGCAGAACGCGGCGAACTCGTCGAGCGTCCGGCCGCCCCGCTCCGTGTAGTCCTTCCAGCTTCCCTCCACCGCCAGCAGATACGCGCCGATGGACTCCTGTCCGTCCACCAGCGCGGTGTCACGGTAGTTGGGCCGCCAGAAGTCCATGACGTCGGCGGTGAACACGCCCGACGGTTCCTCGATCCGCACCAGCGCGGGATCGGCGCCGACCAGCATGGCCACGGCGGCGGCGCCCTGGGTGGCCTCGCCCGGGCTGTCCAGTTCGTACTTGGAGATGTCGGAGGCCACCACGAGGACGCGTTGTGCCGGGTCGCGGCGGACCAGGCCGATGGCGAACTGGAGGGCCGCGGTCCCTCCGTAACACGCCTGTTTGAGTTCGACGACCCGGGTGGCCGAGGGCAGTCCGAGCAGCGAGTGGACGTAGACTCCGGCGGATTTCGCCTGGTCGACGGAGGACTCCGTGGCGAGGATGACCGTACGGATCCCGTCGGTGCCGTGCCGTGCGACGACGGGCGCGGCGGCGGTCGCGCCCATGGTCACGATGTCCTCGTCGGCGGCGGGCACACTCATCGACCGCTGGCCGATGCCCCGGTGGTACTTGCCGATGTCGGTGCCGTTGTGTGCGGCGAGGACCGTGTGCGGCAGGACCAGCTCGGTGGTCGCGAACGACAGGTCATGAATGCCGATGGCGGGATCGTGGGCCATTTCCTCAGACACCGGCCTTCGCTGTGGTGTGGTCGCGTTCCAACTGGACGTGGGCCCGCATGAGTTCCCCCGGGTTGGTCTGGGCGGCGAGGAGGGAGAGTTCACCGCAGAGCACGGTCGCCGCCGCGATCACGGCGAGCCGGCGGGCGTTCTCGCCGGGAGCGCGCTCGGCGCGGCAGCCGAGCCTGGTCAGGTTCGACTCGACGAAGCCGAGTCCCTTGCCGTTGCCTACGGTGCCCACGATCAGATTGGGCAGGGTGCACGCGAAGTAGAGTTCGCCGTCCCGGTCCTCGGCCATGACGATGCCCTGGGAGCCCTCGACGATGTTGGCCGCGTCCTGGCCGGTGGCCAGGTAGAAGCCGAGCAGCATATTGGCGAAGTGGGCGTTGGCCGAGCGGATTCCGCCGGCGAGGAGGGTCCCGAGCATGTTCTTGCGGAGGTTCAGCTGGACGATCCGGGCGGCCGTGGTGTGCAGGACGCCTTCGACCACATCACGCGGCACGGTCAGTTCGGTGACCACGTTCTTGCCCCGGCCGAGGATGCCGTTGATCGCGGTCGCCTTCTTGTCCGTGCAGTAGTTGCCGGAGATCGATCCGTAGGAGATGCCCGGGATCGTCTTCAGGAGATGTCCGAGCAGGACGTCGGAGGCGAGTGTGGCCATGTTGTGTCCGGAGGCGTCGCCGGTGCTGAACTCGAAGCGGACGAACAGCAGATGGGCGTTGATCTCGTGGCGGATGCCGATCAGTTCGGCGTACCGGCTACAGGTGCGGACCACCTCGCGCAGTTCGCCGGCGCGGGCGTCGATGGTCCGCGCGGCCGTCAGCGCGGTCTGCGCGTCGGCCGCCTCCACGAGCACCGACCGGGTCATCCGCTCGTCCACGAGGGTGGCGACGATGCCCCGCTCGGCGAGCATGGAGACCTTCGCGCCCCGGCCGACGGAGGGCCACAGCGGCGACTCGTAGGTGGCGAGCGGGACCGGGGTCTCGGTGACGGCCACGTTTCCCGAGATACGCAGGGGGCCCACCCATCTCATCGGAACCCCGGCGCTCGTGTCGTCGCTCATCGTGTGTGTCCCGTCCTGTGTTGGGGGCCGGCGGAGCGGCGGGCGAACGGCCGGGTGTCGATCCCCCGGTCGACGCAGAAGTCCCGCAGCTCGCCGTGGATCAGCAGATCGCGGTGCGTCAGGGCGGCGGGGGTGCGCGCGCCGAGCAGGGTGAGGAGTGCGGCCAGCTGGTCGAGCCAGGTCGTGATCCGCGCGATCAGCGCGGTCACCCCGTCGTCGAGCAGGGTGCGCAGGAAGGTGCCGGAGACACCGGCACCGGACGCGCCGAGCGCCAGTGCGCGGGCCACGTCGAGCGGGGTGCGCACACCGCCGGAGGCGAGGACGGGAATCGGCGCGTCCTGGGTGTCGAGGAGACAGGCGGCGGTGGACTGTCCCCAGCCGGTGAGGTAGCCGTAGTCGGCGTGTTCGCGCCGGCCGTTCTCGATCCGGCCGAAGTCGGTGCCGCCCCGGCCGCCGAGGTCGGCCGCCCGCACCCCCAGGCTCTCCAGCAGGAGGACGGTCTCGCGGCTCAGCCCGAAGCCGACCTCCTTGACGATGACGGGGACCTCGACACCGGCCGCGATCTTCCCGATCCCCGGAACCCAGGACGAGAACGACCGGTCGCCCTCCGGCATCACCGTCTCCTGCACGGTGTTGACATGGATCTGGAGGGCATCGGCCCGGATCAGGTCGACGGCTCTGCGCGCCTGGTCGACGGAGGCCGTCGCGTTGACGTTGGCGAGGACGAACCCGGCCGGGTTCTCCGTGCGCAGCACACTGAACGTACCGGCGCAGCCCGGATCCTTGAAGTAGGCGCTCATGGACCCGGACGCGAGGGGCACCCCGGTCTCGCGGGCCGCGATGGCCAGGTCCCGGTTGATGGCGCCGGTCATCTCGCTGCCGCCGGTCATCGCGTTGATGTAGAGCGGTACCGGCCAGGAGAGTCCGGCGAAGGCGGTGGCCAGGGAGACGTCCGCCCGGTCGAGTCCGGCCAGGGCGTGGTGGACGAACCGCACGTCGTCGAACTGGTTGTGTCCGCCGGGCCGGCGCTGCTGCTCGACGGCGAGCCGGACGTGGTCGTCCTTGCGTTGGGCGGTCATTCCTCGTTCCCTTCGGCGGCGGTGGGACGGACGGGCAGGGGGACGACCCCGGCCGCGGCCCAGCGTTCGCGCAATCGGGCGATGTCGCGCGGGACTTCGGCGTCCAGCAGCGCGATACCGCAGTCGCCGCCGCCCGCCCCGGAGGGCTTGGCCGCGCCTCCGACGGATTCCGCGATGTCGCACAGCGCTGTCAGCCGGGGGGTGAAAACCCCCAGGGCGGCCTCGTCGTCGAGCCGGAGCAACTCCCGGCGGGCCCGCCGGATCTGGTCCAGCAGCGCCGGGCCGTCCCTCCGCTCCAGCGCGGCGGCGGCCGTACGGACACAGTCGGTGGTGGTACGGACGAATCTGTGGTGGGCGGCGGTGCCCCGCCAGGGCCGCCGGTGCAGGCCGGCGACCAGGGCGGTGGTCGAGGCGGGTTCGCCGGTCCAGCCGACCTGGAGCGAGAGCCCCTCGGGCGGCGGCAGCCGGCGTACCCCGAAGCCGGGCCAGGGCGCGCGCAGCGCCTTCTCCGCGCCGCGGTCGCGGGCGAGGTCCCGTACGGCGGTCCGGTCGGGCGCCCGGTAGGCGAGCCAGCCGCCCCAGGTGGCGGCGGCGAGGTCCCCGCCCGAGCCCTTGGGGTCGATCTCGGCGGAGGCGAGCAGGGCCAGCCGGAAGCGCTCCTCGTCGCGGAGCGCGAGGCCGCAGAACGCGGCGACGGCCGAGACGGTCGCCACGGTCACCGCGCCGCTGGAACCCAGCCCGTACTTGACGCCGTTGTCGTGCAGACCGCTCTCGACCGTCAGGCTCAACCCCGGTACGGGTGAGCCGCGTTCGGCCATCAGCCCGGCCACCGTCTCGATCGCGGACAGCACATGGGCGAGTCCCGTACGGACGTCTCCTGCCCCGTCCTCGCCGTACGGGACGAGCCGGCCGTGCCGCCGGCGCAGGCGCGCGCCGTGCGGAGCCAGGTCGGAGGTGATCTCGACGTCCGTCCCGGCGGTGCCGGTCACGGTGACGGTGACATGGCGGTCGACCGCGACGAGGATCGCCGGGTGACCGGGCTCGATCACCGCGTACTCCCCCACGACGAACAGCTTGCCCGGCGCGCGGCGGACGACGGTCCGCCGGCGGGTCATCGGCCGGCCCCGTCCACCAGGCGGGCGCCCGGGCCCGGTACGGCGACGCGGGTGGTGCAGCCCGGGACGGCGTCCCGCACCGCCTCGGCGACCCGGTCGGCGTCCGTCCGGCGGCACAGCACCTTGACGTTGGGACCGGCGTCCATGGTGGCGTAGGCCGGTGTGCCGTCCCGCCGGAGGCCGAGCACCCGGTCGAGGACGGTGAGGGTGGCCGGGGCGAGATAGCGTACGGCCGGGCGGGCCGCGAGCATGGTCGCGTGCATGCCGAGGGCGTTGCGCTCCGCGATGTCCCCGACCGTCTCGATGTCACCGGCGAGCAGCGCCGCGCGCATCTCGGTCAGATCGCCCCGGCTGGAGACGGCCCACGGCTCGTACAGCGGGGAGGTGTGGACGGTCCGGCGCATGGCCGCCCGGCTGGAGACGGCTTTGGGGCCCGCGTCGACGACGGCGACGACCAGCGCCGGATCGAGGTCTCCCACGGGTACGGGCTCGGCGTAGGAGTGGAGGTCGGCTTCCGCTCCGGTGCCGGAGTCCGGGCCCGCGTGCCACACCGCGAACCCGCCGAAGACCGAGCGGCAGGCCGACCCGGAGCCGCGCCGGGCCAGCCGCGACAGGGCGGTGGCATCGAGGGCGAGCCCGTACGAGGCCGCCGCGGCGACGGCGAGGGCGGCGAACCCGCTCGCGGACGAGGCGAGGCCGGCGCCGGTGGCGACGGTGTTCTCGCTGGCCACGACGGAACCGTGCGGGAGTCCGGACCGGTCCCGCACGAGGTCGAGGAAGGCGATGACCCGGCGCAGTGCCTCGCCCTCGGCGGGCCGGCCGTTGAGGGTCACCGTGTCGTGCGCGGCCTCGGGGTCGCGGTGGACACGGGTGGTCGTCGGAAGGATGTCCAGGGTCATCGACAGGCTGTCGGTACGGGGCAGGACCAGGTGTTCGTCGCGCTTGCCCCAGTACTTGATCAGTGCGATGTTCGGGTGCGCGACGGCGGTGGCGACCGGGCCGGTGCCCCGCTCCCGCAGCTGGGCGGCCGGGTGTTCACGCATGGCCGGCACACCCTCTCAGCGGTACGGTCCAGGTCCGCGTGGCGCCGCTCGCGCGCAGCTGCCGGATGACCTCGCCGGCCCGCTCCGGCCGGGTCAGGGCGACGACGCAGCCGCCGAGGCCGCCGCCGGTGATCTTGGCGCCGAGGGCGCCGGCGGTGAGGGCCGCCTCGACGAGGGCGTCGACGCGCTTGGTGCTGAGCCCGGCCGCCCTCAGCAGGTCGTGGTAGTCCGTCAGCCGCTCGCCGAGCGCCTCCGGTCCCCCCTCGGCGAGGGCGGACCGGGCCTCTTCGGTCAGCCGGGTCGCGCGGTCCACGAATCTCTCCCGCGCGCCTTCGTGGTGCTGGAATCCCTCGCGCAGCAGGTCGACCGCGTCCTTGGTGCGGCCCACGACGCCGCTGTCCGCGATGACGAGCAGGCCGTGGCAGCCGATGGTCAGCTCCCGGGTGCCGCCCCGGAGGAACAGCAGCGGGGAGGACGCGCCGACGCCCCGAGCGTCGACCCCGCTGGAGCGGCCGTGCGCCACGTTCTCGGCCGTCTGCACCAGGTCGAACGTCTCGCTCTCCGTGAGGTCATGGCCGTACAGTCCGGCGAGGGCGTGGACGACCGCCCGCGCGCAGGCGGCGCTGGAGCCGAGCCCGCGCGCGGACGGGATCGCGGCGTCGATACGCACGTCGACGGGCCGGCCGTCGTCCACACCGAAGGCCGCCCTGAACTCGGTGGTCAGCCGGCGCAGTCCGTCGGACGCCTGCCCCGTCATCGATGGCAGGGGGGCATGGGGGGCCGTGAAGGACACCTCGTCGGGTGCGCCGGTCCCGCGGCGGGACCAGCGGGCGCCGGCCGTGACCGTCAGCCGCGGTACGGGGAAGACGAGCGCCGGCGCCCCGTACACGACGGCGTGTTCCCCGAGCAGGATGACTTTGGCGTGGGCGTGACCGGTCGCGGCGGCACGGGGCTTCGTCGTCGGGCGCACCGGTCACCTCGGCCGGGGGGTCATGAGCAGCCGGCGGGGGTGAAGGGTGGTCTCCGGCGCGGTACGGACGCGGTGGCCGGGGCCGGTGTTCAGCGTCCATTCCCGTGTCACCACGTCGAGGATGACTTCGAGCTGCCGCCAGGCGAACGGCTCTCCGACGCATCCCTTCGATCCGATCCCGAAGGGAATGTAGGAGGCGTCGGCCTGGCCGGGGCGCAGGGAGAGCCACCGGTCGGGATCGAATCTGCCCGGATCCGGATAGCGTTCGGGGTCGCGGTGCAGCAGATACGAGCTGAACACCACATTCGTGCCCGCGGGGAGCGGGTGGTCACCGAGCATGACGTCCGTGAGGGCTTTGCGGCACGAGATCCAGACCGGTGGATAGAGCCGCAGCACCTCCATCAGAAAGCGCCGGGTGTATCCGGAGGAGCCCTGGCCCGGCTCCTGCTCCCGCTCCTGTTCCTGTTCCTGGGCGTCGAATCCGCCGCCTCCGCGCGCCAGTTCCTTGCGGAGCGGCTCCTCCATCGAGGGGTTCTCGGAGAGCGCGTACAGCGCCCATGACATGACGGAGGCCGTGGTGACCGTGGCGGCGGTCAGCATCATGACCGCCTCCTCGCACACCTGCTCCGCCGTCAGGAGACGGTTTCCCTGCCCGTCGGAGTCCGCCAGGAGTTCCGAGAGATAACCGGCCGTCGTACCGGGGGAATTGAGAAGGTCGGCGATACAGACATCGAGGATGTCCCGCAGTTCCGCGCGGGCCCGGGACAGGCGCTTCGCGGCACCCGGCCGGGCCGCTCGGGCCGCGGCCTTCCCGTACAGCGGTTTCCTGATCATTTCCCAGGCCAGCCGGGAAAGGCGCTCGCTCACCGTGTCCGTCGTCCCGGGCGGTAATCCGGTGATGATCGTTCCCACCACGATCGCGCAGGTGATGCGGCACATCTCGGACTGGATGTCGACCGTTTCACCGTCGCGCCACGAGGACACGAATCTGTGCGCGATCCCGTGCATGTCGGGAACGTATTCCTCGACTTTCGCCGACCGTACATAGGGATTCGCCAGGCGCCGATAGTGGCGGTGCATGGTCTCGTCCTCCGAGAGCATGCCCACCCGGCTGAGATTTCTGGCCTTGCGGAACAGTTCGCCTTTTCCGTAGTTCTTGCTCTCGCCCACCAGTATGTCGCGGACGAGGACCGGATCCCTGACGAACACCGCGTCGACGCCGTCCACCGTCAGGGGACGGAGTGCGCGTCCGCGCAGGAGGCTCTCCATCCGACTGAACCGGAACTCAGGAATATCCGGAGTGCCGGAAACACCGGAATCACCAGGAACACCCGGATGTAAACTGGCCGAGCTGGCCCGACTCATTCTACCGGCTCCTTGTCGCGAGCTGCGATATAAGCGGCGTTCAAGCGGCTGACGGGACGCCAGCGGTAGTACGACTGGAGTTTGTAGTACTCCTCGCCGCCGGATGTCACGGCGGCATAGACCATTTTCGGGTCGCCGACTCCGTACGGAACGTTCTTCACGAAGTGCGCGACCTTCGTTCCCAGCCGGGCGAAGAAGTCCATCGGATCGTCCGTCTTCACCCCGTAGGAGATCCGCTCGATCTCCATGGAATCCCAGTTCAGCGTGGTGTAGAGGCCGAACGAACGCGCGCAGAAGGTGAACATGCGCTCGCTCGGGGTCGGCAGCCCGATATCCCGGTGCATCGCCAGGACGGTGTCCCTCTCGAAGCATTCCGCGGGCGCCGAGAAGTAGACGTTCATCGTCCGGCTGCGATAGTCGATCCCGATGACATCGGCCTTGTCGGCCAGACCGTACCGGTGGAAGAAGCCGGCGTTCCCCGCCAGACTCCGCGGCATCGACGGCAGACCGGTCAGCCGGTCCAGTGTCTCGTGCTCCCCCGCCGGAAAGTACACCCAGATCTTCTTGAATCCGGAGACGACTCCGAGATCGACGCCGTAGCTGTCGATGGGACAGAGCCGCCGGAGGTCGGGAAGGAGACCGCCGACGGGATGGTCCGTCTGCGCGATCAGTCCCTCGGCCAGGGCCACGGCGTACGGATCGATGTCCTTGGGAAGGGTGAAACGGGCGTCGAAATCTCCTTCGTACCGCGCGTTCGTGGCGACCCTGAAGGCGATCACGGCCCGCGGCAGCGCGTCCTCGAAAGCGGCCAGGACGGGCCGGACGACCTCGCGCGAGGCGGTCACGTCCAGTAGGCCGGCCGACTTCTCGATCGCTGAGCAGACACTTTCCACATCGACAGGGACTTCGGCTGTGTCCGGCATCAATGACTCCCCAGAGGTCCGGGTCGGGCGACCTTGGTCGCGGACAGGATGGCCTGGACCGGGATGACGTCCGGCGGAACCTCGGCGGCGCTCTTGGTGAGCGTCTTCGTCACCTTGAACCCGCACTCCTCCAGCCAGCTCTGATAGACCGACAGCTTCTGCGGGCCGCCCTGGCCCATGGTGCAGCCGATGAAGAAGGCCGGGAAGAAGTCGACGTTGTAGTTGTCGGTGTCCGTGATGTCCTCGGGGTACACCGGCACCATGATGTGGACCTGACCGCCTGTCTCCAGGGCCTCGTTGACGCCCCGGAGGATCCGCACCACGTCGCCCTTGTCGAACATGTCCAGGAAGTGCTTGATCAGGACGGTGTCGAAGCCCCGCGGCACTCCGTCGAAGACATCCCCGCCGAGGAAGGAGCACTGCTCGGCCACCCCGTGGGACCGGAAGTTCGCCAGGGCCTCCGCCTCCTTCTCCGGCAGGTCGAAGGTGGTGACCCGCAGCCCGGGGGACGCCTTGTGCGTGACGGTGTGGATCGCGCCGAGACCGGTGTTGCCTGCCAGGTCGAGCACCCGGGCGCCGGCGGGGATGCCCACGTTGCCGAAGAACCAGGGATCGATGTGGGCGGTGACCGTGTTCATCAGGTTCGCCCAGGCGTCACGCAGGTCCGGGTGCTCAGCCACCGCGCCGTACAGGGTGCCTCCGGTCACCCCGTACAGCTCCCGCAGCCCGACGAGTGTGCCGGTCCGGGCGCTCTCGGTGAGATGGAAGAGCTGCCGCAGCGCCACCACCTTGATCATGTTCATATAGGCCAGCGCGCGCTTGAGGTCCTTCTCGTCGACGGCGGCGAGAGCGTCGGGAGCGTAGCCGCCCGACTCCTCGTCGTACGTCACGAACCGCTCCTTGACCAGCAGAAGAAGCAGCTGCTCCACGGCGTCCGGCGTGGCGCCGACCGCCTCGCCCAGCTCGGCGGCGGTCAGGCCCGGGTGCTCCCGGATCCGGTCGACGAGACCGAGTTCGAAGCAGGACAGCAGGGTCATGAACCGCGAGGGGCCCACCATGTACTCACGGAACCGGGCCAGCGTGGCGTCCGACGTCATGGGCTCGTCTCTTTCGGATAGAGGGTTTCCCACCGCCGTGGCGGCCGGCCGGTCAGAGGTCATCGGCGGTCCTCGCGCTCGTCCCGGAGCCGGTCGGCGAGCGCGAGGCGCTGCACCTTGAGGGTGCCGGTGCGCGGCAGTTCGGCCTCGGGGATCTGGACCGGGGCCGCCAGCTGCGGGAAGTCGGCGACGGCGGCGCGCCAGCGCGCCAGGTCCAGCGGACGGTCGCCGTGGGCACACACCACCGGAACGGCCTCGGAGCCGGCACCGTGCACCACGGCCAGCTCGCTCAGCTCCGGCAGCCGGGCGAGGACCGTGTCCTCGATCTCCAGGGAGCTGCGTACGCCGTGGATCATGTCGACCTCGCGGTCGAGCATGTGCAGGCAGCCGAGCGCGGTGAAGTAGCCGACGTCCCCGGTGCCCCACCAGGCGCCGTCCCGGTTGCTGTCGTAACGCTCCTGCTCGCCGAAGTACGTCTTGGCCAGCGCCGGCCAGGCGACCTGGATACGGCCGGGGTTCTGGGCCGTGGGCCGCCGTCCGTCGCGGCTGACCACGCGGACCCTCGCCGCGCCCCACGGCATCCGCCAGCCGACGCAGCGGCCGTTGGCCCGGTGGGCGGAGCGGCGGAGGTAGGCGCGGCCGACGGCGGGTCCGACCTCGCTCTGCCCGTAGATCTGGAAGAACAGGGCGCCCCGGCGCCGGGACGACTTCAGGAGCCGGCTCATCGTCCCGGGGTGGATCGCGTCGAAGGTGCTGCTGAAGTACTTCACCGACGCGAAGGGCGCACGCGGGTCGTCGGCCAGGCCCTCCCACGCCATCAGCGAGTTGGGCAGCGCCTCGATGAGGCCGGGCCGGTGGGTGAGAAGCAGCTCGGCGACCGTGTCCGGGGCCGACTCGTTCATCAGGAGCAGCGGCATCTCCTTGAGGAGGGCCAGGGCCATCGCCGCGACGTTCCGCGAGTGCACGAAGGGGATGTGGATCGCGGCCTTCTCCCGTTTCCGCGGGAGGGAGAGCAGCCGCCACTGCGGCTTGAGCCGCAGTCCCTGGGTGCGGGGCGTGTGCACGACCAGTTTGGGCACCCCGGTGGTGCCGGAGGTATGGGTGATCACGGCGGCCTCGTCCATGGGCCGTACGACGGGTTCGACGCGCGGCGCCCCGGCGAGTGTGTCCAGTGCCACGGCCCGGGGCGCTCCGCCGGACACGGTGATCAGCCGGCGGGTGAGTTCCGGCAAGGGCAGTTCGGCCAGTACGCCGAGCTTGTGCCGGTCGATGAGCAGGTCCGGCCGGTCGAGCCGGCGGAGCAGCGCGGCGACCGTCCCCGCGTCGAGGCTGGGCGAGAGCAGTACGGGCACCGCGCCGATCCGGGACGCCGCGCAGGCCAGCATCCACACGTCGGCGTTCGCCTTCTTGTAGACGACGACGTGTGCGTCGGGCCGCACACCGGCGGCCCACAGCCGGGCCGCCAGGTCGTCGACCAGGTCGGCGAGCCGGGAGACCGTCAGCTGTCTGCCCGCCTCGGGGAGGACGTCCAGATCGTGATCGAGAGTGATCGTCGTGGTCCCGTTGACGGCGGCGGCCATGGCCGGCAGCAGACCGATGTGCAGACCGCGCTTCTGTATCGTCCGATAAGCCACTGAGCCGTTCATTCGGCTCTCCTTTGCGGGGGAGGACGCCCGCTCACCGGGCGATGACCAGGGTCGCGGGCGGCGCGGAGTGGAACGAGACAGTGGTGAAGCCGGCCTTGACGAGCCAGTCGTGGTAGTCGGACCGCCGCCAGGTGCCGCCGCGTTTGCTCTTGAGCAGCATTTCCGCGGCGAAGATGAGCGGGAGCGCGGGTCCGCCGCGGTCGTCGTCGACGACGTAGTCGCAGATCACCACGGAGCCGCCGGGCCTGAGCGCCTCGCGCAGCCGGGAGAGGACGGCGATGTTGTCCTCCGGTGCCTCCTGGTGGGCGATGTGGGAGTACAGCGCGATGTCGTACCGGTCGACGCCGAAGTCGGTGGTGTGGAAGTCCCCGGGGACGGTGGTGAACCGGTCGGCCAGCCCGCGTTCCGCCAGCAGCCGGCGGGCGATCGCGTTGATGGGCTCCCAGTCGAGCTGGGTGGCGCGGGCCCGTGGATTGGCGGCCAGCCAGATGGCCGAGTAGATGCCCGAACCACCGCCCACGTCGAGGATGGAGACCGCGCCGGCATCGGCCAGCCCGAGCACCTCCGCGGCGATCCGGGCGGCGGGAACGGACTGGGCGGCGATGGCCGGAACGATCTCCTCCCAGTGCGGGTTCTCCGCCACTTCGGTCGTCGCGTCCCGGACCGGTCCCCCGGCCCGTACGACGTCGGGCAGGGCGGCCAGGCCGCCCATGTGCTTCAGCTTCAGCCGGGCGAAGCCGCTCAGGCAGGTGGCCTTGCCGTCGACGAGGTAGAGGGATGCCTCGGGGGTGTTGTGGTACCGGCCCTCGCGCAGCTCGACCAGACCCACACTGACGAGGCCGTCGAGCAGGGTCTGTGCGCCCCGCGGCGCGATCCGCGCGCGCTCGGCCAGCTCCGCGGCCGTCTCCGCGCCGTTCTCCAGGTGGGTGAAGAGCGCGTGCCCGGCCGCGGCGCCGACGACACCGGTGGCCCAGTAGCCGTTGATCAGCCGCAGTACGTGGTCCGGGGAAGGCTGGTCGCTCGTCATGCCGGCCCTCCTGGGCTCCGGGTGGTTCCCGCGTGGGCGCGGACCGCGCGGCGCAGCGCGTCCACGACCCGTTCGACCTGGCCGGTGGTCAGCTCCGCGTGCATCGGCAGGGCGAGATGGCGCCGGAACAGCTCCGCCGAGACCGGGCAGGGGTGCTTCGACTCGAACACGGGCTGGAGGTGGGTCGCGAAGGTGCCGTGTCCGCAGCCGATGCCCTGGGCGCGCAGTTCGGTCGCGACGGCCGCGCGGTCCACCCCGGGACCGAGTGTCACCATGTACGTCTGCCAGGCGTGGGTACGGTCGTCCGGCACGTACGGCACCGTCAGCAGTTCCTCGTCGCCGAGGAGTCCGGCGTACTGCCCGGCGACGGCGGTGCGGCGCGCGAGCAGCTCCTCCGTACGGTCCAGCTGTACCTGGAGGATCGCCGCGGCGATGTCGGACAGCTTGTAGTTGTGGCCGATCCGGGTGAACTCGGGGATGGGCAGGCCGACGACCTCGCCCATGTCGAAGATGCTGCCGATGCCGAAGGAGCTGTACAGCCGCGCGTCGGCGCCGATCCTGGGATCGGTGGCGAGCAGCGCGCCGCCCTCGCCGCTGGTGGCTCCCTTGCGCCCGTGGAAGGAGAGGACGGCCACCTCGGCGAGCGTGCCCGCCTCGCGCCCCCGGTAGGTCGCGCCGACGGCGCAGGCGGCGTCCTCGACGAGGAACAGGCCGTGGCGGTCGGTGATCGCCCGGAGTTCCGTGTAGTCGGCGGGCATACCGACCGTGTCCACGGCGATCACACCGACGGTACGCGGGGTTATCAGGTCGGCCACCGCCCGTGGGTCGACGGTTCCGGTGTCGGCGCGCACATCGGCGCAGACGGGGACCGCGTCCAGGTACCGCACGGCGTGTGCGGGGGCGGGGAAGCCGTAGTCGGCGACGATCACCTCGTCCCCCGGCCGGACGCCGAGCGCGAGCAGGGACACATGGAGGGCGGCGCCGGCGTTGCACATCGCGACGGCGTCACCGGCTCCGTACCGCTTCCGCAGCAGCGCCTCCAGGGCCTTGCCCCTCGGGCCCTGCCCGGCGGGCCAGCCGGACGCGAACACCTCGGCGACGGCGGCCAGTTCCCGCTGTCCGAGGCTCGCGTGGACCAGGGGTACGGGTTCCACGGCGGTCACCTTCCGCTCCTCGGCGCGTTCGTGTCCGGGCCGGGGGACGCGGTGGCGGTGTCCGGCGGCGGTGCGAAGCGCAGTGGTGTGATCTGGGAGACGTCGTACCGTCGGCGCATCGCCGCCACGGCCGCGGGGTCCACGGCGGTGCCGCGCGACCAGATCTCGGCGATCTCCTCGAAGTACGACTCGTGTTCGGGCGAGGGATAGCTCTGGAAGAGCATCTTCACGGGCTGGTCCGTGGCGTTGCGGAACGCGTGCGGGGTGCCGGGGGGTACGAACATGCAGCTGCCCTCACCGGCGCGCACGACCCGGTCGCCCTTGGCGGACTCCCAGTGGTGCCAGGTGTCCGCCGTTCGCTCGGCCGGCTCGAAGCACAACAGGTCCAGCTCCCCTTCCAGGACGTAGAAGAACTCCTGCGAACGGGTGTGGACATGCGCCCCCACATCGAATCCGGGCGGGACGACCACCTCGAAGACCGAGATGGAGGATCCCATCTCCCCGGTGGCCTTGAAGGTGACCTGCTGTGCCGGGGTGACCAGCTTTCTCCCGGCGCCCGCCGGGATGATGAGGTCGCTCATGGCTCCGCTTCCTTTGCTCGCGCGGGTGTTCAGGCGAAGGTCCCGGGAACGTCGTCGGCCGCCCAGGTGCCGAGCGCCATCTCGGCGGTGATTCCGGGGCCGAAGCCCGCGATCAGACCGGTCGCACCGGGGGCCGGGGGCTCCTCGAACAGCCTGCGGGCCGCCTCCAGTACGACGGCGCTGGCGATGTTGCCGTACTCGCGCAGGGTCGACCAGCTGTGCCGGAACACGGTGCGGTCGACGTCGAGGAACTTCGCGAGGTCGTCGAGGATGCGTGGACCGCCGGCGTGGACGAGGTAGAAGTCGAGTTTGCCGACGTCCCAGCTGTGGTCCTTGGCCAGCTCGCGCAGGACCGGCGCGAGCGGCTCCATGGTTCCGGGCACCCGGCGGTCCAGCCGGAAGTGGAATCCGGTGTCCTTGACGGCGTAGGAGATCCAGTCCTCGGTGCCCGGGATGAGGTAGGAGGCGTTGCGTTCCAGGTCGATGCCGACGCCTCCCTCGCCCCGTACGACGGCGGCGGCGACCGCGTCCCCGAACAGACCGTCCGAGAGCAGTGAGCCGATGTCGTCCGCGTCGGGCTGGTAGCAGAGCGAGCACAGTTCGCAGGACACGATCAGGACGTTGCTGCCGGGGTGGGCCGTGCAGAAGTCGTGGGCCCGGTTGATCGCCGCTCCCCCGGCGGCGCAGCCGAGTTGGGCGATGGGGATCTGCCGGGTGTCGAAGCGGAAGCCCAGGTTGTTGATCAGCCAGGCCGTCAGCGACGGCATCAGGAAGCCGGTGCACGACACATAGATGAGGGCGTCGATGTCACGGGCCCTCAGTTCGGCGTTGGCCAGGGCCTCTTCGATGACCCGGGGCGTCCGCTTCTTGGACTCGGCCTCGTAGACACGGTTGCGCTCCTCCAGGCCCGGGTGGCGGAGCGTCATCTCGATGGGCTGGACGATGTGCCGCTTCTGCACACCGGTGTTGCGGATCAGACGCAGCGCCAGAGGGAGTTGCGGCTTGCCGGCATGGGCTCTGGCGGCGAATTCCAGGGTCTCTTCCGCTGTGATGACGTGTTCAGGCGCATTCATCGCCGGCTTGCATAGCCTCGGCATGGCGGGGATCCACATCCTCTGAATCGCGACTGCAAGGGAGTTGCGGCAGGGCGCTGAGTCGCACCGGTCCGTCAAGGGGAAGAAACGTCGGTCGCCCGGACGGCACGGCCGACCGGAGTACGTCACAGGGGGCTCGGCCTCGCCTGTGGACTTCGGCGGGCGGCGTACCGTCCACTGCCGCGCGGATGTTTCCGGGCAGGGAGGGTGTGCGGAAAGAGTGACACGGGAGAGGGGCCTGCGCCAAGAAGACCCCGGAGTGACCTGGGTCACGTGGGGGGCGCGGCCCGTCCGCACGCGCGGCCCTCAACGCGTCGCAACGCACCCCGACGCATCACAACGCGCCCGTACCGGACCGCGCGGTCAACGGCGGTCCGGTACGGGCGCGTTGGCGGCGCCTCTCGTCTCCCCGGGCGACGCCGGGGAGACGGACGGGTCATCTGCGCAGCAGAAGCGAGGTCATCCGCAGCCGGCCGCTGTGGATCCATACGTCGGAGTACTCCACCGGACGGCCGTCGGCGAGATAGGTGACCTGCTGGAGGTACTGCACCGGCCGGCCCGTCGCCAGTGTCAGGGCGTCCGCGACCTCGGGTGAGGCGGCCTCGGCGCTGAAGGTACGGCGGGCCGTGGCGATCTTCAGACCGTAGGTGCCCTCCAGGACTCCGAAGAGGCTCGTCGTGCTGAAGTCGACGTCCTCGATGCCCGGCGCGAGATCGGTGCGCACGAAGTTGAACAGCAGGGCGACCGGTCCCTCCACCGTGCTGCGCACCCGTACCAGACGCAGCACGGGGGTGCTGCCGGGGGCCAGGTCCAGCAGGGCCGCGACCGGGCGGGGCGGGGCTATCAGGGAGCACTCCCGTACGGCGGTGGAGGTGACGATGCCCTGGCTGGCGAAGTCCTCCGAGAGGGTGCTCAGCTTCTGGGCGATGGCGGGCTCGATCACCGTGGAGGTGACGTAGGTGCCGCGCCCCCGTACCTGCCGCAGCAGCCCTTCCTCGATGAGGGTCGCCAGGGCGCGCCGTACCGTGCCGCGGCTGACGCCGAACTCCTGGGCCAGCTCGGGCTCGCTCTTGAGGCGGTAGTGGGCCGGCCACTCACCGCCCGCGATACGCAGCCGGATGTGCTCCGAGATCTGGACGTGGATCGCCGTGGGGACGTCACGTTTGATGTCCGCAGGACCACCTTCGTCGGCCGTCGCGGTCATGCTGCTCCTCTCGGGAAGCGGTCGCGCCGTACCCCGGGGCGAGGGTGCCCGGGGCACGGCGTCCACTGGTCAGTAACTGGTGGTGGAGGCGTCGCCGGTGTCGGTGATGATCGATATCCCGGCGCTGGTGCCGAGCAGGACGGCACCGGCGCGCAGAAGCTCCAGAGCCTGACCGTAGCTCTTGATGGACCCGGACGCCTTCACCAGGACGCCGTCCCGGGCCCGGTCAACAAGGTAGCGAACACTGGTCGGGTTCGCCGTCTCGATCTGCCCGCTGCTGGCGTTCTTCAGGTAGGCGGCGCCGGCCTCCATCGCGAGTTCGACGGCCGCCTCCTTCTCCGCGTCGGTGAGCAGCGGCAGCTCCAGCATGACCTTGACGGGCAGGCCCGAGGCGCGGACCACCCCGGCGATGTCCTCCCGGAACTCGTCGTACATACCACTCTTGAGCCAGCCGATCTGTACGCCGATGTCGATCTGGGTGGCGCCGAGCCGGGCGATCTCGGCGGCCTCGGCCGCCTTGCCGGCGCTGGTCATGACACCGACGGTGGGGAAGTCGAGGGCCGAGGCGACACCGATCCCGGTCCCGCGCAGCTCGGCCGCCACGAGGGGCACCCAGGAGGCCGGGACCATCGCGGCGTTGAAGCCGTGAGTGATCGTTTCCTGGGCGTGGGCCACCATATCGTCCCGGGACGCGTTCGGTTCGATTCTCGTGTGCTGAATGTAGGGCGCCAACTCGGCGGGGCTGAGGGTCGGTTCGGTGGCGGTGGGGGTGGTGTCGAACACGGGAGCATCTCCTGTGGTGGAAGCGGGTGAGACGGAAGAGTGGGAAGTGGGGGTGCGCATGGGGGTGAGGGCGGGGCGCGGTCAGACCTTGGACGCGTACTGCTCGGGGACGACGACGCCCTCTCCGCCGAACCAGCGGGGGGCGTCCACCCCGCAGAACAGACCGATGTTGCCCCAGGGCTCGAAGGCGCCGGTGCGGACAACGACCTTGGCCGTACGGGCCAGTTCGCCGAGCACCTCGGCGTGCGGGCGGGTGGTGAACTCGGCGCCGGCGAAGCGGTCGCGCAGCCATGCGTCGAGCCTCGGGTTGTGGGTGGGCACGTCCTCGGCGCGTACCACCCCCTCGACGACCAGCTCGTCGGCGATCAGACCGAGCACGGTGCGCAGGTCCGGGAGGTTCTCGGCGAGGGCCAGATCGATCCGGTGGGCGTCGCGCGGGACGGGGAAGCCCGCGTCCACGACGAGCAGCAGATCGGTGTGGCCGAGTGTGGCCAGGGCCCCGCTCAGTTCGGCGTTGAGGATGCCGGTTCGCTTCATGGTGGGTTCCTTTCGGTGGGGCGCGGGGGCGGTACGGGCGGGGCTCAGGCGGCCGGGGCCGCCCCGGTCGCCAGGGTCATCACGGATTCCTCGGTGGCGTCCGCGGTCTCGACCGTGCCCGCCAGCCGGCCCTCGCTCAGCACCGCGATCCGGTCGGTCAGGGTGAGGAGTTCGGGGAGGTCGGAGGAGGAGCAGAGGATGGCGAGGCCCTTCTCCGCCAGCGCGAACAGCTGCTCGTAGATCTCGGCCTTGGCGCCGACGTCCACGCCCCGGGTGGGTTCGTCGAGGATCAGCACACCGGGGTTGATCGCCAGCCAGCGGCCCAGGACGGCCTTCTGCTGGTTGCCGCCGGAGAGGCTGGTGATGGGCTGGCCCATGGTGGCGGTCTTGACCCGCATCCGCTTCGCCTGTTCGGCCGCCCGCCGGTCGAAGGCGCCGCGGCGGAGCAGTCCGAAGCGGCTGAACGCCTTGGTGGTCAGGGCGCCGACGTTCTCGCCGACGCTCATGGTGGTCAGCAGCCCCTGGGCGCGGCGCTCGCCGGGGACGAACGCCAGCCGGCGCCCGACACTGGCGATGGGGTCGCGCCGTTCGTAGGGCTCGCCGAGCAGTTCCACGGTGCCGCCGGTGCCCCGCTCGCCGCCGAAGATGTTGTGGAGCAGCTCCACCCGGCCGGAGTCGGGCAGCCCGGCGACGCCGAGGATCTCACCGGGCCGGAGGTCGAAGGAGATGGCGCGGTGCCGGCGTCCGCTCAGCTCGCGGACGCTCAGGGCCGGCCGGACCGCCGGGTCGCCGCGGTGTGCCGCGCGGCGGGTGAACTGTCCCAGCTCGCGGCCGACCATGGCGGCGACCGCCCGCTCGGGGGTCGTCTCCGTGTTGCGCCACGAGGCGACATGCGCACCGTCGCGCAACACTTCGATACGGTCGGCCAGTTGGAAGACCTCGGGCATACGGTGCGAGACGTAGAGCATGGTCGTGCCGGCCGCCTTGAGGCTGCCCATCAGGGTGAACAGCCGCTCGGCCTCGGCCGGGGTGAGCATCGCCGTCGGCTCGTCCAGGATCAGGACGCGGCAGCCACGGGCGACGGACCGGGCCACCACGACGAGCTGCTGGGTGGCGAGGTCGAGCGAGCGTACGGGGGTCGCCGGGTCCAGCCGGAGGTCCAGTTCGGCGAGGAGCGCGGCGGTACGCTCCAGCATCTGCCGCCGGGAGGGGAACCAGCGGTGTCCCGGTTCGACCCCGCTGAGGACGTTCTCCGCCACACTGCGGTCGGGCAGCAGGGAGAGTTCCTGCGGGACGATCGCGACGCCGTGCCGGTCGAGCATCGTACTGGGGTCGAAGGAGGTGACCTCCTCGCCGAAGACGGTCACACCGCCCGCGCTGGGCGGCTGGAGACCGGCCAGGATCTTGAGGAGGGTCGACTTGCCGGCGCCGTTCTCACCGAGCAGCGCCGTGACCTCTCCGGCGGGTACGTCGAAGGAGACGTCGGTGAGGGCGCGCACCGCGCCGAAGCTGCGGGACAGACCGCGGACGCTGATGGCCGGCGCGGTGGTGTCCGCCCGCGCCGCGGTGCCGTCCGGCGCGGTGGTGTCCGCGGGGCCTCCGGGCGTGGCGGGGGCCGTCACTTCTCCACCGTCGCTTCGTCGAGGTTGGCGCGGGTGACGAACTGGGCTCCGGTGTTCACACCGGTGATCTCGGTGCCCTTGGTGAGGAAGTCGTTGAGCACCTTGACCGCCTCGTAGCCCTGCTTGGCCGGGTTCTGGCTGATCGTGAAGTCGATGACGCCGCTGCGCAGGTACTCGGCGGTCTGGGGAAGCAGATCGAAGCCGACCGTCACGAGGGCGTCCTTGTCGCCGGAGCGGGAGACCCACTTGGCCGCGGCGGTCGTGGAGCAGCAGTCGAGTCCGGCGACGGCCACCACACCGGACTGTCCGGACATGGTGGACTCGACGGTGTTGTACGCGGCGCTGGGCTCGTTGCCGACGTTCACCGGGCCGACGATCTCCAGGCCGCTGCCGTCCAGGCCCTTCTTGAAGCCGCCGAACCGGTCGTGGGACCAGCCGGCGCCGGTGTCCACGGAGAAGACGACGACCTTGCCCTTCTTGGTCGCGCCCAGCTCCTTCACGAGCCGGGTGGCCTGGGCCTCGCCGGATGCCTTGAGGTCCTGGCCGACGAAGCCCATCTGCTGGGAGTCGGGGTTGTCGGTGTTGAAGGAGATGAGGGGGATGCCCGCCTTGTGGGCCTGGGCGATGACCGGCTTCAGCGCGTCGCTGGACGCGGAGGAGACGGCGAGCCCGTCCACGGCCTTCTGCTGGATGAGTGTCTGTATCTCCGACACCTGCTTGGCGGCGTCACCGCCGGTGGGGCCGATGAGGGCGGTCTCGGCGCCCAGCTCCTTGCCGGCCTTCTTCATGCCGGCGCCGATCGGGGTGGCGAAGGCCAGGGAGGGGTCGTGGTAGCTGAGCTTGATGCGCATCGGCTTGCCGTCGTCGATCCGCTGCTGGATGTAGGAGGCGAGCTTGAAGGATCCGTCGTCGGAGGCGCCGCCGCCGTTGGCGGAGGTGACGGCGCCGCAGGCGGTGAGGCCGAGGGCGGCCGTCGCGGCGGTCGCGGCGACGAGGCTTCTGAGGAGGGTGCGAGGGGACATCGTGACTCCTTTGTCGTGGATGCGAGGCTGAGGGGAAAGGGCTGCCGGGGCGGGAGAGGCGGCGGCGCGGGCCCGGTCAGGCCCGGGTCTTGCGCCGGCGCTGCCAGGTGTCGGCCGCGACGGCGGCGACGATCACCAGGCCGGTGACGACGGTCTGCCAGAAGGAGGAGATCCCCTTGATGTTGAGGATGTTCTGGAGCAGTCCGATGAAGGCGACACCGATGACGGTGCCCCACATCGTGCCGGAGCCGCCGAAGAGGGCCGCGCCGCCGATGATGACCGCGGAGATCACGGTGAGTTCCATGCCCTGTCCGGTGACGCCCTGGACGTAGGAGAGGAAGGAGAGGCCGAGCACTCCCGCGAGGGCGGCGGTGAAGCCGGAGAGGACGAAGGCGGTCAGCTTGACCCGCTTGACGTTGACACCGACGAGACGGGCGGCTTCCTGATTGCCGCCGACGGCGTACGTGTTGAAGCCGAAGCGCGAGCGGGACAGGAGCACCACGCCGATGGCGGCGACGACGGCGAAGATGACGAACTGCATCGGTATCAGGCCGAACAGCTCGCCCTGCCCCAGCAGGTTGAACTCGGCGACGCCGGGCTGGGAGGAGCTGAGGGAAATGGGGGCGCCGTCGGAGATGAGCAGGGCGAGGCCGCGGAACACACTGAGGGTGCCGAGGGTGACGATGAACGACGGCACACCGAGGACGACGACGGCCAGCCCGTTGAGCAGCCCGGCCAGCACCCCCACCACGAGCCCCGCGAGCATCGCCAGGGGCCAGCTCCAGCCGTCCGAGATCAGCATCCCGGTGGAGATCGCCGACAGCGCGTAGATGGAGCCGACGGACAGGTCGATCTCGCCGTTGAGGATCACGAAGGTCACACCGGCGGCCATGATGCCGATCTGGGCGATCTGCTGGCCGACCGAGAGCAGGTTGTCGGACTGGGCGAAGCTCGGGGAGAGCACCACACCCAGGACGAAGAGCGCGACGAGGGCCGCGAAGACCCCGGACTCGCGGGCGTGCAGCAGTCTGCGCAGCGGGAGGGGGAGTTCCCTCGCCGGTGTGGTGATCGAGGTCATCGGGTGCTTCCAATCCGGGCGTTCAGCTGGTCTCTGGTGGGCAGGGCGGGAACGACCCCGGCGATGGTCACGGTGTGGGAGCCCGCCGCAGCGGCGAACCCGACCGCGCGGTCCAGGTCGTGGCCCTCGGCGAGGGCGACGGCGAGCGCGGCGGTGAAGGAGTCCCCGGCGCCGGTGGTGTCGACGACGGCCTCGGCGGGGTACGGAGGGACGGCCGTCACCCCGGCCGGCCGCGCGACCAGTGCTCCCCCGCCGCCCCGGGTCAGGACGGCGGCGCCTCCCGTACGCTCCCGCAGCGCCTGGACCAGCTCCTCGTCCGTGAGCCCGTGTCCCGCGCCGAGGCCGAGCAGGACGGGGGCCTCGGTCTGGTTCGGGGTGATCACGTCGATGAGCGGCCAGAGGTCCGGCGGCAGCGGCCGGGCGGGCGCGGGGTTGAGCAGGGTCGTGGTCCCGGCCAGCCGGCCCGCGCGCAGGGCGGCGGCGACGGCCTCCTCGGGGATCTCCATGGAGACCACCAGGATGTCGGCCGCGGCGATCTCCGCCCGGTACGGGGCGACGGCGGCGGCGTCCAGCTCGTCCAGGGCGCCGGGCGCGATGGCGATCCGGTTCTCCCCGGACGGCTCGACCAGGATGAAACCGACCATGGTGGGGGCGCGCGCCGTCAGTACGTGCGTGGCGTCGACCCCCTCGGCCCGCCAGAGCGCGCGGGCGGCCCGCCCGAAGTCGTCGTCGCCCACGGCGGTCAGCAGGGAGACCTCGGCGCCCAGCCGGGCGGCGCCGATGGCCTGGTTGCTGCCCTTGCCGCCCGGGCCGGGATCGAACACACCGCCCGAGACGGTCTCCCCCGCCTCGGGCGCCCTGGGCACTCGCATGGTGAGGCCGGCCCCGTAACTTCCGACAACAGCGATCTTCATCGACACACCGCACCCTTGTATGGGGACAACTATAAACAACCTGGAGCGTAGGTACAGGGATGTCCCTAGTCAAGAGGTGTCGTCGAGATGAACTACGGCGGGCGTTTCGGACGACGTCGGCGCACGGAAAGCGCGCCGGAACGCCGAGGGGGCGGCCGGGGCGCTGGTAAGCGCCCCGGCCGCCCCGGATCAGCAGTGCCTCGGAACGGCACTGCCTCAGAGCAGCAGTGTGACCCCGGTGATGAGTGCCGTCACGAGTGTGGCGGATACGGTGAGGTCGAAGATCATTTCGCGTTGTGCCGCGTGCTGGTCGGCGGTGGGGTTCAGTGTGAAGTCGGCCGGGTCGGTGGGGGTGTAGTGGACGGTGAGGTCCCGGCCGTGTGCGTGGGCGGGGTCCGGCAGGTGGGTGGTGCAGTAGGCCGTGACGGCCGTGCCCTCGCGGGTGGTGAATTCGATGACGGGGGTGAGGGTGGTCGCGGTGTGGCCGTCGTCCTGGTCGACGGTGACGTCCTTCAGGACCGCGACGACCCTGCCCGGGACGGTGTCCATCGCGGCCAGCCGCTCGACACGGCGGTCCTTCGCGCGGACCGCCCCGGGCAGATGCGCGGTGCCGAAGACCGCCCACGGCCCGCCGAGGCCGACCAGCGCCCACGGCCACCCCCACTCGACCGCGGCGAGGACCACCAGCCCGGCATAGACGAGGAAGACCGCGACCCCCGGCAGGAACAGTCCCCGACCGGGCTCCAGCGGCACACCGGTGAACCGGTACGCGTGCGGCCTGCCCCGCAGATGGGCGACCCCGATCTCCCGGCCCACCCACGCCACCGCGACCGTATCCCCCCGCTCACCGTCGTTCGTCACCGTCACCTCCCGGCCCGAGACCGGATCACGGTAGGAGACCACCACCGACACCCCACCCGCCCGCGAACCACCGTGCACAGGCACCCGCACCCGCACAATCCGGCCCACCAGCCGCACCGTCCGCTGCTCCCTGGTCACCCCGGCCACGGACATACCGAACCCGGCCAGCGCCACCACCCCCCACACCCCGCACCACAGCGGCACCAGAAGGTTCATTTGAGGCCGGAGTGGGAGAGTCCTTCGATGAAGTGGCGCTGGGCCAGCACGAAGACGGTCAGCATCGGCAGGACGGTCATCGTGGCGGCGGCGAGCTGGGTGTTCCACATCGGGCCGCCGTAGGAGTCGGCGAACCGGGTCAGGGCCTGGGGCAGGGTGAACAGTTCCGGTGATGTGAGGTACACCGTGGGTTCCAGATAGAGGTTCCAGGAGGCGAGGAACGTCAGGATCGCCACCGCCGACAGGGCCGGCCGGGCCAGCGGCAGACAGATCCGCCACCAGATCGCGGGACGGCCGAGACCGTCGAGACGGCCGGCCTCCTCCAGTTCGACGGGGAGCGCGATGAAGAACTGCCGCATGATGAACGTGGCCAGCACACACGGCCCGGCCAGCGCGGTCACCAGGATCAGCGGCCAGTGGGTGTTGATCAGGCCGACGGACTTGAACAGCTGGAACAGCGGCACGATCGTCACTTCGCTCGGCACCAGCATCCCGGTCAGCACCACCAGGAACAGCGCGTTGGCACCGGGGAACCGGATCCGGGCGAAGGCGTACCCGGCCAGGCTGGACACCAGCAGCGTGATCAGTGTGACCAGTACGGCGATATAGACACTGTTGAAGTACTGCCGGGCGAAGGGCTGGAAGGTGAACGCCTCGCGGTACGCGGCCAGGGTCGGCGAGTCGGTCCACAGCGACGGCGGGGCCTCGAAAATCTCCGCGAGTGGTTTCACCGACGCGGCGACCATCCAGACCGTCGGCACCACGAACGGGATCGCCATCACACTCAGCGCGATCACCAGCAGCACCGGCCGGACTCTGTCAGTCCTCATAGAACACCCACTTACGGCGCAGCTGCCATTGCAGCATGGTGAGCAGCATGACGAAGGACAGCAGCATCAGGGCCAGCGTCGAGCCGTAGCCGATGTTGTTGAACTCGAAAGCCTGCTGGAACACGTAGTACACGAGGACCGTGGTGGACAGCCCCGGTCCGCCGCCGGTCAGGACGGCGATCTGGGCGAAGGACTGCAACGCTCCGACCACCGTGACGATGACGGTCAGCAGCACCGTCGGGGAGATCATCGGCAGGGTGATCCGGGTGAAGACCGTACGGCTGTTGGCACCGTCCATACGGGCGGCCTCGTACAGCTCCCGCGGCACGCCCTGGAGGGCCGCCAGGAAGAGCACCATGTTGACACCGACGCTGCGCACCACCTGGGAGATGACCACCGAGACCATCGCGGTGTCGCCTTCCTGGAGCCAGTTCGGCCCGTCGATCCCGACCGTGGCCAGCATGCCGTTGATGCCGCCGTTGTCCTGGAGCAGAAAGCCCCAGACCAGGGTCCAGGCGACCACGGAGACCACCACCGGCGAGAAGAACAGCGTCCGGAACAGGGTGGCGCCGCGGAACTTGCGGTTGAGAAGGATGGCGATCAGCAGCCCGAGGGCGATGTTGACGACCACCACTCCGCCGGAGAACAGCACGGTCGCCAGCAGCACGCGGGGCAGCTGCGGATCGTCGGCCAGGGCCGCGTAGTTGTCACCGCCGACGAAGGTCTGCTTGCCGGAGAGGACGTTCCAGTCGTTCAGGCTGTACCAGACCGCCATGCCGACCGGCAGCACGACGAAGACCAGCACCCCGACGAGCTGGGGCAGGATGAACAGATAGCCGGTGAGGAAGTCCCGGCGGCGGGTCGTCCAGAAGGACGGACGCGCGGGGACCGCGGGACCCGCCGGGCCCCCGGTCCCCGAGGGGGCCGCGGACCCGGCGGTGGACTTCGCGGCCGCCCGCTCGGCGGCCCGTGTCCCGTTCACTTGGCCAGAATCGGCTTGATCGCGGCGCACACCGACTTCAGTACGGCCGGGATGTCGGCGTCGGCGTGCCACATCGCGTCGAGCGCCGTCTTGCCCTTCCGGGCGATCTCCGCCGGGCTGGTGTGATTGGGCAGGGTGACGGCGCCCGGCAGCTGGTCGACCACCACGTCCTTGAGCTGGGCGGCCTTGAGGACCTTGTTGTTCGCGGCGAGCTTGTCGCCGGTCAGCAGGGACTTGCGCGGCGGCGGGAAGTACTGGGCCAGCTTGGCGGCGTTCTCCGGGTCGGTCAGGTAGGCGAGGAAGCCGGCCGCCTGCTTCCGGTGCTTGCTGGAGGCCAGGACACCCATCCCGGCCTGGCCGAGGACGGAGTACTCGCCCTTGGGGCCGGCGGGCAGCGGGTACAGCCCGAAGTCGAACGAGCCGGTGAGCAGCGAGGCGCGGGAGACCTGCGCGACTGTGAAGGCGGCGTCACCGGCGAAGAAGTCGGCGGTGGTGCCGGGGCCGGGCATCGCCCCGGTCTTGAACGCCGCGTCGTGCAGGAAGGTGAACGCCTGCTGCATCTCGGGGCTGTCGAAGGTGCAGGTCTTGCCGTCCTCGCTCCACGCGGAGGCGCCCCAGCCGGTCCACACCGTGGCCAGTGTGTTCCACGCCTTGTAGTCGAAGTCGCGGATGACGAGGCCGGCCTTGCCGGTCTTGGTGTGGACGGTCGCCGCGGCTGCCGCGACCTTGTCCCAGGTCAGGCCGGCCGGATCGATCTTCTGCCCGGCCTTGGCCAGCAGGTCGGTGTTCACGTAGAGGGCGTACGGGGAGTTGGAGAACGGGTAGGCGTACAGCGTGCCGTCACGGCTGAACTCCGCGGTCACACTGTCGAGCAGATCGTCGTACTTCCAATCGGGGGTCGCCTTGAACGTGTCGGTCAGCCCGACGAGCGCGTCGGAGGCGATGAGGTCCTTCGACAGGTCCCCCATCCAGGCGAGGTCCGGCGCGTTGCCGCCCGCGATCTGGGTGGTGAGTGTCGCGTTGTAGTCGGCGAACGGGAGGCTCTCGAAGGTGATCTTGGCGATGTCGGGGTGGTCGGCCCGGTAAGCGGCCGCGATGCTGTCGAACAGCTTCAGCTGGTCCTTGTCCGAGGTCCAGACCGTCATCCGCAGTTCTACGGCCTTGTCCGAGGTGCCGGTGGCCGGTCCGCCACAGGCGGCGGCACCGAGTGCGAGGACCGTCGTCAGGGCGACGGCACTGAGCGTCCTGCTGGTTCTGATCATGGTGGTTCCCTTCGCGGCGTGCGGGGTTGTCCGGTCCGGCTCAGTAGCCGACGACCTCGGGCCAGTGGAGTTCGACGCCGGCTTCGGTGAGCCGGTGCTGGAGCCGCTCGACGAGTGCGGGGTCGGCGGCGACCTGCTGCGGGCTCGCTCCGCGGTCGAGGCAGAACGCGGCGAGTTCGCCCGCGGACTCGCCGATGTTCCATTCGACCGGGTGGAGCCGGTAGGCGCCGTTGGTGATGTGGGTGGTGCCGATGTTCTTGGCGGCGGGGATCAGGTTCTGGGTACGGACCGGGACCAGGGCGCCCAGCGGGATCTCGAACGGCGCGCACTCGACGTCGATGTAGTTGTCGCCGCCGGTCGAGGGGTGCAGGTCGATCCGGTACATCCCCACCCCGACGGACGCGTCGAACCGGGCCGGCCCGCGCGATCCCCGGGACTCGACCGAGATGTCCTGCTCCCGGACGGTGGTGAGCGCCTTGATCCGGCGCGATTCCCGGATGTACGGGGCCTGCGCGAAGCCGTCGTCCGTTCCCACCAGGTCCCCGCGCAGCCGCAGTCCCGGCCAGCCCCGGCCGCCGTCGGGCCGGGGTGCCTCGGTCTGGAGCCAGTAGACGTAGGCCCGGGACTGCGCCTTCGCCGCGGCCAGATGGGACGCGCGGTCGTCGGTGTCGATGATCGAGCCGCCGACGTAGTCCAGCTGGGGCCAGTTGGCCAGCACGATGTCGCTGTCGTACAGCCCCTCGGTGAAGGTCCCCCGGGCGGCGATCCGCCGGAACTGCCACAGGTCCTGGTCCCCGGCGTCGAACCGCGGGTCGCCGGAGACGTCCTGCTCCGGGTTGACGAGCATGGTGCGCCGCTCCGGCACCAGGGTGCGCGGGTTGGGCGCGGTGAACGACAGCATCGGCGCGCCCCAGTAGGGCAGTTCGAACGAGCGCCAGTGGTCGTAGTCGTCGGGCCGGGCGATGGTGTGGTCCCCGGGTACGTGGTCGAAGACGAAGCACCACGCGATCGACTGCACATTGGCCGGGTCGGCGGCGTCGGGAGCGCTCGGCTCGCCGGTGTCGGACCGCGCCTCGGCTCCGACGGCGTACTCGGTGCCGGTCAGCGGCAGCAGGTCACCGGTCTCGGTGCCGTCCAGGACGAACCGGGCCGTGATCACATGCTCCGCGCCGGTGCGCGGATCGGCGACCGTGACCGTACGGACCACTCCGTCCACGGTCTCGGCCGCGACCGGGACCGCCGGTTGCAGGACGGTCAGCCGGCCGCTCGACCGGTACGGTGCGAGGAGGGCCTCGATGACCGCGAGTGCCACCCGCGGCTCGTGGCACAGCCGGCTCACCCGGCCGCGCCCCGGGTTGAGTTCACGGTCGGCGCGGGCCTCGGCCGACAGCGGGTAGTGGTCCCGGTAGTAGCGGCGGATGTTCTCGCGCAGTGTGCGGTAGCGGGCGGTCACACCGAACTGCTCCACCCAGATGTGTTCGTCCGGTGGCACCGCCTGTGAGGTCAGCTGGCCGCCCAGCCAGGGGTACTCCTCGGTCATGACCACGCGGTGGCCGCGCTGGAGCAGTGCGAGAGCGGCCGCCACGGATCCGAGTCCGCCGCCGATGACCGCCACCTCTGTGGTGATCCTGTTCATGAGAGTCCCCCTGCCGGGGCGGCGATGGTGTCGCCCTCTTCGACCTCGGCCACCAGGAGCCGCTGGGTGTCCAGACCGGCCCACTCCCGCGGCTCCGTGGTGATCAGTTGCTGGAGCAGTTCGAGCGCTTCGGCGGCGACCTGTCTGCGGGGTACGCGGAAGCCCGTCAGCGCCCGGCCGCCGGTGCGATGACCGCGGACCTCGCCGAACGCGGCGACCGAGATCTCGCCGGGCACGTCCACCCCGGCGGCGACGAGCGAGAGGATGACGTCCTCGGTGAGGAAGGCGTCCTCGGCGATGATCAGTGTGGCGTCCGTGGCCCGGGCGAGCCGGGGCAGCTCGGCCACACGCTCCTCGCCCACCAGCATGAACGCCATCCGGGACGCCGCCGAGGCGGCCTCGACCGCGCCGCGCCGGTCCCGCGCGGTGGCGGTGTCCCGGCCGCGGTGCACATAGAGGGCCTGCCGGTGTCCGCTCCGGGCTGCCTCGTCGATCAGGGCGTTCGCGGGGGTGACGTAGTCGATGCCGACGTACGGTACGGCCGCGGCCGTCTCGTCCCGGCGGCCGACCGCGACGAACGGGAACTGCTCGGCGACCAGGCGCTCCAGCTCGGAGCCGACCATCTGCTGGCCGAGCAGGACACAGCCGTCGGTGAGCCGCAGCCGTGTCTTGCGGTGGAACAGGCTGCGGGTGCCGTTCTCCACCGGCGAGGAGGTGAAGAGCAGCAGGTCCCAGCCGATCTCCTCGGCCGTGCGCTCGATGCCGTTGAGCAGCGGGCCGTAGAAGTCGAGGCTCTCGGGCGAGAGGGCTTCCTCGTAGGTGAAGACGCCGATGATCTGGTTGTCCAGACCGGCCAGCCGGCGGGCCGCCGGGTCGGCGACATAGGTCGCCTCCTCCAGCGCCTGCTTGACCCGGGCCCGGGTCTCCTCCGGGATACGCACGTTCGTACCGTCACGGTCGTTGAGCACCAGCGAGACGGTGGTCTGACTGACCCCTGCGATCTCGGCGACCTCGCGCTGGGTGACCCGGCGCGGCTTCGTTGGCATCGATCCTCCGTTGATAATGCGTAACTTCAGCGGACGTCGGTGACGTTAAACCGCCCGAAACAAAAACGCAATACCCCTTGACCAACGGCCCACGCGCTGGAGACCATCCATGCCACGTCGCTGAAGATACGCATTATCACGATGACTTTCAGCCAGACAGGAGCAGACGATGAATCCCTCTGATGCCCACCCCACCCGTCTCAGCCGTCGCGGGCTGCTCGGCGCGGTGCTCGCGGCCGGCGTCGTACTGATCACCGAACCCACCGCCGTGACGGCCCACGCGGCGGCCGGTGATGTCACCCTGGCCGCCGGCGGGATCAGCCTGCTGGCGAGCGCCGGCGGCCGGCTCGCCATCCGTGACGCGGCCGGGGTCACCCGCAGCGCCGGATCGAAGTTCCAGATCAAGGACCGGCTCACCGGGATCCATCTGTCGACCGGCGGCACTCCCGTACTGGCCGCCCTGCCGGACGGGACACCGGCGATCCGGATGGACTACGCCTTCGACGCCGCCGCCGGCGCGGTCACCGTCACCGGCTGGTTCAGTGTGACCACCGGCCGTGCCCGGCTGGAGTGGCGGATCACCGGCGCGGACACCCTGGTGCCGGACGGCTTCCTGTTCAGCCGGGCGATCCAGGCCCCGACCGCGCCCGACGACTACCTCGCGATCGCCGAGTGGGTGCGTGACAGCGGGGGCGGTATCCCGTACGAGGAAGCCGCCGGTGTCGCCCACACCTCGACCTGGGGCACTCTGCACGGGCTGTACCTGCTGAACCGCTCACGCCAGGCGTGGACGAACTCGACCTGGATCCACGCCCCGGGAACGGCCGACCCGGCCGGCGGGTGGACCAGCCGGGCCGACTTCTTCTTCACCGGGACCAGGCCGTCGGCCACGGCCACCATCGGCCGCGGACAGGAACTCGGCATCGAGCTGACCACCGACAGCGACTTCAACCTCTACGACGCCCCCGGCGAGCCGATGCGGCTCACCGCGCTGGTGGCCAATGGCGGTGCCGCGCGTACGGCGGAACTGGAGCTGTCCGTAAGGGACTTCGACGGTGCGACGGTCGCGGCCACCACCGTGAGCGGCAGTATCGCCGCGGCCGGCACCTGGCAGCACACCTTCACCGTGCCCGCGCCGGCCGCCGGCGTCGTGTTCGCCGAGGTCGTCGTACGGTCCGCGGGCGACGAGGCGTTCGCGCGGACCAACCTCGCGACCCTGCCGGAGTTCACCTACCGGGCCGGCGCGGACAGCATGTTCGGTGTCGCCAACTACCCCTGGCTGCAACGGCCCAGCGCCGATGCCGTGCTCGACCTCTGGCAGCGGGCCGGGGTCTCCCTGGTCCGTATCGCCTACGACGGCGGGCCGGGCCTGCCGCCCTCGGCGTTCGACGCGCGGGGCATGCGCCACAACATCGAGCTGCAACCGTCCCTCGATGTGACCGACACGGAGGCCGCGGCCTGGGCGGCCGACAAACTGGCCGTGGCGCAGGGCGCCGGAGCCGAGTACTTCGAGGTCGGCAATGAACTCAACCGGCCGTTCAACACCGGAGTGGCCGCCCAGGCATACCTGGACAAGGCGCTGCGCCCGGTCTTCGACCGCCGGGCCGCGACCGGCGCCGCCGTCAAACTGATGAACAACGGGCTCGCCGGGATGGACAAGCCCTGGGTGGAGAACTTCATCGCCGCCGGCGGCTGGGATCTGATCGACGCGTTCGCCTACCACCCGGGCCGGGGGAACTTCACCCCTGACTACATCCCGCCGGGCAGCGGCTGGGGCACCGGCTCCGAGGGCACGTACTGGAACTTCTACGGCGGCCTGAAGCAGCTCAAGGCGCTGATGGCCCAGCACGGCGAGAAGGAGATCTGGCTGACCGAGGCATACGCGCCGACCAAGCCGAACAGCTGGTGGCACGACACCTACCGGCACGCCGCCGAGAACGTCCTGCTGACCCTGGCCCTGGCGAAGGCCGAAGGGGTCACCTGTGTGTGCTGGTACCAGTTCCACGACGGTGTGCTGGGCATGCCGCAGATCGCCGACCCGGACAACGTCGAGTACCACTACGGGCTGATGAACCGCGACCTCAGCCCGAAGCCGTCGCTCCTGGCGTACGCGACCGCCGCCCGCGCCCTCGACCGGGCCACGTTCCGGGGCCACTTGGCCTTCCCCGACCCGAAGACCTTCGGTCTGTGGTTCGACACCCCCGAAGGACCCGCGGTCGTCCTGTGGAACCGGGCCGACGGCTATCTGCTGAACACCTCCGGCACGCGGACCGTCGGGCACTTCCCCGCTCCCGAGGTCTGGGCCGACCCCTGGCCGACCAAGACCTCGCTCACGGTCAGCGCGGGCAGCGCCGTACACGAGCTGGACTCGATCGGCCGCGGCCGTGACCTGGCACCGGTGCGGGGCCGGGTGACCCTCACCCTGGACGGCGCGCCGCGTATCTTCTACGGGCTGACGCCGGTGGCCGGGCCCGCCGCAAACACCCTGGCGGGCTGCCGCTGAGGCGTTCGGCGGGGAGCACGCGGTCAGGGGCTGTCCGGCGCGGTGTCCGATGCCGCGCCGGGCAGCCCGGCGCGCAGTTCCAGCAGCAGGTCGGCGGCGCGGGTCACCCCGCCCGCCGCGCGCAGGCGCTGGGACCAGTGGCCGGCGCTCCGGTGGAAGCTGTCCTCGGTGAGCAGCCGGGTGAGCTTGGCCGTCAGTTCGTCGCCCGTGACCTCGGCGGGCCGGCCGACGGCCAGCCCGACGCCGCTGTCGACGGCGCGGTGGGCGATGGCGTAGCAGTCGAGCCACGCGGGCAGGACGAGCACGGGCTTGCCGTAATGGACCGACTCGTGGAACCCGTTGGAGCCGCCGTGGGTGACGAACACCCGCACATGGGGATGGGCGAGCACGCTCAGCTGTGAGGGAATCCAGCTTTCGACGCGCAGGTTGCCCGGCCGGGATTCGGGCGGCGGAAGCAGATCCTGCTGCTCCTTCGACAGCTTCCACAGGAACTGGTGTGCCGGGCCAAGGCGCTGAACGGCCGTCAGCAGCGCGCGGATCTGGTCGCGGGAGAGACGGCTCAGTGTGCCGAAGCCGAGGTAGACCACGGATGCGGCGCGGTCCAGCCACTCCAGCAGGTCGGGATCCTCGATGCGGTCAGGAGGGTTTTCCGGCAGGAACGCCCCGACCAGATGGGTATGGGGTGGCACGGGGAAGGCGTACTCCAGGCCGAAGACGGAGGAGGTGAGCACCAACTGTGCTGCCCGGTAGTAGGCATCATGGCTGCCGGACGCGTTCTTGATGCCCAGGATCCTCCGCTTGACGGCGAAGGCGACCGTGGGCGTGCGGGTGAGCAGGGTGAGCGACGACCGCATCTTGAAGACCGCGTTCGAGAGGTGCTGACGGGCGTTCATCCGCCTCGGCAGATAGGCGATGGGGCTGGGGTAGAGCCATGGCAGTGTGAAGCCGAAACTCGGCATGGCCGGGAGTGTGACCGCGAAGGGGATCCCCCGGGTCATCGCGGCGTCGAGGGGGGCCAGTGTCATGGTGTCCACGACCATGAGAGCGGGACGGATCCGGTCGATGATGCCGAGAAAGTCCCGGTACTCGGCGTATCTGTGCTCGAAGTGACGCAATTGCGATATCCAGTGAGCGAGTCCGCTCAGATCCCGCGGGCCGACTTTCTTCTCCTCCAGAATGAAGTCGTCCACCTCGGAGCGGGTGGGCCCGCACGCGAACGGAATGAACCGGAGGGGAGTGCCGGTCGCGGCGGCTTCGATTTCGTCCCGCCGGCTGGGGTCGCAGGCGAACCACAGATCGGGAACCCCGCGCCGGGACAGCTCGGCGGCGACGCTGATCACCGCATTGAGCTGACCGGAGTGCGGGAGGCAGGCGAAAAGTATGGGACCGCTCTGCGGTTCTGTCAATGAGATCACCGTTTCCGTCCGATCGTTACGCATGAGATATTTCCCGGCCCTGGAGTGGAAGAGCGATCTCCTTCACCATTTTCGAGAGGAATCGTCCCCCCAACTCCTCGTATTCCAGCGGGGATCCCTGCCCGAGCAGATGGCGGATACTGTCGGACCACCGTACGGGCCGGACAATCTGGTCGCAGAGTGTCCGTACGGTCTCGCTCGTCACATAGGGAAGTCCGGTCGCGTTGGCCACCACCGGAGTATGCGGTTCCGCGAAGGTGAATTCCCTCAGATATGTCTCGAACTCGGTGCGCGCCGGGTGCATGTAACGCGAGTGGAACGGCCCGCCGACCCGCAGGGGGACATGGCGCACGCCTCGCCGCTTGAGTGCCTCGTGCGCGGCGCTCAGGGCTTCGGCGGGGCCGGCGACGACGGACTGGGTGCCGGTGTTGAGGACCGCCAGGTCGATTCCGTCGACCCCGTCCTGCTGGAGGAGGCCGAGAAGGCTCTCCGGCGGCAGGTCCAGCACCGCCGTCATCCCTCCGGCGGAGGCCGCCGCCATGAGTTCACCGCGCCTCTTGACCAGCCGGAGGCCGGTCTCGAAGTCGAAGACCCCGGCGGCCAGCAGCGCGTTGTACTCGCCGAGGCTGTGCCCGAGGTAGTAGTCGGCACGGCGCGCCTCCCGGCGCTCCCTCTCGAACGTGCGCAGGGCGTTCACGACGAAGAGCGCCGGCTGGGTGTACTCCGTCCGCGCCAGCCTGCCGTCCGGGTCGTCCCGGCAGAGCGCGACGAGATCGTAGCCCAGGAGATCGCAGGCGAACCGTGTGAGTCCGGGGTAGCTCCCGAACACGTCCCCTCCCATCCCTCGGGCCTGTGCCCCTTGTCCGGGGAAGAGAACGGCGAAGGTCATGATGCCTCCCAGAGCGTTGAGGACGTCCGTGGCCGCCGGTCGGATCAGCCACGTGCCGTCATGCCGTAACTGATCGAGATCGCTGACCGCAGCACTTTCAGAAAGGCTTCGCCCCGGCCGCTCACCGGGACTCCGGGCACAATGGCCACCCCGATCGACGACGGCTTCATGTCGTCGATGATCTCGACCGCGCGCACCTCGCGGCCGTCCAGCGTGGTCACGCTCGAAGCGCGTTGGTACATCAGCGCGAACCCGAGGCCGGCGGCGACCAGCCCGCGCATGGTCTCCAGGGTGGTGGTCTTGATCACTTCGGGCACCGGGGCACCCGCGCTGACACAGAGCTGCTCGAAGTGACGGACAACAGAGGGGGAACTCAGGGTGACAAGTGGTTGCGCCACCAGTTCCCCCAGCGAAATACGGCCTTCCACGGCTCTCGGATCGTCCTTGGCCAGAAGGGCGTAAAGGGGGAGCCGGACCAGCGGATGGAACTCCGCTTCTCCCGACAGGAAGTCGTAGGTGACGACCAGTTCGCATCTGCCGGTCCGGAGGAACTCCAGGATTCTGTCGGCGGACTCCTCGTGCACATTCACCTGAAGTGCCGCGTGGCGCCTTTTGGCCAGCCGGCAGGTCAGCGGAACGAGGAACGGGGCGATCGGGAAGAAGAATCCGACGTCGATGGTGCCGGAGATCTCACTCACCAGTGAATCGCTCTGCGCCTTGAGGCTTCTCGCCTGCCCCAGCAGCATGTGCGCCTCTTGCAGCAGCTGCCGGCCGCTCGGGGTGAGGCTCACCCCGCGTGCGTGATGGCGGAGAAGGAGCTGTACGCCGAGATGGTGTTCCAGCCGCCGTACGGCCGAGGAAACCGTTGACTGCGAGGTGCATAACCTCTCCGCCGCCTCGGATATGTTTCCCAGCTCGGCGGATACCACGAAATACTGTAACTGCGTGAGGGTGAAGCTCAGCTGATCGGTCATAACGCTCATTCGGAGGTACCCTCTCACCGTGTGACCACTCGGATTTCGTTCCGGCACGGGCGGTGCGGCGGGTTACACCCGGGCCGGGCCGGGTGCCGTCCCGCCCTGGAGGCGGCGCCAGGCGTACGCCGCGGAGCTGATGGTCATGTGGTGATGCCAGCCGGGGAAGGAGCGGCCCTCGAAGTCGGCGAGTCCGAGCCCTTCCCGCATCTCGGCGACGGACCGGGTGGACCGGTCCAGCAGCTCGGTGAGCGCGAGCAGTTGGTCCACCCGCTCGTCGACCAGGCTGGTCAGCCACCAGCCGCGTGCGCGGTCCCCGCCGCGGCCGGTGACGAACAGCCGGCCGCGGCTGAGGCCGGACGCCGATGCGCCACCGGGCATCCACACCGGGGCCGAGGAGGCGACCTGCTGGTCGGCGCCGCCCGCGGTGAAGGTCACCGAGCGTCCCGGACAGTCCGTCACGGACCGTACCTCGCGCCGCACCCCGTCGGCGGTCGTGACCCGTGCGTGGGGCGGCACACGGACGACGAAGGGCTGACCGCGGCGGGAGAGCGCGCGCACCAGATGCAGTGGGTCCGTGTGGGACGTGAGATCGGCGACCACCGGCAGCGGTCGGCCGCCCACCCGGTGGCCCCGGGACATGGCGAGGTCCGTCGCCTCCTGCTCCATGGTCCGCGCGTGGTCCCGGCCCTGGATCCTGGTGCGCCGGCGCTCCGTCTCGGTCAGCCAGTGGGTGGGCAGATGGAGCCGCCAGTGGGTCGGCAGCACCTCCCGCCCCGAGGCGAGGAAGACACCGAGACCGACCTGACAGCTCGCGTGCCGGCCCAGCTGCGGCACGAAACGCGTGTGCACACCACAACTGCGGTCACCCCGCTTGGGGATGTACGCGGCGTCGATCACATACGCCTCCGGCGCCAGACGGCCGGTGATCCAGCGGGCGAGTTCGTCACGGACGGGCTCCCAGTCCCAGGGGCTCACATTGATGAACTGATGCATGGCCTGCGAGGCGGTCGGCGAGGCGGCCACGGCCGACGCGATGCGCCGCAGGGACTTCTTTCCCGGTGTGGCCAGCAGGCCCCGCAGATAGATACGGGCCCAACGGCGCTGGTCAGCACGGGGCAGCGCGGAAAAAAGCTCCTCCGCGAACTGGTCGACCGATGCGGCCGGTGCCGTGGCGTGCCTCGTCATGTGGTGTCTCCTCCCCCTCGAAGCCGGCCGGCAGCCGGCGAGGACGAGAAAAGAATAACGAACACCCGCTTTTTTTGGAGGGCATCTCCCCGATCCCGGCCGACTTCGCCAAGTCGGCGTCCACCGGGCGGATCCCCGGCTCCCGCGGCGAAAGAGTCGTCGCATCTTCGCCAACTCCGCGTTGCGGAACCGACATGACCCCTTACAGACTCCGAGGCATGTTTTAAGGCTTTGTCAACGGTTTGATATCGCCCGAACCGCGAGCCCGCACACGCCCACAACGTCGGAGACACAGATGATCAAAAATGAACGGACCGCTCGGCCGCGATCGGGGCCTGCATGATCAGGCAGGAGAGAGCACTGCGCACACGGGCGGCCCTGGTACGGGCGGCGGCCACGGAGTTCGACCGCGACGGATACGACGGCACGTCCCTGGCGAAGATCAGCAAGTCGGCGGGCATCTCGATGGGCGCGCTGACCTTCCACTTCTCCTCCAAGAACGAGCTGGCCGAGACGGTGCAGAACGAGGGGCGCGCGCTGACCCGGGCCGCCCTTGAGCGGGTGACCGCGCAGCCGGCACCGGCGTTGCAGGCCGCGGTGAACATCACGCTCGAACTCACCCGGCTGGTGGAGGAGGAGGCCATCGTCCGGTCCGCGGTGCGGCTCGTACGGGAGCGGCCGGACAGCGATCTCTGGTCGGACCTGTGGGTCCCCGCCGTACGCCGCCTGCTCGATCACGCGTACGCGCAAGGGCAGTTGCGGGGCGATGCGGAGCCCGCGGATGTCGCGGTCCTGGCGGAGCACCTCACCGCCGGGGCCGAGGCGTATCTGCGGACCCGGCTGGGCACCGGCGCGGAGTTCGAGAGCGCGACGGCACAGCTCGAACGCGTCTGGCGGCTGGCCCTCGCGGGGATCTCCTCGCCGGGACGCGGACAGCGCACGCCGCCGGAGGACGCTTCCGGCTCCACCGGGTGACCCGCTACGGGGTGCCCTGTTACGGGGTGAGCAGCGCGCGGTAGAAGGGCGCGGCCCGGGGCAGACGGGCCAGCGGTCCGGGGCCCGGCGGGCAGTCGGCGATCCGCCAGACCTCGTCGCTGCGGTACCAGTGGTCGCGGGCCAGCAGGGAGAACTGGCGTTCGCTCACGCGCCCCGCGGTCGCCCGGAACCGCCGCAGACACTCCGGCCAGGGCAGGTGCCGGCTCACTTCCGGCAGCACGCCGTGCCGGGCCAGGGACGCCAGGAGATCTCCTGTGCGTACGGGCCGGGGGTGACCCGCGTGGTGGACCGCCGGCCCGGACCGCTCGTACGGCGCCCGGCTCAGGCAGGCGATGAGCCGCGCGAGGTCGGCGACATCGACCACGGACACCAGGCCCCGCCCGCCGTCCCACAAGGCGGGTACGCGGACGACGAGTTCGGCCAGCGCGGGCACCACCCACCGGTCACCCGGTCCCGTCACCAGGCCCGGCCGCAGGACCAGGGCGCCGGCGGCCAGGGCGGGTTCCTCCGCCGCCAGGCGGGTACGGCTGGCGGCCGACACCGGCGCGGGCGCGATCGCGTTCACTTCGGGACCGCGGTGCGGGCCGGGTCCGTAGACGGCCGCGGTGGACAGATGCAGGATCCGTTTCACACCGGCGCGCGCGGCCTCCGCCATGAGGGCGGCCGTACCCCCGATGTTGACCGCGACGCAGTCCTCCTCCCGCGGGCCGAGCGAGGACGCGAGGTGCAGCAGCACATCGGCGCCCTCGCAGCTCCCGCGCAGTGTGTCCGGGGCCGCCAGGTCGGCGGGTCTCCAGTCGACGGCGGACGGCGCGTGGGGACCCGGTCCGCGTCCGAGAGTCAGGATCCGGACAGGTTCTTCCCCGGGGTGGACGGCGGCCGGGCGCAGCAGGGCGTCCACGACCGCCGAACCGACGAAGCCGGTGGCGCCGGTGATGACGATCCGGCGGCCGCTCACCCGTCGGCCGGGTGCGGGCCGGGGCCCACCCGCAGTCCCTGCCGGGTCCGCGGCTCGGCGAGAGCCGGCAGCAGATAGCGCCACAGGGCGCTGACCCGCTGGGGCAGGTCCTCGTGGTCGGTGGCCGCGTGGGAGAAGATCTGGGTGCCGCTGTAGGCGCCCACCAGAACGGTGGCGAACTCCCGGGTGTCGACGCCCTCGATCACCTCGCCCTCCCGCTGCGCCGCGACGAGCTGCACATGGAACTGCTCCACCCACTCCTGGTAGGCGGTGTCGTCGTTGAGGCCCAGCTCGCCCCGTTCCACCGCCAGCCGGACGCTCGCCCGGAACAGGACGTTGTTCCGCAGCTCGCTCGATATGTGGAACGTGATGTCGATGAGACGCTGCAACCCGTCCCGGCCCGGGGGCAGTTCGACGAAGTCCTGCTGGCTGGCCAGGACGGCGCGGGCGAGTCCCGCCTTGGACTTGAAGTGGAAGTACATTCCTCCCTGGGTCACTCCCGCCCGGTGCATGATCTTGCTGATGCTGGCTCCGCTGTAGCCGCACTCGTCGAAGACCTCCGCCGCTGCGCGCAGGATGCTGTCACGGGTCCTCACGGCACGGTCCTGCTTCGGCTCTGTCACCAAAAATCCTCGGCTCCACTCGACAAACAAAACGAACACCCTTTACTTTACAGGGGTCTCCGCTGGTCCAGGCCAGGGGGAAATGCATGCGCATCTGGGGAGATGTGCGCCTTCAAGAGGGAGCGGCATGTATGCCACCACGGAACGTACTGTTACACCGCAGCCTGTCCTTACCACCACGGTCGCCAGGGAGTTCGTCCACCGGGCGGCGCTCGCCGAAGTCTTCCTGACCGGCTGGCGCGAGACCGGGCCCGACACCTTCACCGTCACCGCCCAATGGCCCCGCAGCCACGCCTTCTACACCGTCGAGCACGGTGTCCACGACCCGCTCATGCTCTGCGAGACGGTCCGCCAGACCTTCCCCCTGCTGACCCACGCCGCCTACGGGCTGCCCTTCGGCTACCACCTGAGCTGGTCGTCGTTCCGGTTCACCATCGACCCGCGGGCCATGCGCATCGAGCGCACCCCCGCCGATGTCGAACTACGGGTGCGCTGCGGCGACATCCGGCTCCGGAGCGGTCTGCCGGCCTCGATGTCCATGGAGATCGAGGTGCTCCGGGCGGGGGTCACGATGGCGGTGGCCACGACCCGGTTCGGATGCCACTCCCCCAAGGTCTACCAGCGGCTGCGGAGCGGACGGGGCACCGCCGCCTGTGCGTTCGCCGACGCTCCGGCACCTCCCGAACCGGCGTCCTGCGATGTCGTCAGCCGCACCCGTCGCCAGGACGTCGTGCTGTCGGCGACGGCATCGGCCGGGCGCTGGCAGATGCGCGTCGACACCGACCACCCCGTGCTCTTCGACCACGCCGTCGACCATGTGCCGGGCATGCTGCTGCTGGAGACGGTCCGTCAGGCGTCCCACGCGCTGGACCCCGACCCGGCCCCCGGCGTGGTGACCGCGATGGACATCACCTTTCACCGCTACGCCGAGTTCGGCTCCCCCTGCTGGATCGACGCCCATGTGGTGTCTCCGGTCTCCCCCGGCGCCCGCTGCCGCACCCAGGTGAGCGCCCACCAGAACGGCGCACCCGTCTTCACGGCCAGCAGCGCCATCACCACGCTGTAGGCGCTTCCACCGGTCCGAAAAGCGGCCCGGGGCACGGGCCGGTCGAGAGACCGGCACCGCGCCCCGGGCCGGCTTTCCTACGGACTTACGTCACTCACCACCGGCCTCGATGGTGAGCGCGCCGGGCAGGGCCCGCAGCAGCGCCCCCTCCGCCACCCGTTCGGCCACGGCGCCGTGGACCGGGGCGGGTACCGGTTCGCCCACGAGCAGCACGGCCCAGTCCCGTACCGGGCGGTCCGCCGTGACCCGTGTCCGGCCGCCGTCCCGCTCGACCGTGAAGACCGCGGACAGCTCGCCCCCGGGCGTCACGATCCTCGTCGTCGTCCGCATCGACTCGGGCGGGGAGTAGATCCGCAGCACCACACCCGTGGCGTAGTCGTAGTCGGGCCGGTCGTCCACGGCACCGAAGGGAAGCACCGTTCCGGGCCTGACCAGCAGCGGCAGGCTGTCGAAGCCGTGTCGTTCCTCGACCCAGCGGGGGCCCGTGACCGTCTCCCCGGACAGCAGCCCGGTCCAGCGCCCCTCCGGTATGTAGTAGCGGACATCGCCCTCGGCGGAGAAGACCGGCGCGACGAGCAGCGCGTCGCCCAGCATGTACTGCGTGTCCAGATAGGCGCAGGACGGGTCGTCCGGGAACTCCAGGACCATGGGACGCATCATCGGCAGACCGTCGGTGTGCGCTTCGTCGGCGATCCGTCCGAGGTACGGCATGAGCCGGAGCTTCAGCCGGGTGAAGTCGCGCAGGACCCGGACGGCCTCCTCGTCGAAGATCCAGGGAACGCGGTAGGAGTCGCCTCCGTGCAGACGGCTGTGCGAGGAGAGCAGCCCGAAGGCGACCCACCGCTTGAACACCGCGGCGTCGGGGAGCCCGATGAACCCGCCGATGTCGTGGCTCCAGTAGCCGAAGCCGGACAGTCCGAGCGACAGCCCGCCGCGCAGGCTCTGGGCCATGCCCGCGAAGGTCGCCTCACCGTCGCCGCTCCAGTGCACCGGGAAGCGCTGGGTGCCGGGCGAGGCCGCGCGGGCGAACAGCACCGCGTCCCCCCGGCCCCGGCGCCGTTCCAGCAGGTCGAACACCACCTGGTTGTAGAGGTAGGCGTAGTGGTTGTGCATACGCTCCGGGTCGGAGCCGTCGAAGTAGGCCACGTCCAGGGGGATGCGCTCCCCGAAGTCGGTCTTGAAACAGTCCACGCCCATGTCCAGGAGCGCGCCGAGCTTGTCGGCGAACCAGGTGCGGGCGGCCGGATTGGTGAAGTCCACGATGGCCAGGCCGGGTTGCCACTGGTCCCCCTGCCAGATGTCGCCGTTGGTCCTGCGCAGCAGGTAGCCGTTCTCCTGGCCCTCGGCGAACAGCGGTGAGAGCTGGGAGATGTACGGATTGATCCAGAGGCAGATGCTGAGCCCGCGGGCCTTGAGCCGCTTGAGCATGCCGGGCGGATCGGGGAACGCCCGCGGGTCCCAGGTGAAGTCGCACCACTGGTACTCCCGCATCCAGAAACAGTCGAAGTGGAACACCGACAGGGGCAGGTTCCGTTCGGCCATGCCGTCGATGAAGGAGCTGACGGTGTCCTCGTCGTAGGTGGTCATGAAGGAGGTGGACAGCCACAGGCCGTAGGACCAGGCCGGCAGCCGGGCGGGGCGGCCGGTCAGCGCGGTGTAGCGGCGGAGGATGTCCTTCGGTGTGGGGCCGTGGACGACGAGGTAGCGCATCGACTGGCCGGCCACACTGAACTGGACACGGGTCGCCGCCTCCGAGGCCACCTCGTACGACACCTTGCCGCTGTCGTGCACGAAGACCCCGTAGCCGGCGTCCGTCAGATAGAACGGCACGTTTTTGTAGGCTTGTTCGGTGGAGGTGCCGCCGTCCGCGTTCCAGATGTCGACGGACTGGCCGTTGCGCACCAGCGGCCCGAAGCGTTCGCCGAGCCCGTAGACGTGCTGCCCGACACCGAGGTCGAGCTGTTCGCGCACATAGGACTGTCCGCCGTCCTCGATCACCGCCATGGCGTTGGCTCCGCTGCCGGTCAGGACACGGCCGCCGGCCAGGAAGTCCATGCGCCAGGTGTCACCGCGGGCGAAGCGCACCGACAGCGCGCCACTGGTGAGGACGGCCTCTCCGGCGTCGACGGACACCTCGACGGACGCCGGTTCCGGGGCGTCGAGCGGGAGTTCCGGCTCGCGCGGCCTTACCCCCTTGAAGTGGGTGATCTCCACCGCGATGACGTCCGGCATCGGGCTGGTGCAGCGGACGGTGACGACGGGGCCCAGTGTCAGATCGCCCGGGTGCTTGATCCGGCGGACCGGGGCCATGACGGTCAGCGAGTCCGGGTCGGAGGTGACGTGGTACGCCTCGACGGGGCAGGACGCCTCGACCCCGTCCCGGAGGGTCCAGTAGCCATCGGTGAATTTCATCGGGTCTCCTTTCGAGTGTTTCAGTTCCCGGCGCTCTCGTAGCGCCGCAGTCCGAGGAGGAACACCCGCCTCGCCAGCACGTGGGCGACGAGAGCGGCGGCCGGCGCCGCCACCAGGACCCAGAGGGAGCCGCCCTCGGTCATCAGGACCACCGGAAGATAGGTGACGAACGCGAAGGGAAGCGGAAAGAGGAAGAGCGCCGCCAGCAGCCGGGGGTACATCGTGAGCGGGAACCGGGCCAGATCCGTGAACTGCTGCACGAGAAAAGGGATGTTGTACAGCTCCCGGAACCAGAAGCCCAGCGCCGCCGAGGCCAGATTGACGGAGCAGTAGAGCACACTGCCGGACACCACGCACAGGACCGCGATCAGCGGCGTCCACGGACCGAAGGGAAGCGTCAGATGGTCCGCGGCCAGGCTCATGGCGGCGACGCCGATGGTGAGGTCACCGATGCCGTGCAGACTCACATCCCTGGTGAACAGCTGCACGACCGGATCGACGGGACGCAGCAGCAGGGAGTCCAGATCGCCCTTGCGGATGAGTTCGTCCAGTTTCCAGACGCCGTCGAAGAGCAGGACATTGAGACCGAGCGGGGCCGTCGCCAGACCGTAGAGGAAGATCATCTTCCAGGTGTCCCAGCCGTCGACCGCCGGTGTGCGGCGCAGGAGCACCAGCAGGAAGACGAGCCAGGTGCCCTGGCGCAGCAGCGCCGAGACGACCTGGAGCGCCAGATCGGCGCGGTAGGCGGACTTGGCCCGGTACTGAAGCCTTAGCAGGAGGGTGAAGTGGAAGAGGGCGGGTGTCCGCGGTTCAGCCGCCATAGCTGTCCAGCCGCCGGAAGCCCAGGGTGAGCAGCAGCCCCGCCGTACCGGCCAGCAGGACGAGCCAGCCGGTCTGGACCGCGACGAGACCGGCGGCCCCCTCGCCGTCGACCCGGCCGAAGTAGATCATCATGGGCGTGTGGAAGGAGCTTTGAAAGGGCAGCGCGTAGGCCACGGTGCGCAGCCAGTCGGGCAGCATCTGCAACGGGAACATGGCGCCGGAGAGCAGCAGCGCCAGCGCCTGCCGGCAGGAGATGAGTCCGAGCATGTTGGTCGTCCACAGACCGAGGATTCCCGTGGTGATCGCGATGACGGCCTTCAGCGCCACGGCGAGGAGGAAGGACAGGGCCAGCAGGACGCGCGAACCGGCCTCCGGCGGTACGGCCGGCAGCAGGGTCAGGACGGCCACGGCCAGGCAGAGTCCGACGGACAGCAGCTCGACGAGGAGCGCGGCGGTCAGCTCGGCGGCGCGCAGTGTCATGTAGTGCACCGGCTTCAGCAGTTCCATGGAGATGCTGCCGTCGCGGATGCTGGCCGACACCCGGTACTCGGTGGCGTAGGAGAGCATGAGGGTCAGCAGGAAGGACAGCAGCAGATACGTCTGCATCTGCGGCCAGTCGTAGCCGGCCTGGTGCTGTCCGCCGCTCATGACGGCGCGCCAGATGTAGTAGAGCACCGACAGCTGGACGAGGCTGATGAGGACGCCCACGACATACCGGCCGCGGTACATGAAGGCTTCCTGGGCCGCGGCGCCGACCAGGGCGCGGAAGGTGCTCACCGGGAGCGCACCTCCGCGGCCGGGGGAACGGCGGGAGAGCGCTGGAAGAGGCGCTGGACGATGTGTTCGAGGGTCGGTTCGCGCAGCTCGAAGTCGACGATCTCGTGGTCCCGCATGAGGGCCCCGACCAGGTGCGCGGCGCTGGTCTCCGTCCGGTCGAACGCGCAGGACAGCCGCTGCCGGTCGAGCACCGTACAGGTGATGCCGGTGGCGGCGTACACGGTGCGGACGACCTCGGTCACGTCCTCGCAGCCGGCCACGGTCACCACGAGATGGCGGTCGGCCGCGAGGCGGTGCTTGACCTTGACGATGTCGTCGTCGAGGACCTTGCTGCCGTGGTCCAGGATGATGAGCCGGTCGCAGATCCCCTCGATGTCGGCCATGTCGTGGCTGGTCAGGAAGACGGTTGTGCCGTGCTGTTGGTTGAGCCGGCGGATGAACCGCCGTACGGACGCCTTGGAGTTGACGTCGAGTCCGCCCGTCGGCTCGTCGAGGAAGATCAGCTTGGGGTTGTGCAGCAGGGCGGCGGCCAGATCGGCGCGCATGCGCTGTCCCAGGGAGAGCTGACGCACGGGGACGGTGAGGAAGTCCCCCAGCTCCAACTGCTCGGTGAACAGGGCGAGATTGGCGCGGTACACCGCGGGCGGGATCCGGTACATGCTGCTCAGGGTCCTGAACGAGTCGATGACCGGCAGGTCCCACCAGAGCGCGGTGCGGTGTCCGAAGACCGCTCCGATCTCGCGCACATGCCGCTTGCGGTCCCGGTGGGGTTCGAAGCCGTTCACCCTGACATGCCCGTCCGTCGCGGACAGCAGACCGGTCAGGATCTTGATCGTGGTGGACTTGCCGGCCCCGTTGGAGCCGAGATAGCCGACCGACTCCCCCGCCCCGACATCGAGTCCGATTCCGTCGAGCGCCACCTTCGTCCGGTACCGGGGCTGTACGAAGTGCCGCACCGTGCCCGCCGGCCCCGGCTTCTTCTCCGGTATCCGGTACTCCTTGCGGAGACCGCGTACCTCGATGGTCTTCACGCCGCACTGGTCGCCGGTACGGTGTAGACGTACTCCTCGATCCGGTGGATCAGTTCGCCGTCCAGGTGGAAGTACACGGCGGCGTGGACCTCCGCGGACGAGCCGTCGGTCATCTCCAGGCGCAGCACATGCTGCTGGAACACCTCGTTCGCCTCACCGACCTGATGGTTCACGTCGTACCGCAGGGATGCGACGGTGGTGACGAAGGACTTGAAATGGTCCAGGCGCTTGTCCATCGCCTGCTCGCCCTCGCCGTCGTTCTGCCACACGACGGCCGAGTCGGTGCACAGCTTCAGCGCGCCGGAGAAGTCGAACTCCTCCAGTCGCCGCAGGAATTCCCCGACGCGCGCCCTCGAAATCTGCTCCATGCCGATCCCCTTTTCTTCGGGTCGAGACCTCACTCATGGATTACTGGACATACTATCGGCGGCCCCGGGAGAACCGGTCAAGATAATTCCCTCGATGTACTGGATCGCGTGGCGCGATGAAGGAATGACGGGATGAAGGAGCCGGCCGAGGATCGCACAGAGCGATGCAGAAGATCGAAATATTCAGCTTGACCGCTTCAGCAGGGTCACCGACAGTGTTCGCAGCGGCCGGTGAATTCTCTCTCCACGGTGGCCGTCTGCGTCAACCGCGGCGCACCCCGCACTCATTCGAGAGTGCCAAAAGAATTTACCCCGTTCCCAGTATTCTGGAGCTGCTCACATGACGATCGGCCGGCTTGACGCGAATGCCGTTATCTCCGAATTCCCGGCCACCAGACCGGATTCCTGTCCCTTCGATCCCGACCGGGCTTATGCCGAGCTGCGGGCGAATGACCCCGTATCGCTGGTGCGCTGCCCGGCCGGTATGGACGCGTGGCTGGTCAGCCGGTACCAGGACATCCGCGAGGTGCTCTCGGATCAGCGGCTGAGTTCCCGGGCCGCGGGGTCGGACCATATGCTGCCGTCCTACGAGGAGCACGACCCGATTCCGGGCTTCATCACCCAGCTGGACGGCGAGGAGCACGCACGGCTGCGGCGCCTGCTGGTCGGTGAGTTCACCGTGCGGCGCATGGAGGCGCTGCGCCCGTACATCCAGAGGATCACCGACGAGCACATCGACGCGATGCTCGCCGGGACCGGCGCCGACCTGGTGCGTGACTTCGCGCTGCCGATCCCGTCGATGGTGATCTGCGAGATGCTCGGTGTGCCCTATGCCGACCATGAGATGTTCCAGCTCGCCAGCGAGGTGCTGATGAGCTTCGACGCGACCGACGCCGACCGCGCGGAGGCGGACCACCGGCTGGAGTCCTATCTCGGCGCGCTGATCGGGCAGCGGCTCATCGAGCCGCGGGACGACCTGCTCAGCCGGCTGATCGCACGGGGCAACGGGACCGACCGGCCGCTGGCGGTGGGTGAGCTGGCCACGCTGGCCAAGCTGGTGCTGGTCGCCGGCCATGATTCCACCGCCAACATGATCGCGTTGAGCATGCTGCTGCTGTTGGAGAATCCGGACCGGACGGCCGCGCTGCGGGCCGATCCCTCATTGATCGATGCCGCCGTGGAAGAGCTGCTGCGCTACCTTTCGGTGATTCAGTTCGGGCTGATCCGGTATGCCACCGAGGATGTCACCGTCGGCGATGTCGAGGTGAAGTCGGGCGAGTGGATCATCGCCGCGACCCCGTCCGGCAACCGGGACGAAAGCATGTTCCCCGACCCTGACGCTCTCGATTTCGACCGGCGGGGCCGCCGGCATCTGGCATTCGGCTTCGGCGCCCACGCGTGTATCGGTCAGCAACTGGCCCGTATCGAGATGCGGATCGCGCTGTCCACGCTGCTTCGCCGGATACCGGACCTCCGGCTGGCGACTCCGCCGAAGGAATCCGACTTCAAACGCAACAACATCGTGTACGGCTTGCAGAAGATGCGTGTCACCTGGTGATGCGTGGAAGCGACCGGAATTCCCGTACGGCTGAGGGAGAAAGGGCCACCATGCGCGTAAAGGTCGACGTCCCCAGGTGTGTCTCTTCGGGGCAGTGCGCGATGATCGCCCCGGAGGTCTTCGACCAGGACGAGAAGGACGGCACGGTCGTGGTTCTCGACAGGCACCCTCCCGCCGCGACGCATGACACCGTACGGGAGTCGGCCGCCGTGTGCCCGGGGAGGGCGATCCGGCTGGACGAGCCGCCGTAGCCGGATCACCCGCGCCCGGTCCGGCGCCCGGACGGCGGTCCCGGGCGGCGGTTGCTCTTGGGTGCGAGCGCGGTGTGCCGGCTGCCGGTCAGGGCCCGGCGGCCGAGCGCCGCCATCGGGCCGAGGCTCTTGAGCAGCAGCCCGGCCAGCGTCTCCGCGCTCCGCACGGCGGTCTCCCGTACGGTCAGCGGCCGGCCTCCGGCCGCGGCCAGCGAGCGGACCGGCGCGACGGTCGCCGCCCAGAGCGCCGTCGCGGCGGCTGCCCGGACCGGCGGACGGGTGCGGGGACCGAGCGCGAGGGCCAGGCATACCGCCGTCGCGGGGGAGACCAGCAGCCACGCCGCGCCCCGGTAGGCACCGATGGTGAGCGCCGCCGCGTGGCCGAGGCGGCTGCCGTGGCCCTCGGCGTACCAACGGGCCGCGCACTTCGGGTAGTCGAGATAGCTCTGGAACCAGCGCTCGCTCTGCGAGAGCAGCTCCGGCAGATACTCCGCCGCCGGCACGGTGGTGGTGAAGGGCAGACTGTCGACCGGGATACCGGCCACGGTGAGCCGGTAGCCGAAGGCCATGTCGTCGAGCACCGTGAAGGTGGGCAGTCCGCCGACCTCCCGGAAGACATCCACCCGGACGAGCAGGCCGTGGCCGACGGTCTGGGCCAGCCCCCGCGGTCCGAAGCCGGTGCGCCGGCTACGGACCGCGTCGGCGTGCCGGCGGAGGCCGGGGATCTCCCGGCGCAGGGTCCACAGCGTCTGGGCCCGGGCGGCGCCCCGGCACAGCCGCCGCTCCCACCGGGTGGCCGCCATGTCCTGGGTGACGAACCGGGCGGACTGCTGGATGACGCGGGGAATCCGGCCGTCCTCCGTGCGGCGGCGGGCCACGAACGCGGCGGTTCGGCGCAGCAGCTCCGGGCTCGGGCGGGAGTCCACGTCGTAGACGGCGACATACTCGTCGGAGCCGGCCGTCAGTTGGGCGACGGCGGCGTTCACCTGCGCGGCCTTGCGCCCCTCCCCCCGGTAGTGGACATGCCGTACCAGCGGGGCGGGCTCCCGCGGGCGCGCGCGTTCGTACGCGATGACATCCGCCGTGGTGGGGAAGGCCGCGAGGGTCTCGGCGGCCGTCGCCGCGCTGAGCGCCCCCGCGCCCTCCTTGGCCAGGGCCTCGCCGAGGGCGGTCAGCTCGTCGTCGGTCAGCTGCGGGAAGCGTCGCGCCGTCAGGCCGGCGGCGCCCGCCCCCGCGAGCCCGGCGGCGAGGTGCGCGCGCTCGCGCTCCTCGCGCGCCGTGGACACCAGGGTCAGGGTCGAACCGGGGAAGTCGCGCAGCAGCGGTACGAACCACTTCAGCGCCCCGGTGATGTGCGGCTGCTCGCGCAGTACGGGGATGACGACGTGCAGCACCAGCGGCGCAGGCGTTGCGATCCGGTCCGTGGTTTGCGCGGGCCGGTCGGCCCAGGCCAGCGTCCGGCGGACCTGCCGCTGGCCGTTGAGGTTGCGTACGGCCACGGCCGCGGCGATCCACCAGACCGGGCTCCGCCACAGCGGCCCGCGCCCTCGCCCGGTCACTCGGGACCGTCATCAGTGACGTCGTCGGTGACTTCGTCAGTGACTTCGTTGTGGAAAAGCCGGTAGGTGTCCCGCAGCGGGCCGGCCGGGTAGGTTTCCTGCCAGGGCTTGTCGGGGCCGGCGTAGTGCACCAGGGCGGCGGTCTTCTCGTCGTCCAGGAGCCGGTCGAGCGGGCTGTCCGCCTCCGCGTAGTGGATGAAGCCGGGCTGGGCGGCCTGCGGCGACATGGCGAAGGTGTTCCAGCACCGGTCCAGCCGCTGCCAGTTGTCGTCGACGGCCCAGTTCAGCGCGTCCTGGTCCCAGAACCGCGCCTTCTCGGGGTGCTCGGCCAGAAACGTCCGCGACCGGTCGAACACACCGAGCCGCCGGCAGCGATCGAGGTCGATGAGCATGACACCGCTGTTGAAGTAGTCGCGGCCGTACGGGACTTCGAGCTGTTCCCAGCCCGGCAGCTGGATGCCGCGTCCGATCACCGGGTTCTGCGGGTCGCGGACAGCGCCGATCGGGCGTCCGCCGAGGGACTGCCGCAGCAGCGGGCGGAGGTCGCCGAGCACCAGGGTGTCGGCGTCCAGATAGAGCACCCGCCGTTCGTCGGGGACGACCTGCGGGATGGCCAGGCGTACGTACACCGCGGCGCTCACCCAGTCGGAGACCGGGTAGCGCGGGTCGGTCAGCGGTACCGGCCTCAACTCGGTGTGCAGGCCGAGGTGTTCGGCGTCCCGCAGGATCGCCTGCCGGTTGGCGCTGCCGATCCGCTGGTCGAGGACGATCAGCCGCAGCTCGTCGAGGGTGCCGGGGTGGGCGGCCGCGATCGAGCGCATCAGCGTCCGCAGCGGGCGGGCGTATCCGTCGTCGACGCCGCAGACGAGTGCGGGCAGCGGGCGCGGGGCGGTGGTCACGAGGCGCTCCTTCCGGTGGTGGCAACAGCGGCGGTGGCAACGGTGGCGGTGGCGGTGTTCCGGGCGGCGGGGAAGTGTTTCTCGGCCCAGTCGATCGTCCGGCGCAGACCGTCCCGCAGCGGGATCACGGGCTCCCAGCCGAGGTGGTCGCGGGCGGCGGTGATGTCGGGGCAGCGGCGCTTGGGGTCGTCGGCGGGCAGGGGGACGAAGGCGAGGGGGGAGGCGGAGCCGGTCATCGCCCGGATCTCCTCGGCGAGCCGGAGCACGGTGATCTCGTGCGGGTTGCCCACGTTCACCGGTTCGGTGTGCTCCGCCGCGGCCGCGGCGAGCAGGCCCTCCACGGTGTCGGCCACGAAGCACAGCGAGCGGGTCTGGCTGCCGTCACCGGCCACCGTGATCGGCTCCCCCGCCAGCGCCTGCTGGATGAAGGCGGGCACCGCCCGGCCGTCGTCGGCGCGCATCCTCGGGCCGTAGGTGTTGAAGATCCGCACGATACGTGTGCTGACGTCACCGGCGCGCTGGAAACAGGACGTCAGGGCCTCGGCGTACCGCTTGGCCTCGTCGTACACACTGCGGGGGCCGACCGGGTTGACATTGCCCCAGTACCGCTCCGACTGCGGATGGACGAGCGGGTCGCCGTACACCTCGGAGGTCGAGGCGAGCAGGAACCGGGCGTGTTTCCCGCCGGCCAGCTCCAGCGCGTGGAGGGTGCCCGTCGCGCCGGCCTTCAGGGTGGCCAGCGGGTGGCGGGCGTAGTCCAGCGGCGAGGCGGGCGAGGCGAGATGGAAGACGAAGTCCACGGGACCGGCCACCGTGAACGGCCGGACGACATCGTCGGTCCGGAAGCGGAAGCCGTCGGCCGGACACAGGTGGGAGAGGTTGTCGAGGCGGCCGGTCAGCAGATTGTCGACGCCGACCACCTCGGCGCCCAGGTCCAGCAGGCGCTCGCACAGATGCGACCCGATGAACCCCGCGGCCCCGGTGACCACGGCGGTGCGGCCGGCGAACGCGCTTACGGCCGCGGTGTTTCGCGGGAGAGGATGTGGTGCTTGAGGGTGTGGCACGGCGCTTGTCCTCCACGTCGTGGGGCGGGTGTACGGGCGGTGTGCGCGGATGTGCGCGCGGCGGTGGGTGCCGCGGGTGGGGAGCGGTAGGAACAGCGGGTGGGGCGAGGCGGAAGCGAGGTCAGCGCGCCGTCGCCGGCGTCCGGCCGACGCTCTCCAGGACCAGCCCGGCCTTGTCGAGCCGTACGGGATCGAGAACATTGCGGAAGTCGTAGACGAGCGGCGCGCCGAGCCGTGCGGCGACGGATTCCCAGTCCAGCTCGCGGAATTGGGGCCATTCGGTGAGCACGACGCAGGCGCGGGCCTCCTCGACCGCCTCGAAGGGGGTGCGGGTGATGGTGAGCAAGTCGCCGAAGTCGGGGCGGAGTTCGCTGAGCGCCGGGTCGTAGGCGTACAGTTCCGCGCCCTGCTCGCGCAGCCGGCGGGCCAGGGCCAGGGCGGGTGAGTCACGCAGATCGGAGGTGCCGGCCTTGAAGGTGAGGCCGAGCAGTGCGAGCCGGACACCGCGGAGCGATCCGTCCTCCCCCGCGCATCCGGCCCGTACGCGTGCGACGAGCCGCCGCTGGTGTTCGACGTTGGTCTCGATGGCGGCCCGCAGCAGCGGGAAGTCGACGCCGGAGTCCTCGCAGAGGCGCAGCAGCGCGTGGGTGTCCTTGGGCAGGCAGGAGCCGCCCCATCCCGGCCCCGGGCTGAGGAAGGCGCCGCCGATGCGCGGGTCGTGGCCGACACCGGCGACGACGTCGTCGATGTCCGCACCGAGCCGTTCGCAGAGTGTGGCCAGGTTGTTCACGAACGACAGCTTCATCGCGAGGAAGAAGTTGGCGGCGTATTTGGCGAGTTCGGCACCGGCGGTGTCGGTCAGCACCCGTGGCGCGTCGATGCCCGTGTAGAGGTCGGCCACCCGCTGGGCGACCTCCGGGTCGGCGGCGCCCACCACGATGCGGTCGGGGTGGAGGAAGTCGTCCACCGCGTGTCCCTCGCGGAGGAACTCCGGGTTGCTCGCCACGGTCACATCGGGGCGGCGGAGCAGAGCCGCGACGCGCTCGGCGGTGCCGACCGGCACGGTGGACTTGTTGACCACCGTGCACCCGTGCGGCAGGAGGTCGCGGACCTCGTCGGCCACCGCTTCGACGGCGGCCAGGTCTGCGGCGCCCTCGACACCCATGGGAGTGGGCAGACAGAGGAAGACCACCTCGGCGCCCTCGACGGCGGCCCGGGTGTCCCATACGAAGCGGAGCCGGCCGGAGTCCAGTCCCTCGCGGACGAGCGCGGGCAGGCCCGGTTCGAGGATGTCGACCTCGGCCCGCCGAAGCCGTTCGATCTTGCGCCAGTCGGCGTCCGCGCACACCACCCGGTGCCCGAGGGAGGCCAGGCAGGCCCCGGTGGTCAGCCCGACGTAGCCGGTTCCGACAATGGTGATACGTAAAAGTCCCATGGAAGCTGCCTATTCTTCTCGCGACAGAGGCGGGGCGAAGGGAGTGGGGGTCAGCCGCGGAACTCCGCCGGGCGCTCGGGGGACGCCGCGGCCAGCGCGCTGACGACCGCGTCGGCGCCCGCCCTCAGCCCGTACACCGGGGTGCCCGGTTGCTGGCGCCAGGAGTCGTCGAGACCGCCCGCGTCGACGGTGTCGAAGCCGAGTTCGTCGATCAGGGCCCGGACGGTCTTCTTCGCGTCCTCGTCGTCGGACGCGACCGGGACGGCCAGCCGGCCGGGCGAGCCCGCCGGGAGCGGCCGGTTCAGGAGATCCTCGGCGTAGGTGCCGGCGAACGCCTTGACCACCGGGTGGCCGAGGTGGCGCTCGGTCCAGCGGCTCTCGGTCAGCCCCTGGTCCTCGATGCCTGCGATCCGGCCGTCGCGCTGCTGGGGGTAGTAGTTGCAGGTCTCGATGACGGCCACGCCGTCGGCGGCCCCGTCGAAGAGCCCTGAGGGCAGGTCGGGGACGCTCTTCAGCGGGACGGTGACCACCACGACCTCGGCGCCGCGGGCGGCGTCGGCGGCGGTGACCGGGGTCGCGCCCGTCTCGTGTGCCAGAGCGGTCAGCGTCCGGGGGCCGCGCGAGTTGGCCACGGACACCTCGTGTCCGAGGGCGGTGAGCCGCCGGACGAGGTTGCCGCCGACGTTGCCGGCGCCGATGATGCCGATCTTCATGGACCTCTCCAGTGTGTGTGCGGTGTCGGTGTCGGTGTCGGCCGCGGTGCCGGACGTGGGGCACGGGGGCGGGCTGAAATCAGCGGGAATCAGCCGGGGGCCGACGCCGCGATGAACGCCGAATGCGGGACCGGACGTCGTACCGAAGACGTTAGCGGCCTCTCGCGCTTTTGTGTAGCTATTCCGCTGGATCGCGTGACGCGATCCAGTTTATCTACATTATTTTCTTGACACTGTTGTTCGGACCCTCGATAGTCGTCGTTTGGGCGTCCCGCATTCTGAACGCCCCGCACGTGGAAAGTCTCTCAACAATACCTTCCGTCACCGGGCTGCGGTCATCGGGCTCGGGCTCGACGCCCTTCCCGAAATGACGAGGACCGCGCAGTGACCAGGACAGAGATAATCATCCAGTTCATCGAGAAGCAGTTCTTGATCGAGTTCGGCGATGACATCACACCGCAGAGCGACCTTTTCAAGGAAGGAGTCATAGACTCCTTCGGATATATCCATCTGATGTCGTTCCTCGAACGGGAATTCGCCTTCACCTCCGAAAGCGCGGAATTCCTCCTCGCGGTTCCGACCACGCTGGAGGCGATCGACAGGTTCGTGGCCGAAAGGGCGGACGGGAAAGGCACACAGCAGGCAGGTGCCCCGTGTGCGGAATAGCGGGTTTCGCGTCCTCGTCGCTCCACACGGACAGCCGCCCCGGTGTGATCACGGCGATGCTGTCCGAGATCCACCATCGGGGACCCGACGGGGCGGGCTACTACCTCGACGACGACGTCGCCATGGGGACCGTACGGCTGTCGATCGTCGATCTCGTGACGGGCGCGCAGCCCATGTCGGATGCCACGGAGCGGTATGCGATCTGCTTCAACGGCGAGCTGTACAACTACCTCGAACTGCGGGAGGAGCTGCGAGCGCTCGGCCGGCCGTTCCGTACCCGGTCGGACACGGAGGTCGTCCTCCAGGCGTGGATCCAGTGGGGACCGGCCTGTCTGCCGCGTTTCAACGGGGCCTTCGCCTTCGCCGTCCGCGACGCGGTCGGGGACGAACTCTTTCTCGCCCGTGACCGGTACGGGAAGCGGCCGCTCTTCTACACGGCCGGCCGCGACGGGTTCCTCTTCGCCTCGGAGATGAAGGCGTTCCGCGCCTACCCGGGCTTCCGGTTCGCACTCGACCCGCACGAGCTGAAGTCGGTCTTCGGACTCTGGACACCGCTGCCGGACCGGTCCCCGTTCAAGGGCGTCCGCCAGCTGCCGCCCGGCGGACTTCTCACGGTCCGCGCGGGGCGGACCGCTCTGCACACGTACGAGGAACTCGCCGTCGAGGCCGAGCCTTTCGCGGGTACGGCGGCGCAGGCCGCGGCGTTCGTGCGCGAGACGCTGCGCTCCAGTGTCGAGGTACGGCTGCGCAGCGATGTCGAGGTCGGCGTCTATCTGAGCGGTGGTCTCGACTCGTCGATCGTGACCAGGCTCGCCACCGATCTCTCGCCCCACGAGGTGCGCACCTTCTCCGTCGAGTTCGAGAACCGGTCCCTCGACGAGTCGGACAGCCAGCGGTCCGTCGCGCGGTACCTCGGCACACGCCACTCCTCCATCGTGGTCTCCACGGCCGACATCACGGAGAACTTCCCCGCGGCCGTTCACCACGCCGAAGTCCCCGTGTTCCGCACGGCTCTCGTCCCGATGTATCTGCTCTCGCGTCATGTGCGCGAGGCCGGGACAAAGACCATCCTGAGCGGAGAGGGCGCCGACGAGGCGTTCCTCGGCTACTCGCTCTTCCGCGAGACGATGCTGCGCGCCGCGTGGAACGGCCTGCCCGATGAGGAACGGGACCGGCGGATCGCGGTGCTGCATCCGGAGCTGAGTCACTTCGGCCCCGAGCACCGGACCCATATGAAGGGGCTGCTCAGCCAGTTCTCCTCGGAGCGGCTGCCGGGCCTGTTCTCCCATGAACTCCGCTATCAGAACGGCCGGTTCGTCCAGCGTCTGCTCAAGGACCGCTCCGAGCCGTTCGCGGACCTGCTCGCGCTGGTCGGGAACACCCCCGGCTATGCCGCGCTGTCCCCGACACAGAAGGCCCAGTGGCTGGAGTTCAAGACCTTGCTCGCCGGCTATCTGCTGTCCAGCCAGGGGGAACGCATGGGGCTCGCCCACGGTGTCGAGAACCGGTGCCCGTTCCTCGACCCGGCCGTTGTCCGGGCCGCCGCCTCGGTCAATCTGCGCTTCGACGACGGCTGGGAGGAGAAGGCCATCCTCAAAGAGGCGTTCAAGGGACTTCTCCCGGCGGACCCCCTGACCCGGCGCAAGCAGCCCTACCGCGCGCCGGGCAGCGGATCCTTCCAGGAGCACCGGCCCGACTATCTGGAACTGGTGCTCTCCGGAAGGGAACTCAAGGAGATCGACGGAATCGACCCGGTCTTCGCGGAACGGCTGGCCGCCAAGGTCATGTCCACCCCCGTGGCGGACATCAGCACGAAAGAGGACCACGCGTTCATTCATCTGCTGTCGACAGCCCTGCTCAACCAGCAGTTCGTGAGGGACAGGAGCGATTACATGCGTACTCCGCCGGACACCGAGCTGAAGGTGACGACGGTGGTCGACCGCCGCCGGGCCGCGTCGCTGATCGGAGGGAAGTGATGGACGCGGAGAGGCGGTCCGGGACCGTGGACGGCGTCGGGGACGGCATCGCGGTCATCGGGCTCGCGCTCAGGCTGCCCGGCGCCGGCACCCTGCGGGAATTCCAGCGGCACCTGGTCGAAGGGCGCTCCCTGATTTCCGAGGTACCGCCCGAACGGTGGTCGAAGGAGCGCTGGTTCGGCAGCCCGCGGCGCGGCGCGGAGAAGACCAACAGTGTGTGGGGCGGATTCATCGAGGAGGCCGACTGTTTCGACGCGGCCTTCTTCAGCATCTCACCGCGCGAGGCGGAGAGCATGGATCCCCAGCAGCGCTTCGCCCTGGAACTCGCCTGGCACGCCGTCGAGGACGCGGGCTACCGCGCGGGCGAGCTGGCGGGGACGCGCACGGGCGTCTTCATGGGGGTCTGCCACGCGGACTACGCGGAACTGATGGAGCGGGACGGCGCGCGGACCGACGCTTACTTCCCCACCGGCACGGCCTACTCGATCATCTCCAACCGGGTCTCCTACCAGCTGGACCTCCAGGGGCCCAGCATCACCAATGACACGGCGTGCGCCAGCTCGCTGGTCTCCGTCCACGAGGCGGTCTCCGCGCTCCGGAACGGCGAATGCGCGCTGGCCCTCGCCGGCGGGGTGAATCTGTGCTGGTCGCCCAAGCACTTCGTCGCCTTCAGCCAGGCGAGCATGCTGTCGCCCACCGGCCGCTGCCGGGCGTTCGATCAGGGCGCTGACGGCTACGTCCGGGGTGAGGGCGGCGCGGTCCTGCTGCTGAAACCACTGGCGCGGGCGGTCGCCGACGGCGACCCCGTCCACGCGGTGATCAGGGGCGCCGCCACCAACCACGGCGGCCGGACCAGTTCGCTCACCGTCACCAACCCGGTCGCGCAGGCCGACCTCATCGAGGGGCTCTACACCCGTACGGGTATCCGCCCGGAGACCGTGTCCTACATCGAGGCCCATGGCCCGGGCACCCCCGTGGGCGATCCCATCGAGGTCCTCGCGCTCAAGCGCGCCTTCGGCAACCTCCACCGGGCGCAGGGCACCGTACCCGAACCGGGGAGCACAGGCATCGGCTCGGTCAAGACCAACATCGGCCACCTCGAAGGCGCGGCGGGCGTCGCCGGCATGGTCAAGGTCATCGCCGCGCTCCAGGGCCGGGTGCTCCCCGCGACCGTCGGCTTCGCCGAGCAGAGCGGGCTCATCGACCTGGCCGGCAGCCCCTTCCGTATCGTGCGCGAGACCCAGCCCTGGGCCGAGCCGCCCGCCGGGCCGGACGGCGCCCCCGCGCCGCGCCGGGCCGGTGTCAGCTCGTTCGGCTTCGGCGGGACCAACGCCCATGTCGTCCTGGAGGAGTACCTCCCCGGCGACCGGCCGCGGTCCGACGCCGAGGCGGGCGCCGAAGGCGGAGCCGACACCGAGGCACCGGGCGCGTACGTCGTGCCTCTCTCCGCACGCACCGCGGAGCGCCTGAGGGAGGTGGCGCGACAGCTCCACGCGTTCCTGGGCACGCTCGACGCCGATGACCGTGCCGTCGCCCCGGCGCGGGCCGCGCTGAGCCTCGCCGACCTCGCGTACACCTTGCAGACCGGCCGCGAGCCGATGGCTGCACGCGTCGCCTTCGTGGTGACGGACCGGCGGCAACTCCGCACGGCCCTGGCCGCGTTCACCGAGGGAACATTGCCCGACACCGCCGCGCACAACAGGACCGGGCAGCCGTACGGGGACCATCCCGCGGCGCTGGTGGAGACCGCGGCGCGCTGGGCCGAGGGCGGCGATGTGGACTGGTCCGCGCTGCCGGGGCACGCGCGGGCACGCCGGGTGCGGCTGCCCACGTACCCCTTCGCGCGGGAACGCCACTGGTTCCGGACCCGCCCGGCGGACGAGGCCGCCGCGGCGCCGGTGAACGGCGCGCTGCACCCGCTGGTGCACCGCAACACCTCCAGCCTCCGCGAACAGCGCTACACCTCGGTCTTCACCGGCGAGGAACCGTTCCTTCAGGCGCATCGCGTCCATGGGGCGCGGGTGCTGCCGGCCGCCGTCCAGCTGGAGATGGCCCGCGCGGCGGTGTCGTACGCCCTCGGCCACGAGGGCCCGGCCGGGGCGGTGCTCCAGCTGAACGACACGGTGTGGCTGCGCCCGTTGGTGGTGGACGGGGAGCCCCTTGAGGTCCATGTGGTGGTCACCGCCCAGGACGGCGGCGCCTTCGGGTACGAGATCCGCACAAGCCCCGCCGCCGGAACCGCGCCGGCCGCGGTGCACAGCCGGGGCACCGCCTCGGTGGCCACGCCGGAGGGGTACGACGCGCCCGGGACACTCGACCTCGCGGCGCTCCGCGCGTCCTGCGGCACACCGCACGACCCCGCCGAGGTGTACGCCGGCTTCCGCGAGGCGGGCCTGGAGTACGGGCCGGCCATGCGCGGACTCACCGAAATCCACGTCGGGGACGGGGAGTTGCTCGCCCGGATCCGGCGGCCCGCCGCCGAGGCCGCCGTGGCGCCGAAGGCGCGTGTGCCGGAGCGGAGTGTGCCGACGCGGGAGCCGGGCGCGTCGATGCTGAAGCCCAGTGTGCTGGAGCCGAGCGTGCTGGACTCGGCGCTCCAGGCGTCGCTGGTCCTTCTGGCCACCCTGGTCCCGGAAACGAGCCGCGAGCTGTCGCTGCCGCTGGCCCTCGACCGGTACGACGTCCACGGCCCGTGCGAGGACGTCGTCTGGGCCCGGGTCCGCCGCCGGCACAGCGGCAAGGGCCTCGCCACCTTCGACATCGACCTGTGCGACGACTCCGGAGCCGTCCGCGCCCGGCTGCGCGGGCTCGCCCAGCGGACCGTCGCCGAACAGCGGACCGTCGCCGAGCCGGCGGACCCCGCCGGACCCCGTGTCGTGGCCGCCGTCCCCCGCTGGGTGGAGGCACCGCCCCGGCGGCGGGCCGAGCCCGTCACCGTGCACGGCTTCCTCACCGGCAGGCCGGACACGTACGCCTCGGAGCTGTCCGGCGCGACGGGTTTCCCGTTCACGGTCCTGCCCGGCATCGCCCTCGACGCCGTCGCGGACGGCGTCGGTGTGACGCTGGACCTCGTCCTCGCGCGCGTACAGGAACTGCTGCGGTCCAGGCCGAGGGGAGCGCACCGGTTCCTCGTCCTCGTCGACGACCGGACACCGCACCACTGCCACGCCCCGCTCGTCGGCCTCTTCAAGACCCTGAACCTGGAGAATCCGTCGGTCTCGGGGCGTGTCGTACGCGTCCCCGGGCTCGCCACCGCGCCATCCGGGCGGATCGCCGAACTCGTCCGTCTGGAGGCCGCCGAGGCGACCGCCACCGACGCCGAAGTCCGCCACACCCCGGACGGCGGCCGGCTCGCCCGGCGTCCGGTGGAGATCGAACCGGCCGCCGGGCCGCGCGTCCCGCCGCTCAAGGAGGGCGGGGTGTACTGGCTGACCGGCGGCCTCGGCGGCCTCGGCCGAAGCGTCGCGCGCTACTTCGCGCGGCACACCGGTGTCACCGTCGTACTCAGCGGCCGGACCCGGCCCGGCGAGAGCACCGGCGCGGCGCTGGACGAACTGCGCGCGGCCGGAGTCGACGCGCACTATCTGGCCGCCGACGCCGGCAGCGCGCGGGACGTGGCGCGCGCCGTCCGCGACATCGTGGGCGCGCACGGATCGCTGGACGGCATCGTCCACGCCGCGGGGACGCTGCGGGACGCGTACCTCCTCACCAAGGATCCGAAGGACGCGGCGGAGGTGCTGGAGCCGAAGGTGGCCGGCGCCCTCCACCTCGACGCGGCCACCCGGGGCCTCGCCCTCGACTTCTTCGTGCTCTTCTCCTCCGTCGCCGGGGTGTACGGCAACGCGGGCCAGGGCGACTACGCCGCAGCCAACGCCTTCCTGGACGCGTTCGCCCGCCACCGGCAGGCGCTCGTCGACGCCGGTGAGCGGAGCGGCCGGACCGTCGCGGTGAGCTGGCCGCTGTGGGCGGAGGGCGGGATGACGGTCGACGGGGTCACCCTCGCGTCGATGCGCCGGCAGCGCGGCTGGGAGCCCCTGCCCACGGAGGACGGCCTGCGGGTCCTCGGGCGCGCCCTGCTCGACGCGCCGGAGCACCTCGTCGTCGCGTACGGCGCCGACGCCTCCCTCGCGTCCGCGCCGTACGACGACGCCCCCGCGCCCCGTACGGACGGCTCCGCCGTGCCCGCGCAGGCCGGCCCTACCGCCGCCAGTCTCGGCGAGGACGATCTCGTGGCGCGTACGACGGGCCTGGTGAAGGAGGTGCTGGGCGAGGTACTGCACCACGACCCGGCGACACTGGGGACAACCGTCGGGCTGGTCGACTACGGGATCGACTCGCTCTCCATCCTGGAGGCCACCGAGCGCCTCGGGGAGATCGCCGGGCCCCTGCCCAAGACGCTCTTCTTCGAGTACGTCGACATCGAAGGCGTCGTGGGCTATCTGGTCGACGAACACCGGACGGCGCTGGAGTCCCGCCTCGGCGCCGAACCGGAGCAGCCCCCGGAGCCTGTGCCTGTGCCTGTGCCGGCAGCGACCGTGGGCTTGGCCGAAGGTGCGCTCACCGGTACGGAAACCACCGCCGCACCGGGCACGGAATCCCGCGCGGAGTCCGACGCCTACCACGACATCGCGATCATCGGCATCTCGGGCAGATACCCCGGCGCCGACACCCTGGACGAGCTGTGGACCGTCCTCGAAGAAGGGCGTCACCTCTTCGAGGAGGTGCCGCGCGACCGCTGGGACCACGACGCCGTCCACAGCCCCGAGCGCGGTGTCCTCGGCAGGAGCGCGATCCGGACAGGAACGTTCCTGAAGGGGATCGACACCTTCGATCCCCGCTACTTCCGTATCTCCCGGCGCGACGCGGAACGGATGTCGCCGGAGGTCCGCCTCTTCCTCCAGGCCGGTGTCGAGGCCCTGGAGGACGCGGGCTACTCCCGCGAGACGATCCACCGTCAGTACCAGGGCGACGTCGGTGTGCTCGCCGGCACCATGAGCAACCACTACGGTCTCTACGGCTTCCAGAACAGTCTGACGCGCGGTGCCCCGGCCACCGGCAGTTACACGGGCACGCTCCCCAACATGCTGTCGTACTTCTACGGGCTGACCGGGCCGTCCATCTTCGTGGACACGATGTGTTCGGGCTCGTCGACCTGCGTCCACCAGGCCGTGCAGATGCTCCGGGCGCGGGAGTGCAAGATGGTCGTGGCCGGAGGGGTGAACCTCCTGCTGCACCCGTACAACCTCATCACCTCCTCGCACGAGCACTTCACCACCGCGACCTCCGACGTCATCCGCAGCTTCGGCCGGGGCGCGGACGGGACGATCCTCGGCGAGGGCGTCGGCGCCGTGGTGCTCAAGCCGCTCGTCGAGGCCGAGCGGGACGGTGACCACATCCACGCCGTCATCAAGGGCACCTCGCTCGCGAACGCCGGGGTCCGCAACGGCTTCACCGTCCCGAATCCGCGCATGCAGGCCCGCGCCATCGAGAAGGCCATCGACGACGCGGGCGTCGACCCGCGCACGATCGGCTATGTGGAGGGCCATGGCTCCGGCACCTCGCTCGGGGACCCGATCGAGGTCAGGGCCCTGACGACGGCATTCGGCAAACACACGCCGGACACCCAGTTCTGCGCGCTGGGCTCGGTCAAGTCGAACATGGGACACCTGCTGCACGCGGCGGGCATGGTCGGTCTGGCGAAGGTGGTCCTCCAGCTCCGGAAACGCACACTCGTCCCCTCGCTGCACAGCGAGGACCTCAATCCGGACATCGCCTTCGAGGACACGCCCTTCCGGGTGCAGCGCGAACGCGCCGAGTGGCGGCCCGCGGTCACGGTGGACCACGGCGCCACGACCGTCCATCCCCGGCGCGCCGGTCTCACCTCCATCGGCGCGGGCGGCATGAACTCACACATCATCGTTGAGGAGTACGTCCCCGGAACCGGCCCCCGGGCGGACAGGCCGGACGGGGTGGAGCACACGGATCTGTTCGTCTTCTCCGCGATGACCGACGCCACGCTGGAGACCTCACTCGTCCGCTTCCGGGACTTTCTGGCGCGGGCGGACGAGGCGGATCTCCCCTCGATCGCGCACACGCTCCGGGTCGGCAAGAACGAACTCCCGTGCCGCTGGGCCTTTCTCGCGAAGGACCTCGCGGGCGCCGTCGCCGCGATCGACCGCTATCTCGACGGCGACCGGGACCGGGACGCCGCACTCGCCGGCACCGGCCCCCGTACGGCGACCGCGCGCGAACTGGCCCTCGCCTGGACCGGTGGCGCCACCCTCGACTGGGCTCCGCTCACCGGCGCCCGCCCGCCCCGGCGGATCTCCCTGCCCGCCTATCCGTTCGAGCGCGTACGGTGCTGGGCCGAGCAGGAGCCCGGCGCGCCCACCGTCACCGCGCCGCTGGCCCTGCGCGAGAAGCCGCACCCGTTCCTCGGGGCCAACCACTCCGACCTGGACGGACTGCGCTACACCCTGGATGTCCACCTGGGCGACCTCGCCGACTACGGCTGTGCGCGGCAGAAGGCGCCGGACATCGTCCCGACCTTCGCCGTCGATCTGGCGCTCGCCGTCGGGAAGGTCTGCGGGCTCTCCGACACCCCGCGTGTGCAAGGGCTGCGCCTGTACGGCCCGTTCTCCTGGGAGAGCACCGAGCGCCTGGTCACCACCGTCACCTCGCCCGGCCGCGACGCGGCATCCGCGGTGGTGTTCCGTGAGGACGGGACGGGTGTACGCACACCTGTCGCCGAGTTCGCGCTGCGCCCGGACGGCCGGCGGACCGCCCCGGAGGCGCTGCCGCTCGGGAAGGACGGCGCGCGGGGGCTGCCCAGCGGCGCCGAGCGCGTCCTGACCCGGGAGGAGGTGCTGGCCGAACTGGCCGAGGGAGGTATCACCCCCGAACCCCTGCTGTGCGGTGTGCGGGCCGCCTACTGGCTGCCGGGCGGACGGCTGGTCCTCGGCGTCGGCGTCCCGGAACTCCGCCAGGACCGCACGATGCGTAACGTCAGCATTGCCCCGCATGTCCTCGCGGCGGTCTCCCACGGTGTCCACCTCGTCGCCAAGCGGGCCGGCGAGCCCGCCTGGTCGCGTCAGTTCCCCCGCCTGATCGATGACATACGCCTCTTCGGTGACACGCGGGCCGCCGACGACGTGGCGTACGTGGTGTTCGACCTGCCCCCACGGGCCGCCGCCCCCGGTGGCAGGGTCCGGCTGGCGGACCGCGACGGCCGGGTGCTGGCCGAACTCGCGGGCGTCCACTGGGGCGAGGGCGGTACGGGCCCCTCGAACGCGGATACGGAACGGAGCAGCGTCCCGGCGCCGGTCACGCACGCCCAGGAGGCGCCCGCGGCCGTCGAGGACGAGGCTCTCGTGACCTTCGCGGTCGGTGAACTCGGCCGTATCGCGGCGGACATCCTCAAGTTCGACGCCAACGACCTCGGTATCCATACCGGGTTCGACGCCTTCGGCTTCGACTCCCTCTCGCTCGTCACGTTCAGCAAGCTCATCAAGGACACGCTCGGTGTCGACGTGACCCCCGCCGTCTTCTTCGACCTGACCACCCTGGACGCGCTGGCCCGGCATCTCGTCACCGAGTTCGCCCAGCAAGTCAGCTCCGCTCGGGCCGAGTTGGCGCAGCCGGAGTCTGCGCGGGCGGAACCGTCGCCCGTGCCACCCCGTACCGCCCCGGCTCCACCCGCCCCGACGACAGGAGCCGGCCCCATGCCGGAACAGGACCCGCCCGCCCCGCCGGTACGGGACAGACCCGTACCGGTCGCGGTCATCGGCGCCGCGGGACGCTTCCCCCGGTCTCCCGATCTGAACGCCTACTGGTCGCGTCTGCGCGAAGGCGCCGACTGTGTCTCGGAGTTCCCCGTCCACCGCTACGACTCGGCCTACGCGCGCGTCGTCGAGAGCGCCGACTTCCCGCGCCGCGCGGGTGTCGTCGACGACGTCGACGCCTTCGACGCGGGCTTCTTCCGGATCTACCCGCGCGAAGCCGAACTGATGGACCCCCAGCACCGGCTGGCCCTGGAGACCGTCTGGAGCGCGGTCGAGGACAGCGGGTACACACGGGACGCCCTGCCGGAGAACACCGGGCTCTTCTTCGGCGTCTCCGGCACCGACTACGCGACCCTGCTCACCACGTACGGAGTCGAGCCGGACGCGTTCACCTCCACGGGCAACGCCCATTCCATGCTGGTCAACCGGATCTCGTACCTGCTCGGCATCCGGGGCCCCAGCCGTCCCGTCGACACTGCCTGTTCGAGTTCGCTGGTCGCCGTGCACCAGGCGATGGAGGCCATCCGCTCGGGCGCGTGCGACCTCGCGATCGCCGGCGGGGTCAATCTCCTGCTCAGCGTGGACACCTTTGTCAGTGCCCACCGGGCCGGAATGCTCAGCCCGGCCGGGCGCTGCGCGACCTTTGCCCAGGACGCGGACGGGTATGTACGGGGCGAGGGCGTCGGCGCGCTGATCCTGAAGCCGCTCGACGCCGCCGAGAGGGACGGCGACCCGATCCTCGGTGTGCTCGTCGGCAGCGCGGAGAACCACGGCGGGCGGGCCAACTCCCTGACGGCGCCGAACGCCGATGCCCAGGCCGATCTGGTCCGCGCCGCGATGGACGGTATCCCCGCGGACACCGTGCAGTACATCGAGACCCACGGGACCGGAACAGTGCTCGGCGACCCCGTCGAAGTGCGCGCGCTGCGCTCCGCGTACCGGCGGCTGGGCGCCACTTCCCGGGCGGACATCGTGCTGGGCTCGGTGAAGACCAACATCGGTCATCTGGAGGCGGCGGCCGGGATCGCCGGACTGCTCAAGGTACTGCTCGCCCTGGAGCACGGGATCATCCCGGCCACGCGCAACTGCGCGGAACTCAACCCGTATCTCGAACTCGGTGACGGGCCGTTCCGCGTCGGGCGCGAGAGCGAGCCGTGGCGGCGGCGCCCCGGGCCCGACGGCGGCCTCGTCCCGCGGCGGGCGGGGGTCAGCAGCTTCGGGTTCGGCGGTGTGAACTGCCATGTGGTTGTTGAGGAGTACATCCCGGGCACACGTCCCGGCACCGAGTCCCACTCCGACGCCGACGCCAACGGCGCACCGGCCGTCGTCCCGCTGTCGGCCCGTACCCCTGCACAACTGCGCGAGGTAGCAAGAAAGTTGCTCACCTATCTGGAACAGGCGTCCGCGCCGCCCTCTCTGCGCTCGCTCGCCTGGACCTTGCAGACCGGGCGCGAGGCGATGCGGGAGCGCGTCGGCTGGGTGGTGCGCTCTCCCCACGAACTCGCCGACAGGCTCCGCGCCTTCACCGAGGACGGCGAGCACCTCGGGGACGGCGTCAGGGGTACGGTCAACGGCCACACCGCCGGTGCCGCCCCCGTCGTACCGGACGACGGCGACCTCACCGGTCTGCTCGCCCGCTGGGTCGACGGAGCCACCGTCGACTGGCGCCCGCCGCACGGAACTTCGGTGCCCCGGCGGCTGCGGCTCCCGTCGTATCCCTTCGCGCGTGAGCGCTACTGGATCCCCGGCGCCGCGCCACAACTCCCTGCGGAGCAGGGGCAGCTGGACGAGCCCGCGACCGGGACCGAAACCGGGACCGCGCTGCTCGTCCCCCGCTGGATCCCGAAGCCCGCGCCGGTGAACGGCTCCGCGCACCACGGCACTCCGGCCCGCCATGCCGTCGTCCTGTGCGGCGCGTTCGCCGCCGCGCGGGAGTCGGTCGAACGGCAGATCGCGGGCGTGCGCTGCCACACCGTGGAGACCGGCAAGCAGCGCCTCGACAGCCGTTTCGGCGAGGTCTCGCGGCAGGTCTTCGAGATCGTGCGCGACCTGGTCGCCGACACCTCGGCCGGCGAGACTCTCGTGCAGGTCGTGGCACCCGCGAGCGACGACGACACCGTTCATCCGGCGCTCGTCGGGCTGCTGCGTACCGCCATGGCGGAAGACCCCTCGCTCACCGGGCAGCTCATCCGCCTCGGCCTTCCCGGCGGCGACGGCCCCGGCCCCGTCGACGGCGAGGCCGTCGCCACCGCGGTGGCGCACAACGCCCACGCCGCCGAAGACGACCTCGTGCTCCAGCGGGACGGCGTCCGTTCCGTCCTCACCTGGAGCCGGGTCACCCCCGCACCGATGGACGGCGCGGACATGCCCTGGCGCGACGGCGGTGTGTACCTGATCACAGGCGGCGCGGGCGGGATCGGCGCCGTCATCGCCCGTGCCATCGCCCGCGATGTCGTCTGTCCCACGCTTGTCCTGACCGGCCGCGCACCGCGCGACGCGCGGATCGACGCGCTCCTGGACGAGCTGCGCGCCGAAGGCGCCACCGCCCGGTACACGCCGGCGGACGTCTCGCGCTGGGAGGAAGTGCGCCATCTCGTCGCGTCCGTCCGGGAGCGGGACACCGGGCTGCACGGTGTCATCCACTGCGCGGGCGTGGTCCATGACGCCGCGCTGGTGCGCAAGACGGCCGAGGAGTGGGCCGGTGTTCTCGCGCCGAAGGCCGACGGCCTCGTCCATCTCGACCGGGCCGTGGGGGACGCCCCGCTGGAATTCCTTCTGCTCTGCTCCTCCGGTTCCGCGATCACCGGCAACGCCGGGCAGGCGGACTACGCCACCGCCAACGCCTTCCTCGACGCCTTCGCCGTACGGCGCGCCGCACGCGTCGCCGCCGGGGAGCGCTCGGGACGTACGCTGTCGCTCGCCTGGCCGCTGTGGCGCGAGGGCGGGATGAGCGTCAACGACGCCGTACGCGCGCGTCTGCGGCAGAGCCGGGGCCTGACCCCGATGGACTCCGCGGCCGGCCTCAAGGCACTGGCCGACGCCTGGCGGCTGGACGGCGAAGCCCGAGTTTGGGTCCACCACGGAGACCTGAGCCGGATCCCGGCGGCCCCGGGCGCAGCCACCTCGGCGCCGCCCGCCCCGGCCCGTACCACCGCGCCTCCTCCATCGGCGGCGGAACCGGTCCCGGTGACACCGGTACTCCCCGAGCCCGCCGGAACGCCGACGCTCCACCGGCTCACCGGTCTCTTCGCCCGGGTCACCAAGGTCCCGTCCGGTGATGTCGCCCCCGACGCCCCGCTGCACTCCATGGGGCTGGACTCGATCATGGTGGTGCAGCTCAACAAGGAGCTGGCCCGCACCTTCGGTGAGGTGTCGAAGACCGTCTTCTACGAGTTCCCGACGCTCCGCGCGCTCGCCGGACACCTCGCGCCGCAGGATCCCGGCCCCGTACCCGCCCCCGTACCCGCCCCCGTACCCGCGCTCACGCCCGGGGCCGGTGAACCGGCCGCAACGCCCGGGCGGCGGGAGCCCATTGCCATCATCGGCATGAGCGGACGGTACCCGGGCGCCGCGGATCTCACCGAGTTCTGGGACAACCTCAAGGCCGGCCGTGACGGGATCGTGGAAGTCCCGGAGGACCGCTGGCCGTTGGAGGGTTTCTACGAACCCTCGCGCGCCGAGGCGATCGCGACCGGCCGGAGCTACAGCAAGTGGGGCGGTTTCCTGGACGACTTCGCCGCCTTCGACCCGCTCTTCTTCCGGATAGCGCCCCGGGACGCGTACGCGATGGACCCGCAGGAGCGGCTGTTCCTCCAGGCGTCCTGGGAGGTGCTGGAGGACGCCGGCTACAGCCCCGGGGAGTTCAGTGCCCGCCACGGCGGGCGCGTCGGGGTCTTCGCCGGTGTCACGAAGTCCGGCCACGCCCGGCACAGCCCGCGGCGGCTGCCCTCGGGCGAGACCGTCGTCCCCGCCCTGTCCTTCGCGTCGCTGAGCGCCCGTACGTCCCACGTCCTCGACCTGCACGGGCCCAGCCTGACCGTCGACACGATGTGCTCGGCCTCCCTCACCGCGATCCACGAGGCGTGTGAGCACCTGTACCGGGGGTCCTGCGAAGCGGCCATCGCCGGCGGGGTCAATCTGTACCTCCACCCGCTCGACTACGTCGAGCTGTGCCGGTCCGCCATGCTGTCGGAGGGCCGCCGGCTGCGCAGCTTCGGCAGCGGCGCCGACGGCTTCGTCCCGGGCGAGGGGGTCGGCGCCGTACTCCTCAAGCCGCTCTCGCGGGCCCTGGCCGACGGCGACCGCGTCCTGGCGGTGATCCGGGGCACGAGCATCAACCACGGTGGCCGCACCCACGGTTATACGGTGCCCAGCCCGAACGCCCAGGCCGAGCTGATCCGTGACGCGCTCGACCGCGCCGGTGTCCCGGCCCGCGACATCGGTTACGTCGAGGCGCACGGCACCGGCACCGAACTCGGCGACCCGATCGAGGTGGCGGGCCTGACCCTCGCCTTCGCCCAGGACACGGACGACCGGCGGTTCTGCGCCCTCGGCTCCGTCAAGTCGTCCATCGGGCATCTTGAGGCAGCCGCCGGTGTCGCCGGTCTGACGAAGGCCGTTCTCCAGCTGCGGCACCGGCAGTTCGCCCCCAGCCTGCACGCCGAGGAACTCAACCCGAACCTGGATCTGGCCCGGACCCCCTTCTTCGTCCAGCGTGAACCCGCCGACTGGCACAGCGACCGTCCGCGCCTCGCCGCGGTCTCGTCGTTCGGCGCGGGCGGTTCGAACGCACACCTCATCGTGGAGGAATACGTGTCCCCGCCCGCGTCCGGCGAGGCATCCGCCGGGAACCGAGCCGAGCAGCTGGTCGTCCTGTCCGCCCGCACCCCGGAGCGGCTGCGCGACCAGGCCGCGCGCCTCGCGGACCATCTCGACGGTCCGGGCACGGAGGCCGCCCTCGCCGATATCGCCTACACCCTCCAGGTCGGGCGTGAGGCGATGGAGGAGCGCCTCGCCGTGGTCGTGGCCTCGGTGTCCGAACTGCGCGCCGTGCTCCGCGCGTACCTGAACCGGGACACGGCCGTCCCCGGCATCCACCGGGGCACCGTAGGGCGTACGTACGGAGGCGGCGCCACCGAGCCCGCGCGGTACGGCGATCCCGGGGACCCCGTGGTGCCCCACCGGCCCGGACGAGACGGGCTCTCCGGCCTCGCGGCCCGGTGGACCCGGGGCGCGGCGCCGGACTGGCACGCCCTGCACGGCTCCGCCGTACCCCGGCGGATCTCGCTGCCGACCTATCCGTTCGCCCGTGACCGGTACTGGGCCGGCGATCTCGAAGCGCTCGACGCTCCCGGCGCCGCCGGGTCCGCCGGGGCCCGTCGTGAGAGCCCCGGCCACCGGGAGCCCGCGCCTCGCGTGGCGGCCGACGAGCCCGAGACCGTGGACAAGGCCGTGGACAAGGCCGGGGCCAAGGCCGAGGACGGCCCGGTCGCGCGACCCCGGCCGCCGCTCGACGGGCAGGTCCGCCGTCTCGTGCACACGAAGCTGGCCGAGGCACTGGCCATGGACACCCGGGACATCGACACCACCCGCGCTTTCGCCGACTACGGACTGGACTCCATCCTCGGCGTCCGTTTCGTCCATGAACTCAACGAGGCGCTCTCCCTCGATCTGACGACCGGTGTCATCTACGACCACAGCTCGGCCGACCGGCTCATCGCGCATCTGCTCGACGCGCACGGCGAGACGATCGCGCTGCCGCCACCCGCCGCACCCGCCACACCCGCCGCACAGGCCCCAGTCCCGGTCCCGGGGCCGCTCCCGGGGCCCGTCGACCGTGGTCCGATCGCCGTGATCGGGATGAGCGGACGGTTCGCCGGCTCCGACTCGCTCGACGAGCTGTGGGAGCATCTGGCGGCGGGCGACGACCTCACCACCGAGGCGACCCGCTGGCCGCTGCCCACCGAGGACGCCGCCGGGAAGCCGCGCTGCACGCGCGGTGGCTTCCTCGACCGCATCGACGAGTTCGACCCGCTGTTCTTCAACATCTCCGGGGTCGAGGCCGCCGTGATGGATCCCCAGCAGCGGCTGCTGCTGGAGGAATCCTGGAAGGCCCTCGAAGACGCGGGCCATGCCGGACCCGCCATGAGCGAACGCGACTGCGGCGTCTACGTCGGCTGCTGGGACGGCGACTACCAGGCGCTGATCGGGGAGGACGCGCCCGCTCAGGCGTTCTGGGGCAACATGGCATCCTTCGTCCCGGGCCGGGTCTCCTACTTCCTCAACCTCAAGGGCCCGGCCATCGCGGTCGAGACCTCCTGCTCCAGCTCTCTCGTCGCGATCGACCTGGCGTGCAAGGATCTCTGGTCGGGCGAGACGGACATGGCCCTCGCCGCGGGCGTCTACCTCCAGACCACCCCGCGCCTGTACGACCTGGCCGGGCGCGCCGGGATGCTCTCGCCGACCGGCCGCACCCATGCCTTCGACCACCGCGCCGACGGCTTCGTACCGGGCGAGGGCGTCGGTGTCCTGGTCCTCAAGCGGCTCGCGGACGCGCTCGCCGACGGCGACCATGTCCACGGGGTGATCCGGGCGTCCGGCACCAACCACGACGGCGCCACCAACGGCATCACCGCGCCCAGTTCCGTCTCCCAGGAGCGGCTGCTGAGCGAGGTGTACGAGCGGTTCGCCGTCGATGCCGGGACGATCCAGGCCGTCGAGGCCCACGGGACCGGCACCAAGCTCGGTGACCCGATCGAGTTCCAGGCGCTGACCCGCGCGTTCCGCAAGGGCACCGACAAGTCCGGTTACTGCGCCCTCGGTTCGGTCAAGACGAACCTCGGTCACACCCAGTTCGCCGCCGGTGTCGCCGCCGTCCTCAAGATTCTCCTCGGCATGCGGCACGGCCAGATCCCCGCCTCGCTCCACTTCGAGCGGCCGAACGAGGCGGTCCCGCTCGACGGCAGCCCGTTCTATCCGAGCACCCGCACCCATCCGTGGCCGGCGCCCGTCGGCGCTCCGCGGCGGGGTGCCGTCAGCTCCTTCGGGGCGAGCGGGACGAACGCGCACCTCGTCCTGGAGGAGCCCCCGGCGGTGTCCGTCCCGCGGGTGCCCCGCCCGGCCCAGCTGGTCGTGCTGTCGGCGCGTTCGCGCGAACAGCTCTCGGCGCAGCTGACGCGGCTGGCCGCACACTGCCGCGGGGAAAACTCCCTCGACTGCGGTGACATCGCCTGGACGCTCCTCGTCGGCCGCGAGCACTTCGCCCACCGCTTCGCGTGCGTCGTACGGGACCGCGACGAGCTGCTCCAGGTCCTGGCGGAGGGGATCGACGGACCGCGCGCCCTTACGGGGCGGACGGCGGCTCCGGACGACTGGCCCGACGCCGGGCGGCGGCGGGGTGAGGACGCGCTGCGCCGCTGTGCCGCCGCCGCGGGCACCGCCGCGTACCCCTCCTACCGGGCGGACCTCACCGTGCTGGCCGGCCTGTTCGTCCAGGGCGTCGTGCTCGACTATCCGGGGCTCTTCCCGCCGGGCGCGCAACGGCGTGTCCCCCTGCCCACCTACCCGTTCGCCCGGGAACGCCACTGGGCCACGGAGCCAGCGCCCATCGCGACCGCCGCGATCACCGCCACGACCGCTCCCACGACCAGCGCTCCGCGCCATCCGATCATGGGCGATACGGCTCCGGTGCCCGGTGTGCCCGGCACCGTACGCGGCACGGTGAAACTGACCGGGGAGGAGGATTTCCTCCGTGACCACCAGGTGGGCGGGCGGCGGGTGCTGCCCGGTGTCGTCCATCTGGAGATGGCCCGTGAGGTCGCCGCCCGTGCGCTGGGAACGGACGCCGCGACACCGCTCACCCTGCGGAACATCACCTGGGTCCGGCCGCTCGTGGTCGAGGGCACGCCCCGGGACATCGACATCGTGGTGAAGCCGGCCGGTGACGGTGTGGCCTTCGAGGTGGTGTCCGGGACGGACGACGCGGGTCCCTTCTGCGAGGGGCGCGTCCGGCGCGCCACCTCGCCGCGCCCGGCCCCCGTGGATCTGGCCGCGCTGCGCGCGGGCTGCCCGACCCGGGTGCCGGGTGAGCGGGTCGCGGAGGCGATCGTCGCGAGGGGAATCACCCACGGTCCTTCGCTCCGCGCGATCGACGAGGTCCATGTCGGGCCGGGCACGGTCGTCGCCCGTCTGTCGGCGGCACCGGACGAGCCGTATCCGTACGTACTGTCACCCGCGCTGATGGACTCGGCGATCCAGGCGTCCACGGCGCTGAACCTCGGCGGTTCCGGCGAGACCATGGTCCCGTTCGCCCTGGACACCCTGGAGATCTTCGCGCCCCTCGGCACGGAGGCCGGGTGGGCCGTGGTCCGCTCCGTGGACACCGGGGCGGCGGGCCCGTCCGGCCGGCTCGACATCGATCTCCTCGACGCGGCGGGCGCCGTCCTCGTCCGGATGACCGGCTACACCTCGCGTGCCGTACCGGCCCCCGCGCCCTCGCTGTTCGCTCCGGTGTGGGAGCCGGTACGGGCCGACGCCGTCGGCGCGACGGCCCCCGCGCCCTCGTTCCCGGACCGGGTGCTGGTGGTCGGCGCGTCGGACGAGCGGTTCGCGCGGATTCTCCGGCACTCCCCCGGAGCGCGGGCCTGGCGCCTTCCGCCGGGCGCCCGCGTCGAGGAGATCGCCACCGCGCTGCGCTCCGGCGAGACCTTCGACCATCTGCTGTGGCTCGCGCCGGACACCGCGCCGCACCCGACGGACGCCACGGGGTTCGTCGCCGCGCAGGAGGAGGGTGTGATCGCGGCGTTCCGTATGGTCAAGGCGCTGCTGCTCGCCGGTTACGGCGCCCGTTCCCTCGGTGTCACCCTGGTCACCCACGGCGCTCAGGCCACCCATCGCGCCGAGGTGATCCGGCCCGCGCACACGGCGCTGCACGGCCTGTTCGGGGCGCTGGAACGCGAGTACGGCCACTGGACGGTCCGCCGCGTCGACCTCGAAAGTACGGCGGGGCCCTCGGCGCTCGCCGGTCTTCCCGCGCACACCGAGGGCAGCGCCTGGGCGCGCCGCTCGGGCCAGTGGCTGCGGCAGCGGCTCGTGCCGTGCGTCAGCCCGCCCCCGGCGGCGGACCCGTACCGGGAGGGCGGTGTGTATGTCGTCATCGGCGGCGCGGGCGGCCTCGGCGAGGCATGGACCCGGCATGTCGTGGAGCGCTGCGGCGCCCGGGTGGTGTGGATCGGCCGCCGGGCGCGGGACGCCTCGATCGAGGCGCGGATCCGGGACATCGGAGGGCGCGGAGAAGTCAGCTACCTCAGCGCGGACGCCACCGATCCCGAGGCGCTGCGCACGGCCCACGAGCGGATCAAGGAGCGTTACGGGCGGATCCACGGTGTCGTCCACGCGGCGCTCGTGCTGCGCGACCGGGGCCTCGCGGCCATGGAGGAGGGCGACTTCCGCGCGAGCCTGGCGGCGAAGGTCGACACCAGCGTCGCCATGGCGCGGGTCTTCTCCGGGGAGCCGCTCGACTTCGTTCTCTTCTTCTCCTCGCTCCAGTCGTTCGCCACATCGGCCGGGCAGAGCAACTACGCGGCCGGCTCCGCCTTCGCCGACGCCTACGCGCAGCTGCTGGCCGGACATCTCGACTGCCCGGTGAAGGTGATGAACTGGGGCTGGTGGGGTTCGGTCGGCAGTGTCGCCTCCGCGTTCCACCGGCGGAGCATGGCGCGGTGGGGGCTGCTGTCGATCGAGCCGCCGGAGGCCATGGCCGCGCTGGACACCCTGCTCGGCGGCCCGCAGCCGCAGGTGAGCTTCGTCAAGCTGTCGGACCCCGCGGCCATCGAAGCGATCGACATGACACTCCGGACGACCGTGTACGAGCGTTCCCCCCTCGGCGTCACGGGCGGGACGGCGCCCGCTCCGGCCGAACTGTCCGACGCGGAAGCGCGGTTGCTGCGGACGACGGCCGACTGGCGCCGTACCGCACGCGATCCGCTGCTCGCCCAGCTGCTCCGAGGCCATCTGGAGGCGCTCGGGGTCCTGCGGGCCGGTGAGCCCGCCCCCACCGATACGGCCGTGGCCCTCGCCCGGGGCGGGATAGACAAGCGGTACACGGCGTGGCTCGCCCACTCCCTGCGGGTCGTGCCGGACCACGCGCCGCCGCTCGACGTCCTCGAACGTCAGTGGGCCGAGCAGTGCGCGCGATGGTCCGAGGACCCCGACAGGGCGGCGGAGATCGCGCTCGTCGACGCCACACTGAAGGCGCTGCCCAGGATCCTCACCGGCCGCACCCCGGCGACGGACATCATGTTCCCCCGCGGCTCCGTCGAACTCGTCGAGGGCTGCTACCGCAACAACCGGGTGGCCGACACCTTCAACCGCGCCCTGGCCGGGGCCGTCTCCGGGATCGTCGCGGAACTGCTGCGCCAGGACCCGGACCGGCGTATCCGTGTGCTGGAGATCGGCGCCGGTACCGGCGGCACCAGCGTCGGTGTGTTCGCCGCGCTGCGTCCGTACGGGGACAGCATCGAGACGTACACGTACACCGATCTGTCGAAGGCGTTCCTGAACCGTGCCCAGGCGCGGTACGGGCCCGACGTGCCCTCGCTCGACTGCCGGCGCTTCGACGTGGAACGGCCGCTCGCCCAGCAGGGTATCCAGGAGGGCGGCTACGACCTCGTCATCGCCGCCAACGTCCTGCACGCGACGCGCGACATGCGTGCCACACTGCGCAACGCCAAGTCCGCGCTGCGCGACAGGGGCCGGCTGCTGCTCAACGAGCTGACCGCCTTCGACGTGTTCAGTCATCTCACCTTCGGGCTGCTCGAAGGCTGGTGGCTCGCCGAGGACGTGGCCCTTCGGGTGCCGGGCTCGCCCGCGCTGGCCCCGGAGACCTGGCGGGAGGTGCTGCACGGCGAAGGGTTCTCCTCGGTGGTCTCCGTCCTGCCGGGGGCGCGCGAGCTGGGGCAGCAGATCCTGGCCGCCGAGAGCGACGGCATCGCACGCCAGAGGGTGGCCGCGCGCACGCGCCCGGCGGGCGTTCCCGTGACACCCGTAACTCCCGTCATACCCGCGGCACTTGTGGCACCCGCTGCCGCGGTGGCCGCACCGGTCGATGCCGGGGCGCGTGCCGCCGCTCTGGCCGCCCATCTCACGGAGAAGGCAGCGGAGACACTGCGGATACCGGCTGGGAAGATCGATCCCGGGACGTCGTTCGTCGCGTACGGGATGGACTCGATCCTCGTCCTCCAGTTCACCAACGCGCTCCGGCAGGACCTGGGCGAGCTGCCGTCGACGCTGCTCTTCGAGCAGGACTCGGTGGACCGGCTCGGCGCCTACCTCCTGGAGCACCGCGCCGACGAGGTGGACGCGCTGGTCGGGACCGTACGGCGGGAGACCGCCGGGCGCGTGCGGCCCGCCTTCACCTCGGGGACGGCCGTCCAGGAGCCGGAGTTCACACGGCTGGCGGACGGCGCGCGCGAACCGGAGCTGGTCTGCCTGCCGTCGCTCGTCGTGCCCACCGGGGTGCACCAGTACCTCCGGTTCGCCATGGCGCTGCGCGGACTGCGCTCCGTCTGGGCGACCGGTATGCCCGGCTACGGTGCGGGCGAGCCGCTGCCGGAGGATCTGGAGTCGGCGGTGGCCCTTCAGGCCGACGCCCTGCGACGGCGCTTCGCCGGACGTCCGTTCGCGCTGGCGGCGTACTCGTCGGGCGGCTGGCCGGCGCACGAGATCGCGCGGCGGCTCGCGTCCACCGGTGCCGCGCCGGCCGCGCTCGTGCTGCTCGACTCGCCCGGGCGGGCCGCCGGGAACACCGTCGCAGGCATGAGCACGATCACCCGCTGGCTGACCGAGCGGTACCCGCGGCTGCCCGCCGGGGACGAACAGCTCGCGGCGATGGTCCGGTACGCGGAGTTGTTCGACGGCTGGCGACCGCTGCCGGTGTCCGTCCCGACCCTGTATGTGAGCGCGGCCTCGGCGCAGCCGCTCTTCGAGGTGCTCGGTGACAGCGCCGGGCCGGTGTGGCGGCCGGAATGGCCGCTGGAGCACACCCGGCTGGAGGTGCCCGGGAGCCACTTCACGATGCTGGAGGAGCACGCGGAGTCCACCGCGCTCGCCGTCCACCGGTGGCTGGCCGAGCGGTTGGGCTGAGCCTGCGGAACGGCGGTTCGCCGGCGGCCTCCGCCCGGTCCTGTGCTCCGTGAGGGAGCGGACCGGGCGGAGGCCGCCGGCATGAGCGGGGCGGTACGGGCGCCGGGCGCGCAGCCCGAGCCGGGCGACCGCCCACGACCCCACGGACACACGGACCCACGACCGCACGGACACACAACCGCCCGGACGCGCGGAAGCCGTGTGCGGGAGAACCGCACACGGCTTCGGGGCGGGCCGCCGCTCACCTCTCTCAGAGCAGCAGGCCCAGTTGGCGCAGGTCGGTGACGTACTTCCGGATGAGGGCGGCCGACAGGCGGGGGATGTCCTCGCCGGACCCGGTCTCGCGGGCCCGCACGGCGGCCCGGAACCGCTCGGCGGGCAGCGCCGAACCGCTGACCTCCTCCTCGGGCCGGGCGAAGGCGTGCAGCAGGGGAAGCAGCGAGAGGCGGCGCTGACGCTCCGGCAGGGCGCGCAGGGCGACCGTGAACCGGGTGAGCCACGCGTCGTAGCCGTCGATCCGCCGGACGGGGTGTCCGGCCTCGATGAGCCAGTCGACGAACGTGTCCAGCGAGATGCCGTCGTCGTGGGGGTTCACCACGTTGAAGGTCCGGTGGCCGGTGGTGGCCCGCGCGCCCAGTGAGGTGATCGCCTCGGCCGTGAAGTCGGCCGGCAGGCCGTCGTAATGGGCGCGTGCGCCCTTGCCCCGGTAGAACGAACCCGGCGCGAGGCCGGTGGCGAGCACACTGAGCAGCAGCCGGGTGAACACGTCGGGCACATTGAGCTGTCCGTGCCAGCCGCTGTGCGCGAGGACGTTGTTGGACCGGAAGACGGCGACCGGCAGACCGCACCGCTCGTGTGCCTCCCGGAGCAGGACCTCGCCGGCCCACTTGCTGGTCGCGTAACCGCTCGCGTATCCCTGGTCGACGGTCCGTACGGGGCTGATGCCGCGGATGTCGGCGTCCTCGTCCGGGGCCGCCGCCCCGGTCCCGAGGTGGACAGCGACGGTGGACACGTAGGTGACGGGTTTGAGCCGGGCGGTGAGGGCCAGCCGGATCACCTCGGCGGTGCCGGCGACGTTGGGGCCGAACAACTGGCTGTAGGGCAGTACGTGGTTCACGAGGGCGGCCGGATGGACGATCATGTCCACCGTGCGCGCCAGCTCGTCCCAGGCGGCCTCCGTCAGGCCCAGCCGCGGCTCGCCGAGGTCCCCGGCGCGCACGTCGAGGGTTCCCTCGGCCAACTCCCGGTACCGCCGGAGCAGTTCGTCGTCCCCCTTGCCGAAGGACTCCTCCAGTCTTGCCGTCGCGGCATCGGTGTCGCCGCCGCGGACGAGGCAGATGAGCCTGCCGCCGGTGGCCGCCAGCCGGCCGAGCCATTCCAGGCACAGGAAGCGGCCGAGGTAGCCGTTGGCGCCGGTCAGCAGGACGGTTCGCGGGGGCCCGTCGGGACGGGGCAGGGCAGGGGCGCCGACGAGTGTGGCCGTGTCGAGGAACTTGTCCAGGGTGAGATCGGCGGCGCGGACCTCGGTGCTGTGCGCGCCGTGCACCGTGGCGAACGTGGCGCGTTCCGTAGCGGTGTGACGTTGTGTCTCGATGTGCTCCGCCACCCGCGCCAGGTCGTTGGCCGGGCTGATGATCACCGCGACCGGAACGTCCGTGTGGAAGATCTCCTGGAGCAGCCGGGAGAAGGCGAGCGCGGACAGGGAGTCCCCGCCGAGGTCGGTGAAGTGCGCGTCGGTGCTCAGGTCGGCCGCCGGCAGTCCCAGGAGCGCCTGGGCGGCCCGGCCGACGGTCTCCGCCACCGGGCGGCCCGGCCCCGTCCGCCGCAGTGCGTGCAGCTGCCGGTCCTGTCTTCCGGCCAGCTCGTCGTACCGCCGTTCGAGGGCGTCGCCGTACCGCTCCTTGAGCCGGACGCGCGGGAGTTTGTGGCTCTCGGTGTACAGCCCGTTGCCGGTGCTGAAGGGTTCGGTCTCGATCAGGAAGTCGCGCGGGATCTCGTACGGGCTGAGGCCGGCCTCCTTGGCGAGGTGCCGGAGCGAGGCGGCGATCAGCGGCTTGAGCCGGGCGGGGTCGTCGCCGCAGGCGGCCGTCGCGTCCGGCGTGGGCACGACCACCGCGAGCAGGTACGCGCGCTCGCTGTTGCCGTACACGTAGATCTGCCGGACGAGCGGGCTGCCGAGGAAGACGGTCTCCAGCCGGGAGACGGCCACGAACTCGCCCTGGGACAGCTTCAGGGTGTCCTTGGTTCGGTCGACGTAGACCAGCCGGTCGGGCCCCAGCTCGGCGAAGACGTCGCCGGTCCGGTAGTAGCCGTCCTCGTCGAAGAGCGCGGCCGTCAGCTCGGGGCGCTTGTAGTACCCGGGGACGAGCGTCTCCGACTTGAGCAGCAACTCGCCCCGGGGATACGGCACATCGGTGCCGTAATAGCCGAGCTGGGGAACGTCCACGAGCTTGTAGTCGGTCACGGGCGGACGCTGCACGACCGTGTCCAGGAGCACTCCGCCCGCTTCCGTGGAGCCGTACCCGGTGTACAGATGGCAGCCGAGGCAGGACTCGACGAAGGACGCGGTCTCGGCGGAGAGCGGGGCTGTCCCGACGAACGCCTTGGCGACACGGCCGCCGAGGACGTTCTCCCGGAGGTCCTCGCGGACCGCCGCGCCGATGTCGCCCGGTTCCCCGGCGCGCCGGTCCACTTCGCCGCGGTACCGCTCGAACAGCATGTCGCAGATGCGCGGAACCATGGTCAGCTCCGTCGGGCGCACCAGCGCGATGTCCTCGAACAGTGTCGACAGGTCGCTCCGGGCGGTGAAGTGGCCGACCCCGCCCTTGACGAGGGAGCCCATCAGCGCATAGCGGCCGGCGAGATGGCTGTGCGGCATGTAGAGCACACTGACCGGGGGTGTGTCCGCCGGTCCGTAGCTGAACCCGTACCACGCGGTGCCGACGAGCCGCTGTGTGTACATGGCGCCCTTGGGGGCGCCGGTGCTGCCGGAGGTGTAGATGAGCAGGGACAGCGGGTCCTCGCCGGGGCCGGCGGTGAACAGCGGCGCGGGCGGCAGCCGGCCGCCGCGCTCGATCATGTCGCTCAGTGTGTCGAGGACCACCGGGCTGCCGGCCTCGTCCAGCCGCCGGCGGGCGGCGGCCAGGGCGTCGTGCCGACCGGTGGTGCCGGGGCGGTGGTCTGTGGTGCCGGGGCGGTGGTCGAACACGATCAGGCGCTGGATGGAGGGTGTTTCGAGCGCCAGGTCGACCGCGGTGGCCAGATACTCGGAACTCGCCGCGAGGACACGCGGCTCGGTCTCCGCGACGACCGGTCTCAGCCGCGACAGCGGCGCGCTGGACTGGAGGGGTACGGGCACGACGCCGGCGTGGATGCACGCCAGGTCGAGCGTCGCGTAGTCGATGCCGGTGAAACCCAGGGTGCCGAGGCGGTCGCCCGGGCTCAGGGCGTACTCCGGGGCGTGGTGCCAGAGGCTCGCGACGGCGCGGACGCGTGCCCACAGTTCGCGGTAGGTGACGGTGTCGAAGCGCGGGAGCAGACGGCCGGTCGTGGGGCACACCGCGCGCTCCCCGAGCGCCGGCCGGTCCCCGTGGTTCTCGAAGATGGCCGCCATGACCTCGGCGAGCGCCTCGCCCGGGTCGACGGACGCCAGTACGTCGGCCAGTCCCCGGCCGGGAGCGGGCCCGGTCGGCTCGTGTTTCCCGTCGTGTGTCCCGTTGTGATTCTCGTTGTGTGTACCGTTGTGTTTCCCGGCCATGAACATCTCTCCCTTGGTGTGTTCGAGGATGTCGCCGGGCCGGGGTGGCGGCGGTCGCCTCACCAGCGGACCGGCAGTGCGGCCACTCCCCGGACGAGGCGCTCGGTCCGCCAGGCCAACTGGTCCTCGTCGACGGCGAGCCGGAGGGCGGGCAGCCGGCCGGTCAGGATCTCCAGTACGACGCTCAGCTCCATCCTGGCCAGCTGCGCGCCGAGGCAGTGGTGGACGCCGTGTCCGAAGGTGAGGTGCGGGACGCGTTCCCGGTGGAAGTCGATCTCCCCGGGGCGGTCGAACACCTCGGGGTCACGGTTGGCCATGCCCAGTTCGGCCACCACCGCGTCGCCGGCCCGGATGGTCTGCCCGCCCAGTTCCACGTCCTCGGTGGCGATACGGGTGAAACCGGCGGTGGCGCTGATCGGAATGAACCGGGAGAGTTCCTCGACCGCGTGGGGAATGAGCGCGGGGTCGGCGGCGAGCTGCCGCCAGAGGCCCGGCCGGGTCAGCAGGGTGTAGACGAAGTTGCCGATCTGGTTGGCGGTGGCCTCCTGGCCGGCGGAGAGCAGACTGACTCCGAGGCCGACGAGTGCCTCTTCCCCGAGCGGGTCCTCCCGCTCCCCCGCGACCAGTTCGCCGAGCAGATCGCCGGTGGGGGCGGTGCGGCGCAGGTCGATCAGACCGGCGAGATACCGGTCGAGCCGCTCGCGGGCCCGCGCGGACTCCGCCGGGTCGGAGAGGGTCAGCAGACCGTCCACCCACTCGGTGAATCCGTCGCGGTCGGCGATCGGCACACCGAGCATTTCGCAGATCACCGTGATCGGCAGCGGCCAGGTCAGGGCCTCGGTCAGATCGGCGGGCGCGCCTGTGGCCACCATGGTGTCCAGCAGGCCGTGCACGATCTCCTCGACGCGCGGGCGCAGTTCCCTGATCCGGCGGGTGGTGAACGCGTTGGCCACCCTGCGCCGCAGCCGGGTGTGGTCCGGTGGGTCCATGCTGAGCATCGAGGTGGCGGGCAGCCCGGCGGCGACCGTGCGGGGCACATGGTCACCGACCGCGGCGGCGCGGCTGAACCGGGGGTCGGCCAGGACGGTCCTGACGTCCGCGTACCGGGTGACCAGCCAGCCGTCGCCGCCGAAGGGCAGGCGTACGCGCAGCACCGGCTGTTCGCCGCAGATCGCGGCCAGCGCCGGATCGAGGTCGAGCCGGTGGACCGGTCCGAACGGGTACGCCCGGGCATCCGCCCCTGTCGCGGTCATCGTGTCCGTCCTTCCATGCTGGGGCGATGGCCCGCGGTGTGGTGGCATCGCGTCTGCCGGCAGCCGCGCGGGTGCCGGATCCGTGCGCTCAGGACAGGCCGGCGGTCTTGCCGCCGTCGATGACGATGTTGCTGCCGGTGATCCACGATGCGCGGGGGGAGACCAGAAAGCCCACCGCGTCGGCGATGTCCTGGGACTCGCCCATACGTCCGAGGGGAATTTCGGCGGCCCATTTCCCCGCGAGTTCCTCCAGTGCGGCGGCGTCGGGCTCACCGCCGAAATACTCGACCACCTGGCGGCGCGCGATCTCGGAGGCGGGTGTCGCCACATTTCCCAGACAGACGGAGAGAACGCGGATACCGTCCGGTGCCAGCTCGGCGGCGAGTCCTTTGCTGTATGTCTCCAGCGCGGACTTCGCGGCGGCGTAGTGATAGAGAATCGGATATGCCGCGACCGTGGCAATGGACGATACGTGGACAATCGAACCGCCGCCGTTCTCGCGGAGCGAAGGCACCAGCGCCGCATTGAGCCGGACGGCTGCCAGGAAATTGATATCCATCGTGTACTGCCAGTCCGCCTCCAGATCCAGCACCCGGTGGAACGAGCGGCAGCCGCCCGCGTTGTTGACGATGATGTCCACCTCGCCCAGCGTCTCCAGCGCGGCGTCCGCGAACTGGCGTACCCCGTCGGACGTGCTGAGATCGGCCTTGACGAAGGTGGCGCCGGCGGGCTCACCGGCGTCGGCGGAACGGGCGCCGGCGACCACGGTGGCACCGGCGGCGAGGAGATTCCGTACGATCGCGGCGCCGATACCGCGGCTGCCGCCGGTGACCACCGCCTTCTTTCCCGCCAGTTCCCTGACGGCCGTTTCGGCGGGACGGTTCTGGCTCGTCATCGACGATTCCACCCTTTCCATCCGGGGCATCTGCGTAGCCACTGGACCGAGTGTCGTGGCCGTCATCCGCACGGTCAACCAAACAATTTCGTTGCAGTGGATCGCATCGCGCAATGCAGCGCCCCGGCTTCTCCGCCCGATGTCATTCAGCGCCGGGAAGGTATAGCCAAAAGCGCCGGCGATCGTGCACTATCCCCTCGCGACCTTCGAACGCGAACTCCCCGCACCGCCCGCTTCCGACTCGGGAGGAACGATGGCCAGTCTCGACCAACCGTTCACCGTAGGCGGTCTCACCGTCCCCAACCGGATCGTGATGGCCCCCATGACCAGGACCGCGTCCCCCGGCGGTGTGCCGGGCCCGGACGTGGCCGAGTACTACGCCCGCCGGGCGGCCCACCAGGCCGGGCTGATCATCACGGAGGGCACCTACATCAACCGCGCCGCCGCCGGGGCGTACGACAACGTGCCGCACTTCCACGGCGAGCGGGCGCTCGACGGCTGGGCGCGTGTGGTGCGCCGGGTCCACGAGTCGGGCGGCAGGATCATTCCGCAGCTGTGGCACACCGGCGTCACCCGTACCGCGACGGAGCCCCCCGCAGAGGGGCCGTCCGGGCTCGGACTGGCGGGCGAACCGGCCGGAAGGGCCATGACCCTGCGGGACATCGACGACACCGTGGCCGCCTACGCGGAGGCCGCCGGCGCCGCCGAGCGGCTGGGCTTCGACGGCGTCGAGGTGCACGGCGCGCACGGCTATCTGATCGACAGCTTCCTGTGGGGCGCGACCAACCGGCGCGGTGACCGCTACGGCGGCGGCCCCGCCTCCCGCGCCCGCTTCGGCGCCGAGGTCGTACGGGCCGTCCGCGCGGCCGTCAGCCCGGAGTTCCCGGTCTTCTTCCGGATATCGCAGTGGAAGCTGGGCCGTTACGAGGCCCGGATCGCGGAAACCCCCGACGAGCTGGCCCAGTTGCTGACGCCGCTGGCCGATGCCGGAGTGGACGTGTTCCACGGCTCCAGCCGCCGCTACTGGCTGCCCGAGTTCGACGGCAGCCCCCTCAACCTCGCAGGCTGGGCGCGCAAGCTCACCGGCAGACCCACCGTGACGGTCGGTTCCGTCGGGATGGACCGGCAGTACGGCGAGGGGGACTTCACCTCGGGCTTCACCGCGCCGTCCGGTGCGACCGGCATCGGTGAGCTGGTGGCCCGTCTGGAGCGCGACGAGTTCGATCTCGTCGCGGTGGGCAGGGCGCTGCTGGCCAACCCCGACTGGGCGGCGCTGGCGCTCCGCGGCGAGCTGGACCGGGCCGCCGCCTACAGCCCCTCCGTGCTGGCGACCCTGCACTGAGCGGAGCGGAACCGCCGCCCGGCCCGGCCCCGCGCGAGCGGGTCCGGGCCGGGCGCGTGCACCCGCCGCGCCCCGCGCCGGGTCAGCCGTCCGCCGAGTGGACCACCTCGACGTTCAGACGGCTGCGGTCACCGCGGTGGAATCCGGTGAACCGCTCGATCGGCCGGCCGGCCCGGTCGAAGGAGACGCTCCGCATCACCAGGACCGCCGCGCCCTGAGCGCAGTCCAGGGCCGTGGCCACCGTCTCGTTCGCCACGTCCGCCTCCACCGACCGCCGGGCGCGCTCGAACCTGATGCCGAACCGCCGTTCCAGGACGCCGAAGAGGGAGACATCCTCCAACTCGATGTCGAGGAGCGGCTGTCCGACATCCAGCGGGAGGAAGGTACGGGTGAACGCCCAGGGCACCCCGTCCACCTCGCGGACCCGCCGGATCTCCACGACGTCCGCGCCCTCGGGCACGGCGAGATCGCGGGCGACCTGGGCGGTGGCGGCGACGACACCGCGGAACAGGGTGCGCGAGCGCTGCTCGCCCGCGTTGCCCTGGATGTCCTCGAACGTGCCGACCAGCGCGCCGCCGAAGCCGTGCGAGGTCCGGGGGTCGCCGACGAACGTACCGCGGCCCTTCTCCCGGCGGACCGCGCCCTCGTGTTCGAGCTCCAGGAGCGCCTGTCGCACCACGGTGCGCGAGACCTGGTACGTGTCGCAGAGTTCGTGGTCCCCGGGCAGCCGGTCACCGGGCTCCAGACCGCGGGCCGCGATGTCCTCCCGGAGCAGCCGCTTGAGCTGCGCGTAGAACGGTATGTCCGAGCGACGGTCGATCGCGGACACACCTCCGGACGCTCCGCCCGTACCGGCGGCGACCGGCCGGGCACTCCCCGTCTTCCCCCTCATGTCACCCAAACCCCTTGCCTGTTGAGAGCGTCCGCGTCCACTGGATCCTAGGGCCTTTCGTTCTCCCTCCCACCGCCGGTCCGCGTCCCACAAACCTCGGCGAGAGTCCTTGACATCCTGTAATGACAGGATACACGATGAGCCGCGAACAGGGAGTATTCGACCAACGGAGCGAAGATGGCAATGATGCCTCGGACCCGGCTCTTCTTGGGTGTGGTCATCGCGGCGGTGCTCACCGTCGCGGGCACGACCGCTTACAACATCGTGGAAGGCGGAACGCGCGACAACACCGTCGCCTGGTGGGTGCCCGACTGGGACTACGAGAAGGCGACCGGGCTCGTCAAGGAGTTCGAACAGCAGCATCCCGGCATCACCGTCGAGCTGGTGCAGACCACCGGCGACACCGTGGCGAACCGTACCGCCGTGGCACTCGACTCGGGCAATGTGCCCGATGTGATCACCGAGTCACTGGCCCGGGTACGCGGCTACGCCGACAAGGGACAGCTCGCCGACGTCCATGAGCTGTACGGCCCGGACATGCCGGTCAAGGACTTCGCGCCGGGACTCGTCGAGTCGCTCACCTTCGACGGCGGCACCTACGCCGTGCCCTACCGGTGGGCGACCAACGCCCTGATCTACAACCCCCGTCTCCTCGCCGCGGCCGGCATCGACGCGCCACCGCGCACCTGGGCCGACTTCGAGCAGGACGCGAAGCGGCTCACCCGGGGCAAGGTGGTGGGAACCGCCTGGCCGATGCAGGGCGAACCGAACGACCTGACCCTGCGCTTCCTCGACTTCGCGATCTCCGACGGTACGAAGATCGTCGACGGCGCGCCGCGCTTCACCGAAGAGTCCGCCGAGGCGGCGCTCCGGCTCATCGGCGGTTCGGTGGACGAGGGGTGGGCCAGCAAGAGTTCGTTCGAGCTGGACAACACGGGCATCCGCGAGCTGTTCCTCCAGGGCCGGATCGCGATGTATCCGGCCGGTGTGTTCGATGTGGACGCCGCGATCGAGCAGGGCGCGGATGTCGCGACGGCGCTGCTGCCCGGCCCGGACGGGCCCGGCACCGCGCAGGGTGTCGGCTGGGGCTATCTCATTCCCAGGGCCGCACCGCACCAGGAGTCCGCGCGGCAGCTCGTACGCTTCCTCGCGCGGCCGGAGAACATGGCGGAGCTGACCGTGACCTTCCCCGCGCGGACCAGCGCGTCCGCGGCCGCGAGGTTCAGCACCCCGGAGCGGCGGCCGTACGCCGAGCAGCTCGCCCAGCACTCCGTTCCGGCGGCCAACGCCCCCCGCTGGACCGCGACCGTCCAGGCGGTGCACGACAAGATCCAAGAAGTCGCGCTGGGGCGCGTCACACCGGCCGCCGGCGCGGCCCAGATCCTGGACCTGGTGACACGATGACGCACACCACAGCGGTGCGGACCCTCCGGCGCCGGCGCAGCCGCCCGGTCCTGCTGGTCCTGCCGGCCGCGATCCTCACGGCCGTCCTGATGGTGATACCCATCGTCACGACGATCGTGCGGGTCGTCTCCGACGGCGGCACCGGTCTCTCGCGCCTCTTCGACCTCCCCAACGTCGGACAGGTCTTCCTCAACACGCTGTACTGGACCGTCGGTTCGGTGGCCGGAGGGATTCTCCTCGGCTACGCGGGGGCCCTGGTGCTCCAGTCGAGACATCTGCGGCTCGTCGGAGTGTGGCGCTCGCTGCTGATGATCCCCTGGATCATCCCCGGTGTGGTCGGCGCGACCGTATGGCGGTGGACGCTCTCCACGGACTACGGAATCCTCAATCAGACACTGCTGGATCTCGGACTCGTCGCGGAGCCCGTCCGCTGGCTCTCCGACCCCGGCATCGTGCTGTGGGCGGTCGCGCTGATCCAGATCTGGGTCACCGCGCCGTTCGTGATGCTCATGGTCTCGGCGGCACTGGCCACCATTCCCGCCGAACGGTACGAGGCCGCCCGTCTCGACGGGGCCGGGTCCCTCGCGATCCTGCGCCACATCATCCTGCCCGCCATCCGCCCCACCACCGGCATCTGTGTGCTGACCCTCGCGGTCTGGGCGCTCAACTCCTTCACGATCATCTGGGTCGCCACCAGCGGCGGGCCCGCCGGTGCGTCGACGATCCTGCCCATCCTTCTTTACCAGGCGTTCCAGAACGGGGATCAGACGCTCGTCTCGGCGGTCGCGCTCGTGCAGGTGTTCATCGGCGCCGTCTTCGCCGTCTTCTTCGCCCGGACCACCCGCACCGACCTGGAGGATCAGCGATGAGACAGCTCGCCGGCCGCGTGTCCGCACGCGCCGCCGTCTGGGGAACCCTGGCCGTTCTGCTGACATGGAGCCTGGCCCCGATCGCCGTCATGGTGCTGACGTCGTTCAAGAAGCGCGGCGACATCTTCGCCGTACCGGCCCGGCTGTTCCCCTCCTCCTGGACGTTCGACAACTACCAGACCGTCCTGACCTCGTCGTCGATGCCCCAGGCGCTGCTGAACTCCGTGATCATCGGGGGTCTGGTGGCCATCGCGACGCTGCTGTTCTGCTTCAGCGCCGGATACGCCCTGGCGCGCTTCCGGTTCCGCTCGGCCCGGCCGCTGGCCCTGTTCATCCTGCTGGGGCAGATGGTGCCGCTCACGGTGGTGCTGCTGCCCGTCTACCAGATCGTCTCGTCGCTCAAACTGCTCGACACGGCGAGCGGGGTGGCGTTCGCGCATCTCGCGATCACCGTGCCGCTGGTCACCTGGATGGTGCGCAACCAGATTGCCGCGATCCCCTACGAGCTGGAGGAAGCCGTTCAGATCGACGGTGGTTCACGCTTCGACGCGGTCAGCTATGTCACCCTTCCGGTGTGCGCGCCCGGTCTGGCCGCGGCGGGAATGTTCGCCTTCCTCCAGTCGTGGCACGAATTCCTGTTCGCCTCGGTGATGGCCACGTCCACCGCGTCGCGTACGGCCCCGGTGGCGCTGACGCAGTTCGCCGGTGAGTTCGATGTGGACTGGGGAGCGACGATGGCCGCGTCCGTCGTCCTGACCGTACCCATCGTCATCCTGTTCATGGTCATGCAGCGGTACTTCACCGCGGGGCTCACCGGCGGTGCGGTCAAGGGATGAGAATCACCGACATCCGCTGCGCCCGTATCGGCCGGTCCCCCGTGCTCCGGATCCTGACGGACGAGGGCATCGACGGTTTCGCCGAGATCGAGCACTCCAAGCCCTATGTGGCGGGGACACTCGGTGTCTTCTCGCCCCTGCTGATCGGGGCCGATCCGACCGAGGTCGAGCGCTGCATGCTGCGTATCCGGAGGATGGGCGCGTCCAAGCCGTGGGGCGCCATCGCCTCGGCGATCGAGATCGCGCTGTGGGACGTGGCGGGGAAGGCGCTCGGCGTCCCCGTCCACCGGCTGCTGGGCGGCAAGGTGCGCGACCGGGTCCGCGTCTACAACGGAGGGGTGCGCACCACGCTCGGCTCCCACACACCGGAGGACTACGCCGCGTCCATGGCGTACATGGCGGCGGCGCCGGAGAACTTCTCCATCATCAAGGAAGGCGTCGGCCTGCACGGGTTCATGGCGCCCCACACTCCCGGCTTTCTCTACAACGACCTCCGCGAGGGCCCCCTTCACCCCAACCGCGGATTTCTGACCCCGAGCGGGATCAGCCGGGTGGTCGACGCGGTCGCCGCCATGAAGGACGTCCTGGGCCCCGACCGGCGCCTCGCCCTCGACATGGGGCCCGGATGGGCGGTGCCCGACGCGATCCGGGTACTGCGTGAGCTGGAGCGGTTCGACATCGCGTGGGCCGAGGACATCCTGACGGGCGACTTCGTGCCCTGGAACGATGTCGCCGGCTACCGCGAGATCACCACGGCGACAACGGTCCCCACCCACACCGGTGAGCAGCTCTATCTGCGGCAGAACTTCCGTGAGCTGATCGAGACCCGCGCCGTCCGGGTCATCGGTCCCGACCCCGGTGATGTCGGGGGCCTCGCCGAACTGAAGTGGATCGCCGAGTTCGCGGATCTGTACGGGATCGGGATCGCGCCGCACGGGGTCAGCAGCGGTCTGCTCGGGCTGGCCGCCCTGATCCAGGTGTCGGCCACCCTGCCCGACAATCTGATCGCCTTCGAGTATCCCGTGGCGATGGACCCCTGGTGGTACGACATCGTCGACGGATTCACCGATCCGATCGTGAAGGACGGCTATGTCACCGTCGGCGACCGCCCGGGCCTGGGCGTCGAGTTCGACCGTACGGCGGCGCGTGCCCACCTGGATCCGGCGGACGCCGGATTCTTCGACTGGACGAGTGCGGAGGACTGATCATGCGGTGGACAGTACGGCCCCTGGGGGCCACCGGGCTCCCCGTCACCCCTCTCATGGTCGGTGGCGCGCCACTGGGTTCGATGCCCTCGAACTTCGGCTACGACGTGAGCGCCGAGGACGGCGTGGCGACCGCCGTCGCGGCGCTCACCGGACCGATCCGCGGGATCGACACCTCCTGCGCCTACGGCCGGGGGGAGTCGGAACGCCGGATCGGAGCGGCGATCGCCGAGGTCGGCGGGCTGCCGGACGGCTATCTGCTCGCCACGAAGGTCACCCGTGATCTGGACACCGGGGATTTCTCCGGCGCGGAGATGCGCCGGGCCATCGCGGGCAGTCTGCGGCGGCTGGGCGTCGACAGCGTGCCGCTGCTGTATCTGCACGACCCGGAGAACACGACGTTCGCCGCCGCGACCGCGCCGGGCGGGCCGGTCGAGGTGCTGCGGGAGCTGAAGGAGACCGGGGTGGCGCGGGCGATCGGTGTGGCCGGCGGTGACACGGAGACGATCCGGGAGTACGTGGAGACCGGCCACTTCGACGTCCTGCTGACGCACAACCGGTGGACGCTCGTGAACCGTACGGCCGACCGGCTCATCGACGCCGCCGCCGGGCGCGGTATGGGCGTGGTCAACGCGGCGGTGTTCGGCGGCGGAATCCTGGCGTCCGGCACCGGCGCGTCGCGTCGGTACGGCTACCGCGACGCGCCCGAGGAGTTGCTCGCGGCCATCCGCCGGATCGAGGCGCTCTGCCAGGAGGCCGGAGTGCCGATCGCCGCCGCCGCCGTCCAGTTCTCGGTCCGTGACCCGCGGATCTCCTCGACCGTCGTCGGGGTGTCGCGCCCCTCGCGGATCGCGCAGAGCGTGGCGGCGGTCGAGCGCGACATCCCCGCCGCGCTCTTCGACGCGGTGGACGAGATCGTGGCCGGGCTGCCGGCCGACGTCGGCCCCCGATGACTGCACACGACAAGAAGAGGGACAGTTCCATGAGTGTCATCCGTACCGCCGTCATCGGCTTCGGCACGGCCGGGCGGGTCTTCCACGCACCGCTCATCGCCGCCGATCCGCGCTACTCCCTGGACGCGATCGTCACCGGATCGCCCGAGCGGGCGCGTCTGGCCCGTCAGGAGTATCCGGGGACCGGGATACTCGCCGGCACCGACGCGCTGTTCGCCGGTTCCCGGCCGTACGACCTGGTGGTCATCGGCAGCCCGAACGCCAGCCACGCGCCGCTCGCCCACGCCGCGATCGAGGCCGGTTCGCATGTGGTGATCGACAAACCGATCGCCGTGACCGCGGCCGGGGCCCGCGAGGTCGTGGCGGCGGCGAAGGCGGCGGGGCGGGTGCTGACCGTCTTCCAGAACCGGCGCTGGGACGGGGACTTCCTCACCCTCCGCGATGTCGTGGAACGGGGCGAACTCGGTGAGGTCCGTCAGTTCGACTCGGCCTTCGAGTGGTGGAGCCCCCGGGTCGGCGACGGGTGGAAGGACGTCACGGGCCCCTCGGCGGGCGGCGGCATCCTGTACGACCTCGGCCCCCATCTGATCGACCAGGCGCTCCAGTTGTTCGGCGAGGTCAGCGAGGTGCACGCCGAACTGGACCGCCGGCGGCCCGGCGCGGTGAGCGACGACGAGTCCTTCCTCACGCTGCGGCATGTCTCCGGCGTACGGACCCGGCTGTGGATGAGCGCGGTGGCCCCGGCGCCGCGCCCCCGCTTCCGGGTCACCGGCTCCCGTGCCGTCTTCCGCTCCGACGGGCTCGACCCGCAGGAGGCGCAGTCCCTCGCCGGACTGCGGCCCGGCGACACCGGATTCGGGCTGCACGCGGACGGCCGGGACGCCGTCGTGGCGGGCCCCGACGGCACGGACACCGTCCCCCTGCGGGCCGGCGACTACCGCGAGTTCTACCGCCGGCTCGCGACGGCCCTGCACGACGGCGGTCCACCGCCCGTCGATCCGGCGGACAGTATCCGCGCGCTCGACCTCATCGAACAGGCGGTACGGGGATAGCCCGCCCAAGCGGAGTCGCTCCACAGTGTTCCTCGTTCCGCAGCAGACCTTGTGGACTGTCTGCCGTGAAGAGGACACGGGTGGGGTGGGGCGTACGTCTGGCCCCACCCCACCCGCCCGTCAGGACGCCTTGACATCCTCCTTGATGATGCGCTCGACGTTGCGCTCCGCCATCGCTGTGATGGTCACGAAGGGGTTGACTCCGATGCTGCCGGGAATGAGCGAGCCGTCGGTCACGTAGAGGTTCTTGTATCCGGAGACGCGGCCGAAGTTGTCGGTGGCCTTGCCGAGGACACAGCCGCCGAGGGGGTGGTAGCAGAAGTCGTCGGCGAATGCCTTGATCTGCTTACCGAAGAGGTCGTACCGGTAGATGGTGGTGTTGGCGGAGTTGACACGGTCGAACAGCGACTTCGCGGCTTCGACCGCGGGGGCGTTCTGGTCCCGGGTCCAGCGCAGGTCAGCGCGGTCCTTGGCGGCGTTGTAGACGAAGGTGCCGCGTTCCGGGTTCTTGGTGATGGCCAGGTAGAGGCTGACCCAGGTCTCGAGGCCCGCCGGCATCGGTGCGATCTCGGCGAAAACGGGGTGGGTCGGGTTGTCCCAGTCGTCGATGCCCAAGGCGGGGATGGACGACTGGTTGGTGCCCGTGGGGTTCCACAGGTGATTGGCACGGGCGGTCATGACGTTGCCGTTGGGGCCCCAGCCGCCGCCGATCTCGGAACTGAGGTTGGGCAGGGTGCCGGTCTCCCGGGCGCGCAGGAGCAGTTCGGTCGAGCCGAGGCTGCCCGCTCCGAGGAAGAGGTGGCGGCAGGAGACCTTCTTGGTCGCGAGCAGCTTGCCGTCGGTGTCCCTCTGCTCGACGGTGAGCAGGTAGGTGCCGTCGCTCTGCTGAGAGACCGTCTTGACCTGGTGCAGTGTCTGGATGGTGACCTTGCCTGTTCCCAGGGCGGCCGCCAGATAGCTCTTGTCGAGGGAGACCTTGCCGTGGTTGTTGCCGTAGATGACCTCGCCGGCCAGTCCGGATTTGGGCGCCGATCCGTCCGCCTCACGGCGCATGTAGTCCCAGTCGTAGACGTTGGGAACAAAGGTGGTGCTCAGGCCCGCGTTATCGGCCTGCTGGCGCGAGACACGCGAGTACTGGTACCACTCCGTCTGCTCGAACCAGGTCTGGTCGATGTTGCTGACGCGGAGGGTGGAATTCGCGCGCGGGAAGTACGTGCGGTACATCTCGTCGGCGTTGACCTGGGGCAGCACCTCTTCGAAGTACGAGCGCCGGGGCGTGACGGCCATGCCGCCGTTGACGAGCGAACCGCCGCCGACACCGCGTCCCACGTACACGGACATCTGGTCGAAGTTGACCCGGTCCAGTACACCCGCGTAGGGGGTGATGTCCCGATTGGCGAGGTCCAGCCAGAGGAAACTTCCGAGCGGGGCCTCGGTTCGAGACTTGAACCAGCTGGAGCGCTTGTCGGGATTGAGCATCCCGCAGAATATGTTTCCGTCCGAGCCTCGCTGGTTCCACAGCTGGCCCATCTCCAGCATCAGCGTCTGCACGCCTGCCTCGCCGAGCCGCAGCGCGGAGACAGCCGCGCCGTAACCGGTGCCGACCACGACGGCCGGGACGAACATGCTGTCGGAACCACTGCTCGCGGTGGCGGCGGCAGCCTGGGGGGCCGCGGTGATCGTGGTGTGACCCGCGATCGCAGCGGCGCCCAGGGCCGCCAGACCGAGCATGCGACGGCGCGACAGAGGCTGGTATGCGTTCACGCTGAGTTTCTCCTGAGTCGGGGATACGGAAAGGGTGAATCGGAAGGCCGGCTCCGACGGAAGTCACGTGCGCAGGCGAACATGGTCCGGCCCTCGACCAGGCCCCACCCGGCGACCGCGCCGTCGGTGTACGGACGGTGGTCCTCCCGTCCGAAGCCGGTGGCGCGGTGGCGGCGCAGCTGCTCGATCTCGTGGAACGCGCCTTTGTCGAATAGCTGGTCCAAGCGGTCGCGCACGGTCAATCTGAACTTGGCACGCTGGCTCTCGGTGGCCCGCGGACCGGTCAGGCCGCCGCCTCGTCCTTGAGCGACCGCAGTTCCTCGATCCACCTGCACAGGTCGGGGCCGGACAGCGTCTCGGTCACACTCTCACCAACGGCCGGCCAGCAGCAGGTCTCCGTACTCACGCTCGCGCGATGCCTGCTGCAGGTCCGACTCGACCATCATCTGCATCAGTTCCTCGAACTTCACCGTGGGGGACCAGTCCAGTGCGGATCGGGCCATGCTGGAATCGGCGCACAGTGTCTCGACCTCGGCCGGGCGTACCAGCTCCGGGTCGATCACGACATAGTCCTGCCAGTTGAGGCCCACGGTGTCGAAGGCGATCTGCACCGCGTCGCGGACCGAGTGCATCACGCCGGTGCCGATCACGTAGTCACCCGGCTCGTCCTGCTGCAGCATGAGGTGCATCGCCTTGACGTAGTCACCGGCGAAGCCCCAGTCACGCGTCGCGTCGAGGTTGCCCAGGGCCAGCTTGTCCTGCAGCCCAAGCTTGATCTGCGCGACGGCCAGCGAGATCTTCCTGGTCACGAACTCCGCACCGCGGCGCGGGGACTCGTGGTTGAACAGGATTCCGGAGACGCCGTACATACCGAACGATTCACGGTAGTTGCGCGTGATGAAGTGTCCGTATGCCTTGGCCACACCGTACGGACTGCGAGGGTGGAACCGGGTCGTCTCCCTCTGCGGGGTCTCCGTGACCTTGCCGAACATCTCCGACGACGACGCCTGGTAGAGCCGGATCCGATCGGACCGGGCCGAGCTGGACGCGTTCAGCCCGCTCACCATGCGAATGGCCTCCAGCATGCGCAGCACACCGACACCGTTGACCTCGCTCACCAGCTCCGCCTGCTGCCATGACATCGGCACGAACGAAATGGCTCCGAGGTTGTACACCTCATCGGGCTGGATCCGGTCCAGCGCCGAGACGAGGCTGGCCTGGTCCATCAGATCACCGTCCACAAAGGACAGCTCGGACACCAGGCGGCTGACCCGCGACTTCCTCGGGTTGGCCTGGCCCCGTATCAGGCCCCACACCTCATATCCCTGCGCCAACAGGTGTTCCGCGAGGTACGAGCCGTCCTGGCCGGTAACCCCGGTGATAAGAGCACGTTTGGACACGAAATCCCCTTCCGCTGCAACGGGAAACAGACGACCGTTACGGTCAGTTGGTCTTCACGGGATCAGCCTTCGTGCATGACATTCGCAGCGGCCGGTCCGCAGTGTCAACGAAAGCAGGAGTGTCCTAGTGCATCACCGGGAGTTGGCAGGATACTGGGGATTCTCCGGTCAGGATGGGGCCGTAATCGTCTCTGACGACTGCCCCGAGGAGACCTCATGCCCCAGCCCGACACCGACGCGGACCGCTGGCTGCGCCGCTTTCGGCCCAACGCCGGTGCCCGCGTGCGGCTCGTGTGCTTCCCACACGCGGGCGGCTCCGCGAGCTTCTATCATCCCGTCGCAATGGCCCACGCGGCCGCCGCCGACATCATCGTCCTCCAGTACCCTGGCCGCCAGGAACGCAGGCATGAGTCGCAGGTGGGCAGCGTCGCGGCGTATGTCAGCCGGATCGCGCCGATCCTCGAGCGAGAAACACTCCTGCCGACCGTCTACTTCGGACACAGCATGGGCGCGGTCCTCGCGTTCGAGACGGCCCTCGCGCTCGCGGACACGCCCGCCGCGCCTCAGGCGATCCTGGCGTCGGGCCGACGCGCGCCGGCCACTCGACGGGACGAGCGCGTGCACCTGCGCGACGACGAGGGCATGCTCGCCGAATTGCGGCAGCTCAACGGCACACAGGCGGACCTGCTCGGTGACGAGGAGATCCTCAGGATGGCCATGCCGGCCCTGCGCAACGACTACCGGGTCGTCGAGACCTACGAGGGTGTGCCGAACACTACGGTGAACTGCCCGATCACGGTGCTGGTGGGCGACGGCGACCCGAAGACAACCGTCGCAGAGGCCGATCGGTGGCGTGAGCACACCACCGGCTCCTTCCGTATCCGCGCGTTTCCCGGCGGCCACTTCTACCTGACCACACACCAGGCCCAGGTGAACGCCGAGTTGGCGTCCACTCTGGCGGCCGCGTCAAGGGGGCCCGCCATCAAGTAGTCGCTCCGCGGCCACTGCCGCCATGACGAGCGGCGGTACCGGTGTGGTGACAGTTCCCTGCCCCCGGGGCACACCTGGCCGTGGCCCCCGCGTCACGTTCACAGCCTTGCCGCGCCGCCTGCGTGGCTCGGTCCTGCCCGGTGCCCGTCCGGTTGCCGTGGTACGGCGCCGCCACAGGCAATACCGCGAACGTTCCGACGTCGGCGACGGGGAACCGCACCCTGCCCGGCTTCTGCCACCGTTTCGTTCCGGGGCGAGCCGGGCGCTGAACGTCGGCGGGCGTGGTATCAGTCATGTCGCGCGGCGTCGCGCGCTTGTCGGTCTTCCGCGCACCGGAGGGTCGCCCGCGTACTGGACGCGCTGGGGCGTCCCCCCTCCGGACACGGTCCGCACCTGGCGGCGGCGTTTAGAGGAGCTAACAGAAAGCCTCTGTTTGGGCATGTCCGTTGCTGCGGTTGGTCGTTGAATGGGTCATGGGGAAGGGGAAAGGCCCGCCGTGGCTTGTGTCGGACGACTTGTGGCTGCAGGTCGAGCCGCTGCTGCCGGTGCGGCCCCGACGAAGTCGGAATCCGGGCCGGCTGCCACTGGACGACCGCAAGTGCCTGCAGGGGATCTTGTTCGTGCTGCATACCGGCATCCAGTGGGAGTGGCTGCCGCAGGAGCTCGGCTTCGGTTCGGGGATGACATGCTGGCGCCGTCTGCGGGACTGGCACGAGGCCGGGGTGTGGGACCGGCTGCACCAGGTGCTGCTGACCGAGCTGCACCGGGGCGGAAAGCTGGACTGGTCGCGGGCGGTGATCGACGGCTCGCACCGGCAGGCACGTCGGGGCGGCCCAGAACCGGGCCGAGCCCGGTCGACCGCGCCAGACCGGGCTCGAAGCACCATGTCATCACCGACTCGCACGGCACCCCGCCGGCCATCACACTGACCGGCGGCAACCGGCACGATGTCACCCAGCTACTGCCGCTGCTCGACGCGATACCCCACATCCGGGGCCGCACCGGCAGGCCCCGTCACCGGCCGCGGCAGCTGTTCGCCGACCGCGGCTACGACTACGACAAGTACCGCCGCCTGCTGTGGAAACGCGGGATCAAGCCGGTCATCACACGACGCGGAGTACCGCACGGATCCGGGCTCGGCACGGTCCGCTGGGTGGTAGAGCGCACGAACGCCTGGATCCACGGCTTCCGCCGCCTGCGGATCCGCTGGGACATCCGCGACGACATCCACGAAGCATTCCTCAAACTGGCCTGCTGCGTGATCACCTACCGACGCGTCCGAGCATTGTGTTAGCTCCTCTTACTCAAGCACGGCCTGGACGGGCTGGGCGACGAGCCGGAGCGGAGTGTGCCAAGGAAGATCATCGACGCCGATGTCGAGCGGGTGAGCGTCAAAACACTGTGAGGAGAGGCCGAAGAACGCCAGCCACTGGTCCACCCGGTCGATGACGCAGGTCCGCCGGGATCGCCTCCCTTCTTGTGGTGGAGCCGATCAATCGGCGGTTGTGTTGGGGGTGTTGGGTAGCGTGGGGGCGTGTTTGGGGAGCTCGGTGGGGTAGATCTGTTCCATGCTGCCCTCGGGCAGGTAGCGGCGGGGGAAGGCGACCACTCGTCGTGGAGTTCGAAGAGCACGGCGGTGACCAGTCGCAGGAGCGCGTCGTCGTTGGGGAAGACCTGGACGACGTCGGTGCGGCGTTTGATTTCGCGGTTGATCCGCTCCAGCGGGTTCGTCGACTGGATTTTTTTTCAATGTCGTTCCGGGAAGGTGGCGAAGGCGGTGAGATCCGCCCTCGCCTCCAGCAGCATCGTCTTGGCCTTCGGGAATTGCGTGCCGAGCATGTCGGCTACGGTGTCGAGCTGGCCGCGGACCGTTTCGGCGGTGGGCTGGGCGAAGATCGTGCGGATCGTCGCGGCCACCATCTCCGCCGCTTCCTTGTTGATCACGCCGAACACATCGCGCAGGAAGTGAACCCTGCATCGCTGCTAGGCGCCCCCCGGCATGACCTTGCGGATGGCCCTGACCAGCCCCGAGTGGTGGTCACCGATCACGAGCCGGACTCCGGCCAGACCACGTTCGCGCAGGTGACGCAGGAACTGGGTCCAGAACACCTCGGTCTCGCTGTCGCCGACCATCACCCCCAGCACCTCGCGGCCGCCGTCTTCGGTGATCCCGGTGGCGATCACCACGGCCCGGGACACGATCTGGTGCTCGACCCTCGCCTTGCAGTACGTCGCGTCCAAGTACACGTAAGGGAAACGGATGTGATCCAGGGGCCGGCCGCGGAACACGGTCAGCTGCCCGAACAGGTCCCCGCAGCTCGGGAATCGCGAGGTCCAGGTCGCCGGCCTGGGTGGTCAGCGTCTTTTCCCGGTGGCCGTTGCGTAACGCGGTGCGTGTGTCGGTGGGCTCGTTCCACGCGGCGCCGATTCTCACGGTGGCCTCGGCCTCGATCAGTTCTTGGAGCATCCGCTCGGCCACTGCGCGGACGAGTTGGAGCCCGTCCGCCGAACGTAGTGACTCCAGCAGCCGGAGCAGGTCATGCTGAGACAGGGCCACCCTGCACCTCCCGCGTTGAACTAGCCTTTCACCAGGGAGAGTTGCACGGTTGACCGCCCCCATGGGCAGGGAGCGGAAACCGGTGAGCACACGCCCCCGGCGCACTCCCTCAACGTGGTCGGCTACACCACACAGCGGGACGCCATATCCGCCGAAGAAGGCCCTGGGGCTCTGCGTGGACAAGAAGTCGCAGATCCAGGCCCAGGACCGGTCCCAGCCCGTCCTGCCGATGGTGCCCGGCGTCCCCGAGCGGCTGAGCCACGACTACGTCCGTGCCGGCACTACCACCCTGTTCGCTGCCCTGGAGGTGGCCACCGGCAAGGTCATCGGCTCACTGCACCGCCGTCACCGCGCCATCGAGTTCAAGAAAAATCCTGGCCGAACTCGACAGGGAAGTGCCCGCCGGGCTGGATGTACACCTGATCCTGGCCGTCCAGGCTCTCGAACGCGACGTCAGGGCGTGGCTGGCCTACTGGAACGACCAACCCCGCCCCTTCGTCCGGGCGAAGACAGCGACGAGATCCTCGACAAATTCACCGCCGACTGCCACCGAATCTCCGACTCAGGTCACTGGCCCAGGCCCAGCTCACCGTCGAGCATACGGAACATGTCGTCGTCGGTGGCCGACTCGACATCGAACCCTTCCTCGTTCTTCTCCTGGCCTGTCGTCCACCTGCCGCGGAGCACGTCCAGTCGGCCGGCGATCTGCCGGTGCAGGCGCTCGTCGTCCACGGTGGTCTCGTCCAGCACACGCTCCAGTCGATCCAGTTCCGCCAGTAGCGCGGCCGGCCCGGTCGGTTCCTCGGCGACCATTATGGGCAGCAGATGGTCGACCAGCTCGGCCGGAGTCGGGTAGTCGAACAGCAATGCCGCGGGCAGTCGCTGACCAATCTCGTCACCGATTCGGTTGCGGAATTCGATGGCGATCAGCGAGTCGAACCCGAGGTCCTGGAAGCGCCGGTTCGGCAGGAGTTCTGTCGCGTCGCCGTGGCCGAGGACGGAAGCGGCGTGTCGACGGATGAGCTCGAGTACTTGTTCAGGCCGGTCGGCGGGAGCGGCCGCGGCAAGTGCAGCGACGAATCCGCCGCCGGTCGGCGCGGCAGCAGCCATGGCCCTGTGGTTGCGGGTGCGGATGAGGTTGTGGAGGAGGGCCGGTACCTGGCCGGCGGCCCGCAACGCCGCCAGGTCCAGCTTCACCGGCACCACCGCTCCCTCACCCGCACCGTCGAACAACGCCAGACCCTCAGCAGGAGCCAACGGCAGCACACCCGAACGCCGCATCCGCGCAAGATCCGCTTCCGCCAGCTCCTCGGTCATCCCCGCACCCTGACCCCACGGACCCCACGCCAACGACACACCAGACCAGCCCCGAGCCCGACGATGCACCGCCAACGCATCCAAGAACGCGTTACCCGCCGCATAATTCGCCTGACCAGCCGCACCCAGCACACCCGCCACCGACGAGAACACCACAAAGTGCTCCACATCCCCGACCAACTCATGCAGATACCACGCAGCATCCACCTTCGGACGCAACACACGATCCAACCGCTCCGGAGTCAACGACTCCAACACACCATCATCCAACACACCAGCCGCATGAACCACACCCGTCACCGGATACCGCTCCAACACCCCAGCCAACGCGGACCGATCCGCCACATCACACGCCACAACACCAACCCGCGCACCACCCCCCTCCAACTCCGCAACCAACTCCCCCACACCCACCGCAGCAGAACCACGCCGACTCAACAGCAACAACTCACGCACACCACACTCAGCCACCAAATGCCGAGCCACCAAAGCACCCAGACCCCCAGTACCACCCGTAATCAACACCCTCCCCCCACCACTCCACAACCGACGCTCACCAACCCCCTCCCGAACAAGCCGGGCCGCAAACGCCTCACCCCCACGCACCACCACCTGAGGCTCACCCGTAACCACCGGATCACCCTCACCCTCCACATCAACCAACCAGAACCGCCCCGGCGACTCCGACTGCGCCGAACGCACCAGACCCCACACCACCGCAGCAGCCGGATCCGCACCACTCACCACACCCCGAGTAACAAACACCACCCGCGAATCCGGCTCCCGCACCAACTCCAGCACACGCCCCGCCAGCACATGAGCCGACTCAACCACATCACCATCCCCCACCAACTCAACAAACCGCACCCCATCAACCCCGACCGCCGGCACCGACGTCGACCACTCCACCCGGAACAGCGAATCCACCCGCCCGAACTGATCCGCCGTAACAGCCCGCAACGTCAACGCATCCACCGAGAGCACACAAGCACCCGTCCCGTCGGCCGCAACCACCGACACCGTGTCCCCGTCAACCCCCAGCCTGACCCGCAACGCAGTCGCACCAGCCGCATGCAGGGTCACACCCTCCCACGCAAACGGCAGCCGACTCAGCTCACCACCCCCGGCAACCCCCAGAGCATGCAGAACAGCATCGAACAACGCCGGATGCACACCAAACTGCCCAGACACACCCTCCGGCAGCTCAACCTCAGCAAACAACACCCCATCGTCAGCACGCCACACCGACCGCAAACCCCGGAACGACGACCCATAACCAAAACCAAGATCCAGCACCCGGTCATAAAACCCGTCCAACGACAAGGACTCCGCACCCACCGGCGGCCACACACCAACGTCGGCAACAGAACCCGCACCCCGCCCCAGAACACCGACAGCATGCCGCGTCCACGACCCATCCACACCCTCCGGCCGGGAGAAGAAACCGACCCGCCCACCCCCGTCCACCGACACCTGAAGCTCAACACCACCACGCTCCGGCAGCACCAACGGCGCCACCATCGTCAGCTCCTCAATCCGCTCAAGCCCCACCTCATCACCAGCACGCAGCGCCAGCTCCACAAACCCGGTCCCCGGAAACAGAACCTGACCATGCACCACGTGATCCCCCAACCACGGCTGCGCACGCAACGACAACCTCCCCGACAGAACAACACCATCACCATCGGCAAGCACCACCACCGAACTCAACAACGGATGCCCCACCGACGACAACACCACATCCAACGGCTCCGGCCAGAACCGTTCACGCTGGAACGCATAGGTCGGCAGATCCACCCGCCGCGCCCCCGAACCCGCAAAGAACGCCCCCCAATCCACCGACACACCATGAGCATGCAACACACCCAACGCCGAAACCGCCGACATCTCCTCATCCCGACCACGCCGCAACACCGGCACCGTCGTCACCTCAGCCACATCCTGAATCATCGCCGACAACGTCCCGTCCGGCCCCAACTCCAGAAACGTCCCCACACCACTGTCCACCATCCCCCGCACCGCATCACCGAACCGCACAGCCTCCCGCACATGACGAACCCAATACTCCGGATTCACCGGATCACCCGACATCAACCGCAACACCGGCTCACAGAACTCAAGCCCCCCCACCACCTCCGCAAACTCCTCCAACATCGGATCCATCAACGGCGAATGAAACGCATGCGACACCGACAACCGCCTGCACTTCCACCCCAACTCCACCGCCCGCTCCGCCACACCCTCCACACCCTCCACATCACCCGACACCACAACAGACCCCGGCCCATTCACCACCGCAACACACACACCACCCGACAACACCCCCACCACATCCGCCTCCGACGCCGAAACCGCCAGCATCGCACCACCCACCGGCAACCCATCCATCAACCGCGCCCGCGCCCGCACCAACCGACACGCATCACCCAACGACAACACACCCGCCACATGCGCCGCCACCACCTCACCCAACGAATGCCCAGCAACCACCTCAGGCCGCACACCCCACGACTCCACCAACCGGAACAACGCAACCTCCAACGCAAACAACGCCGGCTGCGCCCACCCCGTCCGACTCAACTCAACACCATCACCACCCCACATCACCTCACGAACATCACCACCCAACTCCACCATCACCGCATCAAAAGCCCCCGCAAACACCGGAAAACGCTCATACAACCCACGCCCCATCCCCAACCGCTGCGAACCCTGCCCCGTAAACACAACCCCCAACCGACCATCACCCACCACCGACTCAACCACAGACGACACCAACTCCCCACGAGTCCGACCAACGAGCACAGCCCGGTGCTCAAATGCCGACCGACTCGTCGCCAGCGAATAACCGAGGTCCAGCGGATGTCCCGCACTGCCGACGACCCGGGAGACCTGCTCCCGCAAAGCCGCCGCAGTCTTGCCGGCCACCACCCACGGCACCACGATGTCAGCGGGCTCCACCTCCACCGGACTGACGGGGTACTGCTCCAGAATCGTATGCACATTCGTCCCCGAAATCCCGAACGACGACACCCCAGCCCGCCGCGGCCGCCCCACCACCGGCCACACACTCGCCTCCGCCGCCAGCGTCACCGCCCCCGCCGACCAGTCCACATGCGACGAAGGCCGGTCCACATGCAGAGTCCGCGGCACCACACCGTGCCGCATCGCCATCACCATCTTGATCACACCCGCAACACCCGCCGCCGCCTGCGTATGACCGATGTTCGACTTCACCGACCCCAGCAGCAACGGAGTCTCCCGGCCACGGCCATAGGCCGCCAACAACGCCTGCGCCTCGATCGGATCACCCAACGCCGTACCCGTACCATGCCCCTCCACCACATCCACCTCGGACGGTTCGAGGCCGGCGCCGGCCAGCGCCTGACGGATCACCCGCTGCTGCGACGGACCATTCGGCGCCGTCAGACCATTCGACGCACCATCCTGGTTCACCGCCGAACCCCGCACCACCGCAAGCACTTCATGCCCATTGCGCACCGCATCCGACAACCGCTCCACCACCAGCATGCCAACACCCTCGGACCACCCGACACCATCCGCGGAGTCCGCATAGGACCGGCAACGACCATCGGCCGACATCCCCCGCTGCCGAGAGAACTCTACGAACAGCTCCGGGGTGGACAGCACTGTCACACCACCCGCCAACGCCAGATCACAGTCACCCGACCGCAACGCCTGCGCCGCCGAATGCAGCGCCACCAGCGACGACGAGCACGCGGTATCGACCGTCACCGCCGGGCCCTCAAGGCCCAGCGAGTAGGCCACGCGGCCGGAGGCCACGCTGGCGGAGCTGCCGTTGCCGCGGAAGCCCTCGAACTCGGCACCGGTCAGGAGGTCGGAGTAATCTCCGTACATCACGCCGGCGAAGACACCGGTACGGCTGCCGCGCAACGACACCGGGTCCACCCCGACCCGCTCCAGCGCCTCCCACGACGTCTCCAGCAGCAACCGCTGCTGCGCGTCCGTCGCGAGCGCCTCGCGCGGGCTCATACCGAAGAACTCCGCGTCGAAATCGGCGGCGTCGTACAGAAAACCGCCCGAGCGGGTGTAGGACGTACCGGTGTGCTCCGCATCGGGGTGGTAGAGGGCATCGAGGTCCCAGCCGCGATCGTTCGGGAAGCCGTCGACGGCGTCGATGCCGTCGATGACCAACCGCCACAGGTCCTCCGGCGACCGCACTCCACCCGGATACCGGCACGCCATGCCCACGATCACCACCGGATCGTCGGACACCGGCGGCAACACACCCGCGCGGACCGAGGGTTCCTCGACGGTGCCGATCAGTTCGTCGAGGATATGGTCCGCGAGCACGGCGCAGGTCGGGTAGTCGAACACCAGCGTCGCCGACAACCGCAGCCCCGTCACCGCCGCCAGACCATTACGCAACTCCACCGCCGTCAGCGAATCCAGACCCAACTCCTGGAACGAGCGCACCGGATCCACCGACGCCGAAGCCTCATAGCCCAACACAGCCGCCACCCGGCCACGGACCAGATCGAGCACCAGATCGTTGCGTTCCCCGACGGTCAGGCCGACCAGGCGGTGCACAAGACCGCCGGCCTCACCCGTGCGTGCGACGGCTCTGTGGTTGCGGGTGCGGATGAGGTTGTGGAGGAGGGCCGGTACCTGGCCGGCGGCCCGCAACGCCGCCAGGTCCAGCTTCACCGGCACCACCGCTCCCTCACCCGCACCGTCGAACAACGCCAGACCCTCAGCAGGAGCCAACGGCAGCACACCCGAACGCCGCATCCGCGCAAGATCCGCTTCCGCCAGCTCCTCGGTCATCCCCGCACCCTGACCCCACGGACCCCACGCCAACGACACACCAGACCAGCCCCGAGCCCGACGATGCACCGCCAACGCATCCAAGAACGCGTTACCCGCCGCATAATTCGCCTGACCAGCCGCACCCAGCACACCCGCCACCGACGAGAACACCACAAAGTGCTCCACATCCCCGACCAACTCATGCAGATACCACGCAGCATCCACCTTCGGACGCAACACACGATCCAACCGCTCCGGAGTCAACGACTCCAACACACCATCATCCAACACACCAGCCGCATGAACCACACCCGTCACCGGATACCGCTCCAACACCCCAGCCAACGCGGACCGATCCGCCACATCACACGCCACAACACCAACCCGCGCACCACCCCCCTCCAACTCCGCAACCAACTCCCCCACACCCACCGCAGCAGAACCACGCCGACTCAACAGCAACAACTCACGCACACCACACTCAGCCACCAAATGCCGAGCCACCAAAGCACCCAGACCCCCAGTACCACCCGTAATCAACACCCTCCCCCCACCACTCCACAACCGACGCTCACCAACCCCCTCCCGAACAAGCCGGGCCGCAAACGCCTCACCCCCACGCACCACCACCTGAGGCTCACCCGTAACCACCGGATCACCCTCACCCTCCACATCAACCAACCAGAACCGCCCCGGCGACTCCGACTGCGCCGAACGCACCAGACCCCACACCACCGCAGCAG